>DASWRI010000069.1:0-105820 GCA_036403235.1 Pyrinomonadaceae bacterium | reverse complement strand
GTCGGCAAGGTTTTCGGCCACTCGCGGCTTTCGGAAAACAGAATCGTCAAAACCGTTCCGGCGGTCAGCGCATTTGTCATTGCCTGCGTCGGTGCGGTAATCTGCTATAACTCACTCGGATAAATTTATGAGCGAAATTTTGTTTGCATTTTCTGCGACGACCACTTTTGCGATTTTGGGCTACGGCTTTCTGCTCGGTTTACGCCACGCCACCGAAGCCGACCACCTGGCGGCAGTCGGGACAATCGTGTCCGAGCGCCGGAGTCTTTTCGGCTCGGCCATCGTCGGCGGCCTGTGGGGTTTGGGACACACGATTTCGCTTTTTATCGCGGGAGTTTTCGTCCTTATCTTAAATTTTCAAATCAGCGAGCAAACCGAAAAAGCGCTCGAATTCTGCGTCGGCATCATGCTTTTTCTGCTCGGCCTGAACGTTTTGCGTAAATTGATAAAAGGCGGCCATCTGCATTTTCACGAGCACGAGCACGGCGCGCATAAACACGTTCACCCGCACATCCACGAAACCGCGTCGGACGACCCGCACACGCATCACGGATTGCGCTTCAGCCCGCGCGCGCTCATCATCGGTATGGTTCACGGTCTGGCGGGCAGCGCGGCGCTTATGCTTCTCGTTATTCCGACTATCGAATCGCGCTCCGTCGGTTTGCTTTATATCATCGTTTTCGGCGTCGGCTCAATCGGCGGAATGATGCTGATGAGCTTTCTCGTCGGCCTGCCGTTTCAACTGACCGAGAAAAAATTCAACCGCGTAAATTACTTTCTGCAGGGCGCGGCGGGTCTGGTCAGCATCGGTCTCGGTCTTTTTATCATTTACCAGAAAGGCGTCACCGAAGGTTTATTCGGTTAAAAATAAATTTCAGGCTGTTCCGACTTGAAACTTTGAACTCGAAGCCCGAAACTTAGTTCTGCTGGATAAAAGGAATTCACCGGACAAGATGATTCGATTCGACGCGAAAATCTGCACTGATTTTCAAAATGCTTCTGCCAGAGAATGGCTCGAAACCAACGGCATCGGCGGTTTTGCTTCTTCAACCGTTTCGGGCGCAAACACGCGCCGCTACCACGCGCTTTTAACCGCCGCCACGCGCCCGCCGCTCGGACGCGTGACGATGCTTTCAAAATTTGAAGAAACTTTGATTATCGACGGCCAAACGTTTGAGCTTTCCGCCAACCAATTTCCGAACAAAATATATCCCGAAGGCCATAAATATTTAAAAAATTTTCGTCTCGACCCGTTTCCCGTCTGGACTTTTGAAGTCGGTGAAATCGAAATCGAAAAGAAGATTTTTATGGTTTACGGCGCGAATACGATTGTTTGTCGATGGTCGGTGGTCAGCGGTCAGCGGTCAGATGACAGCCAAAAACAAAAAATCGAAATTGAACTAAAACCTCTCGTATCGTTTGTCGATTATCACGCTTTGCAGCACGAAAACAGCGAACTAAATCCGGCGTTTGAGGCGTCGGAAAATATAGTTTTAATTCAGCCGTACAGCGAATTTCCCTCATTGTATTTTGCGCACAGCGGCGGAAATGTCGAGAAAACGGGCTTCTGGTATCGCAATTTCGAATACGCGATTGAACTCGAACGCGGGTTTGATTTCCGCGAAGATTTGTTTCAGCCGTTTGCCTTAAAATTTGATTTGTCCGAATCGGCGACGGTGATTGTTTCGACCGAAAACGCAAATGCGAGCGACGCCGGAAAGCTGGAAAAGGCAGAAATCAGGCGTCGCACCGCTTTGATAAAAATTGCCGGCGCAAAAGACGATTTTACAAAACAGCTCGTTTTAGCTGCCGACCAATTCGTCGTTGCGCGCGGCGCGGGACAAACCGTTATCGCCGGTTATCACTGGTTTTCCGACTGGGGGCGCGACACGATGATTGCCTTAAACGGCTTGACGCTGGCGACCAATCGCGCCGAAATCGCGCGAAACGTTCTGCTCGAATTTTCCAAACATCTGAGCGAAGGAATGCTCCCGAATCGCTTTCCCGACGCGGGCGACGTGGCCGAATACAACACGGTCGACGCGACGCTCTGGTATTTTGAAGCGATTCGTGCCTACGTCGAGAAAACCGGAGATTACGATTTTGTTCAGGAAAATCTATACGAAAAGCTCATCAACGTCATTCTCTGGCATTTGCAGGGAACGCGTTACAACATTCACGTCGATACGGACGGACTGCTCTGCGCGGGCGTCAAAGACGAGACGCAGTTGACGTGGATGGACGCGAAAATCGGCGATTTCATCGTTACGCCGCGCGTCGGAAAACCCGTCGAGATTCAAGCCCTTTGGTATAACGCTTTGAAAATTATGGCGGATTTTGCCGGAAAATTCGGCGATGCGGACGACAAGGCAAAATACGAATCGATGGCGACGGCGGCAAAAGAAACCTTCAACCAGGTTTTCTGGAACGAAGCGGAACAGTGTCTTTTCGACGTCGTCGAAAACGGAAACCGCGACGCCTCCGTTCGCCCGAACCAGATTTTCGCCGCCAGCCTGCCGCACTCGATGCTGTCAATCGGGCGCGCGCAGAAGGTCGTCGAAAAAGTCGAAAAGGAATTATTGACGCCCGTCGGCCTGCGCTCGCTCTCGCCGAAAGACGCAAATTATCGACCGATTTACATCGGCTCGCCTTTCGAAAGAGATTCCGCCTATCATCAGGGAACCGTCTGGGCGTGGCTCATCGGCGCATTTGTCGATGCTTACCGAAAGGTTTATTCGAACGGAAACAAAACGGAAAAGCGCGTCGAAGAAATTCTCTCCGGCTTCAGAAATCATCTGACGGAAGCCGGAATCGGACAAATCTCCGAGATTTTCGACGCTGACGCTCCGCACGCGCCGCGCGGCTGCATTGCGCAGGCGTGGAGCGTGGCCGAAATTCTGCGCGTCTTGAAAAAATAGATTTTCTCAATTTTCGGCACGTCGAAGATTAAAAAAACAATCGTCGCTCGTTTTGTTCAATTCATTTTTCGCTTCGCCGCCGTCATAAAAAACGCTCGAATCAAAGGTCAAAACTAACTCGTCAATCGACGATAAATATTCGGCATTCTTTCGGGCAAAGATAAAACGTCGTCGATAATCGTGTAGCCGACGTCGCCGTATAAATCTTTTAATTCATATTCGGATTCGCGGTCAATTGTGATGCAGAAAGGCGTCACGCCGTTTGTTTTCGCTTCGGTCAGAGCTTCGCGCACGTCTTCGCGGGCGTAGCGCGCGTCGCCGTAATCGTGGTCGTAAGGCCGTCCGTCGGTCAAGATTATCAAGAGCTTTGTACGCGATTCCTGCCGCAGAAGCTTGGCCGAGGCGTGGCGAATCGCCGCGCCGAGACGCGTGTTGTTTTGAAACGTGATGCCGCCGATTCGGCGCTCTACGTCTTCCGAATATTTTTCGTTAAAATCCTTGACGACGTAAAATTTTACGTTGCGCCGGCCTTCCGACGTAAAGCCGTTTATTGAGTAGACGTCGCCGACGGCTTCGAGCGCTTCGCTCATCAGCACGAGGCCTTCTTTTTCGATTTCGATAATGCGGCGGCCCGGATGCGTGTATGGCTGCAAAGGATTTCTGGTAATCGTCCGCGCCGTCGAAGAAGATTGGTCGAGCAGTATCGACACGGCAACGTCGCGCTGGCGGCGCAGCCGTTTGGTATAGATGTTTTCCGATTGCCGCCCGTCGGCGCGGCGGTCGATGACGTAATCGACGAGCGCGTTCAAATCGTAATCTTCGCCGTCTAATTCGCGGTTGATGCGCGTCAGATTTTCCGGCTTCATCAATTGAAACTGATGCCGAATCGAAGAAATCACGCCGCGATAGCGCGAGCGCGCCAGTTCGACGAAATTCCTGTCGCCCTGCCGCACTTTTTTCTCGATGACGCGACACCAGCCCGTTCGCCAGTCGGAAAGCTCTCTGTCCCATTCGTCGTAGCTGAAGGCCAAATCGCCCGCTTCCAGCTGCTGTTCGGGCATCTCGTGCTGCGTCCATGCTTCGGCGCCCTGCAAATTGTCCGGCTCGCTGTCTTCGTCCAGATTGTTCCAGGCGTTGAACAAATCCTTTATGTCCTGTAGCTTTTTCGGCTTTTGCTCGCGCTTGACCTCGGATTCTGAGACGGCTTCGCCCGCATTTTTGTCTTCATACGCATAATCGCCCTTGTCCTGATTTTCGTTTGAATCTTCCTCCTGCGTCTGTTCAAGCGTGATGTTCTGAAAAAGCGTGTAAACGCGGCTCGTCGCCATCAGAGAATCGGCGACGGTCGGAAATTGCGAATTTTTATCTTGAATGTCCGGCGCATCCTGTTTTAATTTTTTCTGCGGCTCCGTGTGGTGAATTTTCCGCAGATAATTTTCCACAATCGTTTCGATTTCCGAAACGATTTGCCCGTAAAACTGCCGCGCGTCGTCGGTCGCGCCGCCGCAGAGCGTGATTTGAAACAAAAGCTCGAACGGCACCTGCGTCATCGGCAAATCGAAAATATAAGGACGGCGCTCGCGCAAAAAAGTCTGCATCAGGTTCAAATCTTTCCGCAAACCGCGATAAGTTCGTCGCAGCGAAGCGTCGATGCGCGCGTTTTCCATTGTGCCGAAGATTTTTTTTGCCAAGCGAGGCTCGGGAAATGTCTGCAAAACGGCGCGGTAATCCGAATCCTTCGGCAGATTTTTGCGCCGCCGTTTCGTTTCCGCTTTGATTTCTTCTTCCGGGAGCGCGCTCTCGCCCGTCTGCACGTCTTCGATGTAGCCCGCCAGCGAAAATGCGTCCGTCTGCTCGGCGGTTGCTTCGTAAAGCTCGGATAATTCCGTGTAAGCGGCTTTTAATTCCTTTGTGTCGCGCTCGAAAGTTCCGAACTCGATTTGTCCCGCGCCGTGCGCCGCCAAAACTTTGTAAAGCCGAAAATCCATCTCGTCCGAATCAAATTCGGAAACGTTAGAAGGCAGATAAATCGTTTTGCCGTCGCCGATGCGCGATTCCTGCGGCATCGCCGAAACCGGCGCGATTTCGACTTCTTTTCCGGTCAGACCTTCGACGTAAATCCGCAAAACGGTCTGGACGTGTTCGAGCGGCAGCCCTTCCTGCGACTCCTGCAAAAGCTGGTTTGACTGGCGCGTTTCGAGCGCAAAATAACTGCGGCGCGCTTTTGCCGAATCGTTTTGTTTTTCGATTAAACCCGTCTCGACCCAATCTTCAAACTGCGCGAGCGAGACTTTTTTCAAAGCCTGCGCGCTCGAACGAAAAGCCGCGAGCGCGCTTTCGGCGTCTTTTTCGGCGACTTCGGCCGTCAGCTGCAAAACTTTTCTGATAGTCGCGACGCTCCCGACCGATTTTTTCAAGCTCGCAATCTGCGCGAAAAACTTCGGCGTCGCGCGCAGAAAGGCAATCAAGACGGCGTTTCCGTGTCGCGCGATGCGCTGCAAAACATTGCACCAATCATCAAAAACCGCGTCGGCTTTCTGCAAAACTTCGCCGCCGGAGGAAACAAAATGGAGCGTCACGCTGCCGCCGTATTCGAGAAAATCCGTTGCTTTTCCCATCAGGCGAACGGCGTTCGGCGCGGAAATTTTCTCCAAAACCGCCGGCAGACTCGTCCACAAGTCGGCGGTCATCCCGCCCGTTCTTGATGCAAAATGCGAAGCCAGCGCGACAACCGCTTTTGCGACTTCGCGTTTTTCGTCGCCGAATTTTTTCAGGCTTTCGGCGACGAGCGGTGTTTTTTGCAGAAAATCGGCGCTGTGTTTGGCCGAGCGGTTGGCGATTTCCGAAGCGAGCTGCAAAATTTCCGAAAGCAGCTCGTCGTCCTTTACTTTTTTGGCGATGCGCGGAATCAGCTCGAAAGTATCGAGCGCAATCGAGCTCGATAAAACAAGCTGGCGCGTGCAGATTTGAAAAACGTATGGGCGCGCGCGTTCGGGAATAAATTTTAAATCGCCGACGCCCGTTTCAAAAAACTTGACGCCCAAATCGGCGTTTCCCATCGCCAGCCGCCGGCCCATTTCCGCCCAGCTTCGCAAATCGTCCGCCGTCAAAACTTTTGCCGCTTTCGGCACGGCCTCGACGAATTCGCGGCTGACGCGCAAACTGACGCCCGCCAGCGCGGCACTCATCTCGAGCGCGGCACGTTTCTGCTCGCTCGACAGCCGCGTCAGTTTTTTTGCCAGCCCGGTAAAGGTTTCCTTTTTTTCGTTTTCGCTTTCCGACATAGATAAATCTTAAAGTGAAAAGCAAAAAGTGAAAAGTGAAAAGTTTAAGAATAATCCCTTCAGTTTTTATTTTTACTTTCTAAAAACCTTTCGGCGGATTGCCGTCGTCGTAGATAAAGACGTGCCAGCAGGCGTTCGTGCCGTATTCGATAAGCGCGTCGAGCTTGCGGGCGTTTTCCATTTCGGCGAGTTTTGCCATCACAAAATTCTGTTCTTCGGCCGTCATATGTTTGCGGGCGAGGTCAAACGCGCAGCCCGACGTATGCGGCGGCAGGCTGCCTTCGCCGCGAACGACGAACGAATTGGCGTTGGTCGCGTTGAGCAGAATCTGGTAATCCATCGAGCGCGTCAAAGACGTGACGCGCAGCGGACGATTGAATTTTTTAAAGTAAGCGTCGGCGATTTCTTCGAGAATCGGCTTGGCGCGTTTATTAAACATTCGTAAGAGCCGCACGCGCATCTGCTTGCGGTCATCCGGATTGTTCAAATCGTATTTCTGGCCGGCGAAATTTGCGGCGAGCTGCGCGAGCGGCGCGTATTTCGGCGTGCCGACGGCGATTACGTCGTTGCCGTCCTTAAAGCTGAAAGACGAAAACGGCGCGTCGGACGCGCTGCCGCCGACGGCCAGATAAAAACTGTCGGTCGCCATCGGCATCTCGATTAATTCTTTGTTCAGACGCTTTTGGGCGAGGTCGGAAAAATCCATCGGCTGCTGGTAGCCGTTCGTTTTCATCTCGCCGAGCTTTGCTTTCTGCTTGATGACGCCGTCGCCGTAAAGCTCTTTCGGTACGTTCAGACCGGCGGGACGAATTCCGGTTTCGCCACTCCGCGCTTCGAGCGATTTTTTCTGACGGTCGGCGAGAAAGGCGGCCGTCACGTTCAAATCGGCTTCCTCCGAAAGAGTGGCGTTGGTGGTCGCGACTTTTACGTCCGAGACGGTTTCCGCCTTTAGTTCTTCTTCCTCGACTTCCCACGAAGCAAAAATTTCGTCCAAATCGTCCGGGTCTTCGCCGCCGAGCGGGTCGATAACGCGAATCGGAATCGGCGCTTTTGTGTTTATCGCCGGCGTCGGTTTGCCGCCGTTTCCGCCGCCGTTTTCATACGAGCGCGCAATCAGAATCGCAATCAGCGCGATTGAAACGATGAGCAAAACGGACGCGGCAGCGGCAATCAGGACAAACGGCGGCCTGGCGGATGGCGGATTGCGGATTGCGGATTGCGGACTGGCGGATTTCTCCGTCGCCCGTCGTCCGTCGGGCGCAGCTTTTTCCTTTGCGGCTGACCGCTGACCGCTGATTGCTGACTGCTCATCAGCTATCTCGACGCGAATAATCGTCTCGCTTCCGATTTTTATCTCGTCGCCGTCGTAAATCCGGACGGGCGCGCCGGAGATTTTCTCGCCGTTGAGAAAAGTTCCGTTCAATGAATTTTCATCGACGACTAGACAAGCCTCGCCGTCGCGGAAAAAAGTCGTGTTTTTGCGCGAAAGCCCGACGTCCTCAAGCACAATTTGCGATGAATCCGTGCGCCCGACGCTCAATTCGTCTTCGAGCGCGATTGATTTTTCTTCCGCCGAATTGCCGATGTGCAAAACGATTTTCTGCATTGCAGATAGATTAAAGTGAAAAGTGGAAAGTGGAAAGCGGAAAGTGTCAAAAAAGGGATTAGCCAGAATCTAAAATCTAAAATCTAACCCCTGGATTCTCACTTTTTATATCATTATCCAGCGAATAAATTCGGCCAGATAAAAATATGCGGAAGCGGCGGCGCCGGTTGACCATCACCAGCCCGTCGCCAATCATCCGGTCATAATTTCGCCAAAAAGAACTTCGGTTTTATTTTTTAAACAAAACGTCGTGCAGGCGAGCGCGTCGGAAACAAAAAAACTCGATAAAAACAGAAACGAAAGCAAAACGGCGGCAAATTTCTCCATAATTTCTCCGAAAATTTCAGAAACGATTTTTTGTAGATACGCTTTCGTTTGATGCGGGTTTCAATAAAACCGGACGTCTCGACACGGGCTTATGACTAAACAAAACGGCCGAATCGTTCAGATTCAGCCGCAGGTTTTAATAAATATTGAATTTACGCTTACTGTTTTAGCTTCGCGCAATCTGCGTCAGACTTTGCTCGCCCGATTCGGTTTGCTGGCGCGCGTGGTAAGAGCTGCGCGTCAGCGGCGACGATTCGACGTGTTTGAAACCCATCGCCTCGCCGATTCGTTTCCACTCGGCAAATTCGGCGGGCGTGACGTAGCGCTCGACCGGCAGGCGGCGCTCATACGGCTGCAAATATTGCCCGATGGTCATAATGTCGCACGAAACTTTTCGCAAATCGCGCATTAATTCGACGACTTCTTCAAATTCTTCGCCGAGGCCGACCATGATGCCGCTTTTCGTCAGCATTTGCGGAAAAACCGTGTCGCGAAAGCGCGCCGAGCGTTTGAGTAATTCCAAAGTCTGCGCGTATTTGGCGTCGGGACGAACGCGTCGGTAAAGACGCGCGATGGTTTCCGTATTGTGATTGAGCACGTCGGGACGCGCCGCGAGAACATTGTTGAGCGCGTCTTCGTCGCCGTTAAAATCGGGAATCAAAACCTCGACTTTGCAGGTCGGATTCATTTCGCGAACTTTTAAAATCGTTTCTGCCCAATGACGCGAGCCGCCGTCCGCCAGGTCGTCGCGGTTGACCGACGTAATGACGGCGTGCGCGAGATTCAAATGCGCGACGGCTTCGCCAACATGCGTCGGTTCCATCGGGTCGAGCTCCGACGGTTTTCCCTTGTTGACGGCGCAAAAGCCGCAGTGACGCGTGCACGTGTCGCCGCCGAGCATAAACGTCGCCGTCCGGTCAGTCCAGCATTCGAAAATGTTCGGGCAGCGCGCTTCCTGACAAACCGTGTGCAGATTCAAGCCTTCGATGAGCTTCAACACCGCGTTTTGATTCGACGGGTCGCCGAGCTTGATGCGCAGCCAATCGGGTTTCGGCAGGCGCTCGCGTTTTTTCTTTTTTATAAATTTTTGGATTAAAACTTTTTCTTCAATCATAAACTTTACGCTTCAAAAATTTGAAGCGTTTCTAATGAATATTTTATCACTTTCCCGCTCGATTTGTCGTTTGCAGGCAGTTGACAAATAAGGGCAAAATCTTCTAAAGTCAGAATATTGAAATTTTTGTAAAGATTCAAGTATGAAAAAATCTCAGTCGAAAAAGATGACCTGTTTTTGTTGTTGTCAATGCGGTATAAAGACGCACCGGCTGAAGTTTAGCGTGAAGATTTGACGAATTAAAAACGCGGAATTTAGAAAAAATCAGTCGGTCGTGGAAGCTAAAAATAAAGTTTCACGACCGGCTTTCTTTTTGGAAAAAATGGAGACGGCAGTTTTAGAAGCAAAAATTGAAGCGGATTTTCGGGCCGAAGAAATCCAAAAATCGTTTCTCGAAGCGGCAATCGGCAATACGCCTTTGATTCGTCTGCGGCGCGTTACCGTCGACGTGCCGCCAAACGTCGAGATTTACGCGAAAGCCGAATATTTGAACCCGGGCGGTTCGGTTAAAGACCGCGCCGCGCTGGCGATGATTTTGGCGGGCGAAAAAACGGGCGAGCTGACGAGAGACAAAACAATTCTCGACGCGACGAGCGGAAATACCGGAATCGCCTACGCGATGATTGGCGCGGGGCGCGGTTATCGAGTTGCGCTCGCCCTGCCGAAAAACGCGAGTTTTGAGCGCAAACAAATCTTAAGACTCTACGGCGCGGAAATCATCGAAACAGACCCGCTAAGCGGAACGGACGGCGCGCAGCTCGTCGCCAAAAAACTGGCCGCCGAATTCCACGGCAGATATTTTTATCCCGACCAATACAACAACGAGGCGAATTGGCAGGCGCATTTCCAAACGACCGCGCCGGAAATCTGGCATCAGACAGACGGACAAATTACACACTTTGTCGCCGGTCTCGGCACGACCGGAACTTTTGTCGGCACGACCAGAAGATTGAAAAAATTTAATCCAAATCTGCGGGCGATTTCGGTTCAGCCCGATTCGCCGCTTCACGGTCTCGAAGGAATGAAGCATCTCGAAACGGCGATTGTGCCGGGAATTTACGACGCTCGCCTGGCCGATACAAACACGGAAGTTTCGACCGAGGACGCGCAGGCGATGACACGCCGCCTGGCGCGCGAAGAAGGCTTGTTTGTCGGCGTCAGCTCGGGCGCAAATGTTTTTGCGGCGATTCGTCTGGCAAAACAGATAAAAGAAAACGCGGTCATCGTGACAATTTTATGCGACGGCGGCGGAAAGTATCTGAGCGAAAGTTTTTGGAACGAAAAATAAACGATGATTTCATTGACCGGAGAACAAATTTCGGAAATCAAGCGACACGGCGAGCGCGAATACCCGTTTGAATGCTGCGGTTTGCTCATCGGAAGTTTTGACGGCGACAAAAAAACGGTCGCGGAAGTTTTCCCGATTGAAAACGCGCGCGAAGCATCAGCCAGACACAATCGAAGTTTGATAACGCCGAGAGATTTAATGCGCGGCGAAAAATACGCGAGAGAAAAAAAGCTCGATGTCGTCGGCAATTATCATTCGCACCCCGACCATCCGGCGCGCCCGTCGCAGTTCGATTTAGACCACGCGCTGCCGGTTTGGTCTTACGTCATCGTTTCGATTGAAAAAGGAAAAGCGGCCGGATTGCGCTCGTGGAAAATGAAAAACGACCGCTCCGAATTCGACGAAGAGGAAATTTATACAAAAACAAAAGAATCGTCTGCGGAAGCGCACAGGTAAAAAAATCATTGGAAAGATAACAAAATCTTTGCGCATCCGCGGGCGACAGCAATAATCAGGGAGATAGAAATTTATGTCAGTAACAATTGTGATTCCGACGCCTTTGCGGCAATTTGCGGGCGGAAATTCGGAAATTGAAGTCGAAGCGGCGACGGCGGGCGAGGCGCTCGATAAATTGACGACCGTGCACGCCGAACTTCGCAAACATCTTTACAACGACCAAAACGCTTTGCGAAATTTCGTCAACGTTTACGTCGGCGACGAAGACATTCGTCACCTCAACGGCAACGATACGCCTGTAAAAGACGGCGAAACAATTATGATTGTGCCGTCGATTGCGGGCGGAAACTTTGCGGCCGAAGCGAAAGCGGAGACGGATTTACCGAATTTGAGCAACGAAGAAATCGCCAGATATTCAAGGCATCTGATTTTGCCCGAAGTCGGGCTCGAAGGCCAGCGAAAATTAAAAGCGGCGCGCGTTTTGATGATTGGAACGGGCGGACTCGGTTCGCCTCTGGGTTTGTATCTCGCGGCGGCCGGAGTCGGCACGCTCGGCATCGTCGATTTCGATGTCGTCGATGAATCGAATCTTCAGCGCCAGATTATTCACGGCACAAAAGACGTCGGGCGACCGAAAATCGCGTCGGCCAGAGACCGTTTGCAGGACATCAATCCGAATACGAAAATCGAGGCGTTTGAAACGCGTTTGACGAGCGAAAATGCTTTGGAATTATTCGAGGATTTCGACGTTATCGTTGACGGAACTGACAATTTTCCGACGCGTTATCTCGTCAACGACGCTTCGGTTTTGACCGGAAAGCCGAACGTTTACGGCTCGATTTTTCGTTTTGAGGGACAGGCGAGCGTTTTCTGGGCGGAAAAGGGCGCGTGTTATCGATGCCTTTATCCCGAACCGCCGCCGCCCGGGCTTGTTCCGTCGTGCGCCGAGGGCGGAGTTCTCGGAGTTTTGCCCGGAATTGTCGGCACGATTCAGGCCAATGAAGTTATCAAGGTAATTCTCGGCGCGGAAGGAATTTTGCTCAACCGGCTTTTACTTTTTGACGCCTGGAAAATGCGTTTCCGCGAGCTGAAGCTTCGCAAGAGCGCCGATTGCCCCGTTTGCGGCGAGAATCCGACGATTAAAGAGTTGATTGATTACGAGGAATTCTGCGGCTTAAATTTGCCGGAAGAAAAACAGATTTTAGAGGAAATCACGGCGAACGAGCTCAGCGAATTAATCAAAAATAACGGTGAAGTGCAGATAATCGACGTCCGCGAGCCGTACGAATTTGAAATCGCGCGGATTCCGAAAACGAAGCTGATTCCGCTCGCGTCAGTTGTCAGTCGCGCCGGTGAGATTGATTCTTCGCGGACGGCGATTCTTCACTGCAAAGGCGGCGTGCGAAGCGCGAAAGCGATTGAAAATTTGAAAAATGCGGGCTTTTCGGGAAGATTGATAAATTTGAAAGGCGGCATCACAGCCTGGTCGGATGAAGTCGATTCAAAAGTTCCGAAATATTAATAAAAACAAAGCCGTCTGTTTATTTCAAACGGCAGACGGCTTTGCCTAAAACGTCTTTTGCCGGAATCTCGCCGAAACTGCGGCTGTCGGTGCTTGCGGCGGCGTTATCGCCGGTCAGAATATATTTTCCGTCGGGCGTAATTTCGCTGATTCTTTTGAGGATTTTGACGCTTTCTTTAAAAGGATGGCGCGCCAGAACGATATCGCCCGCGGCAAATTTTACTTTCGGATTTATCAAAACCGCGTCGCCGTCTTTGAGCGCGGGCAGCATCGAATTTCCCTCGACCAGAAAACCCTTTCGCCGCCCGAGAAAAAACAAGATTCTCTCCGTCCAATTTGCTTCCGGTAAATCGTTTTCCATAAAAATAAAAAGATAGTGGAAGATGAAATTTTCTTCCACTACCAGTTTTCAGTTTTCAGTTTTCAATTAGCTGGCTGTATACCACGGCACGTCCCTGTTTTTCGTCGCCCAGAAAGTTTCGTGCACGTTTTTTATCGCGTCCATCAATTCCTGCGCGTGTTCGAGACTGATTTCCTGTTTGCAGGCCGAGCAGAGCTTGGCCGCTTTCCAGAAAGTCGTGTGCAAATCCGGATATTTTTCCAGATGCTCGGGTTTGAAATAATCCGTCCAGAGCACGAGCAGATGATGTTTGGCCAAATCGGCGCGCGTCTCTTTAATCGCGATAAAACGCGTCAAAGTGTTTTGGTAAGCAGCGTGCGCTTTGGCGTCGTCGCCTTCGGGACGCTTCAAATCGAGAATTTTTTTCGTCAGCTGCAAAACCGATTCGGCCTCGACGCGCGCCTGCGCCGGGTCGTAAACGCCGCACGGCCCGTCGCAGTGCGCCCCGGCGATTTCAAAATCTTTCGTGTCAAATAATTTATCAAACATTTTCCTTCTCCTTGTTCTTTTTGTTCTGAAAGGAGGTTAGAAATTAGTTTAAGAAAATTACTAATTTCCGACCTCCAACCTGTATTTATTAATCAATCGGACGCGGTCCGGCGTCGATGCCTTTGACGCTCGCCTGATTGACGACTTTTACGTGCAAATCGTCGGTCAGGCGAACCTGACACGAAAGACGCGTGTGGTCGTTCAAATCGGTTTTGGTCGCTAAAACAGCGCGTTCGGGTTCGAGAATTTCGCCCGGGTCGCCCGCGATAACTTCGACGCGGCAGGTCGTGCAGCGCGCGTTTCCGCCGCACCGGTGAAGAATGTCGATGCCATTGTCTTCGAGACAAAGGACGAGTTTTTTTCCTTCTTCGGCCTCAAAGGCGACGACTCCGTCAGCCGTATCGGCAGTGATTTTCCGCATTTTTATAAAACTCCTGCTCCAGCAAATTTCGGTAAAACTTATACTTTGAATTTGGCACAAAGTAGGCGAAAATGGCAAGTGAGGCAAGTTTAGTTATGTTTATAAAAAAATTCGTTCTTTTTCTCACCGGTTTATTGGTTTTTGCGTCGTGTCAGGCGGCTCTCGGCCAGACTAAAAAGGCGGACGCCAAAAAAACCGTCGTCAAAACCGATGATTCGCAGTTTTATCAGGCGTCGATGCTCGAAGCCGATTACAAACAAGTCGATGTCGTGGCGTATGTCAATATCAAGAATCGCCGGCTCGTCGGCATCGGCGGCGCAGACTGCAAAAACGATAAAGGAAGCGGTTATTGCCTTTATCTTTTGAAAGCCGACTTAAAGGAAGTTTTCAAGGGCAATGTGACACAAAGAGAAATCGAATTTTATACGAATCCCGACGCTGATTATCCGAAAGAAAAGCTGATGGGCGAGAGAGTTGTTTTTCTAAATAAAAGCGATAATTACCCGCTCAAGACTGTGAGCCTGGGAACGATGGAAAACTCGACGCGCTGGATAAAACGCGACGTCCTCAAAAAAATGCGAAAGATTGCCAAAAAGAAAAGCTAGAGCGGGAAAATCGCTTTTTGTTCGGCGGGCGGCGCATCGCCCTGATACAAAACTTTTTCGAGAAAAAGTCCGGAAGGCGGCGCGGTCGTTTTGGCGGGCGCGTTTGAATAAAATTTGAGCTGCCGCGCGAAACCTTCGACCGAGAGATTTCCGCGCCCGATTTCGGCGAGGCTTCCGACGATTCGACGCACCATCTTCCATGTAAAATGGCTCGCCCCGATGCGAAAGCAAATCAAGTCTCCGTCGGTAAAAATTTCAGCACGCTCGACCACGACGATGGTCGAAGATTTCTTTTTTTCGTCCTCAATTTCGGTAAACGATTGAAAATCGTGACGGCCCGCCAGCATTTCCGCGGCTTCGCGCATTTCCCTGACGTTCAAAGCGTCTTTTATCCACCAGACAAAATTTTTGGCGAAAGCCGTCCGGCGCGTCGAGATTTGATAAAGATAGAAACGAGAAACCGCGTCGTGGCGGGCGTGAAAATTTTCGGGCGCGTTCTGAACTTTCAGGACGTTGATGTCGTGCGGCAAAATGTCGTTAAAGCCATGCTGAATCTGGCGCGGCGTGATATTGGCCTGTAAGTTCGGCGCTTTCAAATGCGCGATTTGCCGCAGCGCGTGAACGCCCGCGTCGGTTCGGCCCGAGCCGCCGATTTCGACGCGTTCGGAAAAAAGCTCGCGCGCCGCGTCCATCAGCGCGCCCTGCACGGTCTTCGCGTTGTGCTGAATTTGCCACCCGCGATAGCGCGTGCCTTCGTATTCGATTTCCAGTTTCCAGGTCGGCATTTTATTAGTTGATAGCTGATAGCTGATAGCTGATAGTAAAAGAAAAAACTATTAACTATCCACTTTCAACTACCGGTTATTTACTTATTTTCACTTTCTCGCGGTATTGATTTATCGCGACGTATGTCACTTCGGCTTCGGTTACTCTGACGGATTGCCCGTGCGAGCCGAAGCGTTCGGCTTCGACCGACACGTGAATCGAAATCGAGGTGTTCCCGATTTTTGTCGTTTCGGCGTAAAAGCTCACCAAATCGCCGATAAAAACCGGCTCGTGAAAGATTACTTCCTTCATCGCGACCGTCACAAAACGGTCGTGTCCCGTCTGACGGACGGCTTCGACGCCGCCCGCCACGTCGATATAGCTTAAAATTATTCCGCCGAAGACAGTGCCGTGCGCGTTCGTGTCGCGCGGCATCATCGTCAGCCGAATCGCCACGTCGCGTTGGATTGCGGATTGCTGATTGCGGATTGCTGAATCTTCGTTTGTGTCTTCGTTTTGCATTTTTAATTTTTAATTTTGCATTTGCGCGAGCGTCCAGTTTTTTATCGCGTCGCGCAGCTCGCTTAGATGATTGTCAAAAAAATGCCCGCAGTTTTCAAAAACAATCAGCTCGGCGTCGGTGTTTTCGGCGATTTGCGCGACGAGCGGGCGCAGATTTTCGACCGCGCCGAATTCGTCCGAGTCGCCGTGTATAAAAAGAATCGGTTTGCGCACGCGTTTCAAAAAGGAAAAATCGTATTTGTCGACCGGCGTTCCGATGCTGATAAGCCTAGCGACGCGCGTCTCGTCCATCGCAACTTCCGTCCCGACGCGTGAGCCGAAGGAAAAACCGGCCAAAGTGATTTCCAGCGGCGGCGGATAATTTTTGGTCAGATAGTCGAGCGCGTCCAAAACGTCCATCCGCTCGCCGTCGCCGTCGTCGTGCGCGCCGGTCGAAGCGCCGACGCCGCGAAAATTAAAGCGCAGCGCGGCGAGCCCGGCATCGATAAGTCCCGCCGCGGCGCGATAGACGACTTTATTGTGCATCGTTCCGCCGCCGAGCGGATGCGGGTGACAGACGAGCGCCGCGCCTTTTATCTCGCCCGCGGGCTCTTTCAAAATCGCTTCCAGGTGACCGTGCGACGCCGGAATTAAAAGATTTCCTTTCGGATACATTTGATTTTAGATTTTAGATTTTGGAATTTCGATTAGCAAATCCGCATTTATCTAATTCGCCCGGAAAATTTTTCAAAATCTATAACGGCTTATTAGCCGTCAGCCCTGTTTTCGTGGTATTTTTCTTATTCGATTACCTGTAATTATTTTTATATAAATGGAAGAAATACAAACAGAATCAGCCGCGCCTGCCGCGCCGACCGAAGTCGAAAAGCAATCGTGGAAAGTGTGGCTCGGCAGCGACGAGGCGATTCGCTGGGTTTATCTCGTGTTCGGTTTTTGCGCCATCGTGCTGGTGATGATACTTTTGCAATTTTCGACCAACGCCATCTGCTGCGGCGATTGGGACGGCTACTATCACATTCGCTGGAGCGCCGAGCTCTGGAACAGCTTCAAGAGCGGCCACTGGCTGCCCGAATTCAAATGGCTGCCGCTGACGGTTTTAAGCCCGTCGAAATACGCCGACCATCATTTTCTGTTTCATCTTTTGCAGATTCCTTTTCTGTGGTTTTTCGAGCCGGTGATGGCGGCGAAAGTCGCGGCCGTTTTTTACGGCAGCCTCGCGATTTTTTCGGTTTACTGGCTGATGTTTCGCTATAAAATCGATTATCTTCTAATCTGGTTTTTTGCGCTGATGACGTGCGCCAACCCGTTTTTTTATCGAATGAATATGGCGAAAGCGCCGCCGCTCACGATTATTTTTTCGGTAATCGGGATTTATCTACTTTTTGAGCGCAAATACGTCTGGCTTATGCCTTTAATGTTCGCGTTTGTCTGGACTTACAGCCTTTTTCCGCTTCTTTTTATCGCGGCCTTTATATGGACGTGCATTATCGCCTGGAACGAGCGCCGGTTTGAGTGGCGGCCTATCGCTTACACGGGCGCGGGAATGATTTTAGGTAATTTAATCAACCCGTATTTCCCGAATAATCTTTTGCTTTTTGTCGAGCATTTTCTCGAAAAAGTAAAAATCGGGACGGACTTTGCCGTTCCGGTCGGCGGCGAATGGTATCCGTATAACGGGCAGCAGCTTTTGACGCATTTCCCGATTGCGATGATGGCGATGCTCACCGGCTATATTTTGTTTATGCCGAAAAACCGCAAGCTGCCCGAAAAGGCGACTTTCTTTCTGGCTTTCGTGACGGTTTTGCTGGCGGCGCAGTTTCGCTCGATTCGCTTTTCCGAATATTTTCCGCCGTTTGCGATTCTTTTCGCCGCTTTCAGCTGGCAGGCGTTTAAAATTTCCAACGCGCCCGATCTGCCCGAAGATTTCAAACGCGAGATTGAACCCTTTCTCGACAAGGACAAACCGACCAAAAAACAGGACGCTTTCGGGATTTTCAAACAAGTCGCAGTCTGGATGCTCGGCATCGTGCTCGTCGGCCTGATTGTTTTTAATATCCGCGGCATCGAAATCGGCGAGTTCAAGCAGGAAGGCATCGCCACCAGCATCAAAAACAACGAGGACAACGACCGTTATAAACGCATAATGGAATGGGCGAACGCCAACATTCCCGAAGGCGAGCGCATTTTTAACGCCAACTGGGACGATTTTCCGAAATTGTTTTTCCTCGACACGAAACACGCTTACGTTTACGGTCTCGACCCGAATTATCTATACACGGAAAACCCGGAGCTTTATAAACTGCTCGGCGATATAACTTCCGGAAAACTCGACGAAGCCGCGCCCGTCATCCGCGAAAAATTCGGCGCGCGCTACGTTTTTGTCGATGCGCGCGAAAACGAAGATATGGTCGCGAAATTGCTCGAAAGCGGCTGGGCGGAAATCGTTCAGGAAGACTCGGAGGCGCGCATTTTGAAAATCCGCGATACCAAGGGCAGCGCCCCGTCCGACGCCGATGACGAGAGCAAGCTGACGCCGGAAGAGAAAAAAAAGCTCGACGATATGGAAAAACAGGATAATACAGTCCAAAATCAGGCGCAGAACGACGAAGACGAGGAAAATCAATAAATTTATGTTTCAACCTGATAAAATAAAAAATAAAATATTTCTCGGCGGCGCGTTTTTAATTTTTATCGCTCTCGGTGCGGCCTGCGAGAAAGCGCCGTCGATGATGGAAAATCGCGCGACGCCGCTCCCGACATCGGAAACGGCGGAAAAGCTGACCAGTTTGCAGCGCGAGATAAGAGATATGGAAACCGCCAATTTTACGACCATCTATGTTTTCAAACGCAAGGACGGCGGCGTTTTCGATAAGGAAGACAAAAAATATCTCTCGGCCAACAAACCGGCCGACGCCAATCGATTTGTTCTAACCGACGACGAAAAAGCGTTCGTCGCCGGTTCGAATTATCCTTTTTCGACGGAAAATCTGGACAATCTGCAAAAGCGCTTCGTCGTCGAAGATTATTCAAAACCGCTTGTCCAGGTCAACGTCAGCGTCAATGGAAACGCAAACGTAAAAGCAAACGTAAACACGAACGCAAAGGCGAACAAATCGCCCGCAAAAAAACAGTAGACGGAAATTAAGGAGAAAAACCGAAGTGGCTGAAAAAGAGACACGCGAAAAAAAACAAACTGCCCGCAGAGTTTTTCTGGATCCTTCGACGCCTTCGTTTTTATCAATCGTGCGCGTCGTCATCATCACGCTCGTGCTGATTGCCGTTTTCGATTCGGTCAAGAAGATTCTCGGTTCTTTAACTTATTTTTTCTTTATAATCATTTTATCGATTTTCTTCGCGTATCTCATCGAGCCGCTGGTTAAATTGATTCGCAAGCCTTTCAAGGAAAGAGGTTTGGAGAAAATAATGCCGCGCTCTCTGGCCATCGCCATTTCCTACATTTTGGTTTTCGGCGTTCTCGGCATCGCCATCGCTTACACCGCTCCTTTGATTACCGCGCAGGCGAAAGCTCTGACCGAAAACAACGCGCTCGCCACGTCTCTGCAGACGCAAATCAAAGACCTCAATCGACGCCTCGACCGGATGCGCGTTTCGGACGAGATTCAGGCCGATATTAATAAAAGAATTAACGATTTCGGAACTTACGTCACCGATACGGTCGGCGCGACCGCGATTCAGGTGGCGACTTATCTGCCGTGGCTGATTTTAGTTCCGATTCTGGCTTTTTTCTTTCTCAAGGACGTAAATGTTTTCCGCGTCGGGATTTTGCGCATCTTTCCTTCGGGGCGTTGGCGGGCGCGTATGGAATCGGTTTTGTTCGACATCAACGACACGCTCGCCGCATACACGCGCGCGCAGATAATTTCGTGTTTTATCATCGGAACAATCTGCACCATCGGTTTTTATATTTTGGGACACAACTACGCTCTTTTGCTCGGAATCCTGGCGGGCGTTTTCGAGTTCATTCCTTTGATTGGGCCTGTCACGATTGGTGTTCTGGCGATAATTATCGGCGGATTCGAATCGGGCTGGCTGGCGCTTTCAACCATGATTTTTCTCGGCGTTCTGAGAATCACGCACGATTATTTTACGTATCCGCGAATCGTCCGCGGCGGACTTCACCTGCATCCGCTGGCGGTTGTTTTGTCGGTTCTGGCGGGCGAACAAATCGCCGGGATTCCGGGCGTTTTTCTCTCGATTCCGATTGTCGCGCTTTTGACCGTGGTTTATAAACACGTCCTCGAACATCTCGGCACGCGCGGGCTTTTCGTCGGGCTGCTCGAACCGAAAGAAAATCCGAAAGAGACGCCGCCCGAAAACATCGCGGAAGTGCGAGCCGAGAGCTGAAAAGTGAAAGGTAAAAAACAGTTTTCAGCTATCACTTCAAAAGAGCGTTTTCTGATTTTCCAAATCGCTCGCGTCGGGCGTTTTCTGACCGAGCAGTTCTCTTAATTTTTTGACGCTCGCGGGCGCGAATCCTTCGTAAAAATTGCTGAAATAAACGTAAATTTCCTTTGCCTTTATTTTTTCGATTTCTTCTTTCCAGACGCGCAGATTCGTGTCCTGAGCACGTTGCACGACGTCGAATCTGACTAAATCTCTTTCGCCCATAAAGCGTATGTATGCGAAATCAGCCGTCGATTTTTCGATTGCGTCGAACATCATTCCGCGCGGAATCCAGCTGCCTTCAGTCAGGCAAAGCGCGACGCTCGATTTCTCCAATTCTTCAAACGTCCAGTCGACGAGCCACGCGCGGTCGCGAAACTCGACGGCAAAATTAATTTCTTCGGGAAGCCGCGCCAGAAATTCGCGCAAATTCTGCGCGTTTTCCTTCGACGCTTCGAACTGCGGCGCAAGCTGAATCAAAATTGACGCGAGCTTTTCTTTCAACTCGGCGCCGCGCTCGCAAAACGCGTCCAGAACGGGAAAAGAAGTTTTGCGCAAAGCGTGCTCGTGCGTGATTTCCTGCGGCATTTTCAAGGAAAACGTAAAACTTTCGGGCGTTTTTTTATACCAGCTTTCGATGGTCGAGGCGGGCGGAATGGCGTAGAATGTCGAATCGACCTCAATCGTTTCGAAAACTTTCGAATAAGCTTCGAGCATTTCACCCGAACGCGTTCCGCGCGGGTAAAAAATCGTCTCGCCGCCGAGTTTCGTCGTCCAGTCGGCATAGTTCCAGCCCTGACAGCCGACCTCGATTTTTGATTTTTGATTTTTAATTTCTGATTTCATCAGCTAAATGTATTTTTTTGTCGTTCAAAGTGACTTATATTATTTATTAATAAGAAAAGTTTGTCCGCGAAATTTTGGAGATTGTCGGAATTACGGTTAAAAGTATCGAGCCTGACGCGCTCGCGCCGCCTGCAAAAATTAATCAAATTAATTGCCGATTCATTTTTCGGCCTCAAAAAATTTCGTTAAATAATTCGACCAAATTTTAATGTCGCGCGTCAAAGGTTGTGTTCGACCTTTGTTTTTAGTAAGTCCGACATTTGTTCCAAACAATAAAGTTTAGCGGTTTTGAACTTGAAAATTTAATATATCGAGGAAGTCCTGTCATGCGAGTTGCCAAATTATCCATCCTTTTTCTTTTTCTGCTGATTTCGGCGGCGATTTTCCAAAATCGCTGGTTTTCTACCGTAGTCAACAGCCAGACGAGCCTCGTCGCGCCGTCCAATTTTACCGCGTCCGACGGCATTTATAACAACAAGGTCGGGCTCAACTGGGACGCCGTTCGAGGCGCGACGAATTACCGGATTTTCCGTAATACCGTGAACAACTCGGCGACGGCAACCGAAGTCGGAACGACCGCCGCGGCGAATTTTTTCGATACGACCGCGACCGCCGGGCAGACGTTTTTCTACTGGGTTCGCGCCGAAACGGGAAGCGCCGCGAGCAGTTTCAGCGCGTCCGACACGGGACTTCGCACCAACACGGCGCAGCAAGGCCCTGTTCCGCCGCTTGAGCCGCCGCCGATTCCGCCCGTCAATCCGGTGACGGCGGCAAAAGCGTATCTCGGCAAAGCTCTTTTCTGGGACGAGCAGCTTTCGGCGACGCGCACCGTCTCGTGCGGAACTTGTCATCAGGCGGGAACGGGCGGTTCTGACCGGCGTTCTTTCACCAATCTCGCAAACTCGACCAATCCGGGCGCAGACTTAGTTTTTAACACCGCCGACGACGTTGTCGGCTCGATGGGCGTCCCGCAAAACTTAGCGGACGGAACTTACGACTGGTCAAACGTTTACGGCTACAAGCCGCAATCGACCGGCCGCAAATCGCCGTCTTACGTCAATGCCGCTTACGCTCCCGTTTTATTCTGGGACGGACGCGCTACGGGTGTATTCCGCGACCCGATTACAAATGCGATTGTTCTCAACAACGGCGGCGCGCTGGAAAGTCAGGCGGTCGGGCCGCCGACGAATTCGGCGGAAATGGGACACGTCGGAAGAAACTGGACGGAAACGGCTTTTCAGATTCAACAGTCAAAACCGCTCGCGCTCGCCTCAAACGTTCCGGTGTCTTTGAGCGCCTGGATTGACGGGCGAACTTATTCCGAGCTTTTTGAAGAAGCTTTCGGTACTACCGACGTCACGCCTTCGCGCATTGCTCTGGCCATCGGAACTTTCGAGCGCACATTGTATTCGGACAGAACGCCGCTCGATTTGGCGAATGCCGGCATCACGCCGCTGACGGCGCAGGAAACGCGCGGGCGCAACGTTTTTAATCAGGCGCAGTGCAATGTCTGCCACGCCGGTAATCTTTTGACCGACAACAGTTTTCGCAATATCGGTCTGCGCCCCGTTAACGAAGACACGGGACGTTTTCAGACGACCGGAAGTCAACAGGATTTGGGCGTGTTTCGCGTGCCGAGCCTGAGGAACGTCGAGCTTCGCGCGCCGTATATGCATTACGGCAAGCTTCAGACGCTCGAAGACGTCGTTGAGTTTTACAATCGCGGCGGCGATTTTCCGAACCAGCCGAATTTTGCGGGAAATCTGATTCGCCCGCGCAATCTGTCGGCGCAGCAAAAAGCCGACCTCGTCGCTTTTCTAAAACGCCCTTTGACCGACACCAGATTAACGCAGGAAGCCGCGCCGTTTGACCGGCCGCAGCTTTTCTCGGAATCGACGCGCGTTCCGCAAATTACGGGAACGGGCGTTGCGGGCGCAAACGGACAAATTCCGCAGGTGACGGCCATCGAGCCGCCGATTGTCGGCAATCCGCGCTTTACGGTCGCCGTTTCAAACGCGCTCGGAAGCGCGCAGGCCGTTCTGGTCATCAACTCGACCGACCCGGGAACGGGCGGCGTTCCGGCCTCGGGCTCGTTCGCGCGGCAGGTCATCGCTTTAACGGGAACGGGCGCGGGCAGCGGGCGCGGCTCGGTCAGCCTCGCCATTCCGAATAATCCATCGTTAATCGGACAGACGTTTTTTGGTCGCTGGTATGTGACGGACGCGAGCGCAGCGGGCGGCGTCGCCGTCTCGCCGGCCTTTAAATTTACCGTTTTCGGCGAAGCGACGGCGGCACCGACCAGAGCCAGACACGCCGATTTCGACGGCGACGGCAAAACCGATTTATCAGTTTTCCGTCCCGGCGAAGGCAACTGGTATATTTTGCGAAGCGCGGCAAACAGCTCGAGCGTGACGAATTTCGGTTTCAGCTCTGATACGCTCGTGCCCGAAGATTTTGACGGCGATGGCAAAGCCGACATCGCCGTTTTCCGAAGCGGCACGTGGTATATTCTGCGCAGCCGCGACGGGCTTCAAGTGATAGATTTCGGTCTGGCAGGCGACAAGCCGCAGCCCGGAGACTTTGACGGCGACCAGACAGCCGATTTAGCCATCTTTCGTCCATCGACCGGAACGTGGTGGATTCGCCCCAGCACTAATCCCGGCAATTTCTTAGCGATACCGTTCGGCATCTCGACCGACCGCCCCGTTGCCGCCGATTATGACGCCGACGGCAAAACCGATTTAGCTGTTTATCGAGACGGCACGTGGTATCTGCAGCGCTCGACGGCAGGTTTTGCGGCCATCCAGTTCGGCCTCGCCGAAGACAAACCCGTTGTCGGTGATTACGACGGCGACGGTAAATCGGACACGGCGGTTTTCCGTCCTTCGACCGGCGTCTGGTATGTTTCGCGCAGCTTGGACGGCGGCTTTACAGCCCAGCAGTTCGGCATCTCGACCGACGCGCCCGCGCCCGGCGATTACGACGGCGACGGCCGAAGCGATTTTGCCGTTTTCCGCCAGACGGAAGGAAATTGGTACGTTCTGCAAACCTCGAACGGTGCGGCCCGCATCCAGAATTGGGGCTTGAATCAGGACGTTTCCGTTCCTTCGTCAAACGTTCCGTAAAATTAAACGCGGCCTGCGTGATTGATGTATGCCGATACGAGAAGAATGTATAACGATACATCCTTCTCGTATCGGCATACGAGCTTATCGCATCTCGATACATCGTTAATGTATCGAGATGCGATAACGATGCATGACAATACATTAACGATGCATAGCGATACATTGACGATGTATGGCGATACATCATTGATGTATCGCCATACGAGAACAATGTCGCGCGATGCGGAAAGCCTTTCAGGTTTAACGATTTATTAAATGGTTTCCTGTTTTCCGACAATTTCACAAACAATCAAATTCACATCGTCGGACGCTTCTTTAACTTCAAAAATCTTCAAATCCGCATTTTACATATTTGAAATTGAGCAAAAAACCAATGCCGCAAAAGCCGCATCAAAATAGCTTTCGGGAAGCTTAAGAATTCTAAATTTTTATTCTCTCTTAAATTTTTCTTTCAAATTTTGATATATTCAGTAACTTATGGCGAAAAAGGGTTCAATTTTAGTTTGTGACGACGAAGAGATAATGCGCGACGTTCTCGGGACGATTCTGAGCGGCGCGGGCTTCAAGGTTGATTTGGCGAAAACGGGCGAGGAAGCGCTCGAAGCTTATGCTCAGAAGCCTTACGACGTCGTTTTGATGGACGTTTCGATGCCCGGAATGGGCGGGCTGACGGCTTTGCAGGAGCTCATCAAAATGGACTCGGAAGCGGTCGTTTTGATGATTACGGCTTATGCGACTTTCGACACGGCGATTTCCGCCTGGGAAAAAGGCGCGACCGGAATCGTCCGCAAGCCTTTTCAAAACGAACAGATTCTGGCGCTGATTGCCAAAGGCGTCAAAACGCGTCGCAAGGAAGAAGAGCGCTTGTCGCTGCGGCAGGCGATGACGCGTTCGGTGAGCCGCGGCGCGATTATCGGGCGCTCGGACAAAATGGAAAACGTTTTCCGGCTGGTCGAACGCGTCGCGCCGGCGCGCTCGACGGTTTTGATTACCGGCGAATCGGGAACGGGAAAAGAGATGCTGGCAAAATCCATCCACGAATCTTCTCCGAGAGCCGATATGCCGTTTGTCGTCGTCAACTGCTCGAATATTCCTTCGGAGCTGCTCGAATCCGAGCTTTTCGGGCACACCAAAGGCGCTTTTACGGGCGCGGTTTCGGCCAAGAAAGGACTTTTTGAAGTCGCCGACGGCGGCTCGATTTTTCTCGACGAAATCGGCGACCTGCGTCCCGAAATTCAGGTTCGCCTGCTTCGCGTCATCCAGGAGCGCGAGTTTACGCCGCTCGGCGAAACGTCGACCGTCACGGTCGATGTGCGGATTATCGCCGCGACCAACGTCGATTTAAAGGAAGCCGTCAGAAACGGAACTTTTCGCGAAGATTTGTATTATCGCCTGTCGGTCGTGCCGATTGAGCTTCCGCCGCTTCGTGAGCGACGCGAAGACATTCTGCCGCTCGCGCAGCATTTTATCCGCAAATACAACGCCGAAAACGTGCGCGAAATCGCCGAAAATCTGTCGCCCGAAGTTCTCTCGCTGCTCGAAAGCTATTATTATCCGGGCAACGTCCGCGAGCTGGAAAATATTATCGAGCGCGCCGTCGTCATCGCGCCGACCGACGAAATTACGGTCGAATGCCTGCGTCCCGAAGTCAGCAATCCGGAGCTGGCGCGCGAGATGATAAAGCTCAGCGAGGGAACTTCCGAGGACATAGATATTTCGCGCGGCGTAAATTTTTACGACGAAGTGCGCCGTTTTGAAATCGATTTGATTCGTCGCTCGCTCGAGCAGACCGGCGGCCACCAATCGCGTGCGGCGCGGCTTTTGGGCTTAAATGCGACGACGCTCAATTCGAAAATCAAAACTTACAACATTCTGCCGCGGCCTTGAACCGGATTTTTTAATTTTTATATAGTTTCTTTACATTTCTTTACAATAATTTGAATAATAATTCAGTAAATCGTTCCAAAAATTAATATTCGCTGCCAAAACGCGCCCTTAAGCGACTGAAAATACTAAGGATATTTTCTTTTGCCCGATTGGCACGATTTTTGTTACAAATATTCAATACTTAATATTTTCTCCGCGTTATTCGGTGCAATACATATAACTTATACGTCTTTATTCAACATTCATATGGTTGTTTATCGAATTTGAAATTAATTCTGCGATAGTGTGGAGGCTTAAATGAAAAAAATTCTACTTAGTTTTTTACTTATTCTTGCAAGTTTCGCGGCCGTCGTGGCTCAGACGACGACCGGTCGGCTTTCGGGAACCGTTTCGACGACCGACGGCGTTGTGCCCGGCGCGACGGTGATTGCTACCGATAATAAAACCGGTAAGGAACTGACCGCAACGACCAACGATTCGGGAGAATTCGTTTTCCCGCAGTTGGAGTTCGGAACTTACACAGTAAAAATCAGCGCGGCCGGTTTTAAAACCTTTGTCGCAAACGAAGTAAAAGTCGACGTCGGACGTGAATATACGCTCGACCAAAAATTGGAAGTCGGCAACGTGCAGGAAACCGTAACGGTTACTGCCGGCGCCGACGTTGTACAGGCAAATACGGCACAAGTCAGTAATACGGTCAGCCCGCAACAGATTTTGTCCCTGCCGCTCATCACCCGCAATCCGCTTGCTCTGACGACTTTGCAGTCCGGCGTTGCCAGCAACTCGGCGCAAGCCACGACCATCAACGGAATGCGCACGACCTTCACGAACATCACTCGTGACGGCATTAACATTCAAGACACTTTTATTCGCACGAACGCGACCGACTTTGCTCCGGGCAGACCGTCGGTTGACGATACGGGCGAATTTACGATTGCGACCACGAATCAGGAAGCCGACCAGGGCTACGGCGGTGCTCAAATCCGTCTCGTTACGCCGCGCGGCACGAAAGATTTTCACGGCGCTTTGTTTGCCTATAACCGTAACTCGGAATTCGCGGCAAACTCGTTTTTCAGAAATCGTTCGAACCTCGAACGACCGTTCCGCAACCGCAACCAATACGGCGGCAAACTCAGCGGCCCGCTCTGGGTTCCCGGTTTCGGCGAAGGCGTGCCGATGCTTTACAAGGATAAAGGTTTCTTCTTCTTTGCTTATGAAGGAATCCGCGACCCGCTCGGAACAAACTTTACGCGCACGATTCTGACGCCCTCGGCGGCGGCCGGAAATTTCCAGTTCAACCGGACAAACACCGCGGCGGTGACGAATCCGTTTGTGTCGTGTCCTTCGACTGCCGTCGGCAGCCTCTGCACGGTAACAAATATTCTCGGATTTGCGCAGTCGCTCGGTCTGGCGGTTCCGGCGACGATTGACCCGATTATCCGCGCGCGCGTTCTTTCGCAGTTGCCGACGGCGAGCAATTTCACCGGCGGCGACGGCTTGAATACCGCGGGTTACACGCTCAACCGTCTGCAAACGCAAAATCGCGACCAGTATTCGACACGAGTCGACGTCGATTTCAGCGAAAAACATTCGTTTCTTGCCGTTTTCAACTACAACAAGGAATCGAATTTAAGACCCGACGCCGATACGACGAAATTTACGCCGACGCCCGGCGTTATTCAGTTTTCTGCCAACAAGCAGTTTACGATGGCTTACAGAACTCTTATCACGTCGAGCTTTGTCAACGAAGTTCGCGGCGGATTTTTCTCCAGCGAAGTTCCGTTTAACAGAACCGACGCTTTGCCGGATTATTTCCTGGCCGTTCCGCTCGTGACCGTTCCTGAAAATACGTTTCAGAGTCAGGGCCGCAACACTAAAACCTTTATGTTGCAGGACAACGCCGATTACGTCTGGAATAAACACACGTTCAGATTCGGCGGGCAGGCTCAAATCTTTAGAGTTAACGCCTTTAATGACGTAGGAACGGTTCCGACCGTCACTATCGGTACGGGCGCATCGACTCCGACGCTGACGGCGGCCAACTTTACCGGTGTCGGCGGTATCAACAATACTCAGCTCGGCACGGCAAACGGCTTGCTCGGTTTATTGGGCGGCATTTTCAACTCGGTCGGACAATCATTCAATATTGTTGACCCGGGCACAGGCTTCCAGCGCGGAGCTACCGCTTACACGCCGTTTCGCTACGAAAATCATTCGCTCTATGTTTTCGACCGCTGGGCCATAAGCAAGCAGCTGACCTTATCGCTCGGACTGCGTTATGAAATCTATCCGGCCTTGAGATTAAACAACGGCCTCGCAATCGAGCCGACAATTCCGGACGGCAGCGACCCGGTGACGGCGCTTTTGAATCCGGCCGGAACATACAATCTGCTCGGCGGCAACGCGGGCAGAAAAAATGCCTACTACAAAACGGATTACGACAACGTTGCACCGAGTATCGGTGTGGCCTGGAATCCGACCTTTGAAAGCGGAATTTTGGGAACTCTGTTCGGCCAGAACAAAACCGTCATTCGCGGCGGCTACAGCTGGGTTTACGGCAACGACTCGCTCGTTACGTCAATCAACAATGCCGCGGTCGGAAACGCCGGACTGGGACGCACGACGCTGACGTTTATTAATTTGAACGGACGAGTCGGCACGAGCGCGATTCCGACGGTTCCGCTGCCGGCAAATCCGACTTTCCCGAGAACTTATCTGGACAACAACGCGCCCGGTATCGGCACGTTCTT
Source organism: Pyrinomonadaceae bacterium (assembly GCA_036403235.1). Lineage (GTDB taxonomy): Bacteria > Acidobacteriota > Blastocatellia > Pyrinomonadales > Pyrinomonadaceae > JBGTFE01. The sequence goes on along the minus strand of DASWRI010000069.1, from coordinate 77,088 downwards.
CGGAACGGTTTTCGGCGTCGACCCGAAAATTCAAACGCCGCGTGTCGAGCAGTACAGCTTCGGCATCCAGCGTGAATTTTTCGGCAACACGGCCCTCGAAATTCGCTATGTCGGAACGCGCAGCACGAACCTCGCGCGCGGCGTCGACTTAAACCAGATTGACATTTTCAACAATGGCTTTTTGGCTGACTTTCAGCGCGCTCAGGCTAACTTCCGCTTAACCGGAAACGCTTTCTGCGCGACGGCGGGCTGTCAGGCTCTGACCATCTTCCAAAGCGCCGGAACGCCTACGGCGGGACGTCTCGTGGTCGGAACGGGCGGACTTTCGGCGACCACTTTCACCAACGCTTTAAACAACGGAACTCCGGCGGATTTGGCTGTCTCGTTTCTCAACAGCGCGGCCAATATCAACAATCAGCCGTCTTCCGTCTGTCCGACATGCGTTCCGCGCGTTAATTTCCTGCGGAACAATTCGACGGGTGTGGTTGACTATTTCCTGAATGACGGCAGATACAACTACAATTCGCTGCAAATCGAACTTCGCCGCCGTTTCGCAAACGGTTTGTACTTCCAGGCGAATTATACGTTCTCGAAAAATCTGACGGATGCCATCGGTACTTCGCAGCAGCTTTTCGAGCCGTATCTGGATAACAACAACAAGCATCTCGATTATCAGCGCGCTGATTTTGACCAGACACACGTCTTTAACTTTAACGGCATTTATCAATTGCCGTTCGGTAAAGGCAAAATGTTCATCAATCAGGGCGGTCTGGTCGATAAAATCGTCGGCGGCTTTGAGCTTTCCGGTTTGATGCAGTGGACTTCGGGTGCGCCGATTACTTTCGTCGACACACGCGGTACACTCAATCGCACCGGACGCTCCGCCAGACAGACGCCGACCAGCACTTTAACGAATGACGAGATTCGTGCTTTGTCAGGTATTTTCCGCGCTGATAACGGAAATATCTACTTTATCAATCCGTCAATTCTGAACGTTAACGGTCAGGCATCAGCCGGTTACGGCACGACTCCGTTTACCGGACAGGCGTTCTTTAACGTCGAAGCCGGACAAACCGGAAACGTGACCCGCGCCGTTATCGACGGGCCGGGCTACATCAACGTCAATCTGGCGCTGCTGAAAAACATCTCCTTCACGGAAACGATGCGGCTTCAGCTCCGTATGGAAGCCTTTAACGTTTTCAACACCGTCAACTTTATCCAAAATACGCAGTTTGCCAATATCAACAGCGGTACTTTTGGACAAATTACGAGCACATTCGACCCGCGTCAACTCCAATTTGCCGCGCGTTTTGAATTCTAATTCGGGCGTAAGAGCCTTTTCAAAAGTCTGCCGAAATTTGCTTTTCGGCAGACTTTTTTTTATCAGAACTTACATAGATAAACGAAAAAAGCTATACTTAACGATAATTTAAGACGAAATGTCGGAACAGTTATCATCCTCAAATTCGAGACTATCGCTGACGCCGCTCGGCGCGGGCGATTTAATTGACCGGGCTGTCAGATTTTATCGCCAGAATTTCTGGACTTTTGTCTGGATTGCGGCACTGCCGATTTTGATAGGCACGGCAATCTCCATCGGCTGGACGATACTCGGGCGCAATATTTTTTCCGTCACTGGAAGACGCGACCCGGTCGAGCTGATTTTTTATCAATTTTTTCTGGCGATAGGCAATTTTTTTATCTGGTTTATTGAATCGGTCGCCGTCATGACGGTGATGGGCGGCGCTTCGCGCAATTTTGTCCGTCACCTGCTTTTCGGCGAGCCGATTACCTTTCGCGAAACTTATAAAAACGTCCGCAAGCGGGTTTTCGGTCTAATCGGCGCTTCGACGATAATCACGTTTCTGCTCGGCATCATCGGATATTTTATTTTGATACTCGGCGCGGTCGTCGCGGTGATAGCGATTGGCATCTCGGTCGCCGCTTTTCGCTTTTCGCCGTTTCTGACCTTTATCGTCTCGTTTTTTCTGGGCCTGAGCATTATGTTTCTGACGCTCTGGCTTTTCTTTCTGGTCTCATCGCGTTTTGCCTACGTGCCGCAGGTGATGCTGGTCGAAGGTCAGGGCGTTTTTGCGGCCATCGGCCGGAGCGCCAACCTGGCGAGCGGCAACGTCAAACGCTTCGCCGCGCTCTTTATTTTTACGATTGTCGCCATTTATTCGGCGCTTTTATTGTTTTATATTCCGCTTAATTTGTATGCCTGGTTTGAGGGAATTTCATTTTTCGGCGGCGACGTCGATTCGATTCCGGCGTGGTATCAAATCTCGAATCAGGTTATTTCTCAGGCGAGTATGATTCTTCTGATGCCGATTTGGATGATTGGATTGTGCCTGCTCTATATCGACGAGCGCGTCCGCTTCGAAGGCTACGACATCGAATTGATGGCGGCGCGCAGTCTCGGCGAAATTCCGGCAGTTCCGCAAACATACGTCAACCCGCTGCAGCCGGCGCTGGCGCTCAACGCTTTGCCGAACCCGGCGCGAAAACCGCCGAAAAGAGATTCGATGTCGCCGCTCGGTTTGAATTAAATGAAGATGACGAAGCGCTTAAAAAATAAAATTGTAAAAATACGTTCGGAGCGGCGCGCGCGCGCTTTCCGGCGTTTTCGCGTTTTAATTTTTGCGGTTTTGTTTTTTGTTTCGCTTTCGAGCGTTTACGCCGCCACGACTCTGGCAGAATATCGTAAAAAAATTCAGAACGCGAAGGGCCTGGCGGACGTGTTATTGTCATTGAAAAGCGAAAGCCTGCCGGCCGCCGAGCGCGCAAAATCGATGCGGGAAAGCTTGTCGCAACTGCGACAGATGCTGCCCATTACGGAAACGGTCGAGTATCAGGGAACGAGCGTCGAAACGAACAATGGCTGGTTTCAGAGTAAAATCGACGAATACGAAAAAGACGAATCGAAGCGCGTCGTGATTTTTACCGAAATCAGCGAGCGGCTTTCGGCAATCGAACAAAAAACCGACGAGCTCGAAAAGGCTTCCGTCTCAAACCGCACAAAGGACGAGGAAAAGCGAAAGCTCGGCGAAATCTTAAACCGCGAAGAATATCAAAAACCGAAAGAGGAAGAAAAAAGCTTTTTCAGACGAATTCTGGACGCCGTCGCCGAATGGTTCAAGCGCAAATCTCCGAGTCCCGACATCGTTCCGTCGGCGGCCGGTCTCGATTCGCTTTCGTTTTTCCTTCAGATTCTGCTTTACATCGTGGTTTTGGGCGCAATCGGATTTTTGATTTACCGGTTCGCGCCGTTTCTGGCCGACCGTTTTAATAAAAGAGAAAAACGAAAGAAAAAAGAAGAGCGCGTCATCCTCGGCGAGCGAATCGGGGCGGACGAGTCGTCCGACAATATTTTTTCCGAAGCCGAACGCCTGGCGCGCGAGGGAAATTTGCGCGGCGCGATTCGAAAAGGCTACATCGCGCTTTTGTGCGAGCTGAGCGACCGCAAAGTCATCGGTCTTTCGCGCCACAAAACCAACCGCGATTATCTGCGCGACGTCCGCAAGCGGCGCGAGCTTTACGAAAATATGAACGGCCTGACGTCTAATTTCGAGCGCCACTGGTACGGCTCGGACGAAGCCGAAGAAAAAGATTGGGAAGATTTTAGAAACGGGTATAGAAAGGCAGTGAGCAGTGAGCGGTAAGCAGCATTAATTTCAATAAACTGCGCACTTTCAAGGATGAAAGACAGACTCTTCATATTTTTCGCGCTTCTTGTCCTGATTATATTTTTAATCGGGCTGAATGCGGCTTCCTTCGTTCAGAAGGACAAAATGCCCGACAGCGAGATGATTCCGAATCGCTCGACTTACAATTCGGGCGCGACCGGCGCGCGCGCTTTTTACGATTTGCTGGCGGAAACGGGCAGAAAGGTCGTGCGCTGGCAGGAGCCGCCGACCGCGCTTCTTTCGCGGGGCAAAGTCAGGCCGAATACTTTTGTCGTTATCGGGAAAGTAAAGCGCGAATTTGATGACGAGGAAATAAAACAGCTTCTCGACTGGGTGGCAACCGGCGGGAAATTGGTCATCATCGACCGCGAGCCGCCAAAAGAATTGATTTCGACGGCGAACTGGAACATTACTACCATCGAGCCCGAAGAATTTCCGCTTTTCAACGTCGACCCGTCCGACCAGAAACAGATGACCGAGCGGACAAACGCCGCAAAACCAATCCAGCCGACCGTTTACACGGTTTCTATAAACGCCGTTCAGCCGTCGCGTTTTGCTTCTTCGATAAACTTTGACCGGCGCGCCGATAAAATTGCGCCGGAAAACAAAACGGCCAGGGGCGACGGGTTCGGTTCGGCTGCGCCGGCGCCCGCTAACAGAACAGCGCCGGTCGAAGGCGACGGAGATTACGACGAGGACGAGCCGAGACTTGCGGTTCCGACGCCGAAACCGGTGACTGCGCCCGACGTTAAAACCGTGCCGCAAGTCGCCGTAAAAAAAACGCAGGCCGCGCCGGTCATCCATCTGGCTAACGACAAAAAAAATCTGCTGGCCGATTTTTCATACGGCGCGGGAAAAATCGTCTATCTGGCCGACCCGTATATCGTCACAAACAGCGGCATCAAGCTCGTTGACAACGCTCAGCTGGCCATCAATATCGTCTCGACGAGCGAGGGATTGGTGGCTTTTGACGAATATCATCAAGGCTACGGGACAAACAAAAATCAACTGCTCGCATATTTTGCCGGAACGCCCGTCGTGGCGATTGTTTTGCAGCTGGCAATTATCATCGGCCTGGTTTTTTACTCGCAAAGCCGCCGTTTTGCGCGGCCTCTGCCGGAAGACGAGCCGAATCGTCTTTCAAAACTCGAATACGTGGCGGCGATGGCCGAGCTTCAGCAGCGCACGAAAGCCTTCGATTTGGCGATTGAAAACATCTACACGGATTTTCGCCGCCGCGTCGCGCGCTCGTTCGGCGTCGATAATTTTACGACCACCAGACGAGATTTGGCGCAGATGATTACGGAACGCCTGCCGTCGGAAACTTTAAGCGAAATCGAGGATTTGATGCGGAAATGCGAAGACATCTCGCACGGCGAACCGACGAATAAAAAAGAAGTTTTAGAGCTTACCGGACGCCTCCGCGGGCTAGAAGAAAAACTCGGCTTGCAAAGACGGAAAAAACGAAGGCAAAAGTAAAAAGGCGAAAAGTGAAAACAAATTCTTTCACTTTTCACTTTTCGCCTTTCACTTTTTATATATGTCAACGACGGCGATAATCCTGCTCATTTTATTGTTCTTTGTAACTACGGCAATCGGCGTCGTGACCGGAAGCAATTCGCTCGTTACCGTTCCCGTCATGTTTCAATTCGGCTTTGAACCGAAAGTTGCGGTCGCGACAAATATGTTCGGCCTGACGTTTATGGCCGTCGGCGCAAGCATTCCGTTTTTAAGACGGGGCACGGTGAGCGTCAAGCGCCTGTCGCCGCTCATATTTTTGACTTTAATCGGCTCCTGTCTCGGCGCGCTGCTCGTCGGCTGGATTTCTGACAAAACGATTCCGATAATCGTTTCTGTCTCGATGATTATCGTCGCGATTTTTACTTTGCTCAAACGCGACGCCGGAGTTACGAAATCGGAAGCGATTTCGCCGAAAACGCTTTTAATCGCGTATATTCTGACGTTTTTTCTCGGAATTTACGGCGGGCTCTACAGCGGCGGCTATGTCACAATTTTGACGACCGTTTTTGTCGCCTTTCTCGGAATGACTTTTTCCGAAGCCGTCGCCGGAACAAAAATCGTCAACGTTTTTTCTTCGGCGATTGCCACAATTATATTTATGTGGCAAGGTTTAGTAGATTACCGAACCGGCATAATCTTAGCCGTCACAATGTTTATCGGCGCATACATGGGCGCTCATTTCGTCACGAAATTAAACGACGTGTGGCTCAAAAGAATTTTTCTGACGACAGTTTTTATTTTAGCTGTTAAGACAATATTAGATTTTACTTTGAAATAGTTTGAAAAGATGTTAGATGTCGGATGCTAGATATTAGTTTCTGACATCTGACGTCCGATATCTGACATCTATGTTGAATTACACACCAACAACCGTTGCACATATTTTGAACGAGCTTCGCAAAGTCATCGTCGGGCAGGACGAAGTTATCGAGCAAATCCTGGTCGCCGTCCTCGCCGAAGGACACGCGCTTCTCGAAGGCGTTCCCGGCACGGCCAAGACTTTGACCGTCAAGACGCTCGCGCGAATTATCGGCGCAAAGTTTTCACGCATCCAGTTTACGCCCGATTTGATGCCGTCCGACATCACCGGAACGAACGTTTTCAATATGCAGAGCTCGGAATTCAGTTTGCGTCCGGGGCCGATTTTTACGGACATTCTGCTCGCCGACGAAATCAACCGGACGCCGCCGAAAACGCAGGCCGCGCTGCTCGAAGCGATGGAAGAGCGGCAGGCGACGATTGACGGCAAACGCTACCGGCTTTCGCCGCTGTTTACGGTTTTGGCGACGGAAAATCCGATTGAATACGAGGGAACTTATCCGCTGCCCGAAGCGCAGCTCGATAGATTTTTATTAAAAATTCTGATTGATTACCCGCCGTTCGAAGCCGAGCAGGAAATCGTCGCGCGCTGGGACGCGGGCTTTAATTCGCGGCATCTCGAACAAATCGACGTTCAGCCGCTGCCCGAAGCAAATTCGATTCAAAACTGCCGGACTGAAGTAAAAGAGATGCGAACCGAGCCGGGCGTGCAGAAATATATCGTCGAGATTGTCCATAAATCGCGGACGCACCCGACGATTCTCTACGGCGCGAGCCCGCGCGCATCCGTCGCGCTGCTTCTTTGCTCAAAAGCGCTGGCGGCGATTCGCGGGCGCGATTTCCCGACGCCCGACGACGTGCGCGACGTCGCCATGCCCGTTCTACGGCATCGTCTGGCACTGCGCGCCGAAGCCGAGCTCGACGGCGCGACGACCGACGCCGTTATCTCCGACATTATCAAAACCGTCGAAGTTCCGCGTTAAAAATTCAAATGCTGAAAGTTAAAGTAATTATTTTAACTATTCTGCTTTGGCTGGTCGTTTGCGCTTTGTATTGTTACTGGTATATATCTTCAATTCTTGCTCGGCCGATTACCGATACTTACGCAAATTCGGTAGGATTTCAATTTGTAATGTTTATGCTGCTCAGGTTTCCGTTCCTGTTTGCGGCTTTATTGCTCGCTATTTATTTTGAGCTGATACTTTTTGCAAATTATAAAGAAAAGAATTAACAGCTCGTCTATCTCGTGTATTCAATCGTATTTCCGTGCATCCAGCCGCTCACTCCGTGTTCGCAGACGACGTGAAACCACGGGCTGCTCGGGTTGTCGCGCGCCGTAATCGTCAGGCGGTCGTCGATTGGCAAAACGTCGATTTCAGCCGAGTTTCGACTCGGCGCAGACCGGATGTAAGCGTTAAGCGTGATGACGCGGCCGTTAAATTCCTCGTCGCTTGCGGCGGTCTTTTGCTGATGCCTGGCGCTCGCCGTCACTTGTTTATTAGACGGCGAATCGGAGTTTTGCGGCTCATTCGCGTTTTGGGACTGATTGGAATTCGGAATTAGAATTTTTTGTGTGTTATTCGAAGCATTATTCTGGTAAAAATTTCTCGCAAAAAACAGTGTCGCCAATACCAAACCGCCGCCGAGCAGTAAACCGATTACGAGAAAAATTAGATATTTCCCAGGACTCGATTTAGGTTTTATCAAAATGTTTTCGCGCTGCACCGGCGGACGCGGATATTCCAGCGTTTCGGCATTCGAAGCGTTCGCCGCCGACAAATCGACGACAATCGGCTCGTTTCTGACAATCGTTATTTCTTCGTCCTCCGAAGGCAGGGGCAAAACTTCGGAAATTAAAAACTGGCCGTCATTGAGACAATATTGCGTGTCGTCCGTGTAAACGCTGTTGCATTGAGGGCATTTTTTCATAAAAACCGTGTGCGGCGAATAATCTCGAAATTAGACGCTTCCGACATTATAATGCCAAAACGGCAAAGGATTAAAAAAATATGATAAAAGCCATTCGCGGCAGCTTTGCATAAATATTCACTAATCTTGAATATTTATGTAAGGCCTTTCAAATGCCTAAAGCTTTATCTCGCGCATCAAACGAATATGAAACGAGTTGTCTGTTCTAGGAATTTAATATGCTAAAAATAAAAAATCTTTTTATAGTAATTATTGTCTGCCTGACATATTATTCAGGTCATAGTCAGACGAGCTCCTACATCCCGGGGAAATCTCAACTACTTCTAATGTATGAGGCGAATATCGCTTTTATAGGTGAAGTTGTTTATGTTGCGCCGTCTCCTAAAAGTTTAGATACAGGGCTAACTACCTCTTATCAAAGAATTATCTTTAAGGTAAAGGAAGTGATAAAAGGCAAAGTGAAGGATAAATATATAAATGTAGGATTTGAAGTAATTACGAATAATGGGGATTTAGACAAAATTATCGATTCGGGAGATTCGTTTATAGTTTTCTTGCCGAATACAGTCGAGACTGATTATTGCCGCTATGTTGAAGGCATAGATGATTTGGAGATACCTGTAAATTCCAAAGAACTTTTAAAGCGGCGTTGTTATGAAACCACAACAAAAGCTCTTATTAAAGCTAGTGAACAAGAGATTAAAGCAGTAAAATATTTCATCAAGAGGAAAAAATGAAGCGAGCTGTAAATCTAAATTTACGCAGTTTTTGCTCAAATATTTAAGATTAATAATATTTGTGCAAGGCTTTTCTCATCCTCCAAACCGGATAGATTCACATTGTGCCAGTCGGCAAAAGTGTAATACCCCGGTGCACTGCCGTTCAAAAACGGCCAAGTATCAAACTGCCCGTTTCTGCAAAATAACTCTTGGCCTCAAACCTTTCGCGCCGGGAACGTTTGTTTTTGCTTTCAACGCTTTCTGTCATTTTTGCATCCAAAAAGCTATACTGTTCAATTGCAAACCGGGCTTTGCAAAGGACTTTGTAGTTATGAAAATCGCAGTGGCAATGAGCGGCGGCGTCGATTCTTCTTCGGCGGCCGCGCTTCTCAAAGAACAGGGACACGAGCTCGTCGGCTTTACGATGCAGCTCTGGAATCAGCGTCGGCACATCAACGTTGACGAAAACGGCGACCCGTTGCCGTCGCGCTGCTGCTCGCTCGACGACGTTTACGACGCGCGCCGCGTCGCCGAAACGCTCGGATTTCCGTTTTATGTTCTCAATCTCGAAAAAGATTTCGAGCGCGACGTCGTCGAGCCTTTCGTGCAAAGCTACTTGAGCGGCGAAACGCCGATTCCGTGCGTCGCCTGCAATTCGCGTCTGAAATTCGCTTCGCTCGATAAAATGGCCGTCAGTCTCGGCTGCGACAAAGTTGCGACCGGCCATTACGCGCGCGTCGAATATGATGCCGAAGCGAATCGCTATCGTCTTTTTCGCGGGCGCAATCATTGGAAAGACCAGAGCTATTTTCTCTGGGAACTGACGCAGGAGCAGCTTTCGCGCTCCTCCTTTCCGCTCGGCGAGATGCTCAAATCGGAAGTGCGCGACATCGCTCGCGACGCGAATCTATACACCGCCGAAAAACAGGAATCGCAGGAAATCTGTTTTGTTCCCGACGGTAAATACGCCGAATTTATCGACCGTTACTTAGAGCACGAAAACCGCTCGGACGAGTTGCCTCAAAGCGGCGATATCGTCAATACAAAAGGCGAAAAACTGAACGAACACGCGGGCATTCACCGCTACACCATCGGTCAGCGGCGCGGGCTCGGCATCGCGCACGAAAAACCGCTCTATGTCATTCAAATCGAACGCGCACGAAATCAAATCATCGTCGGCGAACGCGACGAACTCGACAAGCTCGAATTCGTTGCCAAAGGCGTCAACTGGGTCGCCTTCGACGAACCGACCGCGCCGGTTCGCGCCGAAGTCAGAGTGCGCTATCGCCACGAACCCGCGCCCGCGACCATTTACGCTCTGCCCGAAGCCTGCGCCCGAATCGTTTTCGACGAGCCGCAGCGCGCCATTACGCCCGGACAGGCGACGGTTTTCTATAACGGCGAAGAAACGCTCGGCGGCGGCTGGATTATAAAATAAATCGGAGATTATTTACGGAAAAGCAGGCAAATCGGCTTTTCCTCTTAAATTTTTCTCTTACAATTTGCGTCGCTTTTTTGTAAAATTTAGGTAAGAAAATCTTTGGAGTTTAAGATTATGAATGCTTGCAGGTATTTGGTTCGAAGCATCGGTTTGTTCTTCCTTATCGCGGCCGCGACAATCGTCGGACAGGCTCAAAGTAATTCTATAACCGGGCACGTTTTCGACGCCCAAAACCGTTTTCCCGTCGGTGATTTATATGTCGAACTGCTCGACTCGATAGGAATGAATCTGGGGCGCACGCGGATTGATTCGTCGGGCGGCTTTACTTTCAGAAACTTGCGGGCGGGAACTTTTCAGGTAAAAGTTCTGACGTTCGGAACAAACTATAAAGAGGAAATACAGGAAGTCCAGCTCACTTCTTTTCCTCTGGGCAACGGCCGCTACAGCTCGGACATAGCTTATGTCGACGTTTACCTGAAGCTCGACCCGCGTAAAATCAATGTCGGCAGCGGCGGCGTGGCGACCGTCGTTTTTGTGCAGGAAATTCCCGACGAAGCGCGAAAATTATACAAAAAAGCAATCAAGCAGCTTGAAGACAAAAAAGACGAAGGCCTGAGCTCTCTCAAACAGGCAATCGAAATTTTTCCGACTTATTACGATGCGCTCGACCTGCTCGGGACGGAATACGTTCGGCGGCAGAAGTACGAGGAAGCCGCGCCGTATTTAATCAAGGCGATTGACGTCAATCAGCGCAGTTTTTCGAGCTTCTACGCGCTCGGTCTGGTCAGCTATAATCTCAAAAATATACCGGCGGCCGTCGAAGCGCTGCGCGGCGCAATCACTATCAATCCGCAATCAATCACTGCACAGCTTTTTTACGGAATGGTTTTGCGCATCAGCGGCGATTACGGGAACGCCGAAAAAGCGCTTTTGCAGGCAAAATCCTTATCTCAAAAAAGCTCTCCGGTCGCCGAAATCTACTGGCAGCTCGGCCTGCTTTACGAAAAACAGGCGCGCTACAAAGAAGCCGCCGAGTCATTGGAAAAATATCTCGATATCGAGCCTAAATCGCCGAACGCCGAAAAAATAAAAAGACTTATCGTCGAGCTGCGGGCGAAAGCCAAATAAACGAATTTTATAAAAAATTAGTCATCCGTAAATCGTAAATGGTAAATTGTAGATAATCTGCAAATGACCAAAGCCGAACTCCGCAAAATTTATCTCGCGCGCCGGAAATCGCTTTCGCCCGCCGAAAGACGCGCGCAAAGCGAATCGATTTCAAATTTGTTTTTCGGCCGTTTCGATTTAAGCGCGGTTCGCTTTCTGCACTGCTTTCTGCCGATTGAAAAATTTAACGAAGTCGATACAAAGCCGATTTTTGAAAGGATTTGGCGCGAATATCCAAACATTGAAACGCTTGTGCCGCGCGTCGATTTTCGGACGAACGAAATCGAAAACTTAAAATTTACGAGCGAAACCCGGCTCGTTCAAAACGCGTGGCAAATCGAAGAGCCTGCGCACGACGAAAAAATCGAAACCCGGAAAATCGATTTGGTTTTGATACCGCTTTTGTGTTTTGACGCGCGCGGCTTTCGCGTCGGCTACGGCAAAGGCTTTTACGACCGTCTTTTGCAAAACTGCCGCGCCGATTGTCTGAAAATCGGCTTGAGCTATTTTGCGCCCGTCGCGGAAATCGAAGACGCGTCGGAATTTGACGTAAAACTCGATTTTTGCGCGACGCCGGAAGAGATTTTTATGACACAGATACGGACAGACAGAGAAACTTAGCCACGAATAACCCGAATCGCACGAATAAAAAAGTAATAATAATTCGAGTTGTCCGTGGCCAAGCTTCTTTTCGTCGTTCGTGTCTTTGAGCCGAATATTTTATTTCGCTTTCAAAAGGTCGCGGATTTCCGCCAGCAGAACTTCTTCGCCGGTCGGCGGTGTCGGCGCTTTTTCGGCTTCAAATCGATTGAAAAGCCTGACCGCATAGCGCGCCAGAAAAAACATTACGACGGCTACAATCAAAAACGTGATGATGTCGTTGATAAGCTGGCCGTACATTATCAGCGGCTGTTTTGCCTTCATTGCCGCCTCGATTTCCGCCGCACTTGTAACCGGCATATTGCCCAGATTCCAAACCTTTTGTTTGAAATCGATTCCGCCGGTCAGAAAACCGATAAACGGCATTATAATTCCGTCGGTAAAAGTTTTAACGATTGCGCCGAACGCCGCGCCCATAATCACGGCAATCGCCAAATCCAGAATATTTCCGCGCGAGATAAACGCTCTAAAGTCATTCCACATAAATTTCTCCTTGATTTAAATATTTGTAAAAAAATAATCTTATCCGGCCGGCAAGTCAAATTATCAAAATATTGATAACGGAAATTTATTATAAAAAAGTTTTCTAAAATAGTGCTTTATATTAGCCAAAACTCGGCGGATGCTGGTATATTATCAGGTGACCGGCACTCGGTTTTCGGTCGGAAAATAAAACCGCAAAACGAAATATTTGTTCGACGCTCAAAAAGTTTGAGCCGGCGCTCGCTTGTGTTTTGAGCAAAACATCAAAATTATGAAAACACTTTTTATTCTGCGACACGCAAAATCGAGCTGGGCGAACCCCGATTCGTCCGATTTTGACCGCCAGCTAAACGAACAAGGTTTGAAAACCGTCCCGATGATGGGCGAGACGATGTTTAAAAGACAGTTTCAGCCCGCGCTCGTTTTAAGCTCGCCCGCCAAGCGCGCCAAGCAGACGGCGGTTTTGATAAAGGAAACGGCGCAGATAGAAGGAAAAATCGAATACGACGAAAGAATTTACGAAGCGAGCCCGCTTCGCCTGCTGCAGGTCATCTCGGAGCTCGGAGAGGAAACCGAATCGCTGATGCTCGTCGGGCACAATCCCGGCCTTGAAGGACTTATAAAAATCCTGACCGGCGAAATTCAGCCGATGCCGACGGCGGCTTTGGCCGTCATCGATTTGAGCGCCAAAAACTGGAACGAAATCACCGCCGAAAGCGGAAAACTCCGCACCGTAATCCGCCCGAAAGACGACTTGAATTTGAAATCTCTCAGCAGTGTGAATTAGGAAATTTAAAAGAATCTGGCCACAAATTACACGAATAATAATTGCTTATTATTCGTATAATTCGCGGCTATTGTCTTATCAGTTTACGAAAATCGAAGGCACGGCCGTATCGCCGTTTGCGCCGAACTGCTTGATGCCGATGCTTCCGTCCGAGCTTTTCAGGTAGTACCAGACGTTTGTCGAAGAACGAAAAACCGCGACATCTGCTTTTCCGTCGCCGTCAAAATCGCCCTGCAAAAGCTTGTCGTCCGCAATTCCGAATTGAACTGCCGTAAAGCCTGCCTGACTTCTGAGCAAATACCAATTTCTGTCCGACGGGCGAAAAACGGCGAAATCGGATTTTCCGTCGCCGTCGTAATCGCCCGCGACGGGTTTGTCGCCGTTTAAGCCGAAATTGTAAATCGTCACGCCGCTGTCCGTGCTTCGGAAAACGTACCATGTTCCGCTCGAAGGACGAAAAACGGCGACGTCGCTTTTCCGGTCACCGTCAAAATCGGCCGGTGCAGGGATATCTTCCGCCGTTCCGAACTGCTGCGTGCGCGCCTGACCGTTCGCGCTTTGCAAAACGTACCAGGTTGAGTTCGACGGACGAAAGACGGCGATGTCGGCTTTTCCGTCGCCGTCGTAATCGGCCGGCGCGAGCTTATCGCCCGCCAGACCGAAATTTACCGTAATGACCGAATTGTTTGAGCTTTGCAGGGCAAACCAGGTGCGCGTCGAAGGACGAAAAACGGCGTAATCGGTTTTACCGTCGCCGTCGTAATCGGCGTTTGCCGCGACGTCCGACGTGCTTCCCCAGGCCGCGCCCGCGAGCGAGCCGTTCGAGCTGTTTTCGACAAGAAAATCCGGTTCGCTCGGGCTGTCTGACGGGCGGAAAACCGATAAATCGGTTTTGCCGTCGCCGTCAAAATCAAACGGCGCGCGCGCCGTTTTCGCCGCGCACGAGCAAACGTAACCGTCGTTGACGATTAAATTATCGATGTACTGGCCTTCGCGGAAAGTTCCGATATCGGTTCCGACGCGCCATCGAAGCTGCACGTTTTGCCCGGCGGCTGAAGCGGGCAGTTTTACTTTTGAAGTAACGAATTCCGAAGTTTGATTGACACCGCTTCGGCCCGACCAGGCGCGGCGGCCGGCGAGCGGATTTTGACAGCAGCCGTCGAGCGTGCCGTCGTAGCCGCCCGCTTGAAACACGCCTCCGGCAGCTTCGATATCCTGCCAGTCGGCCGCACCGATTTTTATTTCCAGAACCGCGCCGTCGTAAAGCTTATTGCGCAAAAACGTCGTTTCCAGCTCATACCAATTTCTGAATTGAAGCTCGGCGTTTGCCGAAGAAATCGGGAAAACGGGCGAGACGAGCTCGTTGACGCCGATTTGATTCGGCGCGGGCGAAAAAGCCGAGTTAGGCGCGGTTTGGAAACGCGTCGTCGAAGTCGCCCAGGGCTGCCGAGCGCCCGTCGCGCTCGTCGTCCAGCCGGCCGGAAGCGCCGGCGCGGTCACCGAGTCGAAATTTTCGCTGAGCGCCGTGCGAAGCTGTCCGGTATTAACATTTATCGTCACCGTTCCAAGGTCTAACGCGTCGTCCTGCAATTGAAAAGTCAGAGCGATTACGTCGCCGCAATGCAAGGCGGACGAAGCGGTGAATGTGAAAGGACGTATGACGGCCGAGCCGACCGGAATCGCGCCGTAATTTTGCGCCGCGCTCGGATTTGTAACGCCGCCGAAGGGCAAAAGCGTCGCCACCAGATTGGTCGTGTTTCTCGCGCCCGAGTTGAGCAATGTGATAGCGGCTGTGACGGTTTCCGACGGGTCGATGGCGCCGTTCGGCGTGCAGCTTTCCGATATAATGCCGAGCGACGGATTTTCAAAAACGGCTGTCGGTTCGAGCGCGAAATTTTGCGTCAAAGTCTGCCCGCTGCCAATCGTCGTTATGACGGTTTGCGGGCGAAAACCTTTTGCCGAAGCGATTAAAGTGTAAGTGTTCGGAACAACGGTCAAGTTGCCGTAACTTCCCGACGCGTCCGTATTTCGCACATAAACGGCATTTGCTGTAACGTTCGCGTTTGGAATCGGCTGACCGCCGGAAGCGTTTGTCACCGCGCCCGTTATCGTCGCTCTCGGTGCGGGCGTGCATTCATTAAATTTGAAATTTCCGATGCGCGTCAGCCAGCCGAAATCGCTTTCGTCCTCGCTCGCCTGCGTGTAATACTCGTTCGTGTACCAGAACGTGCAGTCGTCCGAGACGTCAACCGACAGGGCGCTGTAATCGCCCCAGCGAAAACCGAACGCTTTTTGCACGCCTGTTCCGATGGCTAAATCCGTTTCGCTTCGAAAAGTTCCGGCTGGCTCGCTCGCCAGTCGTCCGGTGTAAAAAATCGAAGGTTTTTTCGCTTCGTCGCCGATGCTGTAGCCGACGGCCAGATTTCCCTGATAATCCTGCGCCGCGCTTCCCATCCAGCGCGACGTCGAATTGTCGCCGAGCGTCGACTGCTCGCTGACCGCGAACGGCGAAAATGGCGGGACGGAAACGAGATTGCGCCGCAGCTCATACAGGCGAACGCCGCCGCGATACGTCTGGCCGGCGGGCGAGACGCGAACGGTTTGATTAAAAACCAGAGATTCGCTTGTACCGAGATTGCGGTAAGCGACGCGATACATGAGGCGGTCTGACTGCGCGTCGAGCGCCTCGCCCGGCGCGGGCTCCAAAACGTCGGCGCGCCCGTCGGTCGAGGTCGGGTCAAACGCCGCGACCGCCAGCGGGCTTTCGGCTCTTTCGGTAAAAGTCGAGTTCGACGGATTTGAAAAATCGGCGTGAAAATCAAACAAACGGACGGCGTCCTGCGCGTCGCCGTATTCGGTCGCTTTATAGCCGACAAAAACGTTCGGCGCGTTGCCGGGCGGCGGATTGAGGCCGTCGAAATCGGCCGGCAGAAGTCCGCCGATGCGAATCGTCGTCGGCGAGCCGAGATTAAAATATATATAGCTGGCGCTCGCGTCGCCCCGCAATAATTTTTGCTTTTCAAACGCAAAAGCGCCGCTTCCGGCGTAGTCGCTCCCGAGAAATTCGTCGGTCGACATGTAATACGCGTCAGACCAGATGCCGAGCTTCGGGTAATCGTTTAATTTTACGTTCGGCATCACGAATTCGTAGATGTAATACGCGCCGGTCGGGTCGCCCGTCTGCGAAACGGCGATAAGCTGGCGAAAAGGCGGAAAGTTGTTGCAGAACTGACTCAAAACCCAGCGGTCGGCGAGCGCGTCGTAAAGCACAATCGGGTCGCCGTCGTTGCGCGTTGAGCAAGGCGTGCCGAGCGGCGCGAAAATGCTGCTCAATTTGAAGGGCGGCGTCAGTGCCGTGCCCTGCTTATCGTAAACGCGAACGAGAGAATTGACCGCCTGAACGTAATGATTCGGCCCGACATCGCCGTTCGGGTCGGGCGGAATGACGCGAAAACCGTAAGCCGTGGCATTGTCCGTGCTCGATAAACCGTCAAAGGCGAGCGCGGGCGTCGGCATCGGCGCAGCCGTAACTTTTGCCAAATTCGCTTCCGCATCGTGCGGCGCGCCCGCGACCTGCTTTCTAAACGGAAGATTATTCGGCACGGCGCGCGCCTTTTCGTCAGCGGTTTTTTTGCCGGACACGCCGACGCCGGGCGCGGCGGGCGCAAAAGTGCTGACCTTTTCGGAAACGCCCGAAGCGGCGGCGCGCACGTTTTGCGGTTTAAGTTCGGAGAAAGTTTGTGTTTTTGAGGAATTTAAAAATTTGCTTTCAACCTTAGTTTTCTGGAGAGCAAAAAAAGAAACCGCAAAAACGATTGCCAAAATCGCAACTAACCGTTTTTTCATAGCTCGAAAATAATATCAAAAAACGGAAATTCGTTAAACCGAAATTCGACGCGCCGGGATTTATTTATAATTTGCCGAAAAGCATCAGGACGCCGATGATGATAAAAGCGGCGGCGACGATGCGCTGGAGCCATTCGGTCGGGATGTATTGCGACAGCACGCCGCCGACCAGCACGCCGATGAGCGTGACGGCGACGAGTGCGAGCGAAGCGCCGAGAAAAATCGACCATCTCGACTCCGATTTGGCGGTCATCGTGATAACGGCAAGCTGCGTTTTATCGCCGAGTTCGGCTAGAAAAAGAGTTAAAAAAGCGGTTCCGAAAATTTTCCAATCCATAAACACAGATTACGAATTCAGGATTTAAGATTCAAGCTTGATTCCGGATTTCGGATTTTAAATCCTTACGTTCCGACGATTTTTTCGAGTCGGTTGGTGATAAAAAATTTATCGTAAAGCTGTTTGCGCCGGCCGGCGAGAGCGCGGATTTGCTGCGTCGTGTGGCTGTAGAGGATATTAAATTTCGGATTTGCGCCGAGCTTTTCCATAATTCTTTGCAGAATTTCCAAAATGCTCGCCGTAAAAAGCTTCGCGTTCGGCTGTTCGCGCATCGTGATTTTTCCGTTTTTATACGCGAAAACGCCGGAGTTCGAGCTTAAAAACGGGTAATCGACGGAAATTTCAGCGCGCGCTTTCTCAAAAGCCGCCGCAAAATCGAGATTGGCCGCCGCCAGAGTTTTGTCAATCGTCGCCAAAAGCTCGCCCGTCAAGTTTAAGAGCATCTGCCAGTCGTCCGGCGCAAGCGAAGTGTTTCTGGCTTTGTCTTCGACCTTGTTGCGAAGTTCGAACGGGAAATGTTCGAGCGTTAATTTTTGTCGCGGCGGCGCGGCTTCGGCGACGACGGCCGGAAGATTTTGCGGCTTTTTGCTCGGCATCTCGACGGCGACGGGTTTTATATTTTGAATCGGCGGCGGATTTTCGCCCGTCTTTTTCGGCTCCGGCACGATTAATTTTTCCGCGGCCGCTTCGTTTTCCGAAACTTCCTGGTAAACGTTGACGGTTCCGCCCGGCTCGCGCGAGCGAATCAAAATTCTCTGCAAAGCTTCTTCGCCCTCGGCGATTCGTCCGGCAATCCGGTCGTATTCGCGCGCGCGCAAGTTGTTTGCTTCGCCCAGATAAATGTCGGCCTCGTAGCCGCTCAGCTCGACGCGCACTTGTCCGACGAATCCGCGGCGGCGCAAATATCGGACGAGAGCCGCAACATTAACAAACGAAGTGTCCAAATTTTCGTGAATCGGGCGATGTTTCATTTTTGAAGAAGGGAAGCTTTCGGTTTAGTAAATCGTTTCAAACAAGCGTAATTTTATAAAATTTACGCTATTGTGATATAAAAATGCTAATTTCGCGTAATTTCCATTGCATCTTTTGTAATTTTCGTTCAAAATTCGCAAACAAAGCAGTTGTAAATAAGGTTTCAAATCCCAGTTTTCAAATTTAGGTTTTTGGCTTTTGGTCTTTGGTTTTTGCAAAAACCGAACACCTAAAATCACAAATAAATTCGCAAATATATCAACTATGAGTAAATCTTTATTTCGCAAAAAATCTATTGCGCAGATACAGGCAGATGCCGCCGCCGGTTTTTCCGATGCGGAAACTGTTTCGCTGCGTCGCTCGCTCGGAACTTTCGATTTAACGATGCTCGGAATCGCCGCGATTATCGGCGCGGGCATTTTCGCAATGGTCGGACAGGCTTCTAACAAAGGCGGCCCGGCAGTCGTTATTCTTTTCATCTTTGCGGCTATCGCGTGCGGTTTTTCCGCTTTGTGCTACGCCGAATTCGCCTCGAAAATCCCGATTGCCGGTTCGGCCTACACCTATGCTTACGCCAGTTTCGGCGAGCTTTTAGCGTGGATTATCGGCTGGGATTTGCTGGTCGAATACGCCATCGGCAATATCGCCGTCGCGATTTCGTGGAGCGATTATTTTACGAGCCTGCTTTCGAGCAACGGCATCAACATCCCGCTTAATTACACGATGGATTTCCGGACGGCGCATCTCGGATTCGATGCCGTGACGGAAGCGATGAAAGGCGGCACGGCGACGGTCGAAAGCTTAAAAGCAGGGTGTGAAGCGGCGACCGCGACAGTCAACTGCGGTCAAATCGAAGCGTTCAATGCGTGGACGAACGCGCCGCAAATCGGCGGCCTTCCGGTGATTGCGGATTTGCCCGCGCTCGGAATCGTTTTTCTTATCACCTGTCTGGTTTACATCGGAATTCGCGAGTCGAAAACCGCCTCGAACATAATGGTAGCGCTCAAGCTCGCCGTTATTTTGCTGGTCATTGTCGTCGGTGCATTTTTTGTCAAAACGGCGAACTGGCACCCGTTTATGCCGCACGGTTTCGGCGGCGTGATGACGGGCGTTTCGGCGGTATTTTTCGCGTATATCGGGTTCGACGCGCTCTCGACGACCGCCGAAGAATGTAAAGACCCGTATAAAACTCTGCCGCGCGGAATGATTTACTCGCTGATTATCTGCACCGTTTTATACGTTGCGCTGGCGCTCGTTCTGACCGGAATGGTTTCCTACACGAAGCTCGCCGTCGGCGACCCGCTGGCTTTCGTTTTCGGCCCGCAGGGCGTCAACATTCCCTGGATTTCGGGACTTATCGCCGTCAGCGCGATTATCGCGATTGCCACCGTTCTGCTCGTTTTCCAGCTCGGCCAGCCGCGTCTCTGGATGGCGATGAGCCGCGACGGGCTTTTGCCGAAAATCTTTTCCTCGATTCATCCGCGATTCAGAACGCCGTGGTTTTCGACGATTTTGACGGGTTTTATGGTCGCTATTCCGGCGCTGTTTATGAATCTGTCGGAAGTTACGGATTTGTCGGTTATCGGAACATTGTTCGCCTTTACGATTGTCTGCGCCGGCGTTCTGGTCAAAGACAAGGAGTTTGCGGGCAGCAAGCGATTTGTGCCGTATATCGATTCGACATGGATTGTGCCGGTTTTGTTTGCGGGCATTATGGGAGCGCTGTTTTATTTTAACGGCGAAGCGATAGCGCGATTTTTGACCGATTTTACGCCGACCGTAAAAGGCGAAACGCTGTTCGGCGCGTTTTCGCACAAAATTCCCTACTACGTTTTCATCCTTTTAGCCTTTGTCATGACGTATCTTTCGGTGGCGAAACGTCTTTCGTTGATTCCGGTTCTCGGCGTCATGTCGTGCACTTACCTGATGACCGAGCTCGGTATTACCAATTGGATTCGCTTTGCCCTGTGGCTGATTGTCGGTATGGTAGTTTATTTCTTTTACAGCTATACGCACAGCAAGCTGCACCAGCGCGAGGATGCGGTGGCTGAAACCTAATCCGATAAATCTTGAACGGGCGAGTTTTTCTGCAACTCGCCCGTTTTTTTATCAAAATTTTCTGTAAAACGGCATTTGATTGGAGCTATAATAAAAATCAAAGTTTTCAAAGGAGTATTTTTGATATGAAAAAGATTTTATTTTTAACGGCGGCGGTCTGTCTTTTGGCAATCGCATCTTTTGCTCAAACCAAAACCGATTTTTCCGGCCGGTGGGAGCTCAACACCGTCGAGAGCAAGCTGGACGAAAGAATGCGCGTCGAATCGATGACGCTCAACGTCGCTCAGACCGACAGGGAGTTAAAAGTCGAAACGACGACAAAGCGCACCGTTTCGGCCGACAGCTCGGGCGGCGGCGGAATGAATCGCGGCGGGATGTCCGGCGGAAATCAAACCGTAACTTACAGTCTCGTTCCGGGAACAGCCGTCAAAGGCGAAACCGTATCGAGCGGCGGCGGTGCTACCAGTGCGGAAACAAATATGCTGAAAGCTTCGCTCGAAAGCGACGGAAGGTTAAAGCTTCATTCGGTGCGCAGTTTCGACGGGCAGATGGGCAAGGTGACGATAACCGTAGACGAGGTTTGGGAATTAACAAACGAAGGCCAAACTCTCAAAATTAATCGCACGATGGAATCGCCGCGCGGAACAAATACTTCGGAAATGATTTTTGCAAAAAAAGACGCGGCTCAAGCTCAGGCCGACAAAGCGCAGATGACGGATACAAGCAAATCTTCGCTGCCGGTTCCGAAAGTGATTTCCGGCGGCGTCCTCAACGGCAAGGCCAAGACGCTCGTCAAGCCCGCTTACCCGGAAGCGGCAAAAGCCGTCAGAGCTTCGGGCGCCGTTAACATACAGGTAACGATTGACGAAGAGGGAAACGTTATCTCGGCGACGGCGGTTTCCGGTCATCCGCTTTTGAGAGCAGCTTCGGAAGAAGCGGCGCGTGCTTCGAAGTTTTCGCCGACGATGCTCGAAGGCGTTCCGGTCAAAGTTACCGGAATTATCGTTTATAATTTCACGCCGTAGATTTATTGAAAGTTCGGCGAAAAAAGCGAGGGTTTCGGGCTCTCGCTTTTTTGTGCTTTAATTTAAAGGCAATGAAAATTCGTCCGGTGACAAAACGCGATATTCTGCCCGTCATCAAACTTATCGGCGACGTTTGGGCGGAATACGACTGTGTGCTCGACGCCGAGAAAGAAGAAACTTATCTGCTTGCGCCGGATGAATATTTTCGCGCCAAAGGCGGCGAATTTTGGGTTGTCGTCGAGAAAAATGAAATCGTCGCCACCGTCGCCGTGCAAATGCTCGACGCGAAAACGGCCGAACTGAAAACGCTTTACGTTCACAAAGATTTTCGCCGGGCAGGTCTTGGCGAAAATCTGACCACGCTCGCCATAAAATATGCCGAGATGAAACGCGCCAGAGAGATTATTTTGTGGTCTGATACTCGATTTACCAAAGCGCATCATCTGTATGAAAGACTTGGCTTTAAAAGAATCAGTTATCGTGAATTGGACGATTTGAACAGCTCAAAAGAGTTCGGTTTTCGATTGTATCTGAAATGACAAGCGAAAATAATTTGCAAAACTTGCAGTTTCAAGCCTTTTGGTTAATCATTAACGAAAACTTACCGGTCAAAAATGGCAAATTCTGAAATTAAAACGGTCGGCATCGTCGTCAAGCCGAATCACAAAGAGGCTTGGGCGACCGCCTGCGAGATTTCCGCGTGGCTCGAAAAACGCGGCATTCGCTTAATCGGAAAACCGCACGAAGAAGCCGAGCGCGTCAACGCCGAAAACTGTCATATCGACCCGGTCGAAACCAAAAAATTTCAGGCCGAAGCCGATTTGATAGTCGTTCTCGGCGGCGACGGCACGATGATTTCGACCGCGCGGTTGATTGGCCGGCGCGAAGTTCTGGTGCTCGGCATCAATTACGGAAGTCTCGGCTATCTGACCGAATTTCGCATTGAGGAGATGTTTACGGCGCTCGAAGACATTCTCGAAGGGCGTTATGAGATTGACCGCCGCGTGATGCTCGAAGTCGAGCACCAGCGCGGCGATGAAGTGCTCGGCCGAGGACAGGTTTTAAACGACGTCGTTATCAACAAAGCGGTTCTGGCGCGCGTCATCGAAATCGAAGTCAGCTTAAACCAGCTTTTCGTCAACAGTTTTCGCGCCGACGGTCTGATAGTCGCGACGCCGACCGGCTCGACCGCCTATAACCTGAGCGCGGGCGGCCCGATTGTTTACCCGTCGATGAACGCCGTCGTGCTGACGCCGATTTGCCCGTTTACTTTGACCAATCGACCGATTGTGATGCCGGACGACGCGGAAATAAGCTTGCGTTTGAAAAACGAAAGCGACGGCGTGGTTTTAACGCTCGACGGGCAAATCGGTTATTCGATGAAAACCGAAGACACCGTCTCGATTCGCAAAAGCCCGACGCCGTTTAATCTCGTCCAGCCGACGAACCGTAATTATTTTGATGTTTTACGCAACAAACTAAAATGGGGAAGATGAATCAATTACGAATTACGAAATGATTTTTTTATTCGTAATTCGTAATTTGTAATTCGTAATTTGAAACTATGAAGCTACCGAAAATTTCGCTGACTTGGAAAATTATGATTGGATTGGTGCTGGGAATTTTTCTCGGCTGGCTGATTCGCGAGCTCAATCTGAAATCGCCCGACCATACGATTCTGGGCATCGAAACGGCGACGATTCTGTCGTTCGTCCGCTCGCTTTCAATCTTGTTTCTAAATCTCATCAAATCGATTATCGCGCCTTTGATTTTTGCCACGCTGGTAATCGGAATTTCCGGCACGGGCGACATCAAACAGGTCGGTCGCATCGGCGCAAAATCGCTTCTCTATTTTGAAATCGTCACGACGCTGGCGCTCGTCATCGGCTTGGCGGCGGTTAATATTGTTCAGCCGGGAAAAGGCGTGTCGCTTTCAAGCGCAGTAAAGGAAGAGAAAAATTACGACAAATCGGATTGGGCAAAGCGCGCAAAATCTTTGACGAAAGAAGCAAACGACGCTTCGATAAAAGCCGATGAATTGCTTTCGCAGGCGGCTTCAAATCCAAGCGCGGCGACCGAAGCAAATCAGCAGGCGACGCTTTCGGCTCAAAAATCTTCCGAAGCGCTGGACGCTATCACAAAAGGCTTGACCGCGCCCGAACCGCCCGCCAAACCGAAAACGTTAGGAGAAATCATCGCGCATCTTTCGCCGACTTCGATTATTCAAGCGATGGCTGAAAGCGACGTTCTGCAAATCGTCGTTTTCTCGGTTCTTTTTGCGCTCGCCGTGACGAGCATCGGCAAGAAAAAGTCGGAAGCCGTCGTCAATTGGTGCCGGTCGCTTGCCGACATAATGTTTCGTTTTACCGAATTCGTCATGAAATTTGCGCCAATCGGCGTCGGCGCGGCGATGGCTAATACGATTGCGTCTAACGAAAAGGGACTGGGCGTTCTGACAAATTTAGGCACGCTCGTCCTGACGCTTTACGGCGCGCTCGTCGCTTTCGCGGTGCTCGTCCTTTTGCCGATTGCGCTGATTTTCAAAGTTCCGCTTAAAGACTTTTTCAACGCCGTCAAAACACCGGCTTCGATTGCTTTTGCCACGACATCTTCGGAATCCGCTTTGCCGAAAGCGATGGAAAATATGGTCAGAATGGGCGTTCCGCGCCGCATCGTCGGGTTTGTTCTGCCGACCGGTTACAGTTTTAATCTCGACGGAACGACGCTTTATCTGGCGCTCGCTTCTGTTTTTGTCGCGCAGGCCGCCGGCGTCGAAATGTCCTTGACGCAGCAGATTGTGATGCTTCTGACCTTGATGCTGACGTCGAAGGGCGTCGCCGGAGTTCCGCGCGCGTCGCTCGTCATCCTGCTCGGAACGCTCGCTTCGTTTTCGCTTCCGGTCGAAGGCGTGATTTTAATCTTGGGCGTCGACGAGCTGATGGATATGGCGCGAACGGCGATAAACGTCGTCGGCAACTGTCTGGCGACGGTCGTCATCGCCAAGTGGGAAAAGGCTTTCAGAAACGACGAATGGCGAGCCGAACTCGCCGAGCTCGAACAGGTTACCGGGCAAGAGGCGATTGTTTCGGTCTGATATTTCCGATTGAATAAACAAGCAGGGAGGATTTACTTAAAATGTTTCCGATTGGCGACGACAATTCCGACCGCGTAATTACGCCGTATGTTAATTATCTTTTTATCGCGATAAACGTTCTGGTTTTCGTTTTTCTGCAAGGCCTCGGCTCGGAAAGCGGCAATGCTTTTACATACGCTTTCTCGCTCGTGCCGAAGGAAATTACGACCGGCATCGACATCACTACGCCGCAGATTATCCGCGACGCGATAAGCGGGCAGACGGCGAGCATACCGAATTACGCGACGCCGCTGCCCGTCTATTTTAATTTTTTAAGCTCGATGTTTATGCACGGCTCGTTTATGCACATTTTCGGCAATATGCTGTTTTTGTGGATTTTCGGCGACAACATCGAAAATCTTATCGGGCACATTCGCTACGCCGTTTTTTATATCGTCTGCGGATTTGCCGCCGCGCTCGCGCAAGTCGCTCTGACGCCCGATTCGGTGATTCCGATGCTCGGCGCGTCGGGCGCGATTTCCGGCGTTCTCGGCGGTTATATGCTGCTTTTCCCGACCAGGCGCGTTCGCGCTTTGATATTCAACGTTTTTACGACCGTCCCGGCCTACGTCGCGCTCGGCCTCTGGATTGGAATGCAGCTTTTGGAAGGCTATCTCTCGCCGAAAGGTCAGGGCGGCGTGGCTTATGCGGCGCACATCGGCGGATTTCTCGCCGGGTTAATTTTGATAAAAATATTTGCGTTTGGCACAAAAGCGCAAAATATAAGTCCGGGACAGGGCTAGACGTCAATCGAAAAGCTCGCGTCTTTTTTTGATAAGTTCGGATTATAAAACGGGTCGCGCTCGACGAGCTTTTGCCATCTGCGGCTGAAATATTTTCTTTCCGCATCGGTCGGCGCTTTTTCCGCGCTCACCGGCATTTTCTCGCTCGCTTTGATTAATTCGGCGTAAGGCGTAAAGACGATTCGATAATTTTTCTCGCGCAGACGCAGACAAAAATCGGCGTCGAAAAATTTGTCCGGCAGATTTTCCGCATCGAAGCCTCCGAACTCGCGAAAAACTTCGCGCCTGACGGCCAGACACGAAACGGAAACGGCCGAAAAATTATTGATTAACCGCGCGCGCAGAAAATTTCCGCCGCTCGCCCGCGGCAGATTTTGATGAGCGACGCCGACCGTATCATTCGCCCCGATAATCAGACCGCCGTGCAAAACGCTTCCGTTCTTATACAAGAGCTTTGCACCGACCGCGCCGATTTCCTTTTGAAAAGCAAAACTTGCGAGCTCCGTCAGCCAGTCTTTGGCAAGCGGTTTTAAATTTAAATCGACAAAACACAAAATCTCGCCGTCCGACTGCGCGGCGGCAAAATTTAATTTTGCGGCTTCGGATTGCTTATCGCAAACTATGATTTTCAGCGCCGAGGCGGAAAACTTCGAGAAAGTTGGGGCTAATTCCTGCTCGCTGTTTTTCGCCGCGCCCGTCCGTAAAACCAAAACGATTTCAAAATTTGCGTAATCAGTTTGCGCGACAAAATTTTCTATCGCCTTTTCGGTAAAGCCAAAATCTTCGCTCGCCTCTAAAATCAAGCTGACTTTCGGCA
Organism: Pyrinomonadaceae bacterium; assembly: GCA_036403235.1. Classification (GTDB taxonomy): domain Bacteria; phylum Acidobacteriota; class Blastocatellia; order Pyrinomonadales; family Pyrinomonadaceae; genus JBGTFE01. The sequence goes on along the minus strand of DASWRI010000069.1, from coordinate 50,945 downwards.
GATTTTCGGGCAAATCGTAGCGGACTCGATGCAGATTGATAATCGCGCGGCTGACCGTCGCTTTTTTGCCGGTTCTTTCGAAATGCGCCCGAAGCGCGTCTCTGGCGCGTTCGTGCGCGTATGGTTTTTCCTCCATCGAAAAAGCGACCGAGCCTTGAATCGCGCGCCAGTGATATAAAACGCGCGGAATATGCCGGATTTGATTTTCCGAAATCTGCTCGACGACGCGCATCGCCAAATCGTAATCCTGACTGCCTTCCGCGCCGATGCGAAAACCTTCGACGCGCCGCAAAATCTCCGTTCGATAAATCGACAGGTGCGTGATTAAATTCAAAGAGTAAAACAAATCGAGACTCCAATCGGGCTTGAATTTCGGCCCGAAACGCCTCCCTCGCTCGTCAATCAAATCTTCGTCCGAATAAATCATCCGGGCGTCGGGAAAATCGTTTATCTCTTTTGCGACCCGGAAAAGCGCGTCTTCCGAGAGCTCGTCGTCGTGGTCTAAAAGCGCCGTGAATTCGCCGGTCGCCAGCTCCAGCGCGGAATTCGAAGCGGCGGAAATATGCCCGTTTTCGCGGCGGAAAATCGTTTTTATGCGCTCGTCGCGCGCGGCATATTCTTCCAGAATTTTACGCACGTGCGGCGACGGCGAAGCGTCATCGGCGATGCAGAATTCCCAATTTTCGTAAATCTGCCCGAGAACCGATTCGATGCACAAACGCAGCCATTTTTCGCCGACGTTGTAAACCGGCATGACGACGGAAATTTTCGGTCTGAGCGAAAACGATTCGATTTCGAGATGCATTTGCCGGCGCGCTCTCCGGGTAATTTCGTGTGCTTTTATCCACTTTTGGTAATCTTTTTTCTGCCTGCGTTCCGAGCGAAGGCCTTTCAAATACAGTTTTATTCCCGACCAGCCCTCGTCTTTTCCGATTCGGCTTATCTTCGCTGACTTTTCCTTGATTTTTGACAGATATTTCATCTCGCCTGTTTTTTTACCAAACGCATATCCCACGGTTCGGGATTTATCGGAATAAAGACTTCCTGCCCGGCCGGCGCATTTTCAAATTCGGCGGCGTATTTTTGAAATTCCAAATCCTTAAATCGCGGATATTTCCAATCGGTCGCGATTCCGAATAAAGAGAAAACGAGCAGTAAGATTGAAACATAGCGAACAAACAAAATCTCGGCGTTTCGGGCAAGGTAAAGCCAGGAAGCGAAGCAGCAGAAAATCGGTATCAGCCAGTATCTTGAGCCGATTCCGGGCGCCCACATCGCCGTCCACTGCGGCACTTCGCTGCTTATCGCCGGAAAAGCGAGCGCGCCGGAAATTATTAAAAAGGCGAAAAATATAAACAGGCGCAACTCCGGATTCGATTTTACGAAAGCATAAGTCAGCAGTCCGAAACCGATTAAATTTACCGGAATCGCCGTCCATTCGTTCCACAGCGAGCGGTTAAAAAGACGCGAATAAATTCTATCGCCGATGATTGCGTCGAGAAAAAGATGACCGCCGACGATTTTCAGAAACAACCCGGCGTTCGCGCCCAGGGGCTGCGACGAAGGCCGGTCGGTCGTCAAAAGCGAGCTCATTTGAATCATCGAACCGGCGGCCAAAATCGCAATCAGAACAATCGTCCAGCCGTCGCGCGTTTTGAACCACTTGACGGCGGCGACGGGCACAAGCAGCAGACAGAAAGGCCCGCTCAGGACGGAAATCGAAAGCATCGCGCCATCGAAAATTTTCCAGAGCGTTTTATCGCTCGGCGCGGCGACGATAATCAAAAAGCTGAGCAAAGCGAGGTGCCATTGCGCGTTTGTCAGGTTGGCGTGAGTTTCGTTTGAGTGCGGCAGTGCGAGATAAACGAAGGCGATTAAAATTCTGCCTGTCATGTTCGGAATCAGCTTTGAAAACCGCGCAGAGAGCAGAAAATTAACGACTAGAATTTTGCAAAAAATCGCCGCCAGATTAAAAATCAAAGGCGCGCAGCCGAGCGGAAATGCTTGAGCGAAAACGGCGACGAGCCGCGAAATCGTTTGATAATATCCGGCTTCGGGCGTGAAAAACGAGTAAATCGCGCCGTTATTATAGGCGTTTGCATACCAGACTTTGCCGTCTTCGGCCCAAAACTGCGGATTGAGAACGGCGTCGGGACGGCGGCTGAAAATTATCAGAAAAGAAGCTGCCGAGGACAAAAGATAAAACAGATAACGGCGTCCGGCGAGCTTGTTTATATTAAACATAATCCTCAGCGTATCTTTCGCGGAAACAGGGCGTTATAAACGTTTGACGACGCCTCCGACGCCTTCATTCATCAAAATCCGGTAAAGCCGCATTATTCTCGATTTTTTTACGGTGCGCTCGTAAGTCTGCAAATCGCTGATGTAGATTTGTTGATTGTTTAAGCGTTCGACGGCTTCGATTCTCGAACCGAATTGCTGGAAAAATTCCCGAATCAAAAACTTTTCCTTTTCGCCCGTCTCAAATAAAAATTTAATATTTTCGGGAATTTCCGCGCCGATTGCCAGAACGCCGAGCCCGTGCGAGTGCAGAAATTCAAAATGCGGAAATTCGCGCCTTATTTCGTCCCAGAATTTCCAGACGCCGAAATCTTTTTCCCGAACATTTGTATCGTGGAAAATAACAATGCCGCGCTCCGACATTTTCGGTTTCCACGTTTCAAAATCGTGTTTGACGGCCTCGAATGTGTGAAAGCCGTCAATGTGCAGCAAATCAATCGAGCCATCGGCAAAATTATTTAACGCTTCGTCAAAAGTCGTCTGCACGAGGCGCGAAAAATCGGCGTAAAGCGGGTCGTGGTGCGCTTTTAATTTCGCCAGCACGTCTTCTTCGAGCGCTCCGGCGTGCTCGTCGCCCCGCCAGGTATCGACCGCGTAACATTTCGTTTCTGTTTTGAGAGATTTTACCGCCTGACAGAAAGCGCAGTAAGAAACGCCGCGATACGCGCCGAGCTCGACAAACGTGCGCGGGCGCAGCGCGCTGACTAAAAACATGGCGAACGGAATGTGTCCGGCCCAGGCCGTTTCTTCGAGCCAGAGCGGAAATTCAAGACAGGTCGGATGTTCTAAAGGATTGAAAAGCATTAATTAAATTATCGACGGAAACGCAAAAGGTAACTTTATTTTACTTGCCGCTCATATATCAAGTTTCGTTTCCCAATTAACCAGCGGGCGCATTACGCCGTCCATTCTCCCGGCAAGGTCGCCGCGCGCGGTGTCGCCGGTCATCGGGTCGAAAATGTCGAAGCTGACGACTTCCTGCGCGTTAAAATGAACGTTTATTTTCGGCAGATAAGTTACAATCGCGACATTAATGAAAAATGAGCCTTCCGCCATAAGATTGCCCGGAATCCAACCTGTACTGGTATATTTGCCTTTTTCCTTTTCGCGCCTGCTCCACTCGCTTGCCACGTCCTGAATCGTAAAAAGATGCAGGCGTCCCTGATTATAGACCTGATAATTCGGCAGAAGAATTTGTCCCGGCTGCAAAACCTCATAAGTTATTTCGATGCCGATTTTTTTTCTAATGTCGAAGGTGCCGCAAGTTTCGCCCTGTTCATTAACTATTCTGACGTTTTCAAGGCGCACAAATTCGCTCTGCGGCTGCTGCAAGCCGCTTTCAAATGTGCGCTCGCTTCGCATTCCCCAACTCGATGAAAGATACTCGCGCACCACTTCCGACGCCTCGCCTTCGCCGGTGATTTTTCCCTGGTCAAGAGCAATAGCACGACTACAGATGCGCGTGATTGAAGACATATCGTGCGAAACAAAAAGCACCGTTCGCCCCGACCCGCTGACATCGCGCATTTTGTTCAGACATTTTTTCTGAAACGCCATATCGCCGACGGCCAAAACTTCGTCGACAATCAAAATCTCCGGTTCGAGATGCGCGGCGACGGCAAAAGCGAGACGCATATACATTCCCGAAGAATAATGTTTGACGGGCGTGTCGAGAAATTTTTCGAGCTCGGAAAAAGCGACGATTTCATCAAATTTCTTTTCTATTTCGGCGTGTTTCATACCCAGAATCGCGCCGTTTAGATAAATGTTTTCTCTGCCGGAAAGTTCATTGTGAAAACCCGTCCCGACTTCAAGCAAGCTTCCGACGCGCCCGCGAATTTCAGCCGTTCCGCTTGAAGGCTTCGTGATGCGCGAGAGAATTTTCAGCAAAGTCGATTTGCCCGCGCCGTTGTTGCCGATAATACCGAGCGTTTCGCCTTGCGAAACTTCAAAATTTACACCCCGCAAAGCCCATAACTCTTCTTTCTCCTGGCGTTTGCCGATATTTGTCAAAGCCTCGCGGAAAGAATTGGTTTTCTTTCCGCCAAGATAGTAAAGTTTTGAAATGTTTTTTACTTCGACAGCTTTCATTTTTATCGAAAATGCATCGGTTGATTTTTACAATCCCAGACGACGCCGCTTTTTTCTTATAAAATTTCTAAACCTGAATCGCGCTTTATCCTTCATCTTAATCAAACCTGTTTTGAGCACTAAGTTAGGATTCGTCCCTCCGAGGCGAAAAAATCCACTTCTTTCAACTTGATAAAGCCCAGCTCGTAGAGGTCGTGAATCATTAGCCGAAAAGAATGCGGCGTAAAACACCACGCATGACAATCAATATATTCTTTGTTTTCGAGAGATTTTTCCAAAATCTTGAGAACTTCCTCACGAGATGCGGAAAAAGAATATTCTTCTTTGAGAAGGGCATTTTCTCCCCAATCCAGATAATTATCTCGTAAAACAAGATTCAAATTATATTCCACAACAGAGCCGGGCGTGTGGACTTTCGAATTTTGATAATGAGCGTCTAAAACTTTGGACAAACCCGTGAGCGGTCGAAAATGGTCGAAGCAAAACCGCGCATCGGGAATCGCCAGCGAAAGAACGCCCGTTTTCTTCAAAATTTTATCGCAGGAATTGAGAAAACCGATTAAATTCGGAACATGCTCGATAACGTGCGAGGCAATTAGCCAATCGTAAAAACCGGTTTTGCCGGTCAGCTCGGAATAGTCTTCGCCTTTCCAAACAAAATCGACTTCCTCGATATTGTCTAAATTTACGTTGTCGCCTTTGTATTTTTCGAGCAGCTCTTCACGGGTTGCGCGCTCGATGATATGAACATTGTAGCCGGATTTTTTTGGCGCAATCGGAGCGTGACTGGCGCCGATTTCCACTCTGAATCCGTCTTTTTTTACATGGAGAAGAAGTTTTTCTTCACGAGTCATCATAAAATCATATCAAATCCGCAAAATCATCTTCCATCCGTTTAAAAACGAAAAGCGAAAAAAGGAGCAAAATTAAAACCGAAGCGGAAGAAATCGCAATTACCGTCCAGTCAAAGCGCGTCCCGAAAAGTGCGGCGCGAAAGCCTTCCAAAATTCCCGTCAGAGGATTTATGGCAAAAATTAAGCGCCATTTTTCCGACAAAATATTTGACGGGTAAAAAATCGGTGACGCCAGCATCCAAACCTGCAAAGCGAACGGCAAAGCAAATTTTACATCGCGAAAACGCACGTTGAGCGCGGAAAAAAGCGCGCCGAAAGCAGCGGTTTGAACGATTGCCAGAACGAGAAATACAGGCGCGAGAGCGATTTGCCAGCTTAAATTTACGCCGTACCAAATCATCAAAATAACCAAAATTGCAAAGCTGAAAAGCAAATCGATGAGCGCGGCAAACGTCGCAGCAAGCGGCACGATAAGACGAGGAAAATAAACTTTCGTGACAAGATTCGTGTTGCTGACAAAGCTGCCCGACGCCATCGTTATCGAGGTATGAACAAAAAGCCAAATCATCAGCCCGCTCAAAGCAAAAAGCGGATACGGAATCTCTCTGGTTTGAAACTGCGCGAAATTGCTGAACAAAACGGTGAAAATCGCCGTCGTCAAAACAGGCTGTAACACCGCCCACAAAACCCCGATTGCCGTTTGTTTATAGCGAATTTTGACATCGCGCCAGGTCAGAAAATAAAGCAGCTCGCGGTAAGCCCAGAGGTCTTTCAGGTCAAGGTGCAGCCACGCGTCCGACGGTTTGATTTTGGTGATTTCCTGCATTTATTAATTTTTACCACAGAGACACTCTGAACACGGAGAATTTTTAATAAGTTTTCTCTGCTTCCTCGGCGTCTCTGCGGTGCAAATCTTTTCTCAAATTTCCAGTTTTCCGTATTTCTCAATCGCCTTTTGCCGTTTCCTCTGTCTGTTCCATTGAAAAAGCGTCGGCGGGACGGTGAGGCGAAAAAGCATTTTTGCAATTTGCGCCGCCGAGCGAGCGCCGCTCAAGTTTTCGTAAAAAAGCGCGGCGGCTTCGCGGCGGCGTCCGTGCCGTACAAAATTAAAAACCGCATCGAATTTTACTTCCCTTTGAATTTTTTCAAGCTCGGCGCGGCTGATTTTAAGTTCGTCCGCCAGCAGATTTTGCGCCGCCATCATTTCGTCGAGCATCAAAGGCGTATCGCCCGACGTATTCGAATCGTGCTGTCGCCACGCGCACAAAACTTTTTCGTTTCGCGCAAATTCGCCGCCGGCGGCAAGTCTCAGATACATTTCGTAATCTTCGAGACGCGCCGCTTCGTTCCAGCGCCGATTTTCGAGCGCGGCGCGGCGATAGACGACGCCCGGGCTTGAAAAGATTATGCCGCGAAGCAGCGTCGGCAACAAATCGCCGTCGGCAAAGTTTGTCCAATTGTCGGTGCAGTCGATGATTCGGTCTTTTTCGTCGATGACAAACGCGTGACAGAAAGCCAGAGCGGCCTTCGGGCGTTCGTTTAATAATTCGACCTGGCTCGCCAGAAATTCGGGAAGCCAGATGTCGTCCGACCCGAGATAAGCAAAAAATTCACTGTTCGTTTTTTCAAAGCCCTCGTTTAAGCTCGTGCACAGACCGCGATTTTCTCTCTCGATAAATTCGTTTTCAAACGGGCAATCGCGCAGAACGCGCCGGATAATCGCGGCTGATTCGTCTTTTGAGCCGTCGTCAATTACAATCAATTTTTTCGGCTCGAGCGTCTGCGCGAAAATCGAGCGCAAAGTGCGTTCGACAAAAGGCGCGTGATTGTAAGACGGAACGAGAATTGAAACTTCAGGCACAAAATCATTGTAAGGTTTCGGGTTTCAAGTTCCAAGTTTCAATTCAAATGACTTGGAAATCTGAAACTTGAAACCCGAAACTTGAAACCCAAATGAAAGTTCTACATCTTTTAGACACACTCAATCGCGGCGGCGCGGAAATGCAGGCGCTCGACGTTTGCCGCAATGCGCGCCGGTTTGGGATTGATTTGACGCTCGCGACGATGAAAGGCGGCGCGATGGAAGAAGATTTTCGCGCGTCGGGCGCGGAATTCGTCAAGCTAAACCGCCGCTTTCCGGTCGATATTTATCTCGCTTCCCAGCTTCGCAAAATTATCAAGGAGCGCGAAATCGAAATCGTTCACGGCTATCAGGCGGTCGAAGGTCTGCATCTTTATCTGGCGACGCGCGGGCTCAAACGAGTCAAAAGAGTTTTGAGTTTTCAAGGTTTTCTGACCGACAAAAAAAATCGTCTGGCGCTCAAATTTTTGATTCCGCGAATGGACGCCAACATCGTCGTCAGTCGCGGCTTGCAGAAATGGCACGCCGAAAAAGACAAGCTCGACGCCGCAGATTTCAAAATCATCTACAACGGCGCTGACGCCAAAAGATTAAAGCCGGCGGGAAAATCTCTGCGCGAAGAGCTCAGTTTGGATAAAAATTCTCTTTTAATCGGAATAGTCGGGAATTTTTATCGCGCCGCGCGCAAAGACCAGCTCACGCTTTGCAAAGCTCTGCCGCGCGTTTTCAACGAAATTCCGAACGCGCACTGCGTTTTCGCCGGAAAAATCGAGCCGGGCGCGGAAGACAAAGCCGCCGACTGCATAAATTTCTGTATCGAAAACAAAATTATCGACCGCGTTCATTTTCTCGGCGCGCGCGCCGACGTGCCCGATGTTTTGGACGCGCTCGACGTTTTCGTCTTTTCGTCTTTGCACGAAGGCCTGCCCGTCGCCGTCTCGGAAGCGATGCTGGCGGGCGTACCGATGATTGTCTCGGACATCGAACCGCTGCTCGAAGCCAGCGCGGGCGGCCAGTACGCCGAAGTTTTCCCGGTTAAAAACGGCGTAGTTTTGAGCGAAAAGATTTTGAAGTTGTTAAAGGACGAGAGTTTGCGAGTTGATTTGGCAAAGCGCGCGCTTGAGTTTGCCAGAGAAAATTTCAGTATCGAAGCGCACCTGCGAGAACTGAAAAAACTTTACGAATCGTTGTAAATTCTGAAAAAATTCACGGAATTCCAGTCGTATTAATCGTTTTTTATAATCAAAAATTACTAAAGATTCCGCCGCTGTAAAAAGCGCGGGATAAAAAGGAAGCGGTTAGTATTTTTTGAAGAGAATTCGCTAATCGCTTTCCTATTTATAAAATTTACGCGCAAACAAAAAAGCCCGAACTAAACAGTTCAGGCTTTTTAATCTTATGGCTCCGCAGGTAAGACTCGAACTTACAACCCTTCGGTTAACAGCCGAATGCTCTGCCATTGAGCTACTGCGGAATAATCGCCTAAAATGGCGAATTTTTAGGTTAAGTATTTTGCTCTTTCTTGTCAAGCCGACTTGCGATTTTAGATTTTAGATTTTAGATTTTAGCTAATGCACCACGAACTTGTCTTAATTCTCGATTTCGGCTCGCAATACACGCAGCTCATCGCGCGGCGCGTGCGCGAGCAGGGCGTTTACTGCGAGATTGTTCCGTTTCACCATTCATTGGAAAAAATCATCGAGCGCAACCCGAAAGGCGTCATTCTTTCGGGCGGGCCGAACTCGGTGTATGACGCGGACGCGCCGCGAGTCGAAAAGGATTTTTACGAGAAAATCGACGCGCCGATTCTTGGGATTTGTTACGGGATGCAGTTGATGGCGGTCGATTTGGGCGGCGAATCAAAGCCCGCCGAACGGCGCGAATACGGCCATGCAAAATTAAAAGTCCTGAGCGGCGCGACAAAGCTTTTTGCCGATTTGCCGTTTGAACTCGACGTCTGGATGAGCCACGGCGACCACGTCGTCGCTCTTCCGCAAGGCTTTCGCACGACCGCGACGACGGGCGATGTCGTCACCGCAATCGAAAACGAGGAGAGGCGAATTTTCGCCGTCCAGTTTCATCCCGAAGTCGCGCACACGCCTTTGGGCAAGGAAATCCTACGAAACTTTTTATTCAACGTCTGCGAGTGTATGGGCGATTGGACGGCGGCGCAGTTTATCAAGGAAGAAATCGAGAAAATCCGCGCGCTGGTCGGCGAAACCGACAACGTCGTCTGCGGTCTTTCGGGCGGCGTCGATTCGACCGTCGCGGCGGCGCTCGTTCAGGAAGCCGTCGGCACTCGTCAAACGTGCATTTTCGTCAATAACGGTTTGCTGCGCGCCGGAGAATTTGAAGACACGCTCAAGCTCTACAAAGACAAGCTGCATTTAAATGTCGTCGGCGTCGACGCTTCGGCGGAGTTTTACGCGGTTTTGAAAAATATTTCCGAGCCCGAACAGAAACGAAAGGCAATCGGGCGCAAATTCATCGAAGTTTTCGACGCCGAAGCTAAAAGAATCGGCGACGTGAAATGGCTCGTGCAGGGAACTTTATATCCGGACGTTATTGAGTCCGTCAGCTTGCGCGGCGCGTCCGTGACGATAAAAACGCATCACAACGTCGGCGGCCTGCCCGAAAAAATGAACCTGAAATTGATTGAGCCGCTCCGGGAGCTGTTCAAAGACGAAGTGCGTTTAATCGGCAAAGATTTGGGAATTCCCGACGAGATTCTGCAGCGCCATCCTTTTCCCGGGCCGGGGCTGGCCGTCCGGATTCTGGGCGACATTACGCCCGAAAAAGTTGCGCTTTTGCAAAAGTGCGACCGGATTTTTATCGAGGAATTGCACAATTTCAATCTCTACACCGAAGTCTGGCAGGCTTTCGCCGTTCTCCTGCCCGTTCAGACGGTCGGCGTGATGGGCGATTTTCGCACGTATGAAAAAACAATCGCGCTCCGCGCCGTCACATCGACCGATGGAATGACCGCCGACTGGGCGCGTCTGCCGCACGACTTTCTCCAGCGCGTTTCATCGCGCATCACATCGGAAATTCGCGGCGTCAACCGCGTCGTTTACGATATTTCGTCAAAACCGCCGTCAACGATTGAATGGGAATAATTTTAAAAAAATTCGTCGAGCAGCCGATAGAAATTAATCTTTTTCCAGTCGGGCTCGATGCCGTAGAGTTCAAACACGCTTTTCTCGTATTGCTCGCCGAAGTTGTAGCGGACGCTTCTGGATAAAAGCGCGAGGTCTTGATAGCGGTCGGCGACGCCGGCTTCGGCCCAATCGACAAAGCCGCTTAATTTTTTGTTTTTGATGACGACGTTCGGCATGCAGCAGTCGCCGTGCGTAAAGACCAAATCTTCGTCCGTCGGACGCGTTTTGAGCATTTCCTGAAATATCTCTGCGGCGGTTCTACCCTGTCGCTCTTCGTCGAAATCTTCTTCCTCGACCTGACCTTTTTGTGTTCTTTCGCGCGCAGTTTCGATTCTCGGCGCAAGACGCATGTCGAAAGGACAATTTTCCGTCGGCAGGGCGTGAATCTTCTTCAAACCAAGTACTAATTCTTCGATTACGCACGGAATATCGGTTTTCAGCGAATCGTCAATTGCGGAAACGCCGGGAATCTCGGCTTGCAGAAGATATTCGGCGCGCTCGTCTTCGGCAAAAAGCGCGACTTCCGGGACGGGAATACGGTTTTTGAGCCATTCGAGCCGGAGCTTTTCCTGAAAAAGAGAAAATTTCGAAGCGCGCGGATTGATTTTTAGATATAGAGATTGTTTGTTGCGCGTCGTCAGACGAAAGATTTTGACGCACGAAAATCCGATTTTATTTTCCTGCCAGCGATAACCGGAGATTTTCTCGGCAATTGGCGCGGGCAGCAATTTTTTTATGCGAGCGAGTGTCATAGTTTTTGAAACATCTGAACGAACCGGCTTTCGAAATTATGCCGTTCGTAAAGTTTGAGAACTCTGCGAATGTCTTTCGTCATTCGTCGAATAAACATAAAGCTTCTACGCTAAATAGATTCGCGCAGTTCAAGGAAAAGCACGGCTAAATCTTTGATTTGATAATGCGCGTTCAAGCCGCTCGGATTCGGCAGCAGCCAGACACGGGCGCCGCCGATTTTTTCGTTTTGCAGGCCGAGCTTTGCTTTCGGCTTTTGAAAAGCCGTCCGGTAAGCGCCGATGCCGAGGACGGCGAGATTTTCGGGCTTGTATTTTTCGATTTTTTTGACGAGCAGTTTTCCGCCTGTGACGTATTCTTCGTTTGAAAGCTCGTCGGCGCGGGCGGTCGTGCGTTTGCAGAAAGACGTGATGCCGTAACCGCTTTCCAAAAGCTCGTGTTCCTCCGAAGGATGCAGAATTCTATCAGTAAAGCCCGCCAGGTGAAGAACTTTCCAGAAACGATTGCCCGGTTTGGCGAAGTGAAATCCGGTCGCGCCCGACCAGATTCCGGGATTTATGCCGCAAAATAAAACTTTCAGATTGTAGTCAATCAAATCTTCGGTCGTGCGGTTGACCGCGTCGCGCAAATCTTCCTTGCTCGGCTTAAAACTTTTCATTTTTTAATCATACAAAATGCGGGGGAAGTTTCACCACGGAGACACCGGGACACAGAGATTTTTAGAATGGAAATCCCGGGTTAGCGGAGATTTTTATTATTTCTTTTCTCTGTGTTCTCCGTCTCTCTGTGACGAAATATTTGTGATAAACTCGAAAATCATGACTGAAAACACGCCGCCGATTGTTGAATTTCAAAGCGTTAGTTTTGCGATTGACGGCGCGACGATTATCGACGATATAAGCTTGCAAATCTTTCGCGGCGAGACGCTCGTTCTGCTGGGCGAATCGGGCTGCGGCAAAACGACGACCTTAAAGCTCATCAATCGTTTAATCGAGCCGACGAGAGGCGCGGTGCTGGTCGAAGGAAAATCCACGATTGATTGGGACGCGATAAATTTGCGCCGCCGCACCGGCTATGTTTTGCAGGAAGCCGGGCTTTTTCCGCATTTTACGATTGCCGAAAACGTCGCGCTCGTGCCTCTCTTAGAAAATTGGAACAAAGCGGCGCGAGAAAAGCGAATTGCCGAGATGCTCGAGCTCGTCGGCTTGAAACCCGAAAATTTTGCCGCGCGGTTTCCGCACGAATTGTCCGGCGGGCAAAGGCAGCGTGTCGGCGTCGCGCGCGCTCTGGCGGCAAATCCTTCGCTGCTTTTGCTCGACGAGCCGTTCGGCGCGCTCGACCCGATTACGCGAAGCAATCTGCAAAAGGAATTTGCGCGGCTGGTCAGGGAATTGAACAAAACCGCTGTTTTCGTGACGCACGATTTGCAGGAAGCGATGCTTTTGGGAACCAGAATCTGCCTGATGGACAAAGGCCGCATCGTTTTGCTCGCGACGCCCGAAAATTTCGTCAAATCTGACGAGCCGCTGGCGCGCGCTTATCTGGAAACGATAAATTTTTAATCAGGGCTTTTTTTTGATTGGCTCGGGGTCGATTTTTAACAGCGAAGAAAAATCTACTCCGGCAGGCAATATCTCAACTATTTCGGGCGAAGACATTACTCCAATCGTCACCGGCCCGCTTTCGAGTCTGAGGTCGAGGGCGGTCAGTTTCTTATCTTTTATCTCGATATTGATGACTTCGAGTTTCTCAAAGCCGACCGTTTCGACTTTGAGATTGTAAACGCCGGGAACAAGCTCGCGAATTATATAAACGCCGTCGTCGTTGGTTTTTACCTTTATTTCGCTTTTGTCTTTCGCCGTCAGAGTGATTTCCGCGCCCGGAATGACGGCGCGGGTTTCGTCGGAAATCTTTCCGGTCAAAATGCTTCCGTCCGGCTGCGCATAGGTTTTGACGATTTTTGTTTTCGAAGCGTCGATTGAATTTTTATCTTCCGTCTGACCGAAAGAAATCGAAAACAAACCGAGCATCGCGCCCAAAGCTGCGCCCGCCAGACGCGCCGTTCGTTTGTAGTAGGCGCGCAGGCCGACGGGGCAGTTTTTGGTCAAAACGGTTCCGTCGGCGCGGCGGTAAATTCGCCCGCAAAATCGGCCTTCGGTCTTTTTCACCAGACTTTCGACCTGCGCGTTCGTCATCTCGGAAATGTTATAGACGTTCAAGCTGCACGAGCGGCAAAATCTCGTCCGTTCGTCGCCCGACATTGTTTCCCAGCCGGTTTTGCAGGGCGAGGCGACGCGCAAACGGTTGACGTCGAATTTTTGTTTTTTCATGGTTTGACGATTTCCTTTTCAACTTTCCGATGCCGCGAATTTTATTTCCGGTTGCTTTGAGGCAAAATGTTTCTGCTACAATCTGATTTATCAAAATGAATTTTTTCGAGTTTCTCAGGCAGAACTGGCCGGAACTGCTCGTGCTCGCGCGCGAACATCTTTTTCTGGTTTTCGTCTCGACCGGAGCGGCCGTCGTGCTCGGCGTGCCGCTCGGCGTTTTGCTGACGCGCTTTAAACGGCTGCAACCGCCGATTTTAGGCGTCGCCAACGTCATGCAGACGATTCCGAGCCTGGCGCTTTTCGGCCTTTTGATTCCGATTTCTTTTATCGGCGGAATCGGAGCGCGAACGGCGATTATCGCGCTCGCGTTGTACTCGTTTCTGCCCGTCATTCGCAATACCGTAACGGGAATCGCAGGCGTCGACGCGCGAACCAGAGAAGCGGCCGAGGCGATGGGCATGACCGACTGGCAAATTTTGAAAATGGTCGAACTTCCGCTCGCCGCGCCCGTTATTTTAACCGGAATTCGCGTCGCCGTCGTTATTTCGGTCGGCGTTGCGACGGTTGCGGCGGCGGTCGGCGCGGGCGGGCTCGGAACTTATATTTTTCGCGGTTTGAGGCAAAACGATAACAATCTGCTGCTGGCGGGCGCGATTTCTTCGGCGATTCTGGCGCTCGCCGCCGATTTCGCGCTCGGCCAAATCGAGAAGATTTATTCGCTCAAAAGCGTCAGAAACAAAGCTTCAAGAAGACGCAGCAAGTTTGTCTTAATCGGCGCGGCGGCTTTGATTTTGATTGTTTTCGGCGTAAGTTTCCGGCACAAATCGGGCTGCTCGGCAATTCGCGCCGAAAACACGGTCTGCGTCGGCTCGAAGGATTTTACCGAATCGGTGATTTTGGCCGAAATTCTGGCTGAGATGCTGGAGAAAAAAGGAATAATCGTCGAAAGACAGTTCGAGCTCGGCGGAAATCTCGCGCACGAAGCGCTTTTGTCGAATCAAATCGACGTTTATCCCGAATATACGGGAACGGCCTATACGGCGATTTTGAAACACCAGCCGGTGACAGACGCGGCGGAGGTGTACGAGCAGACAAAACGCGAATACGCGGAAAAATTTAAGTTAAACATAAGCCCTTCGCTCGGGTTTTCAAATGATTTTGCGATTTTAATTCGCGGCGACGTCGCGCGAAAATCGAATCTGAAAACAATTTCCGACGCCGCTGCGGTTTCAAAAGACTGGCAGGCCGGATTCGGTCAGGATTTTATGTCGCGCGCCGACGGCTACAACGGATTTTCAAAAGCTTATAATTTTAATTTTGCCCGGCAGCCGCGCGAGATGGATTTGTCTCTAACGTATCGCGCGCTGGCGGCGGGCGAAGTCGATATTATCGCCGGAAACTCGACCGACGGCCTGATTTCGGCGCTCGACCTTTTTCAGCTCGAAGACAACCGGCATTATTTTCCGCCGTATCAAGCCGTTTTCATCGCGCGCCAGAATAAAGCGGAAATCCTCTCCGAAACGTTCGAAAATCTAAAAAACTCGATTTCAACCGAAGATATGCGCCGCCTCAATTACGAGGTTGACGGCGGCAAACGTGCGCCGAAAGACGTCGCAAATGATTGGATTAAAAAGAGAAATTAAAATAAAAGCGAATATTTAGCTTGCAACGGCTGCCACTTGTAGTGCATCATATAGTATTGATAACCTGCTTTCTTTCATCAACGGTGTCTCGCCATTTGCGGCGTTTTGGATAGTTCGAGAGTCGGTTCGCTAATAACTGTAGAAGCGCTCTATAATTTTGAGCATTCAAACGCAAGCCCTTCGCTGCATACCGTTTCACAAAGGAACACTCCGCGTTAGACACTTCTTTTTAACTCCTGAAAATCAGGAGAGCGAAGCTATTTGCTTTCCGTTTTCGGTAGAGAAAACTTAAAAAATTTAATGAATTTCAATGATTTAGGCTTGCAGTCCGCTCTTTCAGAGCGGTGTAAGTCGCTCGGCTATTTTGAGCCGACACCTATACAACTCAAAGCCATTCCGTATGTGCTGGACGGCTCTGACATTATTGCCTGCGCCGAAACCGGAACGGGCAAAACGGCGGCGTTTCTGCTGCCGATTATTCAAAAATTGATGGGGGCCAAGAAAGTAAAGGGAACTTCCGTTTTGATTCTTGCGCCGACGCGCGAACTGGCAAACCAGACCGAAGCGGCCTGCCGCGAGCTGGCGCCGAAAAAAATTCGCTGCGTCTGTCTTATCGGCGGCGCGGCCTATAAACGTCAAATTGACGGTTTGCGAGGCCAGCCGGAAATTATCGTCGCGACGCCCGGACGCCTGATGGATTTTATGGAGCGCGGCTCGATTGATTTTTCAAATCTCGATACGCTCGTTCTGGACGAAGCCGACCGGATGCTTGATATGGGCTTTCTGCCCGCCATTAAACGCATCGTAAAAACTTTGCCGACGGCTCGACAGACGCTTTTCTTTTCGGCGACGATGTCCCCGGAAATCGAA
The DNA here is from genome assembly GCA_036403235.1 of Pyrinomonadaceae bacterium. Lineage (GTDB taxonomy): Bacteria > Acidobacteriota > Blastocatellia > Pyrinomonadales > Pyrinomonadaceae > JBGTFE01. The sequence continues at coordinate 35,087 of DASWRI010000069.1, read as the reverse complement.
AAAATCGCATATTCGATAATGGAGAACGAACCCGAAATTATCGAAGCCAGTCGCCGCGGAACGGCGGCCGGAACAATCGAACAGACGGCTTATCCGGTGGCGGCGCAGTCAAAAACGACGCTTCTGCTGGATTTGCTCGAACGCGAAAAATTCGAGCGCGTTCTGGTTTTCACGCGCACCAAACGCGGCGCAGACCGTCTTTCGCATATTCTCGAAGCGCGCTCGCACAGCGCAAACAGAATTCACGGCGACCGTTCGCAGTCGCAGCGCGAAGCCGCTCTGCGCGGTTTCAAAAACGGAAAAACGCGCGTTCTGGTGGCAACCGACGTGGCGGCGCGCGGAATCGACGTCGATTCGGTCTCGCACGTCATCAATTACGATGTGCCGGAAGTGCCCGAGGATTACGTGCATCGCATCGGCAGAACCGGACGCGCCGGCAACAAAGGTCGCGCGATTACGCTTGTTACCGCGATTGAAGAGCCGACGATGCGCGCCATCGAACGCTTAACCGGACAAACCGTCGAACGCGTCCTGCTGCCGGATTTCGGCGGCGTGATGCCGGCGGCGGCCAGTTCGTTCAAAAAACCGGCTTCGGGACAAAAGCGAAGCTTTCGCTCGTTTCGCCCGCGCCGCGGCAGATAAAAAAAGGAAGTTTAAGTTATGAAAAATGAAAAATTTGAAGTCGGTCAAACGATGAAAACAATGTGCTCGGCGTGTGACGTCGAACAAAATCATATTGTCGAAACAATTAGCAAACAGGGACAGGTGACAAAATCTGCCTGCGAAGTGTGCGGAACCGCCAACACTTTCAGCCGCGGCGTGAAGACGTCCGTGACGATGAGCAAAGGCAAAAGCGCGTCTCCTTACGACCGCACGCGTAAATACCGGAAAGGACAGGCGATGACGCACACGACGTTCGGTCAGGGCGAAGTGACGGCCGTCATCGAACCGCAAAAAATCGACGTGCTTTTCGGCGACCGAACGCGTCGTCTGATTCACGCGCAGGACTAGAAAGTCGAAATTTGAAAAACGAAAAAGGCGAAGAGTTTTCCACCCTTCGCCTTCTTCCCGTTTTTGCAACAGACCTTTATCTGCGGCCTTTGATAAGAAATCCGATAACCAGACCGACCGCCGCCGAAATTAAAATCGTCTGTCCCGGCTTTTGGCGCGCGTATTCTTTCGCTTCCTCGACCAGCTCCTTCGGGTCTTTGTTCGACAATTCCTTAAATTTATCGCTCGCCTGAGCAAACGTTTCGGTCGCGAAATCTTTCGCTTTAACGGCCGCGTCCTGCAATTTCTGCCCGTATTCTCCGGCCTGCGCCTTAAATTCATTCATATAATCCGTCTCCTTGTCTTCACCGTTATAAATATCGGTTTTTATTAAGCCATGTTCGTTAGTTGCTTCGGTTTCTGCCATTTTCAAATTCTCCTTGACCGTAAATTTGTATCTAAAACTCAGCACTTTTGATGCGTTTCGTCTCGATAAAGTTGATACGAAAATTTTTCGGCAAAGTTCTTGTTAATGTTTTCACAAACTGCTTGACAAGCGATATCAAATTTGAGAAAGTAAGTAAGCACTTACTTATTTCAGGGAGAAATTATTGATTAAAGAGTTGGTAACAAATGAAGCGGTAACGGGCAGGATGTCGGGCGACGAGCGCCGCAAACAGATTTTGCAGGTCGCCATTAAACTGTTTTCAAATCACGGGTTTAGCGGCACAACGACCAAAAAAATCGCGCAGGAGGCAGGAGTTTCCGAAGCGATGGTCTTTCGTCATTTCGCGACTAAAAACGAGCTTTACCACGCTATTCTCGACCAAAAGGCGTGCGAGGGAAGAGTCTCGAATCCGTTTGTCGACGTCAGCGCGGCAATTGCAGCGAAAGACGACGAGCAGATTTTTCACGCGTTGATGCTCAAGGCGCTCGATAATCACGAGCGCGACCCGCAGTTTATGCGCCTGCTCTTTCATTCCGCGCTCGAAGGACACGAGCTGGCGGAGATGTTTATCGAGCAGAATATCGTGCCGATTTACGAATTTTTGAGCGCCTATATCGCCGAGCGTCAAAAGGACGGAGCAATTCGCGACGACATCAAACCGCGCGTTATCGTCCGCGCTTTTATCGGAATGATGATTCATCACGCGCTCAACAATTCGCTCTGGGACAAAAAGCGCAGGCTTCTCGACATTTCCAACGAGGAAGCGGCGCGCACGTTTACCAGCATAATTTTAAGCGGAATAAAAAAATAATTTTTTTGTTAGAAAGCAGATGAGAAAAATACATACAAGTAAATTTTTTGTTTTTGCCGTGTTGCTGACGGCCTTATGTTTGTTCGTCGCCGCGTGCGGCGGTTCGAAGGCAGGAAACGCCAATCAGGCAAACGCCAACGCGCTGCCGACGGTCGTCGACGTGACGGCGGCGCAGGCCATCGTCAAACAGATTCCGACGTATTTCGAAGCGACGGGAAACCTCGCGAGCGACGCGCAGACGGACGTTGCGCCGACGGTCGGCGGCAAAGTCGTCGCGGTCAATTTTGACATCGGAAGCTACGTCAACAAAGGCGACGCGCTGGTACAGCTCGATAATCGCGACGCGCAGATTCGCCTCGAACAGGCGCGCGCGCAGGTCGAACAGCAGCGGAAATCCGTCAGCCAGGCCGAAGCGAATGTCGAGCAGGCGATTGCAAATCTGCGACAGACGCAGGCGCGTCTCGGCGTCAAAGACGGCGAAACTTTTAATATCAATAACTTTTCGCAGGTAAAATCCATCTCGGCGCAGCTCGAATTAGCCGAAAAGGAACTGCGCCGAACCGAACGACTTTTGGAGACGGGCGACGTTTCGCGCTCGATTTACGACCAGCGCAAATCGCAGCGCGACGCGCTTTTAGGACAGCTTGACGAAGCGCGCTCGAACGCTTCGGTCGCCGTCCGCGCGATTGACACGGCGCGCTCGCAGGTCAACACCGCGCAGACCAACGTCGGCATCGCGCGCGCCGCGGTCGTGACCGCCCAGACGCAGGTCGAGCAGGCGCAGAAAGCGGTTACCGACACGGTAATTTATGCGCCGATTAGCGGCTACGTCGCGGAAAGAACGGCGGATTTGGGCGAATTCGTTAATCCGAATACGCCGAATGCGAAAGTGGCGACGCTCGTTCGGACGTCGGTTTTGCGTCTCAGAATCGACGTTCCCGAACAAAATATCGGTCAGGTCGCCGTCGGGCAGGGAATTTCCGCGCAGGTGAGCGCGTATCCCGACCGCAAGTTTGCCGGAGCGGTCGTCAGAATTTCGCCGAGCTTAAACGTGACTTCCAGAACTTTAACGGTCGAAGCGGAAGTCGAAAACGTCGGCGGATTATTAAAACCGGGACAATTTGCGACGGTCAGAATCGCGCAGTCACAGCCGAAACCGGCGGTGATGATTCCGGCGACAGCCGTTAAAACCGAAGGCGAAACGACCAGCGTTTTCGTCATCAAAGACGGCCGCGCCGAACAGCGCACCGTCAAACTCGGCGCGCTCGAAGGCGACTTAATCGAAGCTCAAACCGGTTTACAGGAAGGCGAAACGATTGCGACGAGCAATCTGAACGTGATTTACGACGGAGTTGCTGTAAGACAGTAAATTTTCGGTTTTTGGCTTTTGGTTCTCGGTTTTTGCAAAAACCAAAGACCCGAAATCTAAAACCAATCCATTAAGATTTTATGCAATGGTTAGCAGAAGTTTGTGTTAAGCGTCCGGTGTTTGCGACGATGTTGATTTTGTCGCTCGTGACGGTCGGCGCGTTCTCATTTTTCTCTCTCGGCGTTGATTTGTTTCCGAAAATCGACTTTCCGACGATTACCATAACGGTCGTCAATCCGGGCGCGTCGCCGCAGGAGATGGAAACGGAAATTACGGAAAAAGTCGAAGAAGCCGTCAACACGATTAGCGGCATCGACGAGCTGCGCTCGAGCTCGGTCGAAGGCATCTCGCAGGTTTTCGTTCAGTTCGTTCTCGAAAAAGACGTCAACGTCGCCGCGCAGGAAGTCGAAAACCGCGTCCAGACCGTTATTCCTAATCTGCCGGAAACGGCCGAGCAGCCGACCGTGCAGAAGCTCGACACGGACGCCGCGCCCGTTTTGCGCATCGTCGTTTCCGCGCCGGTAAATTTGCGCGACGTGACGGAAGTCGCGAAAAACCGCATCAAAGAGCGCATCGAATCGGTCAACGGCGTCGGTCAGATTTCGATTATCGGCGGACGCGAACGTCAAATCAACGTCTGGGTCGACCCGGACAAGATGCGTTCCTACAACGTCACCGCGGCGGAAATTACAAATTCTTTGCGGCTGCAAAATATCGAGTTTCCGAGCGGAAGGCTGGAACAGGGACAAAAAGAGACGAGCGTCCGCACTCTGGGAAAAATCCAGAAACCCGAAGAATTTGCCAACGTCGTCGTTGCCGTGCGCGGCGATTACGAAGTTAAAGTCAAGGATTTAGGCTATGTCGAGGACGGCGCGGAAGAAATTCGCTCGCAGGCGCTGCACAACGGCCAGCCGGCCGTGACGCTGGTCGTCTCGAAACAATCCGGCCAGAATACGGTCGCCGTCGCGCACGAAGTAAAAGCGCGTCTCGCCGAAATCGCGTCGACCCTGCCGCCGAATTACCAGGTTAAGATTATCGGCGACAACTCGATTTTTATCGAAAACAGTCTGCATTCCATCGAGGAACACTTGATTTTGGGCGGCTTGCTGGCGTCGGTCGTCGTCTTTTTGTTTTTGTGGAATTTCCGCACGACGATTATCGCCGCGCTCGCCATTCCGACTTCGATTGTTTCGACTTTCGCGCTGATGTATGCAATGGGTTACACGCTCAACTCAATCACGATGCTTTCGCTGACGTTGATGGTCGGCATCGTCATCGACGACGCGATTGTCGTGCTCGAAAATATTTACCGCTTTATCGAAGAAAAAGGAATGAACCCGTTTCAGGCGGCGATTGAAGGCACGCGCGAAATCGGTATGGCCGTTCTCGCGACGACGCTCAGCTTGATGGCGGTTTTTGTTCCAATCGGCTTTATGCAGGGCATCGTCGGTAAATTTATGTCGTCGTTCGGTCTGACGGCTTCGTTTGCCATCGGCGTTTCATTGATTGTTTCGTTTACCTTGACGCCGATGCTCGCCGCGCGTCTTATTAAACCGAGAAAAGACGAAGACCTTGAGCAAAAAGCCGAGCCGGTCGGCGCGGGCGAATCGAAAAAAATCACCGGCGACGGAATGCTCGCAAACGATTACGAAGAGCCGGTGACGAATCGGCGCAAACAGGAAACGGCGGAAGCGCATTCTTCAAAAAACAGCTGGTTTTACAGCAAAATCGACCGCGCCTACACGTTTCTCCTGCGCTTTTCGATGGCGCATCGATGGCTGATTGTGACGCTCTGTATTCTGGTTTTTCTGAGCATTATTCCGCTTTTCAAATTCGTCGGCAAAAACTTTTTGCCCGTCGACGACCAATCGCAGTTTGAAATTTCGGTGCGCGCGCCCGAAGGCTACAGCTTAGGCGCGACGTCGCAGCTTCTCGAACGAATCGCGACCGACCTCAGAAAAATGGACGGCGTCACCGACACGCTTATCACCATCGGCGGCGGTCAGGCGCAGGTCGTCAACAACGGCACGATTTACGTGAAGTTAACGGACATCGACAAACGCTCGAAATCGCAGGAGCAGATGATGTCGGACGCGCGCGAGCTTTTGAAAAATTTCCCGCCCGAGCTTCGAACGGGCGTCCAGCAGGTGCAGGCGTTTTCGGGCGGCGGTTTTCGCAACGCAAACGTGCAGTTTCTCATCGCCGGGCCGGATTTGAAAACATTGGAAGAATATTCGAACAAACTGCTCGAAAAAATGAAAACGATTCCCGATGCGGTCGACGTCGATTCGACGTTGATTAGCGGAAAGCCCGAAGTTCAGTTGGAAGTCGACCGCGCGACGGCCGCCGATATGGGCGTCCGCGTCGGCGATGTTTCGCAGGCTTTGAACACGCTCGTCGCCGGTCAGGAAGCGACGACGTTTAACGAGGGAACCGACCAGTATGAAGTGCGCGTCCGCGCCATCAATACTTATCGCGATAATATCGAAGGCTTGAAGCGCCTGATTGTTCCTTCGTCCAAAGTCGGCTGGGTTACGCTCGACCGGCTGGTCAAAGTTAAAGAAGGAACCGGCCCGAGCTCGGTCGAACGCACAAATCGCCAGCGCCAGGTAACGCTTCTGGCAAATACCAAACCGGGCGGCTCGGCGGCGAATATTCAAACCGCGATTGACGCCGCCGTCAAGGAATTAAATCTTCCGGCCGGATACCGTACGGGCTACGTCGGGCAGTCAAAGGAATTGGGCAAAGCCTTTTTCTACTTTCTGGTAGCGATTATGCTGTCGTTCATTTTTATGTATATCGTGCTCGCGGCGCAGTTCGAGTCGTTTATCCATCCGGTGACGATTTTGCTGACGCTTCCGCTGTCGATTCCGTTCGGCATTTTGAGCCTTCTGGTTTTCGGGCAGTCGGTGAACATTTTTTCCGGTCTCGGTTTGCTTCTGCTTTTCGGCGTCGTCAAGAAAAACGCGATTTTGCAGATTGACCATACGAACACGCTTCGGTCACGCGGAATGAATCGCTACGACGCGATTATACAGGCCAACCGCGACCGCCTGCGTCCGATTTTGATGACGACGATTGCACTCGTCGCCGGTATGATTCCGCTCGTCCTCGGCAGCGGCGCGGGCGCGGGAACAAATCGTTCAATCGGTCTGCTGGTCGTCGGCGGGCAGTCGCTCTGCTTATTGCTGACGCTTTTGGCCGTTCCGGTTTTTTATTCGCTGTTTGACGATTTGACGCAGTGGCGGGTTTTTAACCGTTTCGGTAATGTTTCAAACAGAATCTTCAGCGGAATTCGTCGTAAAGTTTCGACGGCGGCGAGTTCGCTGTTTAGTAAAAACTGAGTTTTGAAAATATGAGCCAGGCAGCAAAAAGTTTGTTTGTTTTCGGAATTTACCTGTGCGGATTAGGCTTGATTTTGCTGCTCGTTCCGAATCTGATTTTGCAGTTTTTCGGAGTGCCGGCGACGACGGAAGTTTGGATAAGAATTAATGGAATGTTTATGCTCTGCCTGAGCTTCTATTATATCCAGTCGGCGCGCACCGAATTGACAAATTTTATACGCTGGACGATTTGGGGACGAATCGCGGTTATTTTTTACTTTGCCGCTTTTGTTCTCCTCGTCTCAGCTCCGAAAGCGCTGATGCTTTTTGGTTTGATTGATTTGCTGTCGGCCATTTGGACGCGGCTTGCTCTAAAAAAAGATGAAGCCGCGCTAAAGAAAGCATAGCGGCCGCGTAATTGGATTTATTTACTTTTATACATGCATTATGAAAAAGCATTTATATTTATTCATTTTAATTTTATTTCTATCGACTTTCGCAAAAGCGCAGGACGCTGTTTCTTCGCCGACGCCTACTCCGATTCCTTCGCCGAGTCCGGCGGCGACGCCTGTGGTCGATGACACGCAGAACGTCAAGCCGGAAAATCTGCAAAACGTTCCGGCGGTTGCGCCTCAGTTTCAGTCGGACGATAAGGATTTGCCCGATTTGGGTCTGGTCGGCGTCGATATGATGCAGCAAAAGCCGCTTTCATTGAAAGAGGCGATTACGCTGGCGCTCGACAATAACAAGGACATCGAAGTTTCGCGGCAGAACGTGCGGATTGCCGAATTTGATTTGACGGCGGCGCGCGGATACTACGAGCCGCGTTTTAGCGGGCAGACGTATTACGAGCGCGCGACCGTTCCGAACGTTTCGATTTTCAGCACGAATCAAACGACGACGACCGGCTCGTTTGCCGGAAACGCCGGATTTACGGGCTACGTTCCGAGATTCGGAACCGTTTTGAGCGCGACTTTTAACAACGCTCGCGTCTCGTCGGACAACCCGATTTCGCCTTTAAGCCCGCAGTATAATTCGAGCCTGACTTTCAACGTCACGCAGCCGATTTTTCGCGGTCGGCGGTTCGACCAGCCGCGCCGCGTCATCGAGATTGCCAAGCGCAATTTGTCTCTGACCGACACGCAGTTTCGACAGCGCTCGATTGAAATTATCACGAACGTCCAGCGCGCTTACTGGGATTTGGTCTACGCGCTGAGAAATTTGCAGGTGCAGCGCGACGGCGTGCGCGACGCCAAAGAGCAGCTCGAACACAACCGGCGTCTCGTCGATGAAGGGCAGCTCGCGCCGATTGACGTCGTCGCCGCCGAAACGCAGGTCGCCAACATCGAGCAGGGCGTTTACGAAGCGCTCGAAACGGTCAATCGCGCCGAGAACACGCTGAAAAATCTCGTTTCGCAAAACAAAAACGATGTGCTCTGGAGTGAATCGCTCGTCCCGTCCGATTCGGTCGAGCTCGACGCGCCGCGCACGACTCTGCCCGAAGCGCTCGATTTGGCGTTGCAGAATCGACCTGAAATCGAGGTCAACAACGTTCAGCGCGACATCAATCAGATTGACCAGCGTTATTTTCGCGAGCAGAACAAACCGCAGGTGGATTTGATTGCGAGCTACAGCAGCTCGGGAATCGGCGGAAGCCAGAATCCGAGTTTCAGAAATCCTTTTACCAGAGTTTGCGACGCGACGACGCAGACTCCGGCGGATTATCAAACCTGTATCGCGCAGCAGCAGGCGCAGGCGACGCAGCAGCAGACCTTTTTGCAGACCATCGGCGGCGCGGGCACGACTTTTACCGATATTATCTCGAACAAATATCCGACTTTCCGCGTCGGCGTGCAGTTTAATCTGCCGCTGTTCGGCGACAAGACCGCCGGAGCAAACTTGGGCAAATCGCTCGTTCAGAGCGAGCAGATTGTGACGCAGCGCGAGCAGGTCGAGCAAAACATACAGGTCGATGTGCGCAACGCTCTGCAGGCCGTCAGAACTTCGGAAGCGCGTCTGCGAGCCGCGAGCGTTTCGCGCGAAAACTCGCAGAAACAATACGAATCCGAGCAGCGCAAGCTCGACGCCGGACAATCCGACGTTTATAAAGTCCTCGAGCGTCAAACCGCCCTGATGAACGCCCGCAGCTCGGAACTCCGCGCGCAGACCGAGTTAAATAAAGCCATCGCCGATTTGCAGCGCGCGACGGGAAACTCCCTGAAAGCGAACAATGTCGAAGCGCGTCTTCGAAAATAAAAAGTAAAAGATGGACGGCAGAACTGCTTTTCGCCGCCTGCCGTTCATCTTTCTTTTCAACAACTTAAAAATCTATTCGCAAGCCGTCGCGCGCTTCCAGAACTTCGCACGCGGGCGAGAATTTTTCTACTTCCGCCCGAAAATCGACCGCGTCCCATTCGGCGTAAAAATGTGTGAGAACTGCCTGTTTCGGCTTAGCGTGGCGAATGATGTACATCGCCTCGCTGAGTTCGAGATGTTTTTCGACCTTCTTGTTTTTGAAAAACGAGCATTCGAGAACGAGCAAATCGACGCGTTTGGCAAAGGTGCGGAAAATTTTTTCAAAACCCGTGTCAGCCGAATAAGCAATGGTTTTATCTCCGCTTTTTATCCGAATCGAAAGGCTTTCGCCGGTGTGCGGCGTTTTTAAGGCGTCGGCTTTGACGCCGTTTAGAATCTCAAACTCGTCGAGCGGCTCGACTTCCGTTATCTCCACCGGAAAAGGCTGTTTGAAAAGTTTGTAGTTGTTCGCCCGGTCAAAAGCTTCGATTAATTTTTTCAAGCCTTTCGCGCCGAAAATTTTTAGAGGCTTTTCGCGATTTCGCATCTCGGGCGCGTTTCTCGCGCCGAATAGAAACGGCGCGAGTCCGCCGACGTGGTCGAGATGAAAATGCGAAATCCAGATTGCGTCCAGATTCGCCCAGTCGAGCTTTTCCTGCGCCATTCGCAGCAACGCCGAAGCCGAGCAGTCGAGCAAAATCGAGCCCGCGCCGGTCTCGAGCCAGTAACCCGAGCTGCTTCTCAACGGGTGCGGAACGGCGCTTCCCGAACCGAGAACAATAAATTTCATAATTAAATTTTAGCCACGAATTACACGAATTGCACGAATAAAGGAAAATATAATTCGTATAATTTGTACAATTCGTGGCTGAATTTCTTTTGTGGTAAATTTGTTTTTATGAGTGAAGTAGATATATTGGCAGTTTTCGCGCACCCGGACGACATGGAATTGACCGTCGGCGGGACGCTTTTGAAGATGAAATCGCTCGGATACAAAACCGGCGCGCTCGACGTGACGCAGGGCGAGATGGGAACGCGCGGAACGGTCGAAGGACGCGCGGAAGAAGCGCGCGAGGCGGCGCGGATTTTGAAATTAGATGTGCGGGAAAATCTCGAGCTTCCCGACGGCCACGTCTGGGTGACCGAAGAAACGCGGACGCGGCTCGTTCGCGTTTTGCGCCGGTTGAAGCCGAAAGTTATTTTGACGCAGCAGTTTGACGACCCGCATCCTGACCATAATCACATCGCGCAATTAGCGAGAGAAGCGGCGCGGCTGGCGTCGATGCAAAAGTATGACGGCGATTTCGGGCAGGCGAGAATCGATGTTCCGATGATTGCGCACAACGTTTTTTCGTATCGCGTCGTGCCTTCGTTTATCGTCGATATTTCCGAATTTCTCGAGCAGAAAATGGAAGCCATTCGCGCGCATGTTTCGCAGTTTCACAACCCGAACTCAAAAGACCTCGAAACGCGTCTTTCGGAAAAAGGTTTTCTCGACCAGCTCGAAAACCGCTCGCGCTATTTCGGCAGCTTGATTGGCACACAGGCCGGCGAGCCGTTTTTCGTCCGCGAAGCTTTAAACGTCGAAGACCCGGTGCGATTATTAACCCGTTCGATGAATCTTTATAGTTGATAGTGGATAGTTTTTTCTTTTCACTATCACTATCAACTGATACCTTTTTTCGTGAATCTGCGCGTTTATTATTGTCGAACAGATACGCGGCAACGCCATAATTTTATTTTTATAAAAACGAGGAGATTTTAGAAAATGGACGCAGTTTTCCCCAAATTAGAACAGCAGCCGGAGATGCCGCCGCAGGCGCGTCTGGCGCAGATGTCGATGGGCTTTATCGTTTCGCAGGCGATTTCGGTCGCGGCTAAACTTTATGTCGCCGATTACTTAAAAACCGGCGCAAAAACCGGCGCCGAGCTGGCCGCGCTGACCGAAACTCACGAACCTTCGCTTTATCGCCTGATGCGCGCTTTAACGAGCGTCGGCATTTTTCAAAAAGACGGCGAAGGGCGTTATTCAAATTCGCCCGTCTCGGAGTTTTTGCGCTCCGACCACGTGGAATCGTTTCGCGCCGCATCGCATATGATTTGCGACCAAGAACACTGGCGCGCGCACGGCAACTTGCTGCAAAGCGTCAAAACGGGCGAAATCGCTTTCGAACATACTTTCGGAATGCCCGTTTTTCCGTATTACTCGCAAAACGCCGGGCCCGCCAAAGTTTTCGACGACGCGATGACGAGCTTCAGCAAATCAATCGCCAACGCCGTCGTCGCCGTTTACGATTTTTCCGAAGCGCGCACGATTGCCGACATCGGCGGCGGTCACGGCCTTCTGCTGGAAACGGTTTTAAGCGTCGCGCCCGAGGCGAAAGGCGTTTTATTCGACCAGCCGCAGGTCGTCGCGGGCGCACGAGTCTGCGAAAAAGTAGAAAAGGTCAGCGGAGATTTTTTCACCGGGATTCCGGTCGGAGCCGACGTTTATCTGATGAAATTTATCATCCACGACTGGAACGACGAGCAGTCGGAAACGATTCTGCAAAACTTGGCGAAATCGGCCAAACCGGGCGGGCGCGTTTTGCTCGTTGAATCGGTCGTCGAAGAAGACGATTCGATTCCGTCGATGAGCAAAGTGATGGATTTAAATATGCTGGCGATGACCGGCGGCAAAGAGCGAACGGCTGCCGAATACGCCGCGCTTTTCGAAAAAACGGGCTTCGGATTAACCCGAATTATCCCGACGCCTTCGCCGGTGCAAATCGTCGAAGCTGTCAGAGTTTAAGAAAATCAGCCACGAATTACACAAATTACACAAATTATTTTCTTCTAATTCATGTTATCCGTGTAATTCGTGGCTGATTTTTATTTTTTCTCGTAAATTACTTTGCCGTTGAAAATCGTGAAAATCGGCTCGGTGGTTAAAATTTCTTTCGGCTCAATCGTTAATAAATCTTTCGAGTGAACGATTAAATCGGCGTACATTCCCGTTTTTATCTCGCCTTTTTCCTTTTCGGCAAATTCCGCGTAAGCCGATTCAAATGTGTGACAGCGAATCGCGTCGGCCATCGGAAGTTTTTCCTGCGGCTGCCATCCGCCGAGCGGCGCGCCGTCCGTGTCCTGTCGCGAGACGGCGGCGTAGAGCGTGTTGTATGGATTAAGCGTTTCGACCGGAAAATCCGTCCCGAACGGAACGTGAACGCCGTAACTCTGCATCAGATGCCACGCATACGCGCCGAGAACACGATATTCGCCGAGCCGCGCTTCCGCCCATCGTTTATCGGAAATCGCGTGCGAAGGCTGCATCGAAGCGATGATGCCGAGCTCGGCAAACCGCTTGAAATCCGACGGGTTGACGACCTGCGCGTGCTCGATGCGATGACGTTTCATAAATGCGATAAAAGTTTTCGGGTCGCCTTCTACCAGAACAGCGGCGTTTTCAGACAGTTTCTTTTCCGCTTGCTTCATGGCTTCCTGAAATCCATCCAGAGCCATCCGATTTGCCCTGTCGCCAATCGAGTGGAGCGCGATTTGAAATCCGGCCGCGTCGCGCTCGACAATCATTCTCGTCAATTCTTCAGGCGGGTGGCGCATAATCCCGACGTTTTTATCGTCATCGGTGTAAGGCAAAAGCATCGAAGCCGTACGCGAGCCGAGCGTGCCGTCGACGTAGCCTTTGAGAGCGGTCAGTTTGAGGCGATTTTTGTCGTCCTTGAACGAATCGAACTCGGCGCGCTGGCGCTTTACTTCGTCAATCGAATCTTCGAAATCCTGCCATTCGGCAACGCGAACGGTCAATTTGTCCTGCTTCAGAAATTCGCGGTAAAGCTTCGTCGTTTGATAACCGGAATTGTCCTGTACCGACGTGATGCCGTAGCGCCGCGCCATATCGAGCGCAAGCTCCAGACCTTTTGTCTGCTGCTCAGCGGTCGGCTGCGGAATCAAATTCGCCACCAGACTCTGCGCAGTTTCCTTTAAAATTCCGGTCGGCTCGCCGCTTGAATCTTTCTCGATTTCGCCGCCTTCCGGATTTTTCGTGTTCCGGTCGATTTTCGCCAGTTTCAAGGCCGCCGAATTTATCCACGCGACGTGACCGTCGACGCGCACCAGAAAAACCGGATTATTCGGCGTCAGCTCGTCCAAATCTTTTTTCGACGGAAAATTCTGTTTCCAAATCGTGTGATCCCAGCCGCGCCCGATTATCCATCCGCCCGGCTTTACTTCCTTCGCTTTGGCCGCAACGCGCGTTTTTGCTTCGGCGAGCGATTTCGTGTCGAGCAGATTGACGGTTAAAAGCGCGAGCGAGCCGCGCAGAAAATGGACGTGCGCGTCGTTAAATCCGGGCGTTACGAGCCGTCCCTGCAAATCGATTTCGCGCGCCGCGCGGTATTTTGCTTTGAGCTCGGCAGTCGTGCCGACGGCGACGATTTTTTCGCCGTTAACGGCGACCGCTTCGGCCATCGAATAATTTTCGTCGGAGATGAAAATTTTGCCGTTTACCAGCAGCAGACTGACGTTTTGTCTCAACTGCGCCTGAACCGGCAGCGGCAGCCAGAGCAGATTTACAAACAAAGTGATTATCAACAAATTTTTCAGCATTTAACTTTTCTCCGCAATTTTTTAATCTTTCGGCGCGACGTAGCTTTCGCGAATAACGCCCTGCCACTTTTCGCCTTTTGCGCTGTCGGCAATCTGAATCGTCAGCTTTCTCATCGAGCCGTCGCGCTTCGCATTGGTCGATGCGTAGCCGACGACATACGGCGAGCGCAGCTCGGCAATGATTGATTTTACGGCGTCCGACATATTATTTTTATCCTTGCTGTTGCCCAGAATAAAAGCTCTCCCGCCGGTTTCCAGCGCCAGCGTGTTTGCCAGATTTTCCGACACTTTTTTGGGCTTTGAGGTCAAATCGAAGGTTAAAGCAATCGGAAAAATCTGAATGTCAGTGCCTTTTACGAAAGCGAGCAATTTTTGAAGATTGTAATAGCTCTCGCGGTCTTCGCAGTCGCTTATCAAAACAATCGCCTGACGCTGCGCGGGATTTTGCATCGCCGACGCTTTCAGCCTTTGCTCGACGGCGAGATATAAACCGTCGATGACGGCCGACTGTCCGCCTTCGATATATAAGTTTTCCATTGCGCGCCGCAATGTCGTTTTGTTAGATGTCCAATCCTGCGCCATCTCTATTTTGTCGCTCGACACAAAACGAACGATAAATGCCCGGTCGCCCGCATTCAGATTTTCGATAAACGCCGAACCCGCGTTTACGGTATCGCCGAGCCGCATTCGCATCGAGCCGGTGTTGTCCATCACAAATCCGATATTGAGAACGTTTTCCTTTTTCGCAAAATACGTGACTTTCTGCTCGACGCCGTCTTCGAAAATTTTTACGTCTTCAAGCTTTACGTCGTCCGAATTTCCCGAAGCATTTAAGACATTTAAGTTAGCCCTGACTTCGAAGGGGATTTGTTTTTTATCTTTTTGTTTTGCGTCGTCCTGCGAAAAAGCAAAACCGGCCGCACTAAAGCAAACTAAAAAAAGGACGAAAACGACGCGTGCAAATTTCATCTGAAATACCCCTTAAATTTTTATCGTGAAAACTTTCAAATTGATTATAAACCGAAAATCGGAAAATTTTTAAGAAGATTTCCGCAAATCCGAAACGCTTGGCTTTCAAAGCCGAACTCGCGTAAAATTCTTTTGCAGCAAATTTCTCTTTTAGGTCAAAAATGAAAAAAATTATAATCGCCTTGTTTATTGCGCTCGCCTGTTTTTCCGCTTCCGCTTTTTCGCAAACGCCGGCGGCGACGCTCGTTCAAATCGTCAAAGCCGAAGACGAGCGCCGCTTTGATAAAACGCTGGAAAATTTGATGAAAAGCGCCAACGCGCAGACGCGCACGCGTGCCGCGCTCGCCGCCGGACGAATCGGGGACGAAGCGGCGATTCCGGCGCTTGCCGCCGCTTTAGGAAACGACAAGGATTCGAACGTTCGCGTGACAGCCGCGTTTGCGCTCGGCGAAATCGAATCAATCAAAGGAGCGGACGCGATTTTGAAAATTCTGCGCGACGCGAAAACAGCGGATGCGGTTCGCGCGCGCGCTGTCGAAGCGGCGGGAAAAATCGCGGCGGGCAAGTTTCAGAGCGAAAATGATAAAAAGCTCGGCGCGGCAAAAACCGCGAGCGAGGAAAAAGCCGAAGTGCTCGGCGATGCGATTCTCGACACGCTGGAGACGGAAGATAAGCGCGGCGCCAAGCAAAACCGCGACGTCATTTTGCTCGCTCTGACGGCGGCTTTGCGCGTTCATCCCGAGGAAACCGATTTTGTCGTAGCAAAATTTTTGACCAATCTCGACGCGCGCGTCCGCGCCGCCGCCGCCAATACTTTGACCAGAATTCGCGCGAAAAACGCCAACGAGCAGCTCCGCGCGATGCTTTTGTCCGACGATGATGCCGTCGCCCGCGCAAATGCGGCGCGCGCGCTCGGCGCGGCGGCCGACAAAGAATCTTTCAGCGTTTTGCTCGACACCGCACTCGCCGACGAGGACGCGCGCGTTCGCGTTTCGGCGATGCGCGCGCTCGGAAATCTGGGAATTATCGCCGTCGAAAATTTAGCGGGCACAAAAGCCGTCACCGAGCTTCTCAAACGCGGCGAAAAACTTTTGGCCGACTTCAAACAGTCGAAGTTCGCCAGTCCTTCGGAGAAAAACGAGCTGCTCGAAATCGCGACAATTTTAGGCCGCATTGCGCCGAACACGAATAATGAAAGGACAATCCGCTTTTTGAACGATTTGCGCGCGGCCGACAAATACACTTCCGCCGAAACCGAAATCGCTTTCGCGCGCGTCGCGCCGAAAACTTACGTCCAATCGCTGATGAACGTCGAAGAAACGGGTTTCGGCCAGGATTGGCGAGCCGCTTCGGCTATGTTTCAAGGTTTGGGCGAGCTCGCCGCGCTCGAAACGAACGCCGAAAATGACCGGATAAAATCGCAAGCGCGCATTTTATTCGTTCAACTCATCGGAAACTGGCTCGGCGAAAATCCGAAAACAAAAGCCGTCGACGCCGCCAGATTTGCCATTCCCGATATGATTAGAGCGTTTGCCGCTTTCAAATCGGAAAACACATCAAATATTTTTCGCCCGATGCTCGAAACCGAGCAGGACATTTTTATACGCGCCGCGGCGGCCGAAGTTTTGGGCGAGCAGAAGCCGTTAAAGGAAAACGTCGAAGCATTGAAAAAAGCGTTTGATTCGGCGCTTTTGACCGACAAAAAATATAACGACGCGCAGCTCGCCATTCTCGACGCGCTTTTCAAGCTCGATAAAAAAGAATCGGTCGGAACTTTATTAATCGCCTTGAACGCGCCGGATTATCTGGTTCGCAAAAAAGCGTTCGAGCTTCTTCAGACAAAAGATTTGGAAAAAGATTCGCCCGGGATTCCGGCGCTTCTTGAAAACGCTCTGGCGAAAAAGAAAAATCTCGTTTTGCCGTACACGTCCGCTTTCGGTACAAAACTCGGGCAGATTTTGAACACGCAGGCCGATTACACGCGTGCCGTTTCGCGCAAAAACGGGCAGACGAAAGCCGTTCTGACAACCGAAAAGGGAACTTTTACGATTGACCTTCTGCCCGAAGACGCGCCCTTGACGGTCGATAATTTTATAAAACTCGCCAAATCCGGTTATTTTAACGGCTTGCCGGTTCATCGCGTCGTGCCGAATTTCGTGATGCAGGACGGCGACCCGCGCGGCGACGGAAACGGCGGGCCGGGCTGGGAGATTCGGTGCGAGCTGAATATGCTCTCCTACGAGCGCGGCGCGGTCGGAATGGCGCTTTCGGGCAAAGACACGGGCGGCTCGCAGTGGTTTGTGACGCACTCGCCGCAGCCGCACCTCGACGGCGGCTACACGATTTTCGGACGCGTGAACGAAACGGACATGAAAATCGTAGATTCTATCGTGCGCGGCGATAAAATTTTGAGCGTCGAAATCATGGAAGGAAAAACACCGCAAAAAAGCGCGAAGACGGGCAAAAAATGAAAAAATTCGCTGCACCAATTCTTGTTTTTGCGGCTATGTTTTTGCTGGCCTGCGGCTGCGTTTTGTATGTCCGGCGAGATTCAAGACCGTTTATTTTCTGCTTTTTTGATGACGGCGTTCGCGCGCCGAATCGATGTCTGATGAATCCTTTTCGTGATAGAAAACTGGAAAACATTGCCGAAAATATTCTCGAAAAACTGCGAAACGGCGAGACCGATTCGATAGTTCCTTATTTAACCGAAGACAACCGGAACAGAATTCTGCAAAGAGAAAATGAATTTCAAATTACGAACTGGCACATCGGCGAAATAAATCGGACGGAAGACAAATTGTCGCTCAAATACTGGACTTCGCGCCGAAATTATAAAGGCGAAGAAGAAGTTAATTTTATTTTTACACGCGAAAACGACGAGTGGAAATTAAAATATTTTTCGGCGGTTTACTAAAAAATTAAATGGAAAATCTTGAACGAATCGAAAAACGCGGTCGCGGCACATTGGCCAGAGACGAGCGCAAACGAGTCGAGCTCGATGAGAGTCTCGAAGATTTGGCGCGCTATCTCGACAATTGGATAAAGATTCCGGTTGTCGGCTGGCGGTTCGGCCTCGACGCGATTATCGGGCTCGTGCCGAACGTCGGCGATACGCTGACGTCGCTCGCTTCTTTTTATATTCTGCTCGCCGGCGTGCGTTACGGCGTGCCGAAAATCACGCTTTTGCGAATGGCTTTTAATATCGGGCTCGATTATCTCGTCGGCACGATTCCGGTCGTCGGCGACGCTTTCGATTTCGTCTGGAAGTCGAATAAGCAGAATATAGATTTAATCCGCGAACGCGCGACCGGAAAAGGCATGGGAACGACAAGCGATTATATTTTCGTTTTCGGCATAATTTTATTTTTGATTTTGCTTCTCATCGGCTCGATTTTGGTAAGCTTGTATATCATCGGAAAGATTTTTCAGGGAATTTTGCAAATTTAATTTTCGAGGTGAAAAATGTTCGGTTTGATGCGCGCGAAAAAGTGCGGAATGACGGATGAAGAAAAGCATTTCCGGCTGCTGCTGCTGTGATTGTTGCGGCGATTGCGGCGATTGTTGCAGCTGCGATTGTTAAATAAGTGAAAAGTGAAAAGTGAGAGATGAGAAGTAAAATTTAATTGCTTCTCATCTCTCATTTTTCACTTATTTAGAGTGGCATATAGATTGCTCTATGTTAATGCGAGCGTTTCATTTTGTATGAATTTCATACTCTGTTTTTTGAACGTTCACAGTTTTTATTTTGAATTGTAAAAATAACTAAGCAAAAATGGGAGAGTAAATAAAATATGAACGAAACAACACAAAGAACACCTATGGTAACGGGACTTTTTAATGACAGAGACAGCGCCGAACGCGCTTATTCATCAATTGAAAGCCGTGGCTACAACCGGGACGACGTTAATTTATTGATGTCCGACGAAACTCGTGACAGACATTTCGGCGAAGGAACGGCGGACACCGAACTCGGCAGCAAAGCGCTCGAAGGCGCGGGAGCGGGCTCGGCCATCGGCGGAACGCTCGGAGCAATTATCGGCGGCATTGCCGCCATCGGCACAAACGTCTTGATTCCGGGACTCGGCTTAGTTGTCTGGGGACCGATTGCGGCGGCTCTGACGGGCGCCGGCGCGGGCGGTTTGACCGGCGGATTAATCGGTGCTTTGGTCGGTTCGGGCATTCCCGACGAACACGCTGCCGAATACGAATCAGGAATTAAAAACGGCGGTATTTTTATGGGCGTTAACGCGCGCAATGACGAAGACGCGAGCTATTTGCAAAACGAATGGAATAATCACGGCTCAAACGTTCATGCGGTCGGAACAGGCGCGGGCGTCATCGGCGGCGCGGCAACCGGCGCGGCTATCGGTTCTGCTATAGCTCCGGTTGCGGGAACGGCGGTCGGCGGAGTTGTCGGCGGCGTTGCCGGAGCAATCGCCGGCGGAGCGGCCGGTCATGAAATAGCCGAAAAAGTAAATCCCGAACCGGGAGACGAAGGCGACGGCGACCATACGCTCGGAACGGGAACGGGCGCGGTCGGCGGAGCGGCGACCGGAGCGGCCATCGGCTCGGCAATCGCACCCGGCGTCGGTACGGCCATCGGCGGAGTCGCCGGTGCGGTCGGCGGTGCGGCAGGCGGACACGAAGTCGCCGAGAAAGTTAACCCGGACGATAAATTAACTTAAGTTTCTAAAAATTTAAAAGTTAAAATAAAGGGAAGTCTCCGGCGAGGCTTCCCTTTATTTTTTGACCGAACCCGTCAGAAATAAATTGTGAAGTCGGCAGCGTTCGGCAAATGGAAGAAATAGGTGACATTATCGGTGAAGAATTTGATTCGGGTCAGGAAAACTATAAAACCGCCGAATGGTTTCCCTGTCCGAAATTGCGGAAATTATACAGGCAAAACATCAGATAATGTGTTGAGCGTCGATTTCGCGCCGAGACATCTCTCTAATCAAAAAGCGGAACATTTATCAAAACGAATTATCGTTTAATAATAAATGTTCCGCTTTATTCAATTTGATGCAGAAATTAAGCGCTTGCCGTTTCCTGCTGTGCGGGAAACATTTTTTCGAGCGCGCCGGTCAAAACTCCGATTCCGAATTCGCCCGCCGCGCGCGATTTCAGCTTTCCTTCCGCGTCGAACAGGTAATAAACCGGAACCCAGCCTTGCTCATTCAAAAAAGCGTCCTTTAATTTGTGCTGGTTATCGACGGCGCAAACGTCGTCGATGCAGTGCTCGGCGATGGTCGCTTTGACTTTTTCCAAATCCGTGTCGGCCTCGTAGCGCGGCATATGAATCGCCACCGTCCGCAGACCCTTGTCTTTATATTTTGCTTTTAATTCCCGCAGTTTCGGCATATTTTCCTTGCAGATTCCGCAGCTCGTCGCCCAAAAATAGACGAGCGTCGGCGAGCCCGAAACATAATCGTCGGCTGTTTCCTGCAATTCGTTGAGCCATTCGGTCGCGCCTTCAAACGACGGGCGCGCGTCTCCAATTCTCATCGGCATAATAATTTTTCACCTCTAGTTCTAATAAATTTCTAAATAATTGTTTTATATAATGGAAGCCCTTTGTCGCGCTAAAGCGATACAAAAGGCTTCCGATTTTCTGCCGGACAAGCGATTATGTCGCGGCAGTTTCCGATTTGCCGTTTGCCAGACCGTCGGCAACGCGCTGTCCGTATTCTTCGTCGCACTGTCGCAAAAGTCCGACCATTCTTTCCTGAATGTCTTTGTTGCATTGCGAAAGCGCGGCAACGAGATTGAAAACAAGGTCGTCGCGTTCCCACTTGTCAATCGAGCGATAACGTTCGCCCGCCTGTTTGAAATTGTTCTCGCGGTCGATTTTTTGCCGGACGAGATTTCCCTCAACATAAGGCGTGTAGTCTTTTCCGGCGGAAGGCGCTTCCTTTAAGCCGCCGAGACTCGACGGCTCGTAGTTGACGTGCGGATTTTCGCCGCCGCCATCGGTGATATACGTCATTTGGCCGTCGCGCTGGTTTGTCGCCACCTGTTTTTTCGGCGAATTTATCGGCAGTTGCAGATAATTAGGCCCGACGCGGTAACGCTGCGTATCCGAATATGAAAGCGTTCTACCCTGAAGCATTTTGTCGTCGGAAAAATCAAGCCCGTCAACCAGAACGCCCGTTCCGAAAGCGGCCTGCTCGACTTCGGCGAAATAATTTTTCGGATTGCGGTCTAAAACCATCCGGCCGACCGGAAGCAGCGGAAATTGCTCTTCGTCCCATGTTTTTGTGTCGTCAAGCGGGTCGAAATCGAGTTCGGGATGCTCGTCGTCCGACATAATCTGGACGCAAAATTCCCATTCGGGATAATCGCCTTTTTCAATCGAGTCGTATAAATCCTGCGTCGCGTGGTTGAAGTTAGTCGCCTGAATCTCGCTCGCCTGCGCCTGCGTCAGAGATTTAATTCCCTGTTTCGTTTTCCAGTGATATTTAATCAGCACGCCTTCGCCTTCGGCGTTAAACCATTTGTATGTGTTTACGCCGAAACCGTCCTGATGACGATAATCCTGCGGAATTCCGCGCGGGCTGAACAAAAAAGAAATCATATGCATCGCTTCCGGCGTCAGGCCGATAAAATCGAAAATTCTTTGCGCGTCCTGCCGGAAAGTTACCGGGTCGGGCTTGAAAGCGTGAACGACATCGGGAAATTTTATCGGGTCACGGATAAAAAATACGGGCAGATTATTGCCGACCAAATCCCAGTTGCCGTCATCAGTGTAAAATTTCACGGCAAAACCGCGCGGGTCGCGCAGAGTTTCGGGCGAGTGGCCGCCGTGAATAACGGTTGAAAACCGAACAAACACAGGCGTTTTCTTTCCTTTTTCCTGAAAAAGCTTCGCCCGCGTAAATTTTGCGACCGATTCGTCGCCGACAGTTCCGTAAGCTTCAAAATAGCCGTGCGCTCCAGCGCCGCGGGCGTGAACGACTCGTTCGGGAATGCGTTCACGGTCAAAATGCGTAATCTTTTCGATAAACGGATAATTTTCCAGAGTCATCGGCCCACGATTCCCGACCGTTCGCGCGCTTTGATTGTTATAAATCGGATGTCCCTGACGGTTTGTCAAAATCTCCGTCGCATCCTGCGATTCCATCGGCTTTTCAACGTCTGTTTTATTCGTCCTGTCGTTGTCGTCTTCTATCAATGCTTTCGCCCTCCCCTCTTATTTTAAAGAAAAAAAGTTCGCCGAGTTGCAAAACCGGCGAACTTTTTCAAATAACTAAACCGTCAAATTTTCCTGTCCGGGCGTCCAGTCGGCCGCGCACAAACCGCCGGTCTGCAAGCCCTGCAAAACGCGCAGAGTTTCGTCGACCGAGCGGCCGATGTTCAAATCGTGAACGACCGCATACTGCAAAATTCCTTCCGGGTTGATGATGAAAAGACCGCGCAAAGCGATGTTGGCGTCTTCGACCAGAATGTTGTATTTCGCCGCGAGTCGGCCGCCGACGTCCGAGATAAGCGGATACGCCAGACCTTGAATTCCGTTCTGGTCGCGCGGCGTGTTAATCCACGCGCGGTGCGAGTGAACCGAATCGGTCGATGCGCCGAGAACTTCCGCGCCGATGCCGTTTAATTCATCGATTCTGTCCGAAAAAGCGGTCAGTTCCGTCGGGCAGACGAACGTAAAATCGAGCGGGTAAAAAACCAGAATCAACCATTTGCCTTTGTAATCGGCGAGACTTATGTTTTCCGCCAAAGTCTCCATATTCCTGGTCGAAGGCAAATTAAAATCCGGCGCCGGTTGTCCGACTTTTGCAATCGTCGTCGCGTTTGTATTTTCCGTAGCTGTTCCTGTAGCTGTAGCCATAGTTAAAAATAGTCTCCTTGTTCGTTTGTATAAATTTAAGTATTACTGCAATTAGGGCATAATCCGCGTAAAGTCAGTTCGATTGATTCGAGTTTGAATTTTGAAAAACACGCCGCGAAATCGACGACTTCTTTCGGTAATTCGATTTCCATATCGACCAGTTTTCCGCATTTTGTACAGATGGCGTGGTCGTGCCGAGAAGTCATCGCGTCGAAACGCGAAGCGCCGTTGCCGAAACTGATTTCCGCAATATGTCCGGCGTCTTTCAGATAGCGCAGGGAATTATAAACGGTCGCGAACGAAATCGTCGGCAACAAGGATTTCGACTTATCGAAAACCTCGTTCGCCGTCAGATGCTCGTCCGCCTCGCGTATCACCTGCAACACGACCTCGCGCTGCTTCGTCAAACCCAAATCTTTTATATCTGCTGTTACGCTCATTATTTTTCTAAGTTAGATTTAGAATAATTCTAATTCTAAAAAATGTCAAGTCGATAAAAGCCGGAATGAAAATCGAGGCGGCGAAGAATTTTTTCATTTCTTCTAAAACATACCCGAAATCGAAAAATTTGAAGATTTTTATTTGCTGACGACAAATTTTCTTCGGCCCTGAATCTGCACGTCGGTGCGGCGCGACGTGACGACGATATTGCGAACTTCGCCGTCGGCGGATTCGGTCAGAGGTTTTTTCGGCGTGTAGGTCGCGACATACTGCGAATCGATATTGACGGCAAGCGTCCCGGTTTTGGCGACCATTTCGTCGAGGTCTTCGGGCAGAAAAATTTCGCCGTTGGTGTCTTCGGCAACATCGGTCAGAAACTGCTCGCTCGTTTTGAGCTTGGCGATTTCTTCTTTTCGTTTTTTTATCATCGCGCGGTCGATATTGATTGAGCCAAGGCGCGGCATACGAAGAATTTGCTGCTGTTGCTGCGGCAGCGCGATAATCACTTCTTCGGGCAGGCGTTTTGGATTCGGCTCGCCTTTCTGCCAGACGGACGTTTTCGGCTCAATCGCGTTTTGCTGTAATTTGGTGTAGCTGATGACGTGGACGTTGATATCGGAGGAAAGCAAATTTCGGAGCGCCGAATCTTTAATTTTTTGGTCGTTAAAGCTGTCGATGCCGTTGGTAATCAAAATCAAATGCCGGTTTTCGCGCGGCGTTTTTTCAAAAAACTTGACGGCCGAATCGAGCGCCTGATTAAAGACCGAGCGTTTGCCGATGCCGAGATTTTTCTCGTCGAGCGCTTTATACAAAAACGCCTTGTCCTGCGTCCATTCGGAGAGAATCTCGACTTTATCGCCGTACTGCATGACGGCAATCGAATCTTCCGCCTGCAGCGAATTGACCAGATTTATCGCCGCATCGGACGTTTTTTTTCGGCGCGTTCCGGTAGAAATCTCGTTGCCGATGTCAAGCACAATCAAGACATTCGCCGGAATCCGG
This sequence comes from Pyrinomonadaceae bacterium, assembly GCA_036403235.1. Taxonomy (GTDB): domain Bacteria; phylum Acidobacteriota; class Blastocatellia; order Pyrinomonadales; family Pyrinomonadaceae; genus JBGTFE01. Next base: position 10,997 of record DASWRI010000069.1, on the reverse strand, counting down.
CGGAGACTCGTCGCCTGGTGAAGCCGCCCGTTTTCGGAAATCACCAAATCGTCTTTCGTCAAACCCGAAGCAAATTTGCCGCTTTCGTCAAAAGCGAGCACGTTTATCTTGATTTCTTCAGTGGCAACTTTTTCCTCGTCGTCCGCGGGCGTCGGCGTCGGCGTCTGCGCGAGCGCAGACGCGGCAAAAACAAAGGTTGCGACGAGAAAAAGCGTTAATTTTTGAAAAGACATAAAAACCTCTTCCGAGTTTGGCGTTTTACTTTCGGATATGATGCCGCGAGCGGTGGAAAATATGCTTTTTCGCGAGGAAAAGATTTGTAAAGATTCGGTTAAAGACTCAGAGCTTCGGATTTTTTTCGACAAAGGCGAGCAGATTTTTGACATACGAGCGGAAATCCGGACAGGCGATATCGTGCGCCGCCAAAAGCTCTCCGGCGATGCTCGTGTCATAGGTCTGCGAGATAAAAAAATATGGCACGCCCGCGAGCGGCAAGCCGGTAATCGGCGGCGAGACGGGAAGCGAGAGAGAATATTCGACAATCCGCGGCGGCGGCGTAAAGACGGATTTTTTGCCCGTCATCGTCTCGCTGATAGCTTCGAAAAGCTGCTCGGTCGTCAACGGGTTCGGGTCGGCCAGCGCGACGGTTTTGCCAAGCGCATTTTCGTCACCGGCGAGCGCCGCCAGAGCTTCGACGACGTAATCGACCGGAACGAGATTTAATTTAACGCGCTTGTTTCCGACGTTGATAAAGCGCAAAAGCGCGGGCGATTTCCTGAGATAATGAATCAGATAATAAATGCCGTCGTATTTTGCCGTCTCGCCCGTCTGCGAATCGCCGACGACGACCGAAGGACGAAAAATCGTCACCGGAAAATCGTCTTTCAGCGCTTCGACTTCCGTTTCCGCGAGATATTTTGTTTCCTCGTAAAAATTGCGAAAACCGGCGTTGTGCTCAAGCTCTGTTTCGAGAATCGAGCCCGAGCGATTTCCGGCGACGTAACACGTCGAAACGTAATTGTAGCGCCGCAGATTCGGCAGAGATTTGACGAGCTCGTTGACGTTTTTCGTGCCTTCGACATTGACCGCATACGCCAAATCCTTTTCGACTGCCAAATCGTAAGCGGCGGCGAGATGAAAAACGTCGGTTGTTTCGTCCTTTAAGACCGCCAAATCATAGGCCGACATTCCGAGATTTTCCGCGGTGATGTCACCCTCAATCAAAGCGAAATTCTCCAGCGGCGTTCCGGATTTTTCGGAAATGTTTTCAACCGATTTTATCGCCGATTCGACAAACTGCGGCTGGACGAGCAGAAAAAACTGCGTGTCCGCCCGGGCCAGACGCTCGACGAGCCGCGCAGCGATGAAACCGGGAAAACCTGTCAGAAAAATCGTCTGGCTGTAGCTCATAATTTAATTTAACCACAGATAAAGCCAGTGTAAAAGTTAAAAGTAAAAAGGCAAAAGCGGCAGGTTTTGAGAAACCCGCCGCGAAAAAAACTTTTACAACCGGCGAAAATCTGTGCTATCTTTCTCATATTCAGGTAAATAGCCTGTTTTAATTAAAAAAATGATTGTAAAAGAAAAACAAATGGAAGAGCAATCCGGCGAAACGAGCGTTGCGGTCGAGGAGTTTTCGAGCGAATTAAACGAGCCGCGCTGGGCTGTGGTTTCGTTTGAAAAAACCGTGGCGGGCAATCTGACTTATGCGGAAGCCGAGCAAAAACGGCAGCAGCTCGAAAACGAGAAAGTTGCCGGACTCTGCATCATAACTGACGAAGCCGCCGCGCGAATTTCCAAATCAACCGCGAGATAAACGCGCCTTTACGCCGCATTTTTCTCCGTCTATTCTTTGAGCGCGTCCATGCGCCGAAGCGTAAAATCTTTCTCTAAAACTCCAGCACAATTTTTCCGAAACTCGCGTTTGATTCCATATATTCGTGCGCTTTCCGCACATTTTCAATCGAAAAAACGCGGTCGATATTCGGTTTTATTTTTTCTTCGGCCAGTAAAGGCACCACTTCAGCAGCAAATTTGCGGGTCGCTTCGGCTTTTTCTTCAATCGGCCGCGCGCGCAGAACCGTTCCGATAATTTTCGCGCGTTTCGACATCAACTGGCCGAAATTTAATTCGGCGCGCGCGCCGCCGGTCGTGCCGACGAGCATCATTCGACCTTTGAGCGCGAGCGCGTCCATATTCATCTCGAAATAAACCGCGCCGACCAAATCGAGAATGACGTCGACGCCTTTTCCGCCGGTTTTTTTCCTGATAATTTCGGCAAAATTTGTCTTTTCATCTGTCAAAATCGCTTCGTCAAGCCCGAATTTCCGGCATTCTTCTAATTTGTCGGCGGTGCGCGAAGTGCCGAAAGTTACAATATTTTTCGCTTTCGCGAGCTGCAAAGCGGCGAGCCCGACGCCCGAGCCGACGGCGTGAATCAAAAGCGTTTCGTTTTCTTTGAGACCGGCCTGCACAAACGCGGCGTCGTGCGCCGTGATAAACGCTTCGGGAATCGCGGCGGCTTCCGCATAGGAGAGATTTTCGGGGATTTTTGCGAGCGTAGATTCGTCCGACAAAAGAAATTCGGCCTGCGCGCCGCCCGCCGTGATGCCGAAAACCCTGTCGCCGATTTTGAAATTTCCGGCGTTCTCGCCGATTTCGGAGACTTCGCCCGCAAATTCCAAACCCAGGATTCTTTCCGGATATCCGGGCGGCGCCGGATAAAAACCGCGCCGCTGTAAAAGGTCGGCGCGGTTTAAGGCGGAAGCTTTAACGCTTACTAAAACCTGAGTTTTTTCGGGCTGCGGCGGATTTTCGACTTCTCGGATTTCCAGATTTTCGATGCCGCCGAATTCTTTCACATAAACCGCTTTCATAATTTTGTCCGTCGTCAGTAGTCCTTTGTCCGTTGCGGATTGAATTTAAATTACGTTATGTAATTTTTGCTCAACCGGCAACGGATAAAGGACTACTGACTATTGACTAGCTTTTTACATTTCGCCGCGCCATCGCCACCAGTTCTTCCGGCATCCATTTTTGCAGATTTTTCGCTTCCGCTTCGGCGATGCCTTTGTGGCGATTGCGCCATTCTTTGTCGGGGTCGTCTTCGCGGCCGGACTGTTTCGGATAATTTTCGACCTGTTCGAGACTGATGATGATTCCCTGCGCGATTTCCGACCAATCTTCGGTTTGAATTCCGCGCAGAACGATTGGCAAACCCGAAGTCCAATCTTCTTCCGGCGCGATGTTGTCGTATTCGGGAATGGTCAGATAAGCGGTCGAAGGAAACGGTTTGCCGCCGAATTCGCTGACGATTTGCGATTTTACGTCCTTAAAAGAGCCGTTCGGATTGGCGGCGCGGATTTCCATCGCGCGCTTGAAAATATCGGTTACGGTTGTTTGATTGCTCATCGGTTTTTCTCCACAAAATTCTATCAATTAAGTTACACGGTTTGTTTTTCTAACGCAAAGGCGCAAAGGCGCGGCCATGTAAAGAAAATTTATTAAATATCTTCGCGTCTTCGCATCTCTCGGCGACCGGCGTTAAAATCTAAAAATTATGCGAAAATTTATATATCAAACGCATCTGTGGCTCGGAATTTTTGTCTCGATTCCGGTTCTGGCGTGGGCTTTGAGCGGTTTTTTGTATGCTTTGCCGAACACGGTCGAAGGCGGCAGTGTGGACAGGATTGATGCGGCAAGAGTGAAAATCGCGCCGGCGGAAGCGATGCAAAAAGCGAACGGACTTGCCGGGAGGACTTTGCCGACGACGGCGCTGACTTTGCTGATGAAAGACGGAAAACCCGTTTACCAATCAATCGGCGGGCTTGGCGCGGATTCGATTTTTATCGACGCCGAAACCGGCGAGGCGAGAATGAGCCAGCCGCCCGATTTGAAAACCAGATTTTTCCGCGAGGCGCATTTTTATTTTTTTGCGGGGCCCTGGCAGGTGACGCTTTTAATCGTTTTTTCGCTTCTCGCTTCGCTTTCGGCGCTGACGGGAATTTATCTGAACTGCGTTTACTGGTTCGGGAGAAGAAGAAACAGCCGGCCGATAAATGCCGATTGAGCGGGTTGAAGCAGATTTTTTTATAATTTATTCGCGAAAATTCGCTAAACTGTGTTCTTATGCAGGCTATTATTTTGCCGGACAAAATTTGCTTGTCTTTCGGCATCTGAAAAGTTAGTCTTATCGCAGGGAGTTATAAATATGAAAACGCTTTTATTACTGGCAATTTTACTCGTTTCGGTTTCGTTTGCCGCGGCGCAAAATCACGAATATGCGCCTTTGCAGGAAAAGGAAATCAGTTATAAAAACTGGAATTATAAATCGGTGCGCGACGGAAAAGAGATAAACTTGCGCGATTTTGCGAAAAATAAAAAGCTCGTCATGGTCGTCTATTTCGCGCCGTGGTGTCCGAACTGGAAGCTGGAGGCGCCGGTCGCGCAAAAGTTTTACGAAAAATATAAGGCGAACGGCCTGGAAATCGTCGGCGTCGGCGAATACGACACGATTGACTCGATAAAAACGAGTCTCGACACCTTTAAGATTACATTTCCCGTCGTCTACGAGCTGGAATTAAAAGAGACAAAGGAAAGAGCGGACGTTCGCCAGAAAACCCTGCATTACGAATACCGGCAAAAGACGGGCGACACGCGCAACTGGGGCTCGCCGTGGAATATTTTTCTGATTCCTTCGCAGCTCAAATCAAAAGGCGATACTTTGACCGAAAAAACATTCGTCGTCAACGGCGAATTGATAGAAGCCGACACGGAAGCGTTTATCCGCGAAAAATTAGGTTTGCCGAAAGAAGAAAAAACCGTCTCGACAAAAGAAAAGGCCTCGACCGAAGTGTGCGAAGATTCGGCGACCGCGACGAGCCTGAAAAAACCGTAAAAAAGTTTAGCGAGTTAGCAGAGTTGCAGAGTTAAAAAACTTCTTCTAACTCCGTAACTTTCTGTAACTCTGCAACTCTGCAACTTTTTACGGCATTGCTTCCAATACGTCCGTCAGTTTTTCGATGAGCGTGAGAAGCGGTCGGCCCGAATCGATAAATCTTCCGTTGGTCGCTAAATCTTCCGATTCGCCGCACAAATCCGTGATTCCCTGAATTTGCGTCAGATAATTTTTTAACGCCGGTTTGGTGCGAAACTCGACTTCGAGCGCCGCCAGTCCGGCGCGAATGTTTCTCAAGCCCGTCAATACAGCCTGTTTGTTTTTGGCATTGATATCGATGCCTTTTTGCGAAGCCTTTCCGGCTTTGATATCGACGTCCAAATCCTCGATTGAACGCCCGATAATTCCCAGATTATAGACAAATTTCGAGACGTTTTTTATCTGAATCGAAACTTTCGCCGCGCCGTCTTTGATTTCCGTATTGCCGACGGGCGTCGTCGCGGTCGTCGTGGTCGATTTCTTAATCGTCGTCGGTTTTTTCTTCTGCGCCGCGGCGGAAAAAGCGAAACACAAAACGCACAATAAAATTAAACTGATTTTCTTTAACTGTTTATTCATAATTTTAACTAAAAACTGAAAAGTGAAAACTGAAGATTGGCTCACAGTTTTCAGTTCTCGCTTTTCACTTGGCCTGGAAAATTTTATCATTAAATTAGAGATGCAAGAAAGATTACTCGAAGTTCGTCGTCTCGGGCGCTACGCTTACGACGACGGCCTTGATTTACAGAAAGAGCTTGAGCGCGAAGTCATCGAGCGGCGCGAGCGCGATTTCCTTCTTCTGCTGGAACATCCGCACACGTTTACTTTGGGGCGCCGCGCGAAAATGGACGGCGTTTTGGCGACCGCCGAATTGCTGAAATCGCTCGGCGTTTCGGTTTTTGAAACGAATCGCGGCGGCAAAGTCACGTATCACGGTCTCGGCCAAATCGTCGGTTACCCGATTATAAATTTGAGCGCGCACAGGGAAGACGTCCACCGATACGTGCGCGATTTGGAAGAAGTCCTGATTCGCACGATGACGGACTTCGGCATCGAATCTTTCAGAATCGAAGGATTGACGGGCGTTCACACTGCGGAAGGAAAAATCGCGGCCATCGGCGTTCACCTCAAACGCTGGGTGACGACGCACGGCTTTGCGCTCAACGTAAACACGGATTTGAGTTTTTTCAACTGGATTATCGCCTGCGAAGGCGAGCCCGTAACTTCGATGGAAAAGCTTCTCGGCCGCGAAATCGATTTGGCGGAAGTCGAAGATAAAATCGTCAAAAATTTCAAACAGGTTTTTGAGTTTGAGAAAATCGAGGAGCTGCAGGCAATTGTGCAGACAGTTTAATTCAAGGAGAAATTATGAGATACACGATTCTTTCGGTTATTTTAATCGCGCTCGGCTTTGCTGCCGCCTGCGCTCCGGCATCGAACACGAACACGAACGGAAATACAAACGTGAGCAACGTCAATACGAGCACGGCGGCATCGACCGTTTTGAATTTGACGGAAGTAGCGCGCCCGCAAAAGATTCAGGACATGATGGCGCAGCGCGGCGAGCAGGACGCGGCCAAGCCCGTGATAATAATTATCGAACCGAAAAACGCTTCGACGGTTGCGAGCTCGACCGTCAAGGTTCATCTCGGGCTTTCGGGCGAGCTGAAAGGCTATCAACCGATGAAGGATATGACGACCGGCATGGGCAATCACATTCACGTCATTCTCGACAATCAGCCGTATGAAGCTTATTACAATCTCAATCAGGATTTTGAATTGAGAAACGTCGCCGACGGCGAGCACACCCTGCGCGTCTTCCCGTCGCGGCCGTGGCACGAAAGCTACAAAAATCCGGGCGCGTTTCAGATGGTGAAATTCACCGTCAAAAACGGCGGCGCGGACACGTCGAAACCGGCGACGACCAATTCCAACCAGCCGATGTCAAACGCCAGCCCGCAGTCGTCGCCCGAAGGAAAGGATATGCAGACGTCAACGGCGGGCGCCATCGACGCGGCAAAACCGCTTTTGACCTACAGCCGGCCGAAAGGCGAATACAAGGGCGCTGACGCTGACGCGATTATGATTGACTTCTGGCTCTCGAACGCGACGCTCGTCGGCGACGGCGGCGACTATCGCGTGCGTTATTCGGTTGACGGCGGCGAGTCGAAATTTATCGACAAATGGGCTCCCGTCTGGCTTTCTGGCTGGACTAACGGAAAGCACAAAGTAAAAGTCGAGCTCGTCGATAAATCGGGAAACGTCGTCGATAACGGCGGCTATAATTCGACCGAACGCGAGATAAACGTTGCCAAATAGAAGTTTCAGGTTTCAAATTACAGGTTTCAAGTCGGACGCTGACTTTTGAAACTTGAAACTTGAAACCTGAAACCGTTTCTTTTAACCTCAATAATTAGACTAAAAACTTTTGGAGAGCAGATTTTAATGAGACGTGATACAACTTCCTGGTTCAGCCATAATCTCGGAATGGATATGCCGCTCGTGGCCTATGGCGACAGCGGTTACCCGCTTTTGATGTTTCCGACCGCCGCCGCCGATTATCTCGAATACGAGCGCTTTTTGCTGCTTGACGCCATCAAGCCGCTTATCGAATCGGGCCGGTTGCGCGCCTATTCGGTAAACTCGGTCAATCGCTACAGTCTTCTCAACGATAAGGCGACGCCGCAGTGGAAGGCCGAGCTTTTGACGCGCTACGACCGCTATATTATGGAAGAAGTTCTGCCGCTCATTCGCGACGAATGCGGGCAGGACGCGCGTCCTCTGACGACGGGCGCATCTTTGGGCGCGTTTCTGGCGGCAAATTGTTATTTTCGTCACCCCGACAGTTTTCGCGGAACGATTGCGATGAGCGGAAGCTACGATATTCGCTCGTATTTAAAAAATTATTACGACAATAACGTTTATTTTAATAATCCGGCGCAGTATGTGAAAAATCTGAACGACGATTATTTTCTGCCGCTTCTGCAAAAGGCCGATTCAATCGTCATTGTCACCGGACAAGGCGCGTTCGAAGCTCCCGAACGGAGCAAGGAGTTTTCCGAAATTCTGCATTCGAAAGGAATTCCGCATCTGCTCGAACTCTGGGGACACGACGTTAATCATGACTGGGAGTGGTGGCGCAAAATGCTGCCGCACTATTTGAGCAGATTTCTTAGCTAGGGCAGAAGGCAAAGGGATGAGGGATGAATAAGAATCTATTTTCTTATTCATCCCTCATCCCTTTGCCTTCTGCCCTTAATTATCCCCGCCGCCTTTTTTGCCTTTCCGCTGCGTTCCCTGCGGCTTGGTTTCCGTCGGCGGATTCTCGGTTTTCTTGACCGGGTTCGGCGTGCTGACGGGTTTTGGTTTCGGCTGGTCGTCCGGTTTCGGCGTGTTGTTGTTCGGTTTTGCCGCATCGACGCTGACCGCCGGTTTATCGCCCGGGATGATTATATCGTCCGGGTCTGAAGTGCTGGTCGAATCGGTCGGTGTCGTACTTTTCTTCGTGCCGGTATTAAAGATAACGCCGGTGATTCTGCCCGCTTCGTCAGCCTTTTCCAGTTTTTCCTGTTCTTCGCGCTTGTTGCGCTCGATTTTCGTCTTTATCTCGGCCGGAACAGGCGGCGGATCCGGGAACGTCTCCTTCGGCTTGTCCTTCATAAACGGAATCATAAACGCGTTGAAATAAGGCACAGCGCCGTGCCCGCCGGTCATGCCGTTGCCGAGATTTTCTTTTTTCAAAGGATTACCCATCCAGATGCCCGTGACATACGTCGGCGTGTAGCCGAGAAACCAGACGTCTGTGTGGTCGTTGACCGTTCCGGTTTTGCCCGCCAGCGGATGACCGCCCGCGCTTGCGGCCGAAGCAGTTCCGCCGGCCGCCGTGACGCCGCGCATCATTTCAACCATCGTCAGCGCGACATATTCGCTGGTTACTTTATAAGTGGTTTTTTCCCATTCTTCGAGAATGCTTCCGTCGCGGCTCAAAACTTTCCGAATCAGATGCGGCTGGACGCGCACGCCTTTATTCGGAAACGTCGAATAAGCCGAAGTCATTTCAAGCAGAGACGCTTCGCTCGCGCCCAGTGCGGACGGAAGGCTCGGCGCCATCGGATTAGTGATTCCGAAACGGCGAACCATCTGCGCGCCGGTTTGAATCCCGACCATCTCCAACAGGTGAACCGCCGCAATATTGTATGATTTGGCGAGCGCGATTTTCATCGGCACGTTCGGGTGACTAAGACTGCCGTCGTAATTGTGCGGCATCCAGCCGCCTTTTTTAATCGGCGCGCCGCTCACCGTCATGTCCGGCGTCATTCCCCACTCGACCGCCGCCGTATAGATATACGGCTTATAAGACGAACCCGTCTGGCGCAGGCCCTGCGTCGCGTTGTTGAATTTACTCGTCGCGTAATCATAGCCGCCGACTTCGGCCACAACCTCGCCGGTGTGCGAGTTGATGCAGACGATTCCCGCCTGAACCTCGGGCACTTGCGAAAGCTGAACGGCGAGTTTTTGATTATTCTCATCAACGTCCTTGATTTCAAATTCGGCCAGAAATCCGACTTTTAATTCGTCCTTCGGACGCTTTCCGCTTCGGCCCATTTCCTTGGCCGTAATGATTGCGTTATACCTGCCGAAACGGACGTTGACTTCATCTTTGACGGCGTTGACTTTCGTTACAAGGCCTTTGATATATTCGCCTTTTTCGTATTCGTCGCCATACCAGTCGGCGTGTTTGTATGTGTCCAGACGCTTTTGAATTTCCTTCTCGTCCGTCAGCGGCTGCTCGTTTTCGTCAAGCAGAATGTTTTGATAATCCGAGCGCCATTTCTGATTTTTATCGTAGCTTCGCAAGCCTTCGCGGACGGCCTTGGTCGCGAGCTTCTGGGCTTCGACGTTGATTGTCGTGTAAACCTTCAAGCCGCCCTGCGCGACGCGCGTCGTATATTTGTCTTCGAGATATTTGCGAACTTCCTCGACCGGATAATCCCACGCCGTCGATTTCGGCTGCGATTGATAATAAGCCGTGTCGGCCAGTTTTATCGGCTTGGCTTTCGCCGCGTCGATTTCGGACTGCGTATAGTGTTCGGGAAAATATTTCACCATCTGGTCGAGCACGATGTTGCGGCGTTCGAGCGCCTTGTCCATATTGCGCGTCGGCGAATATTCGGGCGATTTCGGAACGGCGGCCAAAAGCGCGGCTTCTTCGAGCGTCAAATCCTTCAAAGTTTTTCCGAAATACGTCCGCGAGCCCGCTTCAAAACCGTATGAACCAGCTCCTAAGAATACGTAGTTCATATACATTTCCAGAATCTGGCGCTTTGTGTAAAGCCGCTCGATTTGCAGCGCGACCACCCATTCGTTGATTTTTCTGGTGTAAGTCTGGTCTTTGTAGAGAAAAAGATTTTTGGCGAGCTGCTGCGTGATAGTCGATGCGCCCTCGGTTTTCCCGCTCGTCAGATTCTTGATAACCGCGCCCGCAATACGATACGGGTCGATGCCGATATGCCGGTAGTAACGATAATCTTCAATTGCCAGAAGCGCGTCCTCGACGTTTTGCGGTATGTCCTGTTCTTTTATCGGAATGCGTTTTTCGAGCGCAAACTCGGCCAGAACGGTTTCGCCGTCGTCGGCGTAAATCGTCGTCACCTGCGGCGGACGATACGTCGCCAGCGCGGAAACTTCGGTCGCGTAGCGCGAATTGTTCAAATAATACGAAGCCAGGATTCCGGTCAGACCGCCCGCCGAAAGCGCCAGAAGGAGCGCCGTCGGAAGCCATAAAAATCTCCAGACGCTTCTGTTTTTGGTCGGAATCGATTCAACTTCCTTCGTTTTGATATTCTTAAATTCTTTCGCCATATCTTTACCTCATCCCAAATTATAAAACATTTGAAATTTTTAATTAACAAACCGGCGCAATTTTACACTGATAACGAATCCGATGGCAATAAACGTCGCCAGAATCGCCGAAAGCCCGGCGCTCATCATCGGCAAAGGGACGCCGATGACGGGCAAAAATCCCAAGACCATCCCGACGTTCATAAACGTCTGAAAAGCC
>DASWRI010000068.1:0-18003 GCA_036403235.1 Pyrinomonadaceae bacterium | reverse complement strand
ATCAGCAGAAACGACGACCCGCAAAACGGATTGTGTCTTTGCCGTTCTTGCCATTGGAATTTTGACGAAGGATTGATAAGCATAACTTCCAGATACGAGGTTATGACTTAGCCACAATTAACTCAAAACAATAATCTGCCTTCTTATATTGCAGCTCTTGCCGGCCGCGAAATTATTCACCCGGTTGAGGAAAAATTTATGCCGGATTTAAATGCTCTGGCGTGGCATCGAAAAGAAGTTTTCAGAATCATTTAGCTTTTACTCGCCGGTTATCATCTAAACTGCTTTATACAATCTATAAAAGATTTTTTTATTTGACGGTATTTCTCATCTTTTTGAATGAGATTTCCGGTGACGAAGCTGCCGTAGATTTGTGAAGAATCGGTGCAGTAAATTATAGAAGAAGCCAGATTTTCCGTTTTTACGCTGGCTAGAAGAGGTTCGTCGGATTTGATGATGCAGGCGTCGAATGACGCGCCGGGAGCGAAAAATCGGGATTCGAAATTATTCATCGCTTTGCGGCCCGAGACGGTTGCCTGCCGGACGGCGTATAAGCCGCTGTCTTTGATTTGGTCTCCTGTAAAGATGTCGCGTTTGTGCGTGATTAAGCGCTGCCCGTAATCGAGGAGGCGCAGTTCTTCCAATGGATTCAGGCCGACGTGGCTGTCGGTTCCGATGCTCCACGCGCCGCCGCCGGATTGAAACGCGCGCAAGGGGAAAAGGCCGTCGCCGAGATTGCCCTCGGTGCTCGGGCAAAGCACGACGTTGGCGCATGATTTGGCCAATCTTTCGGTTTCGTCTGCGGTCAGGTGAGTGGCGTGGACGAGATGAAACCGCTCGCCGAGCCCGATGTTTTCGAGAAGCCACTCGACCGGTCTTTTTCCGAGATATTGAATCGAGTCTTCGATTTCTTTTAACTGCTCGGCCGCGTGTATGTGAAATGGAACGTCTTGCGGCGCGTCCCGGACGGTTCTTAAAATATCCGCGCAATTGACGCCGCGCATCGAGTGGATGCCGACGGCGACGTTTGCGTTTTCGTAGCGCCGGCAAATCTGGGCGGAAGCCTCGAAAAGCTTTAGATAATCTTCAAAAGTCCGTGAGATAAATCTGCGCTGGCGGTCGCTCGGCGGCTCTCCGAATCCGCCTTTTTGATAAAAAATCGGGATGAGAGTGATTTTTATACGGGCTTCGCGCGCCGCTTCGACGAGCGCTTCGCCCATCGCGGCTAAATTGTCGTAGGGCGCGCCGTTTCGGTCGTGATGGACGTAGTGAAACTCCGCCACGTTTGTGAAACCGTGCCGGACGAGCTCGGCGTAAAGCATCGAGGCGATAATCTTCATCTGCTCCGGGTTGAGATTAAGTGCCAGCCGGTACATCGCTTCGCGCCACGACCAGAAATCATCGGCTTCCTGCCCGTCCGCTCGCCGCTCGGCGAGTCCTGCCATCGCGTATTGAAAAGCGTGCGAGTGAGCGTTTTGAAAGCCCGGCAGCGCATAGCCTTCGATTTGAATCGAGCCGGGATTTTCCGTTTGCGAGACGGAGACGATTTCGCCGCGCTCGCCGACCGCGACGGTCGCGTTTTCAATCCAGCCGTCGTTTTGCAGCAGAGCCTTGAAGCGATATGATTTCATTTCGTTAGATGCTCGATTAAGCGCCCGAAAACGGGACGCAGAACTTTTCGCATTTCCGCGGCTCTGTCTTCGCTGAAAGTCGTTTCGTCGTCATTCATATAATGAATTTTCGACATTTCGAGCTGAAGCGCGTGGACGCGCGTTTCGGGTTTTCCGAAGTGCCTTGTGATATGACCGCCCTTAAACGGCGTGTTGTGATTAGCTTCGTATCTGCCCGCGCGCAGACCGTCGAGAGCAATATCGATAATTTCCTTTGCAGCCGAACGCTCGTCGTTGTCGCCCAAAATCAAATCGGGAAACGGTTCGGGCCTGATGGTCGGCACAAACCGGCGAATCGAATGCGCGTCCCACAATAAAACCTGCCCGAACTCGTCGATTCTTTCTTTCAGAAGGCTTTCGATTTTTTGGTAATAAGGGCGATAGTAATTTTCGAGCCGGCGCGTGGTTTCTTCTTCGTCAGGGACAAATTTTTTATCCGTGTAAATTTCTCTGCCGAGAAAATCGGTCGAAGGCGTCAGGCCGGTGATGATTCTGCCGTCGTCGTAGAGCGGCGCGCTTTCCGGGTCGCGATTGAGGTCAATCACCCAGCGGCTGTAGCGGGCGTGGATTATCGTGATTCCAAGTTCGGGCGCAAAATTATATAAATCGTGGACGAGCCAATCGGTGTCGTCGATTTGAGCAATCATTTCGGCGCGGTAACGGGGCTTTAATTCCCCGGGGAAATCGACGCCCGAATGCGGCACGCTGACGATAACGGGCACTTTTGCGCCCGCCGGTTCGACGATAAAATATGGATTATTCATTACAATCAGTCATGAAAGCGGAGATTTTCGGCTTTAACGTCAGAGACGCGTTTTCTAGATACAAAATATCATAAATACGCGCTTTGCTGTATGTTAATCTTTAGAGAAAGTGCGAGGAGAATATTAAATAAATGCCTGAATGCAAACAATACGGCGGGATTACGAGAGCGGAGTTAAATCATCTGCGCAAGGATTTGGCAGCGGAAGGCGTGATTGTGCCCGAAGGCGACGACGTCAGCGTCAAAGGGCCTTACGGAATCGAGTTGAGCGCGATTTACAACGAAACGAAGGAAACCTTAAAAATCTGCATTACCAAAAAACCTTTTTACATTCCCGAATCGGAAATCTGGAAAATCGTCGATACCGGAACCGCGCCATACGCAGACTAAGTTAAAAAGTGGAAAGTGGAAAGTGGAAGAAAAATTTATTTCTTCCACTTTCCACTTTCCACTTTTCACTACTCACTAAATTTAGTCTTTGCTCCAGACGCCGATGCGTTTCTGGACGAGGGCTTCGACTTTGAGCGGGACGCCTTCGGCTCGCGCCTGGCGGATAAAGGCGGCGTCGATTTTGAAGATGCGCATTTTTACCAAATCTTCGATGTCGAGATTTTCCAGACCTTCGGCTTTGACTTCGTTGATAAAGGCGGGCGTAACTTTGAAGATGCGCATTTTGACGAGGCTTTCGAAAGGCTCTTTGTCAAAACCCATCTGCGTTACTTCGCGGACGAAATCGGCGTCAATCTTAAAGATGCGCGCCTTGACGAGTTCTTCCATTCCGAGATTCGGAAAACCGCTCGCCTTCATCTCGCGCATAAACTTCGAATCGACTTTGAAAATCGCGGCTTTGAAAAGGTCGTCAACGTCGAGCGGGCCGAAGTTGGCCGAGAGCAAATCGTCGGCTAAAGCGGTCGTCACATTAATTGTCGCGGCGGCAAACAGACGGTCTTCGCTCGTGCCGTCGCCGCGCGAAGGATTTTTTTCAAAATCGAACCCGCGCGATTTCATTCCCGAAACGAACTGCATATTCGGCGTAAAGCGAAACGTGCCCGAGCCTTTCCCGTCGGCGAACGTGCCTTCGCAGTCAATCGTTCCGGCTTCGCGCACGAGACTGAACTTGACCGCGCCGCCGCTCGCCGCCTGCTGCTTGCTCAAGCCCTGCAAATCCGCATAATTGTAATCCGAACCGTTCTGATTTCTGCCGCCCTTTTCGGTGCGGCGCTCGAACGAGAGGTAAATTTTGTCCGCGTTATCCGCCTTGTCGGACGTGTCCCAGTCATCGTCGTTGTCGGACTTGCTCTTTTTGTCCCAGTTCGTTTTGGTGTCGGCCTTCCAAGTGCCGGTGATGACGGATTGCGCGGAAATCGTGAGGGTTAGCAAAAATGCTAAAACGAGTAAAAAAGAAAACTGCTTGAAAGCATTTCCGAATGCTTTATACATAAATAAAATCTCCTTAGAATGATAAAAAAAATTCGGTGTTACCGCTCTTTCTACATTCAAAACACCGCGCGCGGCAGGTTTGTGACATAAATTATTAAAAAAGGCGGAAAGCAGTTCATTTCATCGTGCGAGATACTTATTTCTATGTATAAGCGGCTCATTTTATACATCAAGCCACATATTTTATACATCGAGCTGCGTATTTTATATATCGAGCAGCATATTTTATACGTCAAGTGTGTCATGGAAGACTTTAAGCCGAACATATTACACATCGAGCGGGTCATAATACTACTGAAGGCGGTCTTGGGAAGCTTCGCGTCGCATATAAAAGACTTCGAGCCGCTTCTGGAAGACTTCAAGCCGCTTCTAGGAGACTTCAAGTCGCGTATGGGAAGCTTCGAGCCGTTTCTGGGAGACTTCGAGCGACATATTTCCGGCATCGAGCCGCATATATTATGCTTCGAGCGGTTTATTTGAATCTAAATTGCTTTATTAAAGCTTTAAGATGCCAGTTTTTGAAAGGCTTCGTTGGTAAATTTGAAGTGACGCTCTGCTTCGTCGCGCTGCGCGCCCCATTTTTCGTAAAACTTAATGGCGGGCGTGTTCCATTCGAGAACCTGAAAGTCGATTCGTTCGTAACCGCGCTCCTTCGCCGCCCGCGCGAGATATTTCAAAATCATCTCGCCGACGCCTCTGGCGCGATACGCCTGTTTGATAAAAATATCTTCGAGATAAAGCCCTCGCTGGCCGCGAAACGTCGCAAAATTCGGGTAAAAGACGGCGTAACCGATTGGCGCTTCGTCTTCAAACGCCACAACCGCTTCGGCAACGCGTCCCTCACCAAAAAGCGCAGTTTTCAGACGTTCTTCGGTCACTTCGACGTAATCCAGAAGGTTTTCATACTCGGCAAACTCGCGCATTAAAGCGATAATCTGCGGAATGTTTTCTGCGGCGGCTTTTTCGATTCGATAATTCATAAATAACTTTTACCGCAGAGAACGCAGAGGACACAGAGAAAATTTATTAAAAAAACTCTGTGTCCTCTGCGTTCTCTACGGTGATAAATCCTTTATTGATTCCACGCGATTTGGCTTTTGAGTCTCAACATCGATTTTTCTTTTCCGAGCGTTTCGAAAACCGCGAGCATCGAAGGGCCGACGGCGACGCCGGTTAAAAGCGCGCGCGCGCCGTTCATAATGACGCCGAGCTTTGTATTTTTTTCTTCGGTGAACTGTTTGACGACTTCTTCGATTCTATCGTGCGAAAAATCTTCCATCGGCTCGAATCTTTCCGCTAATTCGGGCAGCCACGTTTGTAAATCGGGAAATTTCTTTAAGTTTTTCTCGATGGCGGCCGTGTCGAAGTCGAAATCTTCCGAAAAATAGGCGCGTCCCTGTCTGGAAAAATCTTTCAACGTGAAAAATCTCTGCCGGATTAAATCAATCGTCGTTTCAAACCACGTTTTATCGTCGTCCTCGTATTCGTCGCGCCAGAGTTTGGCCGATTTAAGCTCGGCTTTGACGAGCGGCAGAAGTTCTTCGAACGGCATCGTGCGAATATATTCGGCGTTCATCCAGAGCGCCTTATCGTCCGTCCAGTGACGCGGATTGTTTTCCTGATAATTGAAAATCGCCGGGTTGCGGTGAACGCCTTCGAGCGAGAACTTCTCGATAAGCTCGTCGAGCGAGTAAATTTCGCGTTCTTCTCCGGCCGACCAGCCCAGAAGCGCGAGAAAATTGCGAAACGCGGCGGCGACAAAGCCTGCGTCTCGATAAGTCGTCATCGAGACGATTTCGCCGTGAATGCGTTTCGATAATTTCTTTCCGCCCGGCGCTAAAATCAATGGAAGATGCGCGAATTTCGGGACTTCAGCGCCCAAAGCTTCATAAATCAAAATCTGTTTGTGCGTGTTCGTCAGATGATCCTGCCCGCGTATGACGTTCGTGATGCGCATCTCGATGTCGTCGCAGACGACCGCCAGATTATAAAGCGGATGACCGTCCGAGCGCAGCAAAACGAGGTCTTCAATCTCTTTGTAATCGCGTTCCTGAAGGCCGTAAACCGAATCTTCAAAGCTCGTCCTGCCAATTTCGGGAACTTTCAGGCGAATCGCAAACGGCTCGCCCGCTTCGGCGCGCGCGTCCGATTCCGCTTTCGACAAATCGCGATACGGATTGTCGCGCATATTCTTTTCGCCTTGATTCTGGCGCGCGCGTTCGGCAATCGTCTGTTTGATATTTTTATCCGAAGTTTGCTCTTTCGGCGTAAAATCGCGGTAAGCCTTGTCGTTTTCAAGCAGCCGGTGCGTCGCCGCGCGATGCTTTTCAGCGTTGTTCGACTGAAAGACGATTTCCTCGTCGTATTCGAGGCCGAGCCATTCGAGCCCTTCGAGAATCGAGCGCGTCGATTCGTCGGTCGAGCGCGCAAGGTCTGTGTCTTCTATCCGCAGAAGAAATTTTCCGCCCATTTTTTTGGCGAAAAGATAATTGTAAAGCCCGCTGCGCGTCGCGCCGATGTGCAGGTAGCCGGTCGGACTCGGAGCAAATCTAACTCTTACTGTCATAAAATTTACTATTAAGAAATTTAATTCCTGGATATTATATCCAACTTGTTTTCAAAAATTTACCAAACAAATAAGGCAAGTCAAAACAGCTTGCCTTATCTATTTTGTGTGCCGGTTGTGTGCCAACTTTCAAAAAGGTTAATTTTAACCTGTTTTGAGCATCCTTTCTAGTTTGCCCGCCGCCTCAACTGGCAGAGACGGTAAGACGTGCGAATAAATATCCGAAGATGAACCTGCCGCCGGAAATTGTAAAGCGCAAAAACGAGCGCGTCAGTTTAACCGGGCTTGATTGAGCAGAGATAAGAATTTAACTAATATTTTTAATCCTCAAGATAAGTCTTAAAGCCAACGGCGAGGCCGGATTCGGTATCTTTCTTTTCCGAATCAATTTTAAGCAGCGGTTTAATCTTTTCATCAAATTCATCATCAAAAATAACGCCCTCAATCCGCTCTTTAATGTTTCCATCCTTGTCGATGACGACCGAGAACGGCATTGTTTCGCCCGAATCAAATAAGGCTTTGGTTTTTTTCCAGCCAAATAGAATCGGATAATTGATTTTGTTTCTGCGGGCGAAGCTGCGAACTTTAGCGGCGTTTGTCGGCGGGTATGTAATTCCGATAATCTGCAATCCGCGGCTTTGATATTCGGTTTGCCATTTGATAAGTTCGGGAATTTCTGCGCGGCACGGCGGACACCACGTCGCCCAAAAATTGAGCAGTATAACTTTACCTTTGAAATCCTCAAGCCTGACGTTTTTACCTTTCAAATCTTTGAGAACGACAGACGGTGATTTTTCGGTCTTATTATTTTGCGCCAAAGCCGATAACGGCAATGCCAGACAAATAAACAAAACCAGAATTTTTTTCATCTTTTCTCTCAAAACAAATATTTCACTCCGAGCAGAAGATTATAATCGGTTCTTAATATCAGCGCGCCGGAATTGCGGAAGACGGGTAACTGGATGCTGCCTTCGACGACAAATCTCGGCGCGGCGGCGTATTGAAGTCCGGGCGATACGTAAAACTCGGTCGAAGAGCTTCCCGGCACGTTTAATCCGGCAAGACGACCGTTGCCGCGCGTCAAAAGCGTCGTTTCTAAAATTACGAACAGTTCTTTACCGGGCTTTGTGTAATCAAAAGGCAGTAAAACATACTCGAAATCGGTGTTGAGCCGAATTTCATTGCCGAGCCGAAATCCGTCGCGCGTCGTTCGCAAAATGCCTTCGACGTTGCCGCCGAAGATAAATCTGCCGCCAGCTTGCGAAAAAGCAACGTCGAAGTGCGGCGAAAGTCCGCCGTTAATCGGCGTCAGCTGCTGGCGGACAAATGCCGGAGCGTTTACAGTTTGAGCGGTCGGCGCGGTTTTTTTGCCCGTCGGCAGCTCCAAGCCGAATCTGAAAGCCGCCTGACGGTCGCCGTAGGTTTTCACTTTTCTGAAAAACCGGTATTTGCCCCAGAGCATAATATTTCCAAGCCCTGCGTTCGCGCCTCGATTGACGCCGTTGTTAAAAGAAGTGCGTGAAAATGGTATTTCCGCTTCGAGCTGGATTTTTGGCGTCGGCGTATATGAAACGCTCAAATCAAAAATCTGGCGGGACACATCGAGACCGTTCAAGTGCTGTTTGACGAAATAAAGGCGCGGCGTAATCGCGCCTCCCTGAAATACGGTCAAACCGGGCGATGTCGTGCGGATTGGAGCTAAAGGCTTGGTGCTTTCATTGTCTGCAATCGGTAAAGGCGCGCGGCTGGCAAACACGGCGTTTTGAAAACGAACGGTAGATTTATCATTTTCAACGGTATTTCTTATTAAACTGACCGTCTTAATCGCATTTTCTACCTTTTTCAGCGATTGCGACTCGACGACTTCCTGCGCCGCGCCTTCGCCGACGGTTTTCCAAATGCCGGAAATCTCGACCGATGAATCCGGCGCAGCGTCGGCCTTTAGCTTTTCAAAAGTTTTGCTTTCAAGCAGAAATTTCTGTCCGGAGACTTCGCTCAGGAGCAGCCATTTATCGCCGTCACGCACCAGCTTTCCGGAAATAGTGATATCGGCTGTATCGAGCACATAACCCGCTTTTTTGAGCGTCTGTTTCAGGGCGGCGAAAGAAACCGGCTTTTCGGGCTTCGGGATAAAAACTCCGAGCCCTTTTTTGATGTCGGTAATCTGGATTTCTTTTAGTTTCGGTGCATAGTCGAGACGGCTAACTGCCTTCTGAATGTTATACACTCAATTGCCGCATAGATAGCCCGCGATGTGCATTTGCACCTTTTTTACCTGCGCCGCCGCGCTTAATCCGCTGCCGAGAATCAGCACAAACGCGCCGATTATTAAAATAAATTTCATTCTTTTCATTCTTTGTTTACTTCCTCTGCTTTATTGAACAATTATTTTTCCTTTAAGCATATTCATTCCGCAGGCAAAGCCGAACGTTCCGGCTTTTCGCGGCGTAAAACTCACCGTCACAGGCTTGTTCAGCGGAAGCTCGCGCCTGATTTGATACGCCGGAATAACGATTTCCTTTCCGCATTCGTCCTCGATTTGGCGAACAAAAGTAAGGCGGGCGGGAATGCCTCTCTTTAATCTGAAATTTGTCGGCCGGTAACCTTTCTCGGTTAAGTTTATTCGTATATTTTGAACTTTTTGAGTGGTTCGTCTCTTTGATTTGTTGCTGCGCTGCGCGCTAACGTCGATACCTGAAATTACAAAAATAAAAGCAAAAACCACAATGATAATTATTTTGTTTCTCATTTCTCCATCCTTTTATCTCTTTTATATTACACCTTGGCGATGCAATTCATAATCAGAACATTTTTACTTGTTCCGGCCCGTTTGCCAGATTCGCCTTTGCTTTATCGAGGGTTTCCGGTCTTTTATGCGTTTTCAATCAAGATTATAAATCTGCCGGCTCGCGAGCTTTGCTTTTCAGGTTACATCTTTCTGAGCTTTCTCAAGCCGTCTTTGATAATCCAATCAGTATGCGGATTTTTATCGGCTGCCCACTCGCTGCAAATTCGTAACACGAAATCCGGATGATAATTACCGGCGTTCCGCAAAACATTGGCGACCGACTTTTTAACATAAATGTGTGCATCGCGCTTTAGTTTTTCGAGAATGGGCAATATAAGTTCCGGCTTTCTGCGGGCGATTTCTCTCAAGCCTTCGCTGGCAGTTCTTCTAACATTTGGATTAGTGTGGTCGGCCCAGAGAAACATTTCTTCGATGACCTGTCCGGGCCTTTTCTTGCCTGTTTCAACCAGAATCGTCGCGGCGACCTCTCGCTCTTTCCAATCCTCGCTCATCGCCAATTTCATTATTACCGGAAAAGACTGTTTCGGGTCGTCGATTGCCTGCCGAACAATGTCTTTCACATCAGATAATTTATTAACCATTGTGTTTTTCTTCTATTGCTTTTTTTATCCGGTTCGCTGATTCGGTAACGCATCCGTTTTGCCCGGTTCAGAAAAGATATACGACTAAAGTGTTTCTTTCAATTATTTGTATAAAATCCAACTTATTGATTCAAAAACCGTTAAAAACTTTCGGAGCTATCTCTAAAGCATTGTAGCTATTAGGGATAATTTAGCACGTTTTTTGGCACGGTTTTTGTTATTTATTTGTAATTAAGGTGTTCTCCATATTTAGTTCTTCGCCTGCGCTTGCAGGTGTGAGCTTTGCTTTCCCCCAGATAACGAATTGTCTGTCAACAAACAGTTTTGCCTGACGACAGAGTAATGCACGGAGCAATAGTTACTGCGACAGCCTATAAAACCGGAAGGTATGAGTGGCGTAACAACTAATAAAAGGATGAACGAAAAACAGGCTGCTGAGACCACACAACCAGCATCACTAATCGGCAAGGAATTTTTTGTTAATTTAGGATGGCGAGTTAATAATCGTCGGCTGAAAGCTGCAAAATTTTTTATACTCGCTTTAGGAACAGTTGCCGTTCTGACCATGACGACATGTTCACAAAATGCCGGTAATTCCCGCCGCGACGAACAATCTTCCAACCAGCAAAATTCACAGCTCGTAACCCGAAATAGAACGCCGCAGGCCAATGCCGCTTCTACGCCGCAAATTGCGGAAACTTTGGGGCCGCCGAAAGCTTTTCAGGATAATTGCGCGAAATGTCACGGGGCGAGCGGCGAAGGCACGAAAAAGTATCCGCAATTAAAAGACGTCACGACCAGAGCCGAAGACCCGCTTTCGGAAGCGGATTTGCTGGCAACCATCAACGACGCAAAATCATTGGGGCTGAGCGCAAAAATGCCGTCTTTCAAAAATAAGCTGACCGAAGAAGAAAAGCTGGAAATAATTAAATGGCTGAAAACATTAAAATAAAGATTTTGCAGCCGCTAAATTTGCGAATAAGATTAGCAGGATAAGGAGAAAAGAAAAATGAAATTTCAATCGGTAAAGAGAATTAAGATATTTGTTGCATTGCTTTCAGTTTTGTTTGTTGTGACCGTTTTGATTTGTAATTCAAAGCCCGGTTTGACGGTCGTTCAGGCAAAAGACGGGGCGCAGATTTACGCGGCCTCATGCTCCCGATGTCACGGCACGGACGGACGAGCGCAGACGTCTAAAGGCCGGCAAACCGGAGCCAAAGACTTAACCAGCGCAAAATGGCAGCCGAACGAAGCCAGAGCGATTCGCGCCATTACCAACGGAAAGGGAAGGATGCCCGGCTTTAAGGGCACGCTCAGCGCAGAGGAAATCAGTTTGGTCTGGACTTATATTCGCGACACGTTCAGGTAAAAAAAACTGTTTTGAAAAGCATTTGATTTTAGAATAAGGGCAGAAGAGACTGTTTTCCGGGGCAGTTCAGAATAAAACGAATATGAAGAAGATTAAGATTTTGTGCCTGCTGTTTTTTATCGGGCTGGCGTTTGTCGGCTTTACAAAAAATAATTATTTTGTTTATACGACTTCCGCATTCAGCACGGGGCCTCCGGCGGCGGTCAGCGGCGCGCCGGGAGAGACGACTTGTGCGGCCTGCCACTTTACGCAAGAGCCGACGACAGGTCAATTTACCATCACCGCGCCTGCAAATTACAATCCCGGCCAGACTTATCAAATCGTCGTGCGGCACATAACAAGCGATACGACACGCCGGCGCTGGGGATTCGAACTGACTCCTCTGGCCGGCACGACGGCGGCCGGCACACTTGCCAGCACGAGCGGCAATACTCAAATTACCTCGGGCAACGGGCGCAGTTATATGGAACACACGCTGACGGGGAGCTTCGGCGGGCAAACCGGCGGAGCGGTCTGGACGTTTAACTGGACTGCCCCGGCGACGAACGTCGGGCCGGTCACGTTTTACGCCGCCGGCAATCAAGCCAACAACGACGGAACTTCTGACGGCGACCTGATTTTCACCACGACGGCGACATCTCAGCCGCCTGCGGTTATTTTACCGGACCCGACTGTTTTCGATTTCGACGGCGACGGTAAAACCGATATTTCCATCTTTCGTCCCGGCCCGGGCGAATGGTGGTATCTGAAATCGTCGAACGGCGGCAACGCCGCTTTCCAATTTGGTTCAGGCTCGGACACGCTAACGCCCGGCGATTACACCGGCGACGGCAAAACCGACATCGCTTTCTGGCGTCCTTCGACCGGCGAATGGTTTGTTTTACGCTCGGAAAATTTCAGCTTTTTCTCTTTCCCGTTCGGCACGACCGGCGATGTTCCCGCGCCGGGCGATTACGACGGCGACGGCAAAACGGATGCGGCTGTTTTTCGGCCTTCGACGACGACCTGGTTTATTCCGCTCTCGTCAGGCGGCACGACGATTCAGCAATTCGGCGTCAGCGGCGACGTTCCGGCGGTTGCCGATTACGATAACGACGGCAAATCGGACATCGCAATTTTCCGGCCGTCGCTCGGCGAGTGGTGGCTTCAGCGCTCGACCGCCGGATTGATTGCTTTTCAATTCGGCACGGGCACGGACAAAACCGTGCAGGGCGATTACACCGGCGACGGCAAAGCGGACGTCGCTTTCTTTCGACCTTCGACGGGCGAGTG
Source organism: Pyrinomonadaceae bacterium (assembly GCA_036403235.1). GTDB lineage: Bacteria > Acidobacteriota > Blastocatellia > Pyrinomonadales > Pyrinomonadaceae > JBGTFE01. The sequence goes on along the minus strand of DASWRI010000068.1, from coordinate 5,533 downwards.
GTTTGTCCTTAGAAGCGAAGATTTTTCGTTCTTTTCGTTTCCTTTCGGCACGACCGGCGACGTGCCCGCGCCGGGTGATTACGACGGCGACGGCAAAATTGACGCCGCCGTGTTTCGGCCGTCGAATACGACCTGGTTTGTGCAGAGGTCGACCGCCGGAACTTTAATTCAAGGCTTTGGCATCGCAGGCGATGTCCCTGTTCCCAGTGCTTTTGTGCGGTAACGATGAAAGTTCAAACGGTTCGGGTTTAGAGATTGGCGCATCGAAAAAAATCAGAGACTTATCAATTATGACTAAAAGAGTTTTCACGACTGACGTTATTTTCAGAAACATTGTGGTTGTTTTTTTCGCGGCCTTAGCGCTTGTCGGAAGCTGTGAAAATATTTGGTGTCAAAGTCCGACTCCGACGCCGGATTCGAAGGAATCCAGGAAAGAAACTAAAGTCGAGACGGAAAAATCAAACCAGCCCGCGCAAGCTCAGAGCGGTATCAAGGTAGTTTTCGACGAAACCGCGCCGGGCATTTTGATAATCGAGTCAAACGGCGAAAGAGTTCGCGTCGATACGACTAAAAAGACCGTCGAGCCGCTCGCCGCAGTCGCTTCTCAGGAAAAAACTGCCGAAACTTTGCAGCCGAAGGAAGTGACCGAAACCGAAATCTCGACGACAAAAAAGGAAGAAAGCGTATTTGATTTTGACGAAGGCGAAGAGCCGTATGATTCTCGTTTGATAAATATTCCGACGCCGAAAAAAGTTCCGCGCGGAACCTGGAATCTATGGTTTTCGCATCGTTTCTCGCAGCCGATTCACCCGATTGAAGACAGCGCCAGAAATTTGTTCGGCTTTGACAGTTTTTCGGTTTCCTCGTTTGGCGTGACATACGGAATTACCGACAAATTTTATGTCACCGCCGCCCGCTCGCCGCTTTGCGAGAGAGGTTTGTGCCGAACAATCGAAATCGGCTTCGGCTATAACTGGCTCGCGCAGGACAAAGATTCGCCGATTGGTCTGACCACTTACGCCAGCATCGAAGGCAACGGAAACTTTACCGAGGAATACACATACAATTTGCAGACGATGCTGTCGGCCAGAGTCAATAAACGAATTTATCTATTCTTTTCGCCCGCGCTTTCCATCAATTCAAACGGGCAGGGACGTTTTAATCCGCGCGCCGGCGATTTCTTCCCGCCCGCCACCGCGGCTGCCAACGCTTTTCGCTTGCCGACCAACACCGGCTCGTTCGGCTTCGGCGCGAGCGTTTTGATTATGCCCGACCTCGTGGCTTTATTTGATTTCACGCCGCGCGTCGGTTTCAAGCTCGGTCGCGTTCAGCCGATTTTTGACAATAATTTCAACGTCACCGGTTTCCAGAATCTGTCTGAACCCTCGATGGGCTTCGGGATTCAAAAAAATATCGGCAAACACGCATTTAGCCTGACTTTTTCAAATACGCAGACGACGACCACAAGCCGTTACAATTCAAGCAATCTGGTTTTAAAACCCAGAAGATTAATACTCGGCTTTAATTTGTCCCGGAGATTTTAATAATCATTAAAGACAAAAGAAACCGTCATAAAATTCAACTAAAACTTGGTTGATAAAAGCATTCGGAATCGGACGGTCGCCGCTTTGACCGAAGCATCGAATGGGCTTGCGCCGCCGAGATTGAAGGCGTAAGCCGCGCCTTGTTCGCCTTGTCCGTTGATAGTTTTTTCATATGCGCCAACGAGAACCGTATCGCCGGAGACTCCGACCGCTACTCCGAAATTGTCGAATCTCGCGGCGTCCGAAGCGGTTAATTTTTGCTGCTGCGTCCAGACGGAATTCACGCGTCGGAAAACGTATGCCGAGCCTTGAGTGCTGTTTCCGCGCCCACGCACCGACGACAATTGCGCTGCCGGTCGTCGGCGCAATTGTCACGCTGCACCCGAAATTATGGTTTCCGCCGCCGTCAGCCGCCGGCCGTCTTCTGCGTCTTTATTTTGATTGAGTTTTTTCTTTCCCTGCAAATCGGTGACTTCGATTTCAAAAGCGACAATCGCGCGGGCGCGGCTCAATTTATATTCGTCGGGAATTTCGCGCCAGTTCGTCTCGAAATAATTCGGATCAAACTCGGCAATCAATTTTTCGAGAAGCGCTAGGTTTTCCTCGGGCGTTTCAAAAATTTTTGCTCGCCCGCAAGCGTGAATCGCGACGTAGTTCCACGTCGGAACGTTGAGCTTTTCCGCATATAAAAGCGGCAAAACGTATGCGTGCGGCTCCTGGAAAATCACCAGAACCGGCTTTTCCGCAAAATGTTTCCACTGCAAATTCGCTTTTGCCGGATGCGCCGCGAGAACGAGCTTTTAGCCGCGTTTTTCGACGATAAATGGAAGATGCGTCGCTTCCGGCAAATCATTTTCTGCGGTGACGACCGTCGCAAAATTAAACTCGCGCATAAAGGCGAGCAAAGCTTTTTCACCGGTTTCGGCAAAAAAATGCGGAATATACATTGCAGCGGTCAGTAGTCAGTAGTTTCGATAAATATTGCTAAAAATAATTATAGCCGGAGTTCAGAATTCAATAGTTCAGAAGAAATCTGCTGACCACTGACCACTGACCACCGACTATTTGAAAAATATGGCGGAGACGACAGGAATCGGACACCATTTATAAACTACACAAAACAGAAGGTTTACAGTAACTAATAAAATCGTGATTCGGCATAATGACGACTCTCATCCGTTTCTTATCAAATTTATCGTCTTTTCAATAAAGGCGGAAATTTCGATGTTACCATTTCTCGTTTGGTTGTAAAGTTCGGTCAAAACCGCTTTTAGTTCCTTCCCTTCGCGCTTGTTCATCGCTTCACGCTGGCGTTTTTCGTCCGTGTGCAGATACGTCAGAATATGCATACCGGTGTGGCCGGTCAGGCTCTTAGCCGTCTCGATGTCAGTCACGCGGACGATCTCGGTCGCGAAATTATGCCGCAGATCGTGCGGCACCCATCCGCCTTCTTTGTGCGTGCCGTAATTCAATTTGAGATGCCCGCAAACTGTTTTCAACGTCCGGTAATAGCTTTCGGTCGGATTGCCGTTTTTCGAGAAAATATATTCTGAATTTGAATCGAGCCGCGATTCGATAATTGCGACGGCGCGCTCGGTCAAAGGGAAAAATTTTGTAATCGTTCCGGTCTTCCATCGCTTCACGTCGCGCAGCGCGGCTTCGTCGCGGTAATACTGCGTCTTTTTAAGTCTGGTGATTTCCTTGCGCCTTAATCCGGTTTCGTAGCGCATTTCGAGGTCGTCGGCCAGATCGCGCCGGTGGGCGAAGATTTTCGGATTCGGAAGCGGGCGGCGGAGATATGTGAGCAAGACGGCGAGCTCGCCTGTTTTCTCGACCATTCGCTCGCGGCGACGTTTCGTCGTTTTGGCCTTTGGCATCCGGACGATTTGCTCGTCTTCGAGTTCTGAAAAATAAAGCTGCGCGTTTTTTAATGCGACTGAGACTGCGGAAAGCTCCTTGTTGACCGTATCGGGCAGAATAAACTCTTCCGACTGCGGATTTTTTTCGGTAAGACGGGTGTCGATATATTTCTGGAAATGACCCTTTTTAATTTGATTGATTTTGATGTCCGGCGGCGCTAATTTAAGAAGCTTTTCCGATACTCGCTTAAAGATTGAGATTTTCTTCCGGTCGCCTTGGAGCCGGAGCCGTCTGAGATGCTCGTCGAATAATTCCTGAACGGTTCGAAAATGTTTAGTAATCGGAAGCTCGTATTTCGTGCGATGCTCCTGTGCTCTGATTTCGTCAATCATATCAAGAAGCTTTTTGCGCGCGTCGGCGACGGGGCGAAATTCCTTGCCGCTGAGCTGGAAGCGGGCGCGGTATTGCTCTTTGCCCTCTTTTTTGTTGTAAAACTTCTTGATTTTCACTTGTCGCTTCTGTCCTGCTATTCGGCCTAAATCAGTTGGTGAGAAGCCAAATTTTCGGGCTACTAAAGTAAACGAAAGTTTTGGAAATGGCAAGGGAAATCGCCGATGTTTTACAGCGGACTGAAAATATGCGTCTCGATGGTTCGAAGCCCACCCTTTCCGTCAGCATTAGAGCACTCGCTTCACACGCGATAGGTCTGGAGTTCGAATCCTACCGGGGCATTAGCACGTTCGGCCAGTGGATAGAGCATCGGTCTTCGGAACCGAGTGTCAGAGGCTCTGGATAGGGCGTTCGCCTCCTAAGTGAAAGCCGCAGATTCGATTCGCAAATTCTCCGCCAGTGATAGAGCACTACCTTGACACAGTAGGGGTCAAAGCGTTGCGTTCGCAATACATCTGAAAATACACAATATCCCGGAGAGATCAAATCGCAACTTCTGGAGTAAAATTCGACAGATGAATGTGGTAATGTTATTAGAAATTACGACTTTAATTGTCGCGGGCTGGCTCGCAGGATAGTAAATCATGAGTAGAGGTTTTGTTAAAGAAGGTGATCAGGAAGAAATTCCTGTATTAACGCCGAGAGCTTACTTACCAGAGGGCATGACCAACTACGTTACTCAAGTTGGTATGGATGAGCTTTTGGACGAAAAACGGATGCTCCTCGACGAGATAGCCAATCTGGACACGGCAAATGAAAATGAAAGACGAATTCTATCGAATCATCTAAACGCAAAATTGCAGTTGTTGAATGAAAGAATTCTTACTGCGAAAATAATAGATTTAGACAAACAATCACCGGACGAAGTATGGTTTGGCGCAACGGTAACATTAAAGATAGACAACGAAACAAAACTTCAAAAATATCAAATTGTAGGTGTCGATGAAGCTGATGTTTCTAAAGGGAAAATCTCATTTATTTCTCCAATTGCCAAAATACTGATAGGCAAGGAAGTTGGTGAAACAGCAACATTAAAACTTGCAAATGGAGTTAGGACATTTGAAGTTATGGAAATCGTCTATTGAAATCCGGCGCAATTTTCAGTCTTACCGGTCGTCAATTATCAAACAAGTTGTTAAGTAAATATTGAGTTTGTGGCTTTTTGCTAAAACTCAATGCGTGCGTTCGCAATGCAGAGGACAGCGCGCTTCCTTGGGGCGGAAGAGGTCGCACAGTTGATTTGTAATCACCTGCTCTATAGTTCGTAGAGCAAAGGAAGAGAAAATTAAAAGGCTTTGACAAGTTTTTATTCTCATCAAAGCCGATTTTTATACCTGGGAGATAGTAAATTGTATCCGGCGCGGGAGTGCCTGACAATTTAAATATAGCACATCGAAAGATTATTTAAACAAGTTTTTACACTCGTCTAAATGAACGAGCATGAACTCTCTAATAAGTTGAATCTTTATAGCAAAGCACTATTTTTTAATTGCACTTTTATAGCAATTTGCTATAATTAATTAATGAGGATTATCAGTGAAAAGAAATTAAGACAGTTCTGGATAAACAATAAACAAGCCGAACAGGCGATGCGCGAATGGATTCAGATTGTCAGATTGTCAGATTGGAATAATTTCGCGGATGTTCGTAACACTTTTAATCACGCCGATGTTTATGGC
>DASWRI010000067.1:0-179089 GCA_036403235.1 Pyrinomonadaceae bacterium | reverse complement strand
CTCTTACGGAATAAAAGTTGTTTTTATTCGCTTTATCCTTACACACGTTGAATATGATGAAGGCAAATGGAAATCCGACTGCAAATAAGCAGAGACGAACTTTTGAGCAAAAAATCTAAGGAGCTAAAACAATGAATTACGACAAAAAAATTTACGGCACGCTTTTACTGGAAGCGCTTCCCGGAATCATCGAGTCTGATGAGGAATACGGACGGCTCGAAAACATTTTCAATGATTTAATAAACAAAGGCGAAGAAAATCTTTCGCCCGAACAAATTCGTCTGTTTGCTTTACTCGCAAACCTGATGGAAGATTACGAGCGCCGGACGCTCGAAGCGATTGCCGCAGCCTCGCCGGTCGAAACACTTGAATATTTGATGCGGGAAAATAACCTGAAGCAAAAAGACCTGGCTGAAATTTTCGGCGGTCAGTCGGTAGTTTCGGATGTTTTGAAAGGTAAGCGTGAAATAAATAAAGCGCAGGCAAGGAAACTGGGTGAAAAATTCTCATTGTCGCCTGCGGCTTTTATTTAAAGTCTTTACTAAAAAGTGATTTATTTTCTGAAAAGGAATATTAGTATGGATTTGGGAAATGTAAAGAGAGGTCTAAAAACAATTTTTATCGTGTTAAATGCCAGACGTTGACCGTTTTATCTTCACTCGCGCTGACAAACCATTCGCCGTCAGCACTAAATGCGACCGAAAACGCGTCGTTTGAATGCTCTGAAAACGTTTGCAGTAAACTGCCGTCCTCTAAGTTCCAAAGTCTGACCGTTACCCACTTATGCGTTTCCGAAGCGCCGAAAAAGTTTTGTATCAGCTCGCCGAATGTATTTCTGTCTCTTCCGCCGGTTAAAATTCGCTTTCCGTCGGGACTAATCGCGACCGAATAAATATGCTCCGACTCGCCCTGGAAAATGCGTATTAACTTGCCGTCAAAGACATTCCAAAGTCTCGCGGTGCTGTCGTCCCCTGAACTTGCCAGATATTTACCGTCCTTGCTGAAAGAGACGCTTAAAACCGCCTGCGTATGCCCGGAGATGGTTCTGATTAGCCGGCCGTCCGCAACGTTCCAGATTTTTATATTCGTGTCGAAACTGCCGCTCGCTAATTCCTTACCGTCGGGACTAAAGGCTACCGACCAGATATTCAGCTTATGCCCCTCAAAAGTTCGCAGCAAAGTTCCTTGATTAACGTCCCACAGTTTTACGGTCGCGTCTTCGCCGCCGCTTGCGATCGTGTTTCCGTCAGGACTGAAAGAAATATCCCAGATGGTTTTTCCGTTGCCGGAAAGCGTTTTGAAAAGCGAGCCGTCCGAAACGCGCCAGAGTTTGATATTTGAGTCATAGCCGCAAGTCGCTAAATAATTTCCGTCGGGACTGAACTCTACCCCCGTCACGCCGCCGGAATGCTCCATTGAGCGGATGACCTGACCGTCGGTTTTGCGCCAGATTTTAACCGCGCCGCCGACATCTCCGCTGGCAATCAATTCGCCGTCGGGACTAAACGCGGATTCCCAAAGCCAGTTGGAATGTTCCTTAAAAGTGAGATGGTGTTTTGCGATTCCGCTGTTAAGCTCGGCGGGCTTTTTCCAGATTTGGAAATAAACGGTAGCTAAAGCGAGAAGCAGCGAAACTATCGTAAGTGAAACAATTATCTTTTTCATCGATTCTCCGGTGAAGCTGAATCTTTTTTATAAAGAACGGCTCGGAGAAAAGAACGTTTTTCCGAAATTTTAAGTTGCAGATATATTTTACAGGCGGCTTATTTATTGAATCGGCATGTTAGGATAAGTCAGGGAAAAGCAAAGAGCTCTTTTTAGAGGTTAATTTCCTGTACCAATCTCTCCGCCAGCTTTTCAACGTTCTTCAGCCCGCACTACCAAACGATGCCCGGCTTCCATCCCGGAATTTTCAGTTCCGGACGTTCTCGTCTCTCGCCATATTTATTATTTCGCTCGTATATGAATGTTTATTAAGTTCCACGTCCCACTCCCTGTTCGATAAGGGCGAAATCTGTACGAAAGTTGTTTGCTAGCTGTACACGAACAGCCTCGTAGATATGAGGGTGTTCCAAATCCGTTACTGTCGCGTGACGAAACCAGTTTATTGAAGCACGAAAGGCAAAACTTGCTACTAAGCCCACAATTGACCCGTTATCCGGCATCCTCGTCGGCGTAACGCCGGGTGTATTCGGAGCCGATGAGTTAATAAAATTACTAACAGCACCGGGCTGAAGATGTCCTCTTGCCGCGCCAAAAACGGCCGGCATGTTCCAACCTAATCCATAAGGAACTCTCAGATAGAAAGAACGAAACATTGCTTCAACATAGCCCATACGGTAACTAGCGTCGATAGCTTCCAGCAAAAGACCTTGAGCAAAGGCAACACTACTGCTATTAAGCATATTTGCAGTAACCTGGGTATGAGACCAAAACATACGAAAAACCGTTACAGCCTGTTGTTGGGACAATAATATTTCATCCGGTCTGAACTCTCTTAAACTCATATAAACTCCTTCTTTTGAAATGACGGCAATGCCGCCGAACTATTATTTTATTACAAATAAGACGCATATTAATGCACTAATTGCTGAAACCAATAGTCCAATCATTACTATCCCCAAACTCGTTTATTTCTTAAGACGGATTATTAGCATAAGCTGGAGAAATGTAAGGAGGTTTTGAAGATAAGGAAGGAAAGATTTAAGTGTATTATTTTAGTTCTTAATAGAAAAAGATAGTATGAAATACTTCCATACTTCCCTTTTCTGATTAATAAAGTTATAGCTATTTAAAGTTAAGTTTGTGTGTAGAATTTAAAGATGAAACGTCTATCTTTTCCTCTTCTCTGCGAAATTTGCTTGGGTAAACTTCTGCTTTCTTTGAATCTGACCAGCTATCAACCTCTTTCGATGCTTTTTCTATAAATTCCCATCGTTCTTTGCTTTGTTCGCTGTTTTCAGTTTGCTTCCTTTTCATCTTTCTCTCCTCTATAAAATTCAGCAATTATGCTTGCCGCAGCTTTTTCTCTTTCTAAATATGAAGTGCGCAACATTGGAACACGCACTTTGGCACTTTCTCTTTTCCAATCAACCTTTTCGATAGAACCTTGCTTCTTTCTTTTCATCTCGTATCCAGAATTAAGTCCCATCGAAAACAAATCTATAAATCTTCTTGCACCTACGCCCACAAATGGAACGAAACTTACTTTGTCGGAATCGTCAGACTCCTCATCTATTTCAATAGAATCACTATGCAATTCCTTTGCCTTACTTTTGGGATAGGGCTCGACATATACAACTCTTTTGATTCCGGCGGCGACAATATGTTTCGCACAAGTATGACAAGGAAATGTTGTACAATAAAGCGTCCCCATTCCGGGACTAACCCCGATACGGGCGCAGCTCAATAAAGCTTCCATTTCTGCGTGCACGGGTCGACCGAATTCCGTAATGTCCAGCAAAATGCTGTGGGACAACCCCTCTCTGACCTCTTTTAATAGTTCCTTTTCATCGGTGTCCACATTATTAGAAGTTTTTTTTCTGACTAATTGCACAATATCAGATAAAATTTGGTCACGACGTTTAGCATTTGAGTCAATTCCCCAATCATAGTCTCTATGGTCATTGTCTCCTGGCCAATAGAGACCACCGCCGTAACAAGGAACATCGTTGGCCCCGACTGCGATTAACTCTCCAGTTTCCGATAGTATGACCGCGCCAACCTGTCTTGATAAATCTGCTGACCGCAACTTTGCAGTAAAGGCTTGAAACATCGCATACTCATCCATAGTCGGGGTCGTAAACGGATGCCCGAAAAATAAATCAATAACCCTAGAAATTTGATGTTTGGCATCGCTTGGATTTGTTAAACTAACAAACGCATCTGCAACATGAAATGCTTCACGCGTTTGTTGTCCGACATTGGTTGGCTTATCCTCGTTATAATCTCTGTCAATGAGAGCTTCTGCATCTTCTTCTTCAATGTTTCGGTTACGATGCAAAAAATCAAATCTTTTTTCTCTAGATGAATAAATACCAATTAGAAAAAAACCGTTTCCATAAACGCGACGAAGAGTTTTAATTTCTTCAGGGTGTTTTAACGAATCGAGAATGTATGCCCTTTTTTCACCCCATTGCTCTTCCGGTGGGCGTAATCTTGCAATCTCAGTAACTGCCCAAAGAGCTAAAGCATCACCTCGCTTCATTTCCTCTCGGACTTTATCCCCTGCGTCCATATAAGAATTAATCCTTAGAACTTCAGGTTCAGTTGAGAGCTGAATGTTATGCACCTTTTGTAAGTTTGGTTCTTTGAGGAAACCACTCAATTTGATAATGATCGCATCATAGTCGAAAGCTTTGAGATTATCTTTTAATTCATTGATAATGATGGCTTTTTCTGTTCCAACGGGCGCGACTAAACCGATTACTAATTCAGAATCAAAGCGGTCTAGAAAGTCCTCTGTTAGCATACACTAATCCCGTTAACGTGTAAGAACAAATAGAAAGCAAATTATTTTGATAAAAAATCTGAAACTTTAATTCTTATAGCATAAAAAATCACAGATTCAAATAAATTTTACACATAAGGACCAGATTTGTTAATTGAGTGGGCCACTCAATTAACAAAATGTCTACTATTCATTTAGCCCCATACCTACACACAAATTTTGTGTCTACCCTAAAAATATTTGCCGCGCCAGACAGAATCAAAAATTAGACCTTTAAATGAGGCTCATCAAAAGTAGAGTTTTATTTGTTTATTTTTCCAACATATTAAGAGATTCTTGGAGTTTTTCTATTCTTGGGATAACCCAAGTTTCTTTATAACTTTAGGACATTACCAGATTATAAAGCTTCTTTCATTTTCTTCTTCATTTTTTCTTTACGAGCTTTTTCAGCCTTTAATTCCTCTTTTTCGGCTTCTTTCCTAGCCTCATATTCTTTGCACTCATCAGTCTTTTTAACAACAGGAAATTCTATTTTGCTTTTACCGCGTTTAGAAATGTAATCAACTATTTTTACCCAATCAATTTGACCCTCGGCATCAAGAAAAATATTGCTAAATTCCTTGACCATATTGTTGATTTTTCCGTCGAAGGTTTTCTTAAACTCAGCATCACGCTCCAATGCTTCTTCTTCAATGGGTTTTATAATTTCCCTGTAAAGCTCACTGTCACCTGATATAAATTGCCAGAAATCCTGACCGGCAAATTTGAAATAACTTTTTTCTTTGTCTTTACCGTTCTCTTTGAATGGATTGGCATCCTTCCCGTAAATGCAGCCATTAACTGCGACAATTTCTTTTGTTATTTTTCGCTCATCTAGAAGGTATTTTCTCGCCGACTTGAAGTTATCCTTCATTCGATTTATCTGATCGCTGTTTCCCCAGTTTGTGCCGGATTTGATACCAACGATGAAATACTTCTTTTCACGCTCGAATTCTAAATCTACGCTCGGAAGATCGGATTTAAAGCCGTCGAAAAGTTTTTCAGAAACAAAAATCGCAAATTCTTCGAGCCGGTTTCCGAACATCGTTTCTTCCTGGGAAAACATAAAAGCATCGACTACGCTCCGCACCAACTCGTCCGGAGAGGAGATATTTTTCGCTTTGAGTAAATAAGGATTTTTTCGGCTGAGAATATACTTGAGACTCATTTTGCAACGCAAATACATCAATCGCTCATAATAAAAAGGCGTTACAACTCTTTTTGAAAGAAATTTATTGTAAGCTTCTTTCTCTACTTCTTTCTCTTCTTCGGGCGCAATTCTGGAATAAGAGAGAAGTATTTCACTGGGGCTTTTCTCATTTTCTTCCTTGGATTTGAAGAGCGGTAAATTTTCTGTCATATCAATTTGGGCTGAAATGGTTGAGACTTGATCTTCTGAATTCTATCGGCAGCGATTTTACAATAATCTTCTTGAAGTTCAATTCCAATATATTGCCGATTTATTTTTTTTGCCGCAACACAAGTTGTTCCTGAACCGGAAAAGGGGTCGAGAATAACGTCACCCGTTTCAGAGAAGAGTTTTATAAACCATGTCGGCAGAGATTCAGGAAAAGCTGCGCTGTGGCTTCTGTTACTGCATTCAGAGGCGAGGTGCAGAACATTTGTCGGAAATGCTTTTTCACGACCTACCCACTTTGAAATGTCTTTCCCGAAACCGCTGCCGACTTGTGAGTTAAATCTTTTGCTGTCGTTTTCACTGAGGTTTTTAAGGCGCTTATCCGCCCAATCACCCATCGGAATCATCACTTCATCCTGAAACATTTTGAATTTCTTTTGCTTATTAAATTGAAGACACCGTTCCCAGGAGTCGCGGAAACGATTAGGCCATTTGCCGGGAGTAGTATTTCGTTTGTGCCACATATACTCTTCCGTCCACAACCAGCCTTGTTTTTTAAGTCCAAGGATCAGCTCCAGAACATAAGTGTGCCGCTCGCCATCAACAACTTTTTCCTTGATATTCAAAATGAACGAACCGTCGTCCTTCAAGACTCTTTTGAGTTCTTCCGAAATTGACAGAAACCATTCTACATATTTATCAGGATGAATGCCGCCGTAAGTTTTTTTTCTCTGGTCTGCATACGGCGGGGAGGTGACAATTAAATCGACGGAATTATCCGGCATTAGGCGCAAGACTTCCAAAGAATCGCCGCAGATAATACGATTCAAAAAAGCGGAGATGGCCGACTCTTCATTTTTGCCGGTTTCTGCGACTTCTTCATTTGCTTTTCTTTTTTTCAGGCTTGCGGCGCTTTTAGTCAAAATAAAAACCTCTACTATAAATTTACAAGATCAATAGAAAATTTCAAATAATATCTAAAATTCTACTTTCATTTGAGCTCTTGTTATAAAATAAAGCCTGCTCTTGCCTTTTCTAAGTTTATTAGGGCGCTTCGCTTATACCTGAAAATAAGTCTGGCTGAGTTTCACCGATCACAGTTGACTCTATTATTTTAACAACGTCTATTTCATCATCTGCCGATTGTTCTTTATCATAGGGCGTTGCACCTTCAGGGTTTTCGCGGCTTTCATTAGATTGTAAAAGATCTAAAATTGCTGGGATTTCAGGAGGTGAATCTTCTTCCAGTAACTCTTTAATTAGGCTCCCGACAGAAAGATTTATACCAAATTCTGCTAGCCACTGAAAAAGATCTTTCAGAGTTTCTTTTCCCTTACCGTATTTCCGTAATTCGCCTAAGGTATTAAGGTTTTCTAATCTTTCACACCAGCTTCTAACTTCGCTTTGTATCACCTGAGGATTTCTATATTCATCTAAGTTTAGAAGGAGGGAAACTTGTCTAATTTCTTCTTCAAGGTCATCTCTATAATTGTATTTTGCGAGTGTAATAGTGTTTTTTAATAATTCTGTGATTTTCTCAGTCAACGATTCACTGGTTAAACCGCGAGTATCATCGTATTTATTCTGGATTGTTCTTAAAATGAGATTTGGATTTAAAAGGTAGCTCTCGATTTCAAACCCATCTAAAATGCAAAGCCTCACATTTCTTTCATTTGCAAAATTCGATAGCCTTTCTCTCCAATCAGGGGGTAATCCATCCCCATCCCTAACAAATATTACTTCTACTTCTTCGCCGGAGACCTCTCTAATAATTTCCCTGATTTGAAAAGGAACTCGATCAGTTTTGCCGCGCCCACGAATTATTGGTGAAGTGTTAGCTCCCTTAAATACTTTTTTGTTTAAAACTTCATCAAATCTTTCCAAAACTGAAGTATTTAAATCTTCTATGAAAACTAGTTTTCCGCTAATGACTGATTTTGCTAGGTGGTAAGAGTCTATTTTGGCTCTTATTTCTTCATCAAGTTCTGACTGTGCAGTTAATGGCTTACAAATTCTTGCTTTGGCAGAAATAGGCACAACCTCACTCGGCGAGGCCGACCGAATAATTGAAGTTGAATGTGTAGAAATAATAATCTGAATTCCTAACTCTTCTCTTATTTTTCTTAGACTACTTGCTAATGTAGTTTGTAAATTAGGATGCAGATGAGCGTCTGGTTCATCTAATAATACAATATCCGAATGACTAGGACAGAAGCGATAAATTGGAGCTAAAATTTGTAGAATTTGCATGAAACCGCTCCCTGACGAACTGAAATCTAATGAAAGATTTTTTTCCTCACAGAGTTCGCTATACTGAGCCGTAACATATAAATCTTTTTCTTCATTAAATTCAATGGTATCCAAATGAAAGTCAAAATCATCCTCCATTCTTTTCTTTAGCCTTTGATATTCAGGTTCAGCATTTTCTTTCATATCAAAAACTAGATTGCGAATAACAGCGCTTACATTTCCTAGTCGTAAGCGATCCTGTAGCGCAACGGGAAAAATCCTTTCTTCTACAGCACTTAGCCCAACAAAGCCTGAAATGAATAAGGGAGGTTTATCTTGAAGCGTTGGTGTGTTCGGCAAGTCTTCTGGAGAGGAGGCACAGCTGATATTAAACGCCCCAAAAAGCGAATTTAATCGGAGTTGATATTTATTGTCCTTTTCATCGGTTAACAATAAATTAGCGCCAAATTTTATTTGCTCTGCGGCTGCAACGCGGGTGGCGCGTGAAATTCTTGCATAATACACATCTCTAAAGTCTGATAGATCGAAACCAGGGAGTTTTGTTAAACCTACTCCCTTAGGGCGAATTTTTACATTTCTTCCATCAGACTCGACAAGCTTATAACTGTGCAAACTAATTAGAGCTAAATTGAGTGCTTGGAGAATTGATGTTTTTCCGCTGCTATTTTCTCCCATTAAGACTGTAAAGGGAGAGAAAAAGATTCTTAAATCTTTAAATTTTTTAAATCTTTCAAGTCTTAATTCTTTTAACATAATTGAGTTATTTAATGCTTTTAATAGAATTAAATCTGATACAAAAAATTCAATCTCTGCCGTTCTCGCCACAACTTCCGAACGTAACGATTCGGATTCTCTTCTAAAAATTCGTAACTATCCAAACTAGATAAAGGAATAAGCGCTATTAAAGCTAGAGTGTCGGCTTTGACTTCTGCTTTCATATCAGGCAAGAAAAAAAACGTTTATTAAAGTCGCTTTTAACAGGGAAATGAAACTGATAGCAATCCCATATTAGGGTCATAACATCTTGTTGCAGCAGTTAAAGTCAATCCTGAGCTATAGCGCGATTTGCTTACCGGTGTTCTAACACCAGTAGCATTTCCAAGCCTCCAAGGAGTCCCTTCTCCTTCTAATTCAATTTCAAATTTTTCCGCAATAATAAAGTTTTTGCCCCCTTCATCACTAGAGGCAAAGCTTTCAGCCCAGTAATAAAGAGTTCCTGGCCTTATTTCATAATAAGCAGTAATATGCAGCCAAAGAGTTTGCCCGTTAACTACATAGCTTTTCTTGTCTGAGCAAGTTTGCCAATTGTGTTCATCAAATGCTTGATTCTTAACAACATTTTCCGATGATTCTAAATTTGTTTCTTCATTGTACGGTTCCATAGTGTTCTCCTTTGTATTGGTTTATTTTTGACGTTATTTCTTCTTTTCTTTATTCAAATTCCATATTGCTCGAAAATCTCTTTCCGTCTTATAAGCATCTCCAACATTTCTTGCTCGATTTCTTCAAACGGTATCTGAATTTTCTGGCTTAGCAATCATGTCCGGTGGTACTTTTCCTTCTTTAAGTAGTTGGTTCATGGTTTCGTAAACCATCTTTTGTGCATCGCTGTCTTCCATATCAGGAAAATCAACAACGGCCATAGAAATGTGCTTTCTACCGTTAAGGACATCAATTAATGCCTTGCGAATAACTTGGAAATCATTTTCCATTTCGCCTAATCCAACAGGAAAATAGGAGGCTCGTTTAATATGAGTTGTATTAAAATGATATCTAAGAGATTTACCCATTTTATACATCATTTCAGCAAATAAATTCTTCCGCGTCTCCTGCCAAAGTTGACTAGTTGCATTGTCTTCAGTTTCTTCAAATATTTGGCGCAAATGGTCAAGATAAGCATTCCAAGCATCTCTAATTTCTTTGTCATTATAAAACTCAATATCGATTAAATTTAATGCTTCAACATGTGGTTGTGATATTGGATAGGCGCGCGTTGCCATTAAAGTTTTAAAAACCCATTCACGACGTTGTTTTCTCTCGCGTCCTCTTTCGAGCCACTTTTGCGCCTGAACCGCCAAAATAGGAGCCAATATAGTTGCAAAAATTAGAATCCATTCGAATGCTGTCATTTACTAAACTCCATACAAAAAATAAAGTCTCTGCCTGTCTTTATATAACTTTTTGGCGTAACGGCTTCTCGGATTTTCATCTAAAAAATCAAAATTTGATAAAGCCGAAACAGGGAGGATAGCAATTAAAGCAATGGCATCAGATTCCATTTCATTTTTCGAGTCGAGTAGACCTAAGAAAAAAGCGTTCGTGCCGTTTTTTCCGCCGTGTAAAAAATGATGTGCAAGTTCATGGAACATTGCGAACGTTCGCTTCAATCCTTTTAACCGTTTGTTCAAAACGATAATCGATTCGCCGAGCACATTCATATAAAACGAAGCGGAGACATTCATCTCCAGAACTTCTATTTTCTCGGCTTCGCAAATCGCATAAAAATCCTGTTCCGTTAGAACGCGGGAGTTGAAGCCGTATGATGTGAGTTTTTCGAGAACAAACTTCATTCTCAGTTATTCTTTATTTTCCTGTCTTGCCCTAACCCCCTCCGCGACGAGCTTCATAGCTTCGATAATTTTTTCCTTTTCATCATTGGAAAGTTTTATGGAGTGGTCAAATTGGACAGTTACCCCTTTGAGAATCTCATGCGAATCCGTTATTAAGCCTTGTGATGCAAAACCGGCTTTTAAGAGAGCTTCGGATTCACTAGCCTTTAGTGCTTCAGCCAAAGCTAAAACCGTTTCTCTTTTTGTACCGCTCAAAGCATTTTCAAGCCTATAAATTGTTTGTCTGTCAACATCAATCAGATCAGCTAATCCATCCTGCGACAGCTTTGCATTTTCCCTTTGAGTTTTCAGCCAATTACCGAAAACGCGCCACCTTTCTTTATCAAATGACATTGCTTTTTTATTAAGTAAAGTTTGTAACATTTTATGTTTAGACATTACAAGATGCTTTTAGCGACATTCTATGTTGACAAAAAGCTACCAGGTATTTATTATTCAGATTTATGAACGCTAATCATTACAACCCCCAAAAATTAGTTGAGTGGCGCGAAGAGTCAGGCAAAACACAAGAAAAAATCGCAGAAATTCTTGGCGTTGACCGCAATACAATAAGTCGCGCAGAGAAAGGGAAAGTGGCTTCTTACGATCTGCTTGCCGGGCTCTGTGGCCTCTATAAAAAATCAACTCACGATTTAATCTACTCAAAACCTGTAGCAATCGCTGCCTAAGTATTTTCTCTTCTGCGACATTTTATGTTGACAAAATGCGACATAAAATGTTACATTGTATTTGTAAGTCAGAAATGACAAACCAAATATCAGGAGAAAGCAGAAGAAAATGGCAGATTTTAACGCAAAAGATTACGAAAAGTTCATTGACAGTGAAATGCAGGCCGCGCGAATTAAACGGATGCGTTCCGATTCGATACAACCGGGAAGTCACATTCTCGTTTTCAATTCAAATTTCGCCGGGGTTAACCCCGAAAGAGAAAAGACGTGGCACAAAGTTGAAACTTTAACCCGCTACTCGGACGGCATCGTCGTGATGATTTGCACCGATGGACGAAAGGTTATGAGCGACGACGTTCTGCTCGTCGCAAACGAGAAGACGGCGGAAACTCTTTTGATTTGTCTTAACGAACGCCAGAGAGAGTTAGCTGAAGTCATGAAGCACGCCGGGTGTGATAATCTGGAAATTTTTTCCGATTGGGAATCGGACAAGTTCGTTGTCGTCAATCACGAC
The DNA here is from genome assembly GCA_036403235.1 of Pyrinomonadaceae bacterium. Classification (GTDB taxonomy): domain Bacteria; phylum Acidobacteriota; class Blastocatellia; order Pyrinomonadales; family Pyrinomonadaceae; genus JBGTFE01. The sequence goes on along the minus strand of DASWRI010000067.1, from coordinate 167,181 downwards.
AGCCAAAGCGAATACAGAGTTACCTTGAAAACCATTGACCTAAAGAAGTTAGCTTCCTGCGGGTGCAAAGATTTTCTTTACAGAAACAAAATCTGCAAGCACATCGGCTATACTTTGCGCGACGCCCTTTTGGGCGTCCAGCCGTCGGAGACGGTTTTTTTGTCTGCTTCGGCTGAAATAAAAAATCAATTTTCAAGGAGATGAAATTAAAAGTATATGGAAACTACGTTTTTACAAGTTAAAGGCGCCAAGGGTTTTGCCATTATTGATGCGGAAGACTATGAAAAAGTCTCTCCGTTTGAATGGCAGATTGAAACTTCCGGGCGCGCGGGCTGGTTTCATATCGGCTGCCGAATTGGTGATAAAGCGACCGGGCAAAAATGCTACCGTCTGTCGCATATGATTCTCGGCGTCGAAAAATCCGACGGCGACGGTCGGGCTTACGTTACCTATCTAAACGGCAATCGGTTTGATTTGAGAAAAGCAAATCTGTGCCTCTCAAAAAATGTTAGTCCGGTAATCGGAGAAACAAAGTTTTATTATTTTTGCGATAAAAAACGCAGAAATTCTTCGTGGCGTTTATACGTCTATCTCAGCCCGACACAGGTTTCTCTCGGTAGCTATACATCGGAAAAGGCGTTAAAAGACGTTATCCAATTTATAAAAGACAGTAATTTCCCTCTCTCCACCAAAGCAGAAATTGAAGCAATAAAACCGACTGTTCGCGCTTGGGCGTTGGAAAATGGAATCACAAATTTACCTGTATATGGCACAGTAAAACCAAAATATGAAATTGGCGACGAAAGAGTCGTTGACAAGGATTTTGTCCAAATAAAAACCGACAGCGGTTGGCAAATGAAACATTATTTCATTTGGAAGCAACAGGGAAGACGCATCCCTAAAACTCATTTTTTACTGTTCAAAGACGGTAATAAAAGAAATTTCGACATTGAAAATCTGGAATTGGTTTCGCAGTCAGAAGCCGGGCATCGCCTTGCGCTAAGCCAGCGACCAGCAGAACTTCGACCGCTTCTTTCGGTGGTGCGCGAGCTGCAACAGGAACTAGACAAACAAAATAAAAAGAAAACTCGTCTGGTGAAAGTTATCGGCACCGAAAAACTCGCCATCGTGGACACGGAAGATTTTGAAAAGGTCAAAGATTTTGAATGGAAACTTTTGAACAGTCAGGGCAAAAAGGTTGTCGGCTACCGGGCTAAAATCGGGCATCGGCAATATAAAATTGCTACACTCGCGCACCTTATTTTGGACATTGACCCAAAAGAAAAAGTGCGAATTTCTCAGATTAACAAACGAACATTCGATTACAGACAAAAAAATCTTTCTGTTCATTATTTTTCTCGACCTGGCACAGTTAATAAACCTTCGTTCGGAATTACTCTCGCAAAAAACCGAAAAGCCAGTAAATCAAATCACGCTATTACTGTTTGGTTTCTAAACAAGCGAACGATGCTCGGTTATTACGTTTCCGAGGATGCCGCAAAAGCTGTTATTGAATTTGCAACAGCTTGGGACAAGCCTCTTTCGAATTGGGAAGATTTTAAAGTTCTTCGGAATGAGGCGCGCCGCTGGGCGATTGCGAACGGACACGCTAACAAATCGACGGTTTTAATCGGGCAGGAACAGCGAAAAGACAAGCCGTTCAATCTGCACATATTTTTCATTAAAAAAGATACTTCCAAGACGTGGCGAGTGATTATGCTTTGTCGCCCTGTATTTGGAAAAAAACATTTTTTCATCGGTCATTTTAGCACCGAAGAAATTGCGAAAACAGTTGTCGATTTTATCAATAACTGTGAATTGCCAATGACAAATAAGGATGAAGCCGAAAAGCTTCGAACTTTTGTTAAATCTTGGGCGATTGCAAAAGATTATCTGAACCAATCGCCGCAAAGGAATCAGTTTTCTAAGCCGATTCAAGATGTTCCATTTAATTTGATTCAACCAAGAGGAGAAATTTCAGTATGTCAAGCAACACGATAAAAGACGTTTATGCAGAGTTAATTTTATCGCTCAAAGACCTTCGAGCAGGGAAAATTGACTCCCGAACAGCAGAGACAATGTATAAAGGCGCAAACGCTATTGCAAATCTTATTACTTCCGAAACCAATTTAATCAAAGCCACCGGTGGGCTCGGTTCCGGATTTGTTCCCGAAGAAAAAGATCCGTTCGAAAAAGAAGTTCCGCAATATGCAATTGACGGAATGATAGATTGTTCCTTTTGTCTGGTTGAGGCAGCCGTTCGCCCGGACGCACCTTCGGTCAATAATTTAGTCGCGTGTGGTTATTGTCTAAAACAAGAAAGCACAGTTCATTTCAGACGCCAGCTTGCCGTTCAAGGCAACGCAAAACAACTTCCCGCGAAGTCTTCCAAAATTACCGAAAGCCAACAGGAAATTCTCGACTATCTTAAAGAAAACGGCGGTCAGGCTACGATTGGCGCAAACTTCGCCGACACCAAACAGCGAACCGTTAAAAGATTAATACAGCTTGAAGAGCTACGTTTAATCGAAAATGTTCAACGTCCGGTTTACCAGAACGATTTCCCGCTGGAACGTCGCGGGAAATTAACGCCTGAAGAACTGCATTGTGGTATTTGGAAGTTGAAGGCAGCGGGAAGGAAAGTGGCCGCATAAACGTTCATTGACTCAATCAAGGGCAAGGCTTTCACGGTCTTGCCCTTGATTGAGTCAATGAATCACCCTATGCAAAAACCGAAATTAAGGATTTCCCCGACCGGGAAAGAAATACTCGATTTCCTGCGCTCGCGCGGCGGCATAAGCTCCGTCGGAGTTATCGGCTCGAATAGAACGATAACGATTCGCCATCTCGAAAAGCTCGAAAAAATGGAGCTCATCGAATGCGTCGAACGCCCCGTAAAGTCCCTCCGCACGTCCGAGTATATCGGGATGGAAGGCTTTGCCAGTCACTGCGGCGTCTGGCGCCTGCCCGTAGAAAAGCTCCGGACGTGCAGCTTCTGCGGCTTTCGCGCGCCCTACGACGAGTTTCCCGAAGGCTCGGTCTGTTTCTTAGGAATCTGCGCGTGCGGCGATTGTCTGGAACGAGTGGAGACGGAAGATTTCCGCGAGCTTCTCGAATTGGGGCTAAGTTCTGAAACTTAAAAATTAATTCCTAAAACGTAAAGAAAAGAAGTAGATTTTCAAAGAACCGGATTGAGATTAGACGAAAATTTCTTACTTGAAAAGGCTTATTTACACGCAATTTTTGCACTTAGATTTGTTTATGACGCATAACCCCGATTACGAAAAAGCGGCGCTCGAAATTTACATGCTCTTTCGCCGGCATCCCGGCTCGATCAGCACCGTATCGGGCTATTTGAAGCGCAACGATTCGAGCAAGTTCTCGCGCCAGATAAACCCGACGGACGAGCAGCGCGACAATCCTTACGTCGAGCTACTGGAAATCCACGAAGCGATGCTGTCGTTTTCGCCCGGGCTCGAAGCGGAAATCTGGAAAATTCTGGAGCGCGAGCGAACCAAAAAGCTTCAGGCCGCGCCGGTCGTGACGCAGCTTGCCGAGCTGATGCGACGGATTCACACGGAGCTCGGCGACGTGGTTTGCGCGCGAGAGGAGGGCGCTTCGCGCGCCGAGCTGCAAAAAGAGGGATTCGAGCTCCTTCAGGCGGTCAGGGATTTTTACGAAAAAATCAAACAGTTGAGCGAATAAACGATGAGCGACGAGATGCGGACAATTCTGGAACGAATCGAGAATCTCGAAAACGAGGTCGAGCGCCTGAAGTCCGTCAATCCGACCCGCGCCGCGGCGTTCGAAGCGCTTCCTCAAAACGCGACGGTCGGCAAAGATTACGTCGCCTATCGCTTCGGATGCTCTGAAGAAGCCGTGGTGCGCGGGCGGGCCGGAACTCATCTGCTCAAAGAGAAGCGCGTATCCGAAAAACCCTTGAAATGGATAAAACGCGACGTCGACGCCGCGTGGCGCGAGCAGACGCGCCCGGCGAAAGAAAAGGCGGCCGAGGAAAGAGCGAAAGCGAAACCGGTCAGACGGCGGTCGACTGTCAAGATCGGCTAGGACGAAATTGGAGAAAGCAAAAAAAAGGACGGGGAAAATATAGATGGATTCAAGCGACTCGAAGAGCGCGATAAATATCGAAGAAATTAAGGCGGAAGCGGAGCGTCTCGCGGAAAACGACGGAGGCGGGGTGAAGTTCGCCTGGCTGAGCGACGTCGAGGCCAAATCCGTCGAATGGCTCTGGTTTCCGTATATCCCGCGAAAGAAGATTACTCTTTTTACGGGCGAAGAGGGCATCGGAAAATCCTATATCACCTCCGCTCTCGGAGCCGTCGTCTCGAACGGGTGGAAATTTCCGAACTCGGAGGAATATATCAAAGAGGGAAAAGTGCTGTTCCTCGCCGAGGAGGACGACGCCGAAGACACGCTCAAGCCGAGGCTGACGCAGGTCGGCGCGAAACACGAAAACATAGCGACCGTCACCGAGCCGATAACCTTCGACGAAATGGGGCTTCTCAGATTCGAGAACTTGATGGAGAAAATCAAGCCCGCTTTAGTTTTTATCGACCCGTTTTTTTCCTACGTCCCCAAAGACACGAATATCAATCTCGCGACGGCCATCCGTCCGATTACCACTCGCCTGACGGAAATCGCCGTCGAATATAACGCTTCCTTTATTCTGGTCCGCCATATCGGCAAAGCGAAAGGCGGCGGAGAAGGCCGGGCTGCAGGATTGGGGAGCATCGACCTGCGCGCCATCGCGCGCTCGGAAATCATCATCGGGCGCGACCCGCAAAGCAGAACCAAGGGAGCGTTCATTCACGACAAATGCAACTACGCTATGAAGGGCGAGTCCCTGGGCTACGAGATAACGCACGAAGGCCTGTTCTGGCTCGGCGCGTCGAATCTGACCGCAACGCAGATACTCACTTCGTTCAAGCCCGAAACCTCGGACAATCAGGCGGGCTGGGTCGAAGCGATGAAGTTTCTGCGCGAAGCCCTCAAGGAAGGAGAACGCTGCGCCAAGGAAGTTCAAAAGGAAGCTCACGATTTGGGAATTACCGAGCGTTCCTTAAGAACCGCGCGGCAAAAATTAGGCGTCGTCGTCTTTAAGACAGGCGGTTATTTCGGCGGCGACGTGCAGTGGAAATGGAAGCTCCCGATCGAGCTTTTGGAAGCCGAGGCGGACAACCGCTCCGAAGCCGAGAATTGAAGATGACGGCCTGCGACTCTCGTTTGCAGATGTCATCTTCAGCCGGATTTTTACCGTAAGCTCTTTTATTTTAACGGTTTACTTGAAGATGACGCAAGTGTCATCTTCAGCCGGTTGGAAGCGTCAAGTTCAGGCGCGTCAAACAAGTTCTTTGGAAACCTATCGGAAGAAAATCACCTTTGCCGGAACCGTTTTTGAATCGAATTTTTCAAAAGCGAGAAAGATAAGGGTAGGTAGAGGTCTATAAATTTTCAGGTATTTTCTTGCTGAAGATGACGTTTTGAAGATGTCATCAAGACTGAAGATGACACTATCCGACATCTTCAGTAGAACTACTATAAATAAAGGGTTTTGTTGATAGGAAAGACTGAAGATGACACTTCCCAATCGCGTCATACCCTTTTTATTGATACGAGGCTGGAAAAGCTACAAACATTGATGAAATATCAACTGGAAAAATACAGAGGTTCGCGTTCTCGCTACACCTGCCCGTCATGCGGAAAGAAAAACGAGTTCGCCAGATACATTGACGAGCTCGGAGATTATCTTGACTCGTCGGTCGGCCGCTGCAACCGGGAATCCTCCTGCGGTTATCACCTGACGCCGAAGGAGTTCCTCGGGCTCGGCACCCAGTCAGGCACAAACGCCCCCGCTACCGGCAAAACCAGAATGAACGCAGCGGTCGTGACACGGATAAATGCTGCGAGCCGAAAGGAGCAGGCCGAATACTTCGACACTATCGATAACTCTCTGGTCGTCCGCTCGCTCGAACACACAAATAAAAACCGCTTCCTGAATTTCCTATTGTCTTTCGTCGACCCGGAGCTCGTCGAAAAGATGATTAAGGATTATCTGATAGGAACGACCAAGACGGGCAAAACCGTCTTCTGGCAGATTGATGACAAAGGGCGTGCCCGGACGGGAAAGATTATCTCCTACGATGAAAAAACGGGAAAGCGCGATAAACGAGTAAATCCGTCATGGATACACTACGAGCTCAAAAAGACGAAAGTCCTGGCGGAAACCTTTGAGCACAAAATCTGCTTTTTCGGCGAGCATCTTTTGAAAAGGGATAAAAGGAAGTCCGTGGCAATCGTCGAAGCCGAAAAAACCGCCGCGGTCGCGTCGATTTTTCTCGATAATTTCATCTGGCTCGCCATCGGCGGAAAGTCTTATCTTAAAGCCGAAAAACTGCGCCGGTTCAGAGGCAGGAAAATCATACTCTTTCCCGACGCCGACGGTTTCGACCTCTGGCAGAGAGAAGCAATTGAGGCTCAAAGATTCGGACTCAACGTAACGACTTCCAGAATTATCGAAGATGCGGCAACCGTCGAAGAAAAGAAAGGGGGATTCGATTTGGCGGATTATTTGATTGCCGGAGAACTCAAAGCCCGGAGGCACAATGGCTATACTGATGCTTACAACTCGAAGGTCAATAAAATTTTATCTGATGAATACTTATTCGATTTATTTAATGAAATGCTCGATGAGCGTGTAGCGATTATGGAATCGGAAGAGGAAGCGTTAAAGCCGGAAAACTTAAGGGCGATAGTCGAATTTATAGCCTAATAATGAAAAACAAAAAAGAAATTAAAGACGTTCGCTGCAAAGGACGTATGCCGGACACGCGAAAGTCGTGCAATGCCGTTTTGTATCAATCGGACGGACAGTATCTCTATATCTTCGGGTTGATACTTAATCCGAACTTGAAAGTTCAACACGTTATCTGCGATAAATGCGGTTATAGGATGGCCTGGAAGAGAAATGAAAAACTTACAGTTAAATAATTAGAACTTCAAGGACTTTATGCTACTCAATATCCCTAAAATTTTGAGCCTCAAATCTGCTTAATAACTCGGGTATAAATCTTTCACTAAACCCTGCAACAATAGATAAGATAAATAATGGATAAACAGTATTTCCAACAACTCCTAAAATGAAATTAGCCTTACTGGCGATTACAAAAATACATCCAAAAATGAATCCCAGAAAAATTCTAGCGATTCCTTGAAAAGAGATATAACCAATACCGACGAATGGATCAATCTTTAACGAGTTATTTCTCTGCAGGACAGAAATACAAGCGCCTATAGCGCCAAACAATCCACCGAGCTCAATTAGTGCAGCATCAGCATGTATATTATTTGTTTCAAAGTAGGAAAAACTTATAAGAAGTGCCAAAATTAATATCGAGGCCATGCTTGCAGCAACGTAAACAAACCGGCCGCGCTCTTTAGATTTCGCTGCTACAAATAATTTTACATCGCGAAAATAGCTAACATGTTTTGTAGTTCCAGGACAATTTAAAGCCGCAAACAATGATTTGCCTAATTGATAGTATGCCTCTTTTTTATAAGATTTTGGAACTGAAACTCCTATTTTCGTCATTATGGTGTCAAACTCTGATACAGCATTAATGAGCCTGTTCGGGAGATTGCCCTTATTGCCGAAATAACGCCAGCGGAGTTGATTATCTTTTGTTGTGTATACGATAGCTGTAGGACTCTTTCCCAGAGTAATAGCTATATCCTGCACATCTAATTTCCCCGAGGCATTCAAATCTGGAGTAGGAGTAGTTTGTTCCATAGTTTTATCCCATGAATTAGATTAAATATAATGTTATTCGTTAAATTGTTCCGCATAATAACACTATATACATCAAAATTGAAGTATTTAGAGAGCAATATTAATCAATAAACTGCTTCAGTAAAGTTTTCATTGCAATTTTTGAAACTTTCCGTTACTTTGGACTATGAAAATTTAGGTTTGCCCACCACTAATCTCGGGCAGTCAACACACTAACGCCGTGTAAGTCTTCAAAAAGAGGGCTTACGCGGTGTTTTCGTTTTGGAAGTAAACGATGAACGAAGAATTACAGCCAAAACTATCCGAAACCGGCGGGCGTAGCGGCTTCCTGAAGCTATAGGCTTTCTCGGAACGAAAAGGGTGATTCGGCTCGATTCTATTTTATGAATATCGACGTTCCAATTTACGACATTCCTGAAGAAGCGTTTACCCGGCTTCTGCACATATTGTCGCGGAACAAAGTCGAGGCATACGAACTGACGGGCGGCGACGAGCGAAATGTTTTGATATTCAAGGACGCAGCTTTTCGGGCATCGGAAGTCAGATGCGACGAGGACGACGAAGAAGGGCAGGAAATGCTCAAAGACGCAGGGGTTGATTATAGATAAAGTTTTGCGGCTCGCCGGTTCGCGTGTTTTGAAGCTTCGCGCGGACGCATTAGCGGCGAGCCGCAAATATTAACAACGATGAGCAAACGGGGACGAGAGAGACAAAATGGCTTTTGATGTTGAAAATTTCCATTCTCCTATTTATATGATTGACGACGGCAAAACTTGGATTGATACGGTTAAGGATTACTGGGAATTGCTGACCATCGGCGGCATTATTTTAGGCTGGATTGTAAATAAAATCCGCAAGAGCCGGAACAACTATAAAAAAGGCGTCGGCGTGCTCGCAGCTTTCAAAGAGCTGATGCAGGTCGAAACGGCATTGAATCGAATCGAAACGGTAATAAATCAAAAAATGGAAGAGTCCGCCGAGCTTCACCGCTATAACTCGGCACGCATTGAGCTTTTATTGGACGTTTCGGCCGTTCCCTTCTGGCGCGCGAACGATAAAGGCGAATGCGTCGAAGCGAACGAAGCCTACTGCAAATTATTTCAAAAAGAGGAAAAGGATCTGCTCGGCGACGGCTGGTTTTCGGTAATAGCAAAGCACGACCTCGAACGCGTAAGCGCTTATTGGATTCGAGCCTGCGAGCGCAGAGCCAAATCCAATATCGAGTTTGACGCCGTTCTTCCCGACAAAACCATTTTTCCCGCGCGTTCGATGTGGCAGCCTTATTTTAATGCCAAAGGCGAGTTTGTCGAGATGCAGGGAACTACGCAGAAGATATGAGCGACGAAAGAGAAGAAATAAAACTCACGCCGAAGCAAAAATTGTTTGCCGATTATTATTTGCACGAAGCACATTTTAACGGCACGAAGGCGGCTGAGTTGGCAGAGTATAAAGGCAATCGGGCGACACTTGCGGCGGTGGCTTACGAAAACCTTAGAAAACCTCAGATTAAGACTTATATCGATGAAAGATTGTCGGCAATGACTATGCCCTCAAATGTTGTTCTCGCAACGCTTACCGAATACGCCGAAGGAAATATCGAAGATGTTTGCGACGAGCACGGAAATTTTAGCTTTGAGTTGGCGAAAAAACGCAGGAAAACTCATTTGATAAAAAAACTCAAAGTGAAGCGTTCCATCAAACAGAGAAAAACGGAAGTCAGAGAAGATATGCGCGGTTTTCTGGCCGAAGATGAAATCGAAGATTTACAGTCAGACGTTGAAATCCTTCACGAAGAGGTCGAGTTTGAATTGTATTCGGCACACGAAGCGCGCAGAGATTTAGGGAAATATCACAAATTATTTACCGAAAAACATGAACACACAGGCGCGGGCGGCGAGCCGTTGTTCCCGAAAGTTTATGCAGGTTTCGACCCTTCTAAAGTGTAGTTTTCTGGTTATGGCGATAGTAATGTCTTCCAAAACAATTACGCCACGACCGGAAGAGCGGCCGTACCAACCCATCGGCGCGGCGCTCGACGTCTTTTACTGCCAGGACGATGAAGTGGTCACGGACGGGCCGGCGGGAACGGGAAAATCGCGCGGCTGTCTCGAAAAGATGCACCTGTGCGCGATGAAATATTCCGGTATGCGCGGCCTACTCGTCCGTAAAACCCGTACGTCAATCAGTCAAACCGCGCTGGTCACTTACGAAAATCACGTTCTGCCGGTCGGCGCGCTCGGCAAAGGCCGTTTGGTTCATTTCTTCACTTCCGACCAGGAATATCGATACAAAAACGGCTCTGTTCTGGTCGTAGGCGGTCTGGATAAATCGTCGAAAATTATGTCGTCCGAATACGATATGATTTTTATGCAGGAAGCTACCGAGGCAACCGAAGACGACTGGGAAGCTTTGACTACTCGCCTGCGTAACGGCGTGATGCCATATCAGCAGCTGCTCGCCGACTGCAACCCGCAAAACCCGAAACATTTTCTCAAACAGCGGCAGAAACGCGGCGTGCTGAAAATGTTCCAGTCACGGCACGAAGACAATCCGGTTTTATTTAATCAGCAAACGCGCGAGATGACGCCGCGCGGCGTTGCGTATCTGGCGAAGCTCGACAACCTGACCGGCGTGCGATATCTGCGACTGCGTAAAGGCCTCTGGGTCCAGGCCGAGGGAATGATTTGGGACAACTACGACCCGAAAATTCACCTGTTAAATCGTTATGACGAGAACGATGAATTTATCATTCCGCGCGATTGGCGCAGGTTTTGGGTGGTCGATTTCGGTTATCGTAATCCGTTCGTCTGGCAGGAATGGGCGATGGATAATGACGGAAATCTTTATCGAATTCGCGAGATTTATTTCACGAACCGATTGGTCGAAGACCACGCCCGCGAAATTCTCAAAGTTTGCGGCTGGCACTACGACCCGACAACGCGGAAAAGAACAAAAATCCGTGAAGACGCCGAGCCTTTGCCCCAAAAAATTATTTGCGACCACGACGCCGAAGACCGCGCAACGCTGGAAAAACATTTGGGAATGGCGACTGTTCCGGCGTTCAAAGACGTTTCAAGCGGATTGCAGCAGGTCGAGTCTCGCCTGCGCGTCAAAGCGAACGGGAAAGCCGGTCTTTATTTACTGAGAGATTCTTTGGTCGAACGCGACCCCGAGCTAGTCGAAGCGAAAAAACCGCTTTGCACCGAAGACGAAATTGAAGAATACGTTTGGGACGAAGACAAAGAAGCTCCGGTTAAGGAAAATGACCACGGATGCGACTGCATGCGCTATATGGTCGCCGAAATCGATTTGAAGCCGAGAGGCGACGACTACGAGGAAGAATCGACCGAAAGCTATTACCAATTTTGAGGTGTAAAACTTATGGATAAAAACATTACTTTAGGCGAAGCGCAGCGATTGCTGCAAGACCGCATCACAGCGGGACACAAGGCAAATAAACTTTTTCTCGACGGAGACCACTGGCAGGAAGGCGAAGGCTTTCCGGCGCTGCCTCCGCTATACGTCGAGAATCGCCAGCAGATAATCGACACGATTCAAAAAGCTTTTACCTCGGAAAACGTAATCGCCGAAATCGTGGAGCGACACCTGGACGGCGTCATCGCACGCGAACCGGACTGGAATCTGGTCGATATGGCGGCGGCCGAGCCGGATGGAAACGCCGGCGACGGGGAAACTCCGCAGGAACGAATGATTCGGGAAACCGTCGCCGCGCTCGTCGAATGGTGGAACGACCGGAAGATGCTCGGAACGCTGCGCGAGGCCCTGTCCACCGCGCTGATTCAGGATAAATGCGTCGTCCGCGCATATGTTCCGCCCGGGTTTGTGGACGAATCGGGAAATATTCAAACGCATAAGAATCTGTCGGACGCGCTGAAAATGCTTCAGTTCGAGGTTTTGCCCGCAGACGTCGCCGGCATTTTTTACGATTCGGAACGCAACGAGCCTTTCGGAATCTTCGCGACTGGCGGCGACGATAAAAAGGTAGAGCTGACCTTTCTCGATAAAGAGGGCAACACTCGTCTTAGAGTTTTTGAAGAACAGACTTTGCTGGAATTCGCTCAGGAAACTCTGCCGACGATTGCGGCTTATATTCCGCCCGCCGACTCTGAGGAAGCACCGCCCGAAATTCAGCCGCTCAAGCTCGACGGAAATCTTTTAATGTTTGAGCTTTCGCGCTCGACGCTGATTGATGAGCAGGTTCGCTCGCAGCAGAAGCAGGTGAATTTGACTTGGACGATGGGCGGGAAAAACATCGTCATCGCCGGCAGCCGAGAGCGATATTTTATCAATTCACAGAGGCCAAAAAAAACGGTTAAAAGACGCGGAACGGACGGCTCTACTGTCGAAACGACCGAAGACGCTCCGCTTCAAATCGGCGGTTCGTCGGCGACTTTTCTGGGCGGCTCGCCGATTTATCAGGGCACGGAAGGTGAACAGAGAAAGCTCGTAGGCTACGCCACCGCCAATGTCGTCATCGTCGACCCTGTTCAGTCGGATGTTTTCGATAAGCGGCGCGACAAGCTGAAAATGGCGATGCTCGGCCGCGCCAAACAGAGTCACGTGCAGCTCAACGATATGACTGACGCTTCCGGCATTTCGAAACAGGAAGGACGCGCCGAATTCGAAAAATCGCTGAAAACTTCAAAGTCCGCGGCCGACCCGCTCGGCAGATGGATTCTGGAAGTCGGCCTGCTCTTTGCGGCGGCTCACACGACCGGCGGCGGTGGCGCGACGCGCGAGAAAGAATTCGAAAATTTTCGTGTCGATTTCAATGCTATTGTCGACGCCGGCGCCGTTGACCCTGAACAGGTCAAAGTCGACCGCGAGGACGTCGACAGCGGCTATATGTCCGTCGAAACCTATCATGCCCGGCGCGGCATCGAAGACCCTGACGCGGAAGTGGCGCGGCTTCAGGAAAGTGAATTTTATCAACTGAGCCTGATGAAAAAACGATTGGAAGTCGCGAATCTCGCGAAAAATGTCGGCTTGCCGAATGACGAGATACTCAAAATTGCAGGCTACAGGGACGATGCCGAGCGAAAACAGATTTTGGACCAGATGACCGTCGTCGACTCGGGCGGCGGTCATAGCGGTCAGGGCGCAGGAGCTGGCGCGGGCGCTTGATGCTAATTTTACGAAATATTTCGTTTTATCTTGCTTTTTTTCCGTTTATCGTTTACTTTGGAATCTGAAAAATTTGGTTTGCCCGCTAACAATTTCGGGCAGAAAACGCGAGTAACGCCGTGTAAGCTCTTGAAAAATAGAGCTTACACGGCGTTTTTATTTTCCGCGCAAAAGCGCAAAATCCACAGGCAAAAGCCAATTTATCCCGGACAATTCAAAAGAATATGCCAAAAAAACTTAAACATTTTTACGCGAAAAAAGAAGACGTTCCCGCCGGCCTCGTTGACGCATACGAGGAAAGAGACGGCAGATGGGAGCTTATCGAACTTGATGATGATGTTCCGATTATCCAGAACAAAGTCAGCCTGGAAAACACGCAGCGCACGTTGAAAGAAGATTTGCGCAAAGCCGAGGACCGTGCGACCCGCGCCGAAGCAAAAACGCTTCCGACCGGCAAAATCGCGGTCGACCCTGACGTGGAAGAGCTAGGCAATGCGGCGAAAACGGCCGGATTGACCGCCGGTGAAATCCCGACTTTGAAAACCAAAGCCGACGAACTGCAAGGAAAACTCGATGCTGTCGATTACGAAAAAACGGTTGAAACCGTCGCAGCGGCCAACAAATTAAACGATAAATTTGTCGAGCTGGCGAAGGACAAAAAACTGAAATTCGAAAGCAAAAAGGAAAAGGACGACGACAAAAACGAGACGGAAGTCTGGTACGTCGTTCAGGAAAAAGACGGCAAAACGGAACGGCAAAAGCTGGGTGAATTTCTCGAAAAAGACAACTTTTTCAGCAAATTCGCCGATATGTTCGCCGCCGAAGACGCAGGCGATGGCGATGGCGATCCGGGCGAAAGCCAGGGCAGCGGTAAGAAGTGGGTCAAACAGGAATCGGGCAAAAAGGCGAAAGGCACAAACGAATTCGACGAAATTCGCGAGGAAATGAAAAACCAGAATACCGCGAAGCCAACGGACAACGCGTCGGTACTCGCCGCCCTGAGCGGCCAGCCCGTCGCGCCGCCGCCGGCAACAGCGAAATAGGAGAAATTTTATGCCACTTTTGATTGAAAAAACTACGGGCGGAACGGCTTACGCCTCCCCGTTTCTCAGCAACCTCGGGGGCAACGTTATTCACGTAAAAGTGGATGTTTCGCTGCTCTCGACATCGCAGGTTGATGAGGACGGAATTTTGAAGCCGGGTGTCGTGCTGCCATCGCATGGCGGCGCTTTCGGTTCTCCGAACGGAACAGCGCAGGTTGAAACGCAAACGGTTGTCGGTACAGCGAACGGAGCCGGAAACGTAAAAGTTACGATTACTTCCGAGTTGTATGAAGAACCGATTGAAATTCTCGTCGCCGTCGCCGATACGGACAATGCCGCGGCTATCGGCGGAAAAATCCGCACAGCCCTTGGCGCTGATTCCAGAGTTACCGATTATTACACGGTCGGCGGCGCGGGCGCGAATTACAGCTTAACGGCCAAGACAATCGGCCCGAATGACATTTCGTTGAATTTAGCGCACGCGCAGCAGTCGCCGGTTACCGGAATTACGGCCGCGTCTAATTCAACCAATTCGACTGCGGGAGTTGCGCCCGATGACGCAGTTATGGTTATTTCACCGACGAAAATCGCCGCCTCGAACACTTCACTGAGCAGCATCACGAATGACCCGCTGGTGGCGTGCGCGACGATTGCGACGGTGAATCGTTCGATCGTCGAGGACAACCTCGGCCGGTCGTTGACAGCTGTTGAGCTGGCCGCGATTAAAAACAGCGGCTTGCGTCTGACCGCATTATAAGGAGAACAAAAGCAATGAAGTTATCTTGGATTGAAAAAGTCAAAAAATTAACTGCTGCTGCTCTCACGGTCAGAGTGCAAATGCTCGACCCGACGGACAACGGCACGCTCAAATGGTCGACGCTTTTCCCGCGCGTCGACGTTCAAACGCACGACGTGACCGATTTGATTACGAAGGATTTCCGCCCGGTCGGCGCGCGCCGCGAATGGGACGCTCACGGCCGGCGCATTCCGATTATCACGCCGGACACGCGGAAAATTAACATCATCCCGATTGAAACCGAAGACCTGATTCACGAACAGGAGCTGGTGGCGCTCAGAGAGAGATTTCTGAACAACCAGCAGTTGATGGTCGAGCAGCTCAAGGTAACAATCCCGGAACGCGGCGACACGCTCGCGATGGCGGCTTGGAGAACGCTCGAAAAAGACGCGATGGACGCGTGGCTTAAAGGCTACATCGACCAGTATGACGCGCAGTCGAAAAAGTTTTACCGGACTTCTTTCGGCATCGATGTTGCGCGCCAGACCGTCGCCGTTTCGCCCTGGACTTCCGGCGCGTTCGGCAAATTCATCGCGTGGCTCAAAGTCGCGAAAACATATGTCAAAGGCGGAATTCTCGGCGTAATGAGCTCGGCAACCGTCATCCAGGCGATTTTCGACGACGCGCCGGCGCTGGCAAACGGCCAGCGTATGGGTTACGAAGAGTTTTACAAGGAAATTCGTAATCGAACCGGTTTGAATATCGTTTTTATCGAAAACAACGAAACGGGCGACTTTTTCGTTGACGGCGGTACACGCACGGAGAAAAAACGATATTTCGACGAAAGCTATATCGCGGTTGTTCCGGTCGGCGGCATGGTCGGCAAAACACCGTTCGCTCCGGTCTCGCGCGCGCAGGACCTTTCCACGCTAGTTCCCGACGCGAAAATCGACGTCCGCGGCGTATCCGTTTTTCACTTCGCCGAAAACGACGACAAAGCTTTGAAGCTGCAAGCGCAGCTCGACGCTCTGCCGATTCCGACCGACGAGAAAATCTACACGACCGATACGGGTATCATGAGCTAATTTCAGCCGGCGGGCGGCGGGTAAAAATCCTCCGCCCTGAAGCTGATTTTTTAAGGAGAATTTTTATGCCAAAAGATAATCGAGAAGTAATTAGAGGCCTGAGCGTCGTCGGCGAAGACGGCAAACAGAAAACCTACATCGACGTCGATGAAATTTCCGCGAATTTCACGCAGGAAGAGCTGGACGGCTTCATCACGCGCGAAATACTTTCGGGCAATTGGACGTCGGCCAAGCTCAGCGCGGCTCTTGAAATCGGCGACGCTTCGACCGGCAGCCAGACCAGCGAGCCGCCGTCGGAATCGGCGACCGGCTACAAGCAAAGCGACCTGGAGAAAGAAAACAAACCCAATCTGCTCGGCATCGTCGACGAATTGAATACAAAAGGTTTCAGCATCGAGGTTGCCCAGGCCGATACGAAAGCCACCATCATTCAGGCGATTATGAGCGCCGAAGGAAATAAGCAGTAGTTTTTTTACGCGGGCGCGGGTCGTGCAGGCGATTCGCGCTTTCCGCGGAACTTTTTAATTTTAGATGCCGACACCGACGCCGACAAATGAACAAACCGAGACTGTGCGGGAAATCGCCAAACTCTCTTCTTTTGCCGACGCGCAGGAGCGCATCAGTTCTTTGAATGATGAACAGTGGGCGGCGATGCTTGCCGATATTACTGCTTGGAGCAGCGTAAAAAATCAATTTACGCGGCTGAAAGGCGGTCGAAGCGGCGTCGATATCGACCCCGGAAGAACGCGAATGGAAATTCGCAATCGCGTTCGCGTTCGTCTCGGGTTGTCCGAGCTGACCGAACAATACGGCGACGAAAATCAAACCGGCAGCAGCGAAACGTGCAGCGTTCCAATCGGCTATAGCTGGTAAAAATCAGGGTAAATATGTCGATTCTTGGTGAAATTATCGCTGCGAAAAAGCTGGAATTCGACGCCCTGCGCGAGATTTTCTATCCGGAAAGCCCGGTTTGCTATCTGCTCGCCGGCGACGGCGACGAAGAAGTTTTCAGCGTAAAGCTTGAAATCAGCGGCGGCTGGTATCTCGACACCAAACAGAAAAAACTTCTGGTTGCCGCGCCGGATACGGATTTCGCCAAAAAGCTCGAACTGTCCGGCTATTTCAGCGTCAGCGGCCGAGTTTACGAGCTGCAGGATGATGACGGCGAAGGCGGCGACGGCAAAGTTCCGCCCGAAGGCGAAGAGCCGTGGTGGAAACTTTCCTACAAACGCACAGGCCAGAGCTTCTCGCCGGAGTAATACGATGAGTTTTTTTTCAGCCGAGGTTCAGTTTAATCCTTTCGCCGTCGTCGATGTCGACGTGATGCTCGCGGGCGTCGCGTATGAAGGCGCGGAAATTATTCACGAGAAAATCGTCGGTTTGATGAACGAGCCGAAACACGGCAATCCGTATAAGCACCGCGACAACACCGTTCGACCGGCCTCAGAGGAAGGCGAAGCGCCGGGAATTAACTCGAAAGATTTAGTCGGCTCCTTCGATGTCATCGCGCTTTCGATGGACGAAGCGCAAATCAATTCCGATATCGATTACGGCAATATTTTGCAGGAAAAACGCGACCGGCCGTTTACCGAGCCCGCTGTTGAGCTGGCAATACCGGAAATCGCTGAAAAAGTCGAAGGCCGGATGGAAGAAGAATGGCGTTAACGGAAAAAAAGGTAAGGGAAAAAATTCTCGCGGAAATCTGGGCGATTTGCCCGACCGCCAGGAAAATCCGCCGCAATCCTTTTACCGGCGACCGCTCGAAATGGGCGGGACATTTCACGCACGAAGTTGAAATCAACGGCGAAATGACGCCGGTTACGCTGGCTTTTATCGCACGCCGGACTGGTTACAAGCCGCGGAGCAAGAGCGTCCCGTTCGAGCAGTATATTTTTGAAATTCTCGGCTTCAAAGGCTACGTTGCCGGAACTGAAGCCGAAAATAGTGAGGACGATTGGCAGCTGACGATTGAGAGAATCGCCCGGCGGCTGGCTGATTTGGATACGGAAAGTCCCGTCTGGGAATTTGAAGATGAAGAGGACGAGGTGACGACCGAATACGTCGAGTTTCGCCCAATCGGTTTAATCGATGCAGGCGGTTTTCTGCATTTCGGCGGCGGCCAGTTAGTCGTCAATATTCATCGTTGTTAGGGAGAAAATATGTCTAAAACAAAAACTTTAGCTTTATCAGCAAACGCGCCGAAAGTCGATTTTACAATCGAAATCGGGATGGATTTTTCACGAACGTTCAAGCCGTCAGACGCGCCTTTCCATATCGAAAAGAAATGGGCCGACGTGCTTTTGCGCTCATACGATTATTTTGTCGAGTTTGAAGAAACCGAGCCGGAGGCTATGACTTTAGCCAGCTTGATGAAGCTCAAACGCGACGTTCTCAATGCCAAGGCGAAGGAATTTAATATCAGCGAGCCGGAAAAACTCGCCGATAAAAAAGCCGTTGCCGAAGCGATTCTGCAAGCTGCCAAGCTGCCGGCAAAAGCCGCGGACGGCGCTGATGCTGCGGAAACACCCTCTGACGAAAAATCGGGAGAGGAAACAGAAGAAAAGGAACAGGGTTAAAAAATCCGTTCGTGGTTTAGGAAAATTTTTCGTTAAGGAGATAAATTATGGCACCGCCACTTAATCAATCGAATTGGATTTACGGCATCGGCGATACGCCGATGTCCAACTACACGGACGACGGCTCGCCGCCGGCCGAGCTCATTAAATTTGTTACGACCGACCAGCAATCGGCGAAATACACCGTCAACACGGCCAACAACGAAGGACAATCGACCGGAACGGATTGGGGGACCGAGCAGTGGATTGAAAGTCACGACGCCGAAATCCCGTTCTCGATTGACCCGACGATGTTGATGCTGACACGGTTACTTCTGGCCGCGTTCGGTCAAAAGGTTACGACTTCGCCGACTGCGGGAGTTACGAAAAACGTATTTACTCCGCAGGACGCCGCTTCTCGCCAGCTTCCGGTTTACTGGATGGGCGAACAATGCGGCGACCGGCACGACGCGCTGTATCCGTCCTGTATGCTCGAAAAAGCGACTTTCAAGGGCGAAGAATCCGGCAAGCTGAACGTCGCCGGAAATTTCCGAGGCTCGGGCCAGCAGCTACTCGGCGAAGATGTCGACATAGTCAAGGAAACCGGAAAGTATTATCTCAAAAATACGATGAGCGAAATCGCCCGCGCATTGGCAGCGACGCCCAACACGGTGGCCAAAACTTACGCCTGCGGCTTGCAGTCGTTTATGTTCGACGTCGATAACGCCGCCGACCAGAAAGTCGGCTACGACCCCGGATGCAAACGCTTTTTCACCGCGAACGATCCTGACAGCGGCCAGATTCGCTCGTACCATCTTTTCGGGAAACGCAAATACGGCAGCAAATATGTCATCTGGCTCGAAGATTCCGCGCCGGAGCTGGCGCTTCTGCGGGCGCAGACCGAACTCAATCTCAAAATGGGTATGTACGGCAAGACCATCACCGGCGCATATAAAAATATGTTCGAAATCGTGATGCATCTCGCCTTCTACAAATCCGTTGACCTCGGCAGTAAAAACGGCTTTACGACGCTGGAAATCTCGCCCGACGCGTTTTACAACGAAGCGGACAACAAGATTGTCAGCGTGACGACTCAATACGCGACTCCGGCCTAATGCCCGAGTTTTATTCTTTTTCTCGGCGGCGGCACGTCTAAAAAGATTTGTCGCCGACCAAATTAAATACCACAGGAAAATAAAAATTTTTATGAGTGAATTTGAAAATAACGACCAGAATTCGGCTGCAAAAGCAGCTTACGACAAAGACGCGCGCCAGGAATTTAAGTTCGAGGGCGAGGACGACGAGAATCGCTATGTCTTAACATTTGCGGTCGAAGGCCTGCCCGACGCGGATTTATTCGAATACGATAAGCTTTCCGAAACGCAGGTTATCAGCAAGAACAAAAACAACCAGCTTTTCAAAACGAATGCGATTCCGGCATCGCGCTGGTTTTTCGAGGAACGAATCCAGCTGATTGACGGTTTCGACGGCGAGCTTCCCGACAATTGGCGCGAAGATTTCGACGACGAGGAACGGGCGGCGGTGGTCAATGCCCTGCTCGACTGCGACGTCGTCGTTAAAGAAGAAACTAAAATTCTCGGCAAACGAAAATTCGGCCAAGCAAAAGCGAATAATCTCATCACGCTCAAAGCAGCTTTCAACGGCGAGGAAACGCTTTTAGACTTCGATTTTCCGCCGAAAAACAGCGACCAGATCGGAAAATTCCGCGCGATAACCGTCGGCGCGATTTTCAAGAAAGGCCGCGAAGGCAGATTTATGCGCGAAACGTGGGAAGCGATTTGCGCTCTGTATGACGAACTCAAAGTGCAGTGTGACGCGAATCCGGCGGCGCATTTGAAAGTGCTTGCGATGCGGGAACGGTTTGAAGCGAATCTGCAATCGCAGACAAAAAAGTCGAGTTACTAAAGCCGGCGATTTTTGAAACTCTGGCCCGGCGCTACGGCGAGCAATTACAAGGCGGAACAGGTATTGTGGTTCGCTGCCCGGGTCCGGAGTTTTGTGAGCGAATCGACGGCGTGGGCGAGCCGAACTGGACGATTGAGGAAATGTTCGAGGAAGCGTCGCCCGGATGCTCGCGACGCTGCCAGCTTCCGCCTTTGCCGGAAAACAGCGAAGGCGACGACGAACACGAAAACGTTTCCAATGAGGAATCTGAATTCGTCTGCGGGCAGATTGAAGAGATGGCCGATAAATTTCACGCCGGAGAAAAACTTCGTCCTTCCGACTTCGAGCTTTGGAAATGGGATTTATTTGTTTACTGGCGAAAAATCGAGCGCGATTTCGAACGAAATATTCAAATCAAGCTCGGCATCGTAGCCGGTGGTTTTCT
The DNA here is from genome assembly GCA_036403235.1 of Pyrinomonadaceae bacterium. Lineage (GTDB taxonomy): Bacteria > Acidobacteriota > Blastocatellia > Pyrinomonadales > Pyrinomonadaceae > JBGTFE01. Next base: position 146,460 of record DASWRI010000067.1, on the reverse strand, counting down.
CCAATAAAACGGCGCTATGGCGAAATTAGTACCAATAATCGTCAGGTTAGACGGGAGCCAGGCAAAAGCCGAAATCGCCTCTTTAGGCAAAGGTTTAGACGCTCTCAACAATCGAGCCGCCCGGCAGTTCACAGCGGGCGGCTCTTCGAGCATCGACACGCGGCAGATGCAGGATTTCGTCCGGATGTCGAAAGAATCCGCCCGCATCAGCGAAGTTAACGCCCGCTCGCAGGCGCGTCTCGCCGAAGAAACTGCCAAGCAGATTACCCAGGCAAAACAATCCGAACTGCGTCAATTCGAGAGCGCGGAAAAATCCAAACAGAAAATTACGGAAATAAGCGTTCAGACACAGTCCCGTCTCAATGAGGAACTCGCGCGCCGGCAAACGCAGTCGTCGAAAGTCGGGCTGAAAGTTTTCGAGGATTCCGAAAAATCAAAACAAAGAATCGCCGAAATATCCGCGCGAAGCCAGATGAAACAGGCGGAAATTGCCGCCCGCGGCGTCGAAGCTCAGAAACGGCGCGAGTTTCAGGAATACCAGCGCATCGAGCGCCAAAAAGCTCAACTGGCAATTACGAAAGCCGGTAAATACGGCGCGGGCGATATTGCCGGGCTCGTCGGAACTGCGATTGCAAGTTCGACCGCAGTCGCCGGCGTGTACGCCATTCTCGATATCGGCGCGAAATACCAGGCGTCGATGAATATGCTTCAGGCCGTGACGGGCGCGACGGCGGCCGAAATGCAGAAAGCGGACGGCATAGCGGTACAGCTAGGAAACGACTTGAGTCTGCCTGGAATGTCCGCTGCCGATGCCGCCGAAGCGATGACCGAGCTCGGAAAAGCCGGAATGTCGGTCGAGCAGGCGATGGCAGCCGCAAAAGGAACTTTGCAGCTCGCGACGGCCGCCAATATCAGCGCCGCCGCCGCCGCCGAAATTACCGCAAATTCGCTGAATATGTTCGGTTTGCAGGCGTCGGAAGCGGGTCGTGTGGCTGACCTACTGGCGGCCGCTGCGAATGCGTCCTCGGCTGAAATCATGGACGTCGCCGCTTCGCTTCAGCAGGCGGGCGCGGTTTTCCATAACGCGAATATTCCGATTGAAACGACGGTCGCCTTAATCGCCGAGATGGCGAACGCGGGTATTAAAGGCTCTGACGCCGGAACTTCTCTCAAAACAATGCTTCAGCGTCTCCAATCGCCGACAAACGACGCGGCGGCGGCAATCAAAGGCCTCAACGTCGATATTTACGACCAGGCCGGCGTAATGCGTCCGATGCGCGATATTATCGCCCAATTTGAAAGCGGATTGAAGGGACTTTCTCAGGAACAAAAAGACCAGGCGCTGAATACGATTTTCGGTGCCGATGCAGTCCGCGGCGCGACGATCATCTTCGGCCAGGGCGCAGCCGGTTTAGATACTATGTCGCAGGCGGTTCAGCGACACAATGCGGCGGCCGAACTCGCGGCGGCTCGCTCGAAGGGGCTTGGCGGCGCGTGGGAAAATCTCAAATCGCAGGCGGAAACTTTAGGTCTGACAATCTTTGGCAGCATCGCGCCGGCTCTTACAACAATCGTTCTCGGTTTTGCTAATTTCATCGGCCTAGTCGGTCAATATCCGGTTACATTCGCGGCCGCGGCGGTCAGCGTCGGGCTGCTCGCGGTGGCCTTTAACGCTGTAAATATCGCCGCCGGCATCCAGGTTTTAATTTCCTACGGCAGCTCGCTCAGCGGTTTGGTTTTTATCGCTTCGAATGTCGCCCGCGCGATGTTCGGACTGCAAAACGCGTTCATCGGTCTGGAAGTAACGGTCGCGGCTGTCGCCGGATGGGCCGCGCTGATTGCGATTCTCGGCGGCGTAATCTACGCGTTTTACAACACGGAATCGGCGATTAGTAAAGCAAATGCCGTCACACTGGACTCGATTAAAACTAACATCGATTCGCTGCAAAGCTATAAGGCTCTGCAATCCGAGGCTCGGAACCTGGTGTCGGCGTCAAATGAGGTCAGCCAGGCGCAGACGCAAAGCGGCGACGTCCACGACCGGCTTAACAATATTCTCGGCCGACTTGACCCGGTTACCGCCGAATACATCAAAACGCTCGTCGATGAGAAAACGAAAGTCGAAGTTTTGAATGAAATCATCGGCGCCAATATCGAAGCTCAGAAAGCTCTTCTCGAAGCAAAATTACGGACCGCCGCCGAAGGCTCGCTCGAAGCGATTCGGCAAATTCAGGCCGAAAATATCGCTTTAAAATCTAACAGTGAGCAAATCAATCAGCTGGCGGCGGACCGGATAAAGCTCAATGAGCAGCGCGCCAATGTCGCGCCCGACTCGAACGAATGGCAGGTTCTGACACAGGCGATTAATGAAAATGATGCCAGCGTCAGAAATCTGACCCAGTCCAATATCGCGGCCGGTGATAAGCTGAAAGATTTTAATACGAGCCTGATTGAAAATAACGCGAAGATTCTGCAGGCGACGCAGGGGCTCGGCTTAAATAATGAACAGTTAAGACAATTTTTCACAAACGCGGGCTATTCCGCACAGCAAGTCGATATTCTGACGGCGGCGGCTCAAAAAACCACGACCGCGCAGAATAATCTCGGCACGACGCTCGATAATACGGCCAGCAAAGCCGCCGGAGCGGCGGTCGAAGTCTTCAATTTGCGGAAAGCTCTGGACGGCTTGACGAGCGTAAATCAACAAAACATTCAAAATCGAATGTTCAATGTAATCAGCTCGGCCGTCGATAAAAACGACCTGATTCAAAAAGCCAAACAAGCCAAGGAAGATTTGAAAAACGACCTGGCGGCGGTTAAACAGCTCAAAGATTTCGAAAAAACCTATACCGATATCGTCAGTCCGGACGAGAAGAAAGAAAGCGGTGTCAGCCGAATCAAAAAAGATGCGACCGAGGCGAAAAAAGCGGTCAAGGATTTACGAAGCGAACTCGGCGATTTGGCATCTGTCCTCGACGCTATGCGCAAAGGCACGATACAGCAGGAGTCTGGCGGTCGAAGCGATATAAAAAACATCGATAGCGGCGCGACCGGAGCGTTCCAGATTATGGAAGGCAATATTCCTGCCTGGACTAAAAAGTGGCTCGGAAAATCAATGTCGGTCGAGGCTTTCAGAAAAGATATTCAAGCGCAAATCGCCGTTTTCAACGGGCAGATGGGCGAATATCTCAAGACTGCCCTGCAAAAAGCGGGCGGAGATATAAAAATCGCGATTCGCATGGCGGCGGCGGCGTGGTACGGCCGCGGCGAAAAATCAATGGGTCTTTATGACAGTGCAAAGCCGCAGATGTATAAAGGCAAAGAATATCCGTCATTTCGCGAATACACGAACAGTGTTTTGCAGAAAACGATGGGCGCGGCCGGCGGCGGAAAATCTCTGGAGTTGAAATCGTTTGATGCCGAAGCATCGATTCTCAACCAGATACTGGAAAAACAGGATCGTCTTAACCAGCTGAAGGCTGCCGGCCTGAGCGACACGACTTTGCAGCAGCAGATTCAGCTTTCGGGATTGTCCGATGAAGTCAGCCAGACCGAAGAAATCTTAAAGCTTCGCCAGAAATTGAATTTTGAAATTACCGCGCCGATTCCCGTCGCCGAAGAGGACCGGAAAGAAGCTTTGCGCGTTCTGCAGGAATTCGACCGTCGCAAAGAATCGATTAACTCGTCGATTCGCAGTATTACCGAGAAATTGTCCGGCCAGGGCATCTCGACCACTTTTGCCAATGTTCCGCCGATCAATCCGGAAGAAGCGAAAAAACAGGCCGAGCAGTGGGACTTGGTCGATAAATCCATCGACGGCTTTATCCAGACCGGAGAACAGGCGCGCCAGCAAGTTGCCGAGCTTTCCGCCGAGTTTGACGACGGAATGACGTCGCTGCAAAAATTCGACCTTCAGGTTCGGCTCTTAAAAGAATCCGGCAAGCTGACCGCCGAGCAGCTCGATATTCTCAATAATGTCATTCCCAAAACTCGCGAAGAGCTGGAAAAAGCCGCGAACGCCGAATGGGCGAAAAAACTTCGTCAGGACGCAAAATCCGTCTCGGACGCGTTCGACAATATGACGGACGATTTCAAAAAACGCCAGCTCGAATTAACCAGCGAAAAATCGCCGCTCAATGATTTTCTGCGCTCGGTCGAAGGCATCAAGGATTTAAATCTCGGCGTGGGCTCGCTCGACGGTTTGAAAGGACTGTTCACGGCCGGCAATCAAATCGACGTGGAGAAATTTGCCAAATACGTCCGCTACTGGCTCGTCCTGCGCTCGGTCGTCGGCGACTTCGACGCGGGCAAAATCGACGACGTAATCAAACGGCTGAAAGAAGCGGCCCAGGGCTACAACGAGGTTTCGGAAGCGACGAAAAACGCCGATTTCAAGACTCTGAAAGAAGGTCTGAGCGGCCAGCTTGACGAGCTTCAGCGCGGCGGCCGCCAGCTGACCGAATATGAAAAAATGCTGCGAACGATCGAGAAGGATTATAAAAATCTCGACCCGGCGCAGAAACAATATCTTTTGAATCTGGCGGCCGAAATCGACGCTCAGCGTCAATGGCAGAAATCATATAACGATGTTTACGGCGTCGTCCGCGATTCGCTGCAAACGCTTCTCGACGACGGCTGGGGCGGTTTCTTCAAGAGCATTCTCGACCGTTTCAAAAAGATGCTGCTCGATATGGCGGCCGAGCTGATTACGTCGAAAATAATGAAATTCCTGACCGGGCAGAGTTCGAGCTCTTCGGGCGGCGGTTTCAGTTTCGGAAACATAATCAATCAAATTTTAGGCGGCGGCAGCAACGTCACCGCAACGCCTAATTTTAATCCGAATTCGTCGGGCTCCGGCGGCGTCGCCGGACCAAGGCTCGGCTCAAGCAGCAGCAGCAGCGGTTCGTTTAATTTCAGCAATATTCGCAGTCTCTTCGGTCTGGGCGGCGGCAGTTCATCGGCACCGGGCGCAGCTACGCCGGAATCGGCTCGCGGCTCAAGCGGAAGCGGCGGCGGAGCGCTGGCCGGCGGCGTTGCGATTGCCGGAATGGCCGCGAATATTATCGGCGGAATGATTGGCGGGCTCGTCGGAAACGTCATTTCGATGGCCGGAACGGGAATGTCGATCGGAATGATGGTCGGCGGTCCGTGGGGCGCGGCAATCGGCGCGGCGGCCGGCGCGATTGCCGGTTTGTTTATGGGCGACCCGAAACGAAAAATCGACAAAAAGGAAAATATGCCGAAGCTGCAGGAAGGCTTTGCCAAAGCCTTTGAAGAGCTGCGTTCGCTCGCCGCCGACAAAAATGCGATTCTGGGCGACCCGACCGGCTCATCGGCGCGCGCCGATGAGCTTCGCGCGCAAATCGCCTCGGGCTTCGGAATCGATTTTCAAAGCAAAAAATACCGGAATATCGCCAAGACTCAAATTGACCAAAAACTTGTCGAAGCCGATTTGCTGATTAAACAAATCAAGGAATTCGCGGGCGTCGCGGCACAGGCAAATATTGTCCAAGGTAAATTAAAACCGGAATTCGCGGGCGGCGTTTATAGGGACTCCGGCTTTATGCGCCAGTACAGCGATTTCAAACGCCGGAACGGAATGCTGGCCGGAGCATTTACGGGCCGAGACACGCTGCCGTCAATGCTTGCGCCGGGCGAAATGGTGCTGAATCCTGCGCAGATTGAGCGGATTAAAGACGCTGTCGGTTATGACCCGTTCAAATTCGGTCGAATCCCGAATTAGTCGACCGGAATATCGTTCGCGCCTTCGGTTTCCGTGCCGACGTCGACGCGCGCGCCGCGAGCGGAAACGCCGGCTGTCACTTTCGCTCCGCAAATTACAATCGTCGTCGAAGGCGAAATCGACGAGGCGCGAATCAAGTCGGTTTCGATTAAAGCTCATGACAGCGAGGAAGGTCAGGAACTTACGCTGAAAAATATCAGGGTTTTGAAGAAAAGAAAGGAAATTTCATAATGCCGAGAACACGAAACGAAGAACTCTTATCGCTCGTTTTTAACCGTTGTGAATCACAATCGACGGTCGATATACGCCTGCTAATCGGGCCGCCTAAATTCTTTTCGACGAATGTGCGGCTCGACCTTGATGAAACCTATATACCGCGGATTCTTAAAGTCGGCGTCGTGAAAGAAACCGGAACGCCGGCCACGAATCGCGTGCAGGTAGTTTTATCGAACACAGATTTAGAATGGGGAATAAAACTAGCCTCCGAGCTTCGCGATTTGGAGCTGGCCGATGTCGTCGTCAAGCGCCTGTTTCGTAGTTTGACCGATGCGAGCATTTTTCAGCATAAGCATTTCTTTTCGGGAAAGGTGGTCAACGTCGAGGCGGACGAGCAGCAAATCGTTTTCGATATTGTTCCGAAATCGACGGCGGCAGGCTCTTCATTGTCGATTAGAACGCTTTCGGCGCTCTGCGCGTGGATTTTCAAAGACCATAATTGCCAGTATTTCGGTTTGGAAACATTCTGCAATCTTGTACGTAAGTCGCGCGGAGGATGCCGAGGCCGCCTTAATGAGCCGAATAACGGCGGCTTCGCTTTTCCCGAAAACCCGACTCAGTCGGCGCCGGGCTCGGGCGGCAATCCGGCAACGGGCGTCGGCGCGGGACATTGTTTTTTCGAAGGCGAGCCGATTCTGACGGCGCGCGGCACGCAGCCGGTCGAGACGATAAAGAAATTCTGGCGCGTCTGGAATTTTAATCCGGCGACGATGGCCGTCGAATCAGATACGGTCAGCGAGACCTTTGTGAATTTCGTTTCCGAATATTTCGAGTTCGTCTTCAGCGATAATTCGAAAATCAGGACGACTTCCGAAGAGCCGTTTTTCGATGAAGCCGGTAATTTTATTCCTGCGCACGCGCTGCGGTTCGATTCCGCGCCGACCGTCGTTTGGAGATTCGTGGGCGGCGACTGGCGCAAAGCTTCTCTCAAATCGGCGAAGCGTTTCTCGGGCGAAGTCTGGAAGGTTTACAACTTCGAAACGTTGCGAAACAAAACGCTTTTTGCGAATGGTTTCGCTTTTCACAACAAAGAGCAGGACCCGGGAGTTCTGACATAATTATGGGCTTAGTCAATCATCTGAAAAACGCGGACGCGCAGCGCAAAGTGCTGGCGGCGGCTGCCGGGCGTCATTCGGTCGAAGGGCATTTGCTCTGGTCGTATTCGGTCGGTGTTTCGCCGACGCACAATATTTATTTGCGGCAGGCGCTCGCCGACACGCGCGGCGGGTGGACCGAAGCCGAAGCAATATTTTTCAAAGGTCTGAATGTTCCGGCTGCCGATTATCATTTTCTCGACGGCAATCAAACCGAAACGACCGACTGGTTCGACACCGACGTTCCGCACTACCGGACTGTCATCTGCGACGTGAAATGCCCGACCGGAATCGGCGCGGCCGATACTGAAGCAACGCCGCCGACGGATTTTCGCGGCATTTTCAAAGGCGACAAATTTCCCGATTTCGACGACGAAGGCAATCAAATCGACGAAGATGGCGAAATCGTCGTCACGGTTGCAACTCTGCGCGCCGGCGTAAGTTTGGACGAAACGTATTTTACATATTCGGTCAACCCGGCGCGCGTCATCGCGGACTGGTATTTGATTTATAGCGCCGCCGCTTCAATCGACGACATTAACTGGCCGGTCTGGACGGCGTTCCGGGATTTTCACGCTCAGACCGAGATGGTCGATTACACATCGATTGCGGGCTTTAACGGCTTCGGCCTGACCGGGTCATTTTACAACGGCACGAATTTCGAGACGTTTCTTTCGTCGCGCATTGACCCGGTAATAGATTTCACGTCCAGTGCGAACGCTCCGGCGGTAGGCCAGGACGCGGATAATTTCAGCGTCAGATGGGAAGGCAGGATTCTGGCGCTTTTTTCGGAAACATACACTTTCAAAATCGTTCACGACAACGGCGCTCGGCTTTGGGTCGACGGCCACGAAATTATCAATGAGTGGACGGACGACGGCACGACGCCCGGCACGCATTCCGGGACGATTGACCTCGTTGCCGGTCAGTTTTACGACATAAAGGTGGAATGGAACGACAGCACCGTAACGGGCGAGTTTCATTTGAAATGGTCGTCTGAATCGCAGACGGAAGAAATCATTCCGCCCGAAGCTTTATATCCGCTGCCGGTCGAGCAGGCGCTTTACGAAGCAAACGTCGAGTTTTCCGTTCCGACGACCACGGACCAGATGATTGACCGCGTTCTGCTCGTTTCAAACTCGATTCGCCAGGACGTTGACGGAAAGATGGAATTTTACTGCATCGAGCAGCTCGCGGCCTCGTTTCATCTTCAGGACGATTTGCCGGAAAACGAGCGACAAATTCTGCAGGATGACAGCGGCCGCGACATATTTTCATTTTCCCGCGCAGACCGCCGCGTGCAGGAGCTGCGAAACGTCTGGGAAGCGAAATTCAACGACCTAGATTCGCGCTTTCTCGAAGAGCCGATTTCGCCGGTGATGCTCGAAATTCCCGAACTGATTCGAGCGGCCGGAAACCGGAAAATTTACGGCGAGCCGGTCGATTTAGGCAATATGACGAGATGGCAGGCGCGCAAGGTTCTCGCCTATATCATCAGCCGCACGATTCTCGCCGACGTCTTTATCGATACGAGCTGCACGGCGCGCACTTACCAGGTCATCGCGCAGGACATAATCGAAGTTTCGCACGCGCTCGGCGATTTCGACGCGAAGGCTTTCGCGGTTCTGGAAGCGACCGACAACAGCCCGGAAGATACGGCCGACACGCGCATATTTCGGCTTCAGGAGTGGCTTACTTTGCCCGAAATTTTCGAGCGCGTCAGTCTCGTTTCGGAGGGAATAGCTTGATGAGAACACCGATTTATAACAATAAATTACAGCTTTTCGTCGAGGCCGACGAGCTTTCCGGCGCGAGCGGCGCGGCCGTTTCTTCGTTTACCGATTTGAGCGGAAACGGCAGGCATCTGACGCAGGATGCGGCGCGGCCCGTCATCGAAACCGGAGCGGTAAACGGCAAAAAGGCCGTTGTCTGGGACGGCTCGAAAAACGCGCTCTCGTATTCGGGAAATTTCCAGATTACGAGCGGCTTCATCGTCGCCGAAATCGCCTCGTTTACGAATTACAACGGGCTTCTGACGACGCTTTCGGATTTCGGCATCTTGGTCGGAAATCATCACGATTCGCCGAACTGGTTCGATTTCGGCTACGAAGATTACGAAGTGCGGCTCAATGACCGAATCTATCCCGACAGCGCCGCGCCCGCGCCAATCGGCAGCTGGGGAATTATCTTTTTTAGATTCTGGCGCGCCTTGCAGTGCGACGGCATCCAGCTCGGGAGCGACCGCGGATTTTCGGGAAGAAAATTGAACGGCAAAGTCGCGATGATGGCGCTTTATGACCGGGGATGGTGCGAGCGGGAAATCAGAAATATGTTCCAATCAATCGCTTATGCTTACCAGCTTCCGATTGCAAACGTTTTCCCGTTTCTCGGCTCGAAGACCGACAACGCCGCTTATTCGAAAAAAGTCTTGTCGGACGGTCAAAACGAGCCGGTTCTACGCGTCAAGCGGGGCATCCGGAAATCGTTCGATTTGAATTTCACTTCGCGCTCGACTCGCGAGTTCCGGACCGCGCGCAGCTTCTGGAACGAATATTATCCGGCGAAAAGCTTTCTTTTTCGCGATTACAACACGACTCCGCCCGAAGATACGATTACGCGCATCCCGGAGAACACGGAGTTTGAAGACAGGGGAAGCGGCGACGCCACGGTCAGGAAAAATTACGGCTTTTCGGGTGTAGAAACTTCGATTTTATCGCCGGGAGCAATTCCGGCGAGCCTGCCCGAAACTACAATCGCCGGCGCGGATACGGTTATCGTCGTCGATGACATGATAAAGGTCGGAAGCGACGTGATAACGGCTGGCGGTTACAAAATACTTATATAAGGAAGGAATAAAAAAATGGGTGATTTAGAACATAAAGTAATTCCAATAGAAGACGTGCATCCTTTTGCTCATAACTCGGAGACCGACCCTGGCGCAGTCGGTTTTAACCAGGGATGGTTTAATCCGGCGACCGGCCTGATGCAATTACGAAACGCCGCAGACGACGGATGGGATTTGGTCAGCTCGATACCGGTTTTTCCGCTGGCAGCATTCGGAGCGATGGAGGGCGAAGACGCGACAGACCCGCTTTCTGACGCGCTCGACGCAGTTGGCGATGCAGGCGGCGGCGCTATAATTTTCCCGCGCGGAGAAACTTTAATTGACGAAGGCGGCATCGTCAAGAATTTCAGCGGTATGAAAGGCTCGGTCATCTTGATGGGCGCGGGGGCCAACTCGCGCCTGAAAATTCGCGGAAATACAACGAACAAAATCGAAATCAATAATACGCTTTCGGTGACGGTCAAGGATTTGCTGATTCTCGGTTCGCTTTACGCCGACATTCCAAATCATTTTTACCGCAAGCTTTTCGCTTTCGGTTTCTGCGACCGGGTTCATTTTGAAAACGTGATTTTCGCAGGCATCCGGATGGCTAACGGAGATTCGCCGTCGAGCGGCGCGATTTACGCTTACAACTGCAATTTATCGCTTGACCGCGTAATTGCGGGCGGATGCGCTGCACCGACAAAGGGCTTTGTGACCTGCGAGCATTGGCTGTCACTGATGGTCAAAAACTCGCAGTTTCTCGATTACATTCAGCTCGACGGCAATCCTGAATGGACGCTCGTCAATTCGCCTTACGGCTGGATTTATACACACGCGCCGCTTCAGGAGGTAGACGACGATGATGTGGTATTCGGAAGTCGGACGAGAATACATCTTGAAAACGTCGATTTTGACGAAGGCGCGACTTATGCGGTTGTCGTCGCCGGAGATGGCGCGGGCGGAAAAACCGCATCGGTTATCATTGAAAACTGCTCGGATAATTCAGGAACGAGCGGCGGCGGTTTTAATTTGGCCGATGTAAAATACGCGCACATCAAGCAAACGATTGTCGGCCTTGCCGAAAGCGGCGAAATTCCGGGCATCATCGCAAACAACGTCGATTTCCTGAAACTGGAAGGTTTCACAAACGAGGTCAACGTCAATCATATTCACCTGCTCGGCAATCCGGGCATCGTCGAATTGGGCGGCGGCAACAGCTTAAACGGGAGCGGCACATACCCCGATGGCATTCGAAACGAAGCCGGCTCATACATTCGCACTTCGCCCGGCCAGACGGTTTTTAACGTCTTCAAAACCGGAGACACGAACCGCGCTTTGACGACGACCAGAACGGTCGATACGCATTTGAAGTTCGACGGCAGCGATATACGTCACCCGCTCGTCGAGCCCGGAACATATTTGATTCACGGAATTCTGCACGTCGGGATGGACACGCCCGGTATGGATATGGATTTTCAGGGAACGGCGGTCGTTTCAAGTTTTATGGCGCAGTATTTGAGAACTCACGATTCGGGAGCGTGGCCGACCGGCGCGCGAAAGACGAGCGCGACGAGCGCTTATTCTGATGCCGGCGGCGGTTTCGACGGCATCGTCAGAATCGACGGCGTAGTTACGTTCTCGGCGGGCGGCACGTTCGGTTTGTGCTGGTCGCAGCAAACGTCGAGCGCGACCGGTTCGATTATCTTTCACGGCTCTAGTTTGCAGCTGACGAAAATCTAATAATTGATTTTCAGAAAAGTTTCGTTGTATCTTAAAAAAGTGAAAAAGCGCGGAAGTTCATTTATGGGCAATTGTAGCCTGGCAAATTGAGCCGCGTATTTAATGAGGCCGGGCTTTACGATGGACATCTGCGGCCGGCCTTTTTATTTGCAAAAAACAAAGAATCGATTGTATTCTATTTGGTGTCGGAAGTGCGGAGTGCATCCATGGGCAATTGTAGCCCGGCGGATTGAGACCACTTCCGATATTTTTGTCTTAAAAATATCAAAACTCACCAATGGCATTTAACGAAAAAGAACAACCCGCAAAAATCTTCTGCCTCTTTCACCAGAAAATCAACTGCTCGTGCATCGCGCCGGTCACAGCTACGGAAACCTTAAAAATGAGGCTCAAGATGGTATTTTTACGTCTTGAGATTTTCATCCTCAACAAAATATACAATCTTGTCGTTAAAATGAAGATGACTCAGCTCTCGCGGAACGTAGGCTGGGGGCGGTCCCTCAATGATGATCGGAATAATTTCCGGCAAAGCTAAATCGTCTCCAACTTTTCTTTTTAATGCATAATGCACTTCTTTCATAACCCACTTGGAGTTTCTCGCGGCATTCGACCAAAAGAGAAAGAAAACGTCGCTTTTATCGATGTTTTTATACAATTCGTTTTCCCATAATTCCCCCGGTTCGAGGTTGAGTACGTCTTGGAAGTATTCAATATCGAGTCTGGCGAGCATCTGCACTCTTTTAAGTACTTCATTGCGGTCGGCCGACGCATATGAAATAAAGGCTTTTTTATAAGGCGTCCATTGTTCAATCTGTTTGGATTTTTTAGTTGACGGAGTGAAGCATTTAGCGATAACCGTTATCTTAAATTTAATATGCCCGCATGGAACGCCTTCCCGACTGACATATACAGTGCCGGTGTAATCGCCCGTTTCGAAGTTTTTTGGAAATTTTATGGCAAATTGAACTGCTTCAGGATAGCCCTGCCACACTAAGTTTTGAACCGGTTCAGTATTTTCGACGCCTTTCGGCATAAATAAGTTAAACGTAATTCTGGATCCGCGTTCAGTCTCTACCTCAAAAGTTCGGGATCCTCGGGCCTTGGCATTTTCATCGTATTCGATAGCCAGACGACGCACGCGTGCGTCGTCTGTAGAAAAATGCGCGAAGCATTGTATCAGCAGTTCGCCTCCTTGTCTTACCTCAGGAGATGCGAAAACCGTGCATTTAACTGGATCACCCTCAGGTTTGAAGGTCCTCCTAGCGGCCGCTAATTTGGGTTCTTCCATAAGTCGATCACCCCTAGCGGAAGCAACTCTGTGAATTCCAGAGGAGCTTCGTTCTAGCGCCAGCACAATTTTTTGGGCTAAACTTTTAATGTCGTCGTGCCAATATAACGTTCGAAAACGAAAGTCCCCAAAAAGGATTAAAGTCCTTAAAGGACTAGCTAACAAATCAAAATCTTCGTATTGTATTTGAACATCATCAACCAGAACCAAAATAACCCGTTTGTAACTTTGCAAGGCAAATTTCACTTCATCTAGAAAAAGAGAATTGAGGTCAGTCTGAAATCTACGGACGACAAAAAGCGTAACGTTTGACTCAAAGATTTGTCTTTTTATTTCACTATGCAAATCAGTTCCAGGCAAAATGGAATAATCATCGTTTATGATAACTTTGTGTTCAAGGGCTGCTTTGAGGTCATTGGCAAGGCGTTCCTCGAATGAACCAGAATTATGACAGTTAGTCCTGATGAAAATTTTTTTCATATTTTGTTTGAAATAAAATCTATCTGAATTGAACTTCATTACTGCATCTGAATTTAAACTTTTTGAAGAGAGATAGATTAGCAAAACAAAAACTTTTCACTTTTGAAATAAGATATAAGAAAGGGCAGAAGATTCACTTTTCCATCTCAATATTTGAATTGGATAAAAATTAGCACAAGGGCATAAAACTGTAAAGAAATATTTTAAGGCTTTATTCCGAATGTATAATCAATAATATGTGCGGAAGATTTTCAAATACGGCAAAGCCCGAATGGTATAAACGAGAATTTAAGGTAGGAAAACTCAATCCGGCGGTCTTCGGCCCCAGATATAATATTGCGCTATCGCAGATGATTAACGTCGTTCGCGTGGAAGGCGATGACCGCGCCGTTTCTACTCTCAAATGGGAACTCGTTCCGTCCTGGGCGAAAGACGCAGAAATCGGCAATCGAATGATAAACGCCCGCGCCGAAACTCTTGCAGGGAAAGCATCTTTCTAGGATGCTTTCCACAAAAGCCGCTGAATAGTCTTTAATCTGGTTAAAATTATGAGATAAGAGGATCTCGTATGAAAATCATTAAGTAGCGTCAGTCGTGGCATCACCTTGCCTGCTACTGGCTAGGGAACCTAAATTTCCAGCAATCCAACTCAACATACGGCGAATAATAGATGTTCCGGCAATAAGTTCAGCTATATCAAGCGCACTGAGTAAAAGTAATGGAATAAATGCAATGGCCTCAGCTACAAAATACTGGAATTTTGCCTCTTTCATATGATAAACAACCCAAACCGCGCCAAAAGTAGCAGCACACACTACAACCGTAACCACGTTTAAGAATGTCCACAATTTAATAAGGGCAAATGTATGTTTTTTTATGTTTACTAAAAGCCAAACCACGTCATATAGCAAAATCGTTAATAGAACTGACGGAAACAAATAAATACTTATTTCATTATTCCATCCCGATTCGTCATAACAAATTGAAAGAGCCAGAGCGGAAAAGATAAGAAAATGAAAAAAACCGACCAAGAAATCAAGCCCGAAACTTTTTTTCTTATATTTGTTTTCCAGGACTGGCGGTGCTTCATTGACTTGTGCAGTTCCTATATTTTCGGCTGGAGGGTCAAATGGTATTACAGTGGCCGGATGCTTTTTTTCGTAGGCTTCATCAAAATATTGCGCTGCACCAAGATAAAATCTAACGCACAAAACCAGAAAGACAAATAAACGAATCATTTCGGGTATATGCCGTTCTAATAGGTTTATTTGTTCTTTAAAGATATGTGGCAGAACGTGCGTTAGGGCTTCTTTAACAGCAAGACCGACAATAACTCCATAAAGCCAAAACGCTTGTTTGCGGATATTTTCGTCTATTACTGTGGGCATTGAAAATTTGCATTAGAATCTCAAACCGCGCGACGCTGAAACGACGGAGTTTGAGATTTTTGTAACTCCTCTTCAGATAAGTCAGGTAATTTCTTTTCGATATTCTTCAGCACATCACCCATAAATTTAACTAATACAGGAAAAAGTAATACAGAGCCTAAGAGTGAAAAAAATAAATACGTCATACTAATAATCTCCTATATTTTGTACGACAACACTAAGACAAAGGTTTTATGTTTGTCCGACATCGAAACATAGGTTGTCTTGAATGTCGGATATTATAGCACATCGGCAGTGTTGTCAAGTAATTTAATATACAGCAATTTTAATGCCGTAAATCCTTTTATAATAATAACATTGTTAAATTTCCCATTACAAGATTTAATATTTACCTAAATCTTATAGTCTTTGAACGGTTTGATTTTGTGTTTTTGCGGCAACTTAAATTTAAGGCTATATCAAATCACTAACTAAGCCAGTATTTAATGAACCAATAAAATCTCTCCGAGTCTAGTCGTATATCCCTAGCTCATCTCTAGGATTTAAGGACTAAAAACTTTCCGACATATTGACGACTTTTTCCAAGAAATCGAACACAAAACGACATAAAACAACAAATAGAGCAAAATCAAAAGCCCCGAATTTACTAGACAATGCCGTAAAATCGAGGCTTTATGAATTTATGTATGGCGGAGACGACAGGATTCGAACCTGTGGTAGTTTTTAAGACTACAACGATTTAGCAAACCGCCGCTTTCAGCCGCTCAGCCACGTCTCCGCGTGTTCGGGTTGAAAACCAAGTTTTTATTCTAGCCGCTGAGCAAACTTTGTCAAGGCACGCGGCATCAAATCAGTCAAAGTTCGTAGTGTCTGTGCTTGACACATTTGAATTTAGGAATGAAAATACAGAACGTGGCGCGTTAGGCTTTATTTTAGTCTTTAACGAAAATTTCAGCACTTCTACCGTAATAAGTTCTCCCCGAAACTTGTTTATTCGGAGGTCGCTTTTTCCAAAATGGATTTGTCCGCTTTTTCAATAAAAAATTTCCTGAAGCCGATTTCGTTAATTCTGCTGACCGCTCTCTGTGCGTCGTTCGTCTTTGCATCGGACGCGCCGACGGAAATTGCCGTCGAGCAAAAAGTGGATTTGGGCACGATTAAAGGAATCGTGCGCGACGATGCGGGAAATCCGATTGCAGACGCCACCGTCGCCATTTTTCGCGCCGGCACGTCACGACTTCTGAAACAGGTTCGCTCGGCGGCAAACGGAAGTTTTCTGGCGAAAATTCTGCCCGGAACTTATACGGTTTTAGCCGTCGCCGAAGGTTTTAATCCGATTACGGTCGCCGAAGTCGAAGTCAATCGCTCAGCCGAATTGGTTTACGGATTCAAACTCGAACGCTCGGGAAGCGGAAACACTCTGCCCGAAAAACGCGCCGATAGAAACAACACCAAATGGCGGATTCGCTCGGCACAGGCAAGCCGCTCGATTTACCAAATTGACGAAGACGACCGGCCGCTTGACGAAACCGCCACTGCCGACGCTGCCGAAGAAACCGAGGAAGAAGCGAATTCCGAGCGAAAAGCGCAGACGGTCGTCGAATCGTATTTTGCAAATTCCGAGTCGGGAAGCTTTACCGGACTGAATTTTGCCCGTCTCCAGCCTTTAACCGAAAACTCGGAAATTATCATCGCCGGACAAATCGGCGCGGGCAGCAACACGCCGCAGAGATTCGAGGCCAATCTAAAATTCCGTCCGGTCGAAGACCATCAGATTCACATCAACGGCTCAATCGTCAATATCGGAAAAATCAAAAAACAGGCGCGCGAAAAATCGCTCGGACAAGTTTCTTTTCAGGCGCTCGACGAATGGAAAGTCAAGAGCGGCGTGATTGTCGTTTTCGGATTTGATTATTCGCGCTTTATCGGCGCCGGCAGCGATTTCTCGATTAGTCCGCGCCTCGGTTTGCAGTTTGATATAAATTCAAAGACGCGTTTTCGCACGGCTTACACGACGCAGAACGAAGAAAAAACGTGGCAGCGCGCCATCGAGATGGAAGACGCGCAGGTTCTTTTCCGCGAGCCGGTTTCGACGCAGGATATCGTCGTCGAAAATGACGCGCCGCAGATGAACAAAAGCCGCCGCCTCGAATTCGGCATCGAGCGCGTTATCGATAATAAATCGAACGTCGAGGCAAACGTATTTTTCGATACCGTTTCCGGTCGCGGCGTCGGACTGACGAGCATTCCGATTAACGTTTTAAGCGGCGAAAATTTCGGCGGATTTGTCGCCAATCAACAGGGAAATGCGCGCGGCGTCAGAGTCGTTTACACCAGACGCTTGAACGGCACGTTTAATGCGGCCGCCGGTTACGCCTTCGGCAACGGTCAGAAGCTTTCAATGGAAGCCGTCTCAAATCCGGCGAATGTTTTTGAAGACGATTTTTTCCAGACGTTTTTCGGACAGTTCGACGCCGCCTTCAGCACCGGAACGCAAATCAAAACCGTTTTTCGCCTGTCGCCGCAGGCAACCGTTTTCGCGATTGACCCGTTTCAGGGAAGAATGGCGATTTACGACCCGAATTTGAGCGTTATGGTAACCCAGAGTCTGCCGACCCTCGGGCTGCCGATTCGTGCCGAAGCGATTATCGACGCGCGTAATTTGTTTGACACTCAGGGCGGAGTCAACGGTGAAGAAGGAAGCCTGAAAATTAATTCTCAGGGACGCACATTGCGCGGCGGAATTTCAGTCAGATTTTAAGATTTAGCCACGAATTACACGAATTACACGAATGATTGATTTTCCGGTTCGTGCAGTTTGCGAAACTCGTGGCTAAATTATTTTCCGAAATCTCGGATATAAAGCAAAAAACTGAATGAAATTGTCTGTTTATTCAAAATTTATATCTACAAAAAGGCTTGTTTTAGCCGAAATATTGAAAAATTTAACCGAAAAACCGATTGGAACATCTTTTGCGTAAAAATCGGTCGGTGAAGTTTGCCTGATTGAAATGAAGGGTAAAGTGCTGACAGGTTGGAGTTTGATTTGGCTTCTGGCAACCGTTTTATTTGTTGTCGGCGGCGCTCTCAATCTGTCTCAACGCGCTTATCACCCGCTGCCGCCGACCGACGGCGTCGTCTGGACGCAAAAGACGGACGGAATCTACGCCGAGCGAGTGATGCCGAACTTGGCCGCGTCGCGCGCCGGAATCGCCGTCGGCGACAAGCTTATCGGCATCGGTCTGGAAAGCGACAGAATCGAGGAAATTACTTCGCCCGCCGATGTTCCGATGTATCTCGAAGCGGCGGGCGTTGACGGCAATCTGACTTATTTCTACCAGCGTCCTTCCTATTCCTTTGCAAACAATTATTATTACGCCGATTTAAGACATATCGACACGCTTCCGCGCTGGACGGCCTCGATTATTTTTCTGATGCTGGTCGGCATAATCTGGCTCGGCGTCGGGATTTTCGTGCTTTTCAAACAAGGCAGTCACGCGCCGTTTGTTTTGCACTTTGCCACGGTTTGTCTGGCCGCTTTTGTTTTTCACACGTATCGCTCAATCGGGCTCGGTCAGGATTTGGATTTGGTCGTCAGCCTGCTCGACGATATCGCGTTCGCCTTTTTCGTTCCGCTTTTTTTGCATTTCTGTCTGCGCTATCCGGTCAGGAGCGAAGTTTTCGAAGACGCGCGCTGGAAAACATACGCGCTTTATATACCGGCCGGCGTTATAACCGCGGTCAATCTCGTCGTCTCGCTTCTTCCGATTCTTCATCTCGGAGAAACATTTGACGGTGCTCTGGCAAGTTTTATCGATAAATACGATTTTTTCCGAAACTTGTATTTATCGCTCAATGTTCATTTTGCCTTCGGCATTGCAGTCGGCGCGGGAATTTTGACGTGGCGTTTTATAAAAAACCGCCAGACGCTCGTTCGCCAGCGTTTAAAATGGGCGATGTGGGGAACGATTGCCGCGGTCGTGCCGATTCTGATTTTTCAGATTGCGAAACGCTTTGTTCCTTCACTTACCGAAGATTATCTGACGTCCGCGCTGATTACCCTGCCGCTCGCTTTGATTCCTCTGAGCTTCGGTCATTCGGTCGTGCGTTATCGTCTAATGGACGTCGACGTGGTCGTGCGGCGAGCGCTCGTCTACGCTTTGACGACACTGGCCATTGCGATGATGATTGGCGCGGTTGCGCTCGGACTCGTCGTTCTCGCCGTCGGCCATAATCTTTCGACGACGGAAATCACGCTTCGCGCGCTGATTGCGATTGTCGCGATGGCCGGAATCGTTCTGCTTTCCGAGCCTTTGAAGAAGTTTTTGCAGGAGCGCGCCGACCGTTTCTTCTACGGCGAGCGATACGATTTGCGCCGCGGACTTCTCGATTTCGGCCGAACGCTCTCGGCGACGACCGCGCTCGACCCGCTTTTGAATGCTTTGACCGAACGTCTGCGGCAGGTTCTCGACGTCGAAAAGGTAGCGGTTTTTATCGAAGGCGATACGGAAGATTATCGTCTTGCCAAGTCAATCGGTTTGAGCAAAAATTACAAAATGCCGAACGATTTTCGCCTGATGATTCGCCAGAAATCAGCAATCACGGGCGTTGTCCGCGCCGACGAGTTTGAATTGGCCGAAGAGGAAGTCATCGACGCCGCACCGGCGGAAAAAACGGAAGAAAACGGCATTATCGGGAAAATCGAAGGAAAAATCGAAAAGTTTGGCCGAAACGGCAAAAACATCGTCCGGCAGGAGCTTCATTATTTCGTGCCGTGCGTCGCGCGCGGAAAAATGGTCGCGGTCATCGGCATGGGACGCGCTTCGGACGGCTCGCTTTTGTCGAGCGAGGATTTGGAAATTTTGCAGACCGTTTCCGGATACGTCGCCGTCGCCATCGAAAACAGTCTTTTGTACCAGGAACAGGAAAAACGCACGGAAGAGCTGGCGCTTTTGAAGGAATTTAACGAATCGATTGTCGAATCGGTCAACGTCGGACTGCTGGCGGTCGATGAAAACGGATGTATCACGCGCTGCAATTCGACGTTTGAAGAAATGCTCGGATTGAGCCGCGAGCAGACAATCGGCCGATTTGTCGAGGACGTTTTTGATAAAGCTTTCGCCTTAAATTTAGAAAATATTTTAGGTCAGTCGCGCTGGCACCTGACGGAAATTCGCAACGCTTACAAACTCTACACGACGAGCCACGACGGGAAATCTTTAATCTTAAACGTCGCCATCGCGCCGCTTCGCTCGGTCTCGGCAGGCCAGACCGGCGCCATCATCGTTCTGGAAAACGTGACTTCGCGCATCAAGCTCGAAGAAACTCTGCAGCAAAGCGAGAAATTATCGTCCATCGGACTTCTCGCCGCAGGCATCGCGCACGAAGTAAACACGCCTCTGACGGGCGTTTCTTCATATACGCAGATGCTGCTTGGCATGATTCCCGAAACCGACCCGAAACACGCGCTTTTGCAAAAAGTGCAAAAACAGACCGAGCGCGCTTCAAATATTACGAATAATCTTTTAAATTTCTCGCGCGCCGGAAACTCGACCGATTACACCGAAGTCGATATCAACAAACTGCTCGACGATACGCTCCAGCTGCTTGAGCCGCAAATGCGGAAATCACAAATCGAAATCGTCAAAAATTACGCCGAAGCTCCGCCGCAAATCGTCGGAAACGCCGGCAAGCTCCAGCAGGTTTTCACAAATTTAATCATCAACGCGCGCGACGCGATGATTGGCGGCGGGCGCATCACGCTCGAAACCCGGCTCGGCGAGGACGGCGACGTTATCATCAAAGTTTCCGACACGGGGGCAGGCATCGCGCCGGAAAATATAACCAAAATCTACGACCCGTTTTTTACGACCAAAGGCGTCGGAAGCGGGACGGGGCTCGGCCTCGCGGTTTCTTACGGCATCGTGCAGGAGCATTCGGGAACCATCGAGGTCGAAAGCGAAATCGACAAAGGCACGACGTTTCGTCTCGTCTTTCCGTTCGCTCACAAACAGCAAATCCGCGCCGTGAGCTAATTTTCGAATGCATCCGTTCGTCTCTTTCAATCAAAAAATCCAATCGTCCGACAAGACGAATTTACACGCAGTTTCCGCCGCCGCGTTTTACGGCCGGGGCGTTTTTACAACGCTCGCAATTTACCGGCGAAAGCCTTTTTTATGGGAAAAACACTGGCGAAGATTGATTGAAAACGCGTCGCGCATTCGCCTTGATTTGTCCGAATTTTCGGAAGAGAAAATAAAAGCGGCGCTTGCGGACGTGATAAATCGAAACAATGCGGAAAACGCGCGCGCGCGGATAACTTTTTTCGATGAATCTACAAGCGGCATCTGGTCATTCGAAACAAATCGCCGAACGAGCGTTTTGATTACGACCGCCGACTTGCGCGAGACGAAAGATTTGCGCTTGACCGTTTCGCCTTACCGAATCAATTCAAAATCTCCGCTCGCCAATATAAAATCCTGTAACTATCTGGAAAACGTTCTGGCTCTGGAAGAAGCAAAGGCGAGAGATTTCGACGAAGCCGTACGCCTCAACGAGCGCGGCGAAGTCGCTTCGGCGTGCATGGCAAATTTGTTTTGGATAAAGAGCGGAAAAATTTTTACCGCCGCGCTCGAAACCGGTTGTTTGGCCGGAACGACGCGGGAATTTTTGTTGGAAAATTCCCGGATTGAAGAAAAAATTACAACTTTGGACGAATTAATCGAAGCGGACGAGATTTTTTTAACTTCATCGGGCATCGGAATCGGAAAGGCTACAAGTTTTAATAAAAAAATCCTCGAAAACACGGCCGCAAGACACATCGAGAAAGAATTTTCCCATAAACGCGAAAATTTATAACTTCCGGTAAACTCGCTCGGTTTCTTCAATCATTCGCTTCAAATCGAAATTTTCCTTCGCCGCTTTCCGCGCGTTTTGGCCGAGAGCTTTTCGTAAATCGGCGTCCTGCAGAAATTCTTCGACGGCCTCGGCCAACTTCAGCGGTTCTTTAATCGGGACGAGCTTTCCGGTCGTTCCGTTTTTGATAAGCGAGCGCGCGCCTTCGGTTTCGGTCGAAACAATCGCTTTTGCGCCGGCCATCGCTTCGAGCGTTGCCAGACCGAAGCTTTCCGTGTGCGAAGCCGAAACGAAAACATCAATCGCGGCGAGCAGAGGCGCCGTATCTTCCACCCAGTTGAGCCACAAAAACCGGTCTTCGAGATTAAAAATTTTGACGAGTTTTTTTAATTCGCGGCGAAATTCCTGCGTCGTCGAATTATCTTTGCCGACGACGACAAAAAACGCTTCGGGAAATTTCGGCGCGAGCGTCTGCGCCGCGAGGACGAAATCTCTCTGGCCTTTTAAGACTTTTAATTCGCCGATGATGCCGATGACCGTCGCGTCAAAGGCAATATTGTGCAGAAAACGAAATTCCTCGCGCATCTTTTCGCTTTCTCTTTCAAAATCTTCGGTGTTGATTCCGTTCGGCACGCATTCGATTTTCTCCGCCGGAAAAATTTTTTGCAGATTTGACGTGACGGCCGGCGAGACGGCGATTGCCTTTGAAAGATTTCGCAATGCGAATCTGTGAAAAGACTTCATCGGAAAAAGGACGTGGCGCGTCAAAACAAATTTCGTGTTTTGCGTCATTCGGCAGACGAGGCTCGCCGGAATGTAATCGCGACCGAGATGCGCGTGGATGATTTCGATGTTTTTTTCGCGCACGAAACTTGCAATCTTCTGGGCGCTGAAAACGCCGAACGAATTGCGTATCGAAACATGCAGAATATTTTCGGCGGGCAAAAAGTCCAGTTTTTTCTGCCATTCGTTGGTCGGACGCAAGGCGACGAAGATTTCGTGACCGCGCGCGGTCAGCTCTCTCGTCAAATCAACCAGATGCTTTTCGCCGCCGCCAAAATTTCTCGCCGATGAAATATGTAAAATGCGCACGAATCAATAATAGAGCGTAAACCGCGAAAATAAAAAAGGTGTGCTTCTCCGAAAAGAAACACACCTCGAAAGGTTTTTCAATTTCTTGAAAAACTAAAATTGAAAACGTGCCGAGAATTGAATCTGACGTTCACGATAAAGCGTGCTGTCGGTCGTCGTAATGTCGCCAAACGAAGGGTTGTAGGTCAGAACGTTGCCGGCTCTGGTATAAAGCGTGCTGTTCTCACCGAAAACATGCGTGCGGTTGGCAATATTAAAGCCTTCAGCCAAAAATTCGAGATTGTAGCGCTCCGAGAATCTGAAGCGTTTTGAAAGTCTCAAATCGAGGTTGATGATGTCCGGCAGACGATAAGCGTTTCTCAGATTAAGCGGGAAGCGCGTGTCGCCGTTTGAGCCGTTCAAGCTTGTACCCGAAACCGTTCCGTCAAACGGACGACCCGAATAGTAGGTGAAAACCGGCGCAATCGACCAGCCGTTAAACGCGTAATTGTAAATCGAGTTTGAGCTGCCTTTGTAGAAAGTCGGCGCATAGACGGCGCTCACTACAACTTTATGACGCGTATCGAAGTTGCTCGGGCCGCGGTCGTAGCTGCGGTCGAACAAGTCATACGGGCTGTTGGTCTGGGTAAAGGTCGCCGAGTTTTGGTTGGTATCGGTCGATCTCGCCCAGGTGTAGCTCGCCTGAAACTGCAAGCCGTCGGTAAAGCGTCGGTTTGCCTGGAAGACAAGCGCGTTGTATTCGGATTTAACCGAGCTCTGAATCTGCGTGAAAGCATTTGAGCCGGTAACGCGGCTGTAAAGCGGCAGCGAGAACGTCTGTCCGCCGAACGGGCCGCCGACAACCGTGTAAGTCGTCGTCGCGCCGGTCTGGCGATAGTTCTGGTCGACGAAGGTCGGCAGATTGCGTCCCAAACTTCCGATATAGGAAACCGAAACAACCGTATTCTTCATAATCTGATGTTCGAGAATGAAGTCATACTGGCTAATCAGCGGCGCCTGGAAGTTGCGCGAGAAGAACTGAACCGCACCCGCGCTGAACGTCAGCGAGCTGGCCGGTAAAACGTTCGGGAAAATCGGCGAGCAGGGAATCGTCGCGGTCGGAACAGTCGGGAAACAGTTGGTCGTCGTGCCCGGCGCGATGCTCAACTGAGCCTGTCCGCCCGGATTTCCGGTATTGACAAGCGCGTTGTAAATCGTCGAGTTCTGGATACGTCCGTAGTAAATGCCGAAGCCGCCGCGAGCACTGGTTCTGCCGTTGCCGAAAAGGTCGTAAGCAAAGCCGATGCGCGGGCCGAAGTTGTCTTTATCGTTCGGCAGCGTCGAAGTCGCTTCCGCAAAAGTTCTGCCGTCGTTCGGAATAATCGCGGTGCTCGAGTTTATCAACGTCGCTTTCGGCATTTTGATGTATTCATAACGCAGACCGAGGTTGACTGTGAAACGCGGCGTAACGCGATAATCGTCCTGAAGGAAGAAGTTGTAATCCCATGTTTTGAGATTCAAGCCCGGCGAGCCGACACCTTGCTGGTAGTTGCTCGTGTAGCATCTTCCGGCAGTGCGCGTGCCGGTGGCACAAACCGTCGCTCCCGGTAAAGGCGTCAAATAGTTAACGTAGTCAACGATAAAATCGTTGATGTTGTTATACGAATACGCGCCGGCTTCAAAACGAAGATTCGAAATGTCGTCTGTGACGCGGTTGATGTCGGCGCCGAATTTAAAGGTGTGACGACCGCGCGTGTAAGTAATCGTATCGGCAAACTGCCAGCGTTTTTCATCGGGAAATGCCGGACGTTCGAGGAAGGTCGGCGTTCCGAATTCAAGCCCGTTGGTAATGAAAATGTTCGGCGCGCGAACACCGCCGACGACGGTCGACGAAGTCGTCGGTTCGCCCGGAAGCGGCGGCGTGCTGAACTGTGATTCGAAATCGCGTCCGTATTGGAAGCGGAACTCGTTCAGCAAGTTAGCCGAGAAAGTCGACTGCAAGCGAGCGTTGACCGAATCGACCTGGACAAAGTCGTCGCCGAAATTCGAGCGGCTGCGGTTGTTGACGGCTTGCGTCTGGACTCCGTTCGGAGATGCCCAGCGCAGGCGATTGTAGCTGATGCTGAACAAATTGTTGTCGTTGACCTGCCAGTCAATTTTCGGCAAAAACAATTTCTGGTCGCCCTTGCGCGGCGTTTCGCCGGTGAGCGAGTTTAAGAAATTCAGAGAATTGTCAATCTGCGCAGCGGTCAGACCGCGCGAAAGAAGCAATGTGCGATTGACCGTATTCAGGAAATTCGGCTGCGTAAACGCGGCCAGTCCCGGAAAATTGCGTCTCTGCTGGTCGTAGCTGAAGAAGAAGAACAGACGGTCTTTAAGAATCGGGCCGCCGATTGCGCCGCCGAACTGCTCGCGGACGTCAATCGGTTTGGCGGCAACGACTGTCGAGACGCCGTTGACTAAAATCGAGCGAAACGCGCGCGGGTTGCGGGCGCCGTTGCGGTTGTTGCGGTTGTAGTAGAAAAGCTCGCCGTGAAATTCGTTCGTTCCGCTTTTGGTGACGGCGTTAATGACGCCGCCCGCCGAGCGACCGAATTCGGCCGAATAGTTCGAGGTGTTAACCTGAAACTCGCGAATCGCCGATTGGCTGATAACGTAATTGATACGCGTGCGACCGCGTTCTTCCGAGAAAAACGCCTGATTGTTGTCGCCGCCGTCAATCGTGCTGTTATTGAGCAGGCCGGAGATTCCGCGGAAACTAATCAGACCGAAAGTTCCGTCGGGAACCGTTCCGGGCGTCAGCAGCGCGAAGTTCGACCAGCGACGACCGTTAATCGGCAGTTCGTTGATTGATGTCTGGTTGATGTTTTGCGCATTTGCGTTGTCGTTGGTGTTGATAACCGGAGCATCCGCCGTCACCTCAACTTGCGTGGGGTCAACCGGGCCGACGGATAAAGCGGCGTCAAGCGACGTTGACTGACCGACTTCAACCGTCACTTTTTCCAGCTTAAAGGCGGAAAAACCGGTGGCTAAAACCGCTACGCTGTAAGTTCCGGGCTGAAGATTGGTAACGCGGAAACCACCGTCATTATTTGAAGTTACGGTAACCACGTTATTAGTGCCAAGGTTGGTAACCGTGATGGTAGCATTGGGCACGACCGCTCCCGCCGGGTCGGTGACCGTACCATTAATACCGCCGGTTACGGTTGATTGAGCAAAGATTTGCCCAACGCTCAAAAGCAAACAGCAGATTGCTATTGAAAATTTTATAGAAATTCTTTTAGTCATTTAATTTTTTGACCTCTTTCGTGTTTTATAGAAAAAAATTTTGTGGCAAAATTTCGTTTTTTGATTATAAAAAGGGCAGGATATTTTGATTTTTGAATTTTTATCTTACTTTTTGGATTTTAGATTTTGCAAACTTCAGATTTTCTTTCCGTAAAATAAGACTCAAAATATCCGCTTTGATATTTTTAAGTGCTTAGTTTTCACACTTTTATCGCCTTTCATACCATCAAGGCATGAAATTCTTCGTTGTACGTTTGTAATTTTTACAAGAGCGTCCTGCCTAGTTTTAGGCAATTTAAGTTCCTAAAATTTAGCATTTAACTATAAATTTCACTGCGCTCGAATCTTCTCATTTTCAAATTAAATCGAAGTTAAAAATCGCGAATTTTTAAAGGCGTCGATACGAATTAAAAAATCCCGAAAATTTTGTAAATTGCGATTTCCACGATTTAAAACTATCTATAAGATAATAAATCACTTAAAAAATGAGCGATTTGAGCGAATTACAGGGAAGATTTAAGTCCGGAATTTTTAATGAGGATGAAGCTGCCCGTTTTAACTTCAATAAAATTATATTAATCGGTCAAATTTTAGATTAGCGATTTGAGCGGTTTTTGAATACTTGACTTTTTTGTAATAGTAGTTTACATTACTCGCGCAATACAGATTGCCTAATTATTTTAGGCATTTGAAAAATAGAAGAACGAAAAAGGGGGAAGTAATAGATATGTCGCGTTTAGCGTATTCGACGGTTGAAAATAAGACGCATTTGCATCAGCGTATAATGGCGAGTTTGCCGGTTCAGGCAACGTGGATTGACTCGGCAAGTGGTAAAACGGTTTCAGTCGAAGGTTTGACGGAAAATCTGGGTGAAACCAGTGCTTTGGTAAATCTCGACGTTTTGCCGCCGGTTGGAAGCGAAGTAACACTACGAGTATTTGACGAGGAAAAAACGATTATCGAAGTTCCGACGCAAGTTATTCGGGTTGAGCGTGACCCGAGCAAGCCATTAGCGGCTCTTTCCGTTATGGAAAACCTGAAAAGCTGGAAGCAAAAGGCTTTAACAGCCGCTGAAAATTGGGTAACAAGGCATTGGCAAATGAATTACGAAGAAGAATGGGTTAACTAATTCGGTCTTTTTATTTAATTCATAATTTACTAACCGAAGGCGGAGAAAAGCGTTAAAAACTTTTCTCCGCCTTTGTTTTTTTTTGCTTCGGGCAAACGCGAAAAAGCCGCCGAGCATCTTTATAAATCAATGAAAAAAATAATTCTCGCAATTTTAATTTTAATTTCTTCGCTCGGATTTGTTTTCGCGCAGACCGGCGAGCAAAAACCTCTGACGCAGGCCGAGTACGTCAGGATGCTCTATGATTTGTCGAAAAATCCGAACAATAAAACGGCTCTCATCGAAAATTTGCGGACGCGCGGAATCAGTTTTGAATTGACCGACGGTTTGCGCGGATTGACAAGAACAAAAGGCGCCAACGACGCCGAGCTGCTGCGAACTCTGGAAGAAGCAAATCGCCGGAGGCTGAACCCGACGACTGCCAAACTTCCGTCGGAAAAAGAATCGACCGAGGTTTTAGCCAAAGCGCGCGAGGCTTCTCTGGCGGCGCTCGACGATATGCCCGATTTTGTCGTCAAACAGCAAATTCAGCGCTCGGCAGCGTATGCCGGAACAAATAATTTCCGCAATCTCGATAAACTGGTTGTCGCCGTCAGCTATCGCGCTTCCGGTCAGGAAGAGTATAAAATTTTATCGGTCAACGGCGTTTTGCAGGCAAGTCCGGCTAATAAGGAAAATTATTCGGAAGTCGGCGGCACCAGCTCGACGGGCGAATTCGTCACGATTCTGGCGATTATTTTCAAGCCCGAAAGCGAAACGAAATTTGAAATCGTCGATACCGACGTCATTCGCGGCCGCCGCGCCGTCGTTTATAGTTTCGACGTTAAAAAAGATAAAGCGAAGTTGAGAATTACGGCCGCGGGCGTTTTCAACGACACGACCATCGCCGGAATGAAAGGCAAAATCTGGATTGACCGCGAAAATTTCCGCGTTCTGCGCATCGAATCGGAGGCGACGGAAATTCCCGAAACCTTTCCGATTCGCGCCACCAGCAGCAATATCGATTACGACTGGGTGACGATTGCCGAAGAAAAATATCTGCTTCCGTCGCTCTCGGACGTGCGGCTTACCTCACGAGACAATCGGCAGCTTTTCGAAACGAGAAATTTGATTCGCTTTAAGGAATATCAAAAATACGGCACTGAAGTTCAGATTTCCGATGACGAGGAAGAAGTTAAGGACGACAAACCAAAACCGTAGTAAATTTAAGGTTCGGATTCCAAACACGGGTTTTGTTTGGAATCCGAACTTAATTTTTGATAGAAAAGTAGGCGATTAAAGCCGGAACAATCAGCCACATCAAGCCTTTTACGAGAAAAAACAAAAAAGCGGCCGCGCCGAAGCGCTTCGTCCATTTGACGGCCGGACATTTTCTTTTTCCTTCCTGCTGGCTCATAATCTCTAAAAGAATAACTTATTTTGCTCTGCGTTTTCAAACAATCCGTTTATAAATTCGGCTGAAATATGAAAAAACATTTTCTAAGATTTACGGCGTATCTTTTTTGTTTTATTCTTTTTTCTTCGTGCGCAGCGGCTCAGGTTACGCCGCCGAAAGAAGAAAACAAACGTGAGGCTGATTTGCTCGAACTCATCAAACTCGATAAAACCATAAAACTCGATATTCGCTACGCCCGGACGGATAACTTCGTCGGCAAAGTCGTCTACCCGGAAGCCCGCGCGTTTTTGCAGCGACCGGCCGCCGAAGCCGTTCTGCGAGTTCACGAAAAACTGAAAAAACAGGGACTCGGCCTTGTCATTTTTGACGGCTATCGGCCGTGGGCGATTACAAAGCTTTTCTGGGAAGTCGTCCGCGAAGACCAGAAAAAATTTGTCGCCGACCCGGCCAAAGGGTCGCGCCATAATCGCGGCTGCGCGGTCGATTTGAGCCTTTACGATTTGCAGACCGGCAAACTCGTCCCGATGCCTTCGGATTTTGACGAATTTACCGAGCGCGCTTCGCCCGATTACAAGGGCGGAACGGAAGCGGAACGCGCCAATCGCGACTTGCTCCGGCAGTTGATGGAAGCCGAAGGTTTCACCGTCAACGCGAACGAGTGGTGGCATTTCGATTACAAAGACTGGCAGTCTTACGCGATTTACGACATTCCGTTTGCGGCCATCGGCGACGTCAAGACGCGATTGGCGGACGCCAAAATCGAAGAAAGAGCGGATTGGAAAAAGTTTTTCGACGCCGAGCGCGCTTCGGGCGGAATCGTCGTTTACGATTTGCGCCGGAATAAATTTATGATTTACGACCGCGAGCGGATGAATCAGGGATTTGTTCCGGCTTCGACTTCAAAAATCATCCACTCGCTCATTTTTCTCGATTCGGGCGCGGTCAAAGACGAAAACGAAATTTTCAAATGGGACGGCGTCAAGCGTTTTTCGCCCGACTGGAACAAAGACCACAATCTGCGCACGGCTTTTCAGGTTTCGGCCTACTGGTTTTTCGTCGAAGCTTCAAAGCGTCTCGGGCGCGAAAAAATGCAGAAATATTAC
Organism: Pyrinomonadaceae bacterium; assembly: GCA_036403235.1. GTDB lineage: Bacteria > Acidobacteriota > Blastocatellia > Pyrinomonadales > Pyrinomonadaceae > JBGTFE01. Next base: position 116,782 of record DASWRI010000067.1, on the reverse strand, counting down.
GATGCGGTCGGCTACGGCAACCGGAGCACGAACGGTTTCGGCGACGCTTACTGGATAAACGGCGATTTGCGCGTGACGCCGAAAGAGCAGGTCGAGCTTCTCATACGGCTTTACGAAAACAATCTGCCGTTTTCGCAGCGTTCAATCGACCTTGTCAAGGAAATTATGATTACGGAGAAAACCGACAAATACACGATTCGCTCGAAAACCGGCTGGTCGGACGCGTTCACGCCGCAAATCGGCTGGTGGGTCGGCTATGTCGAGCGCGAGCAGAACGCGTATTTTTTCGCGCTCGAAATGGATATGAAAAATTTCGCCGACTCGGAAAAGCGAAAAACGATTACCAGAAATATTTTGAAAAGCTTGCAGATTATCGATTAGGAAATAACTCACCATAGAGAGACAGAGGCACAGAGAAATATTAAAAAAATCTCTGTGCCTCTGTCTTGCGGAGCCGATGGTGAAAATCTATTTCGTGCGTTTCAAAATCCAGTCGGCAATCGTTTCCAGAACGACGGGCGACATTGTTTCCTCGATTTTTTCGTATTCGCTGAGCAGTCCGGTCCCGCTCGTCTGGAAAAGATGATTGAGTTTCGGGAAGGATTTAACCGTCACGTCTTTGTTTCCGCCGGCTTTGAGTCCGGCCTCGATTAAGCCGAGATTTTCCTTATATGCGACCTGCAAATCGTTTTCGCCGTTGAGAGCGAGAACGGGAGTTTTGACTTTTTGCAGCGTCGGGCGCGGGTCGTAAGCGATAAAATAGCGAAACCAGGAGGAAACATACATCGGAATCTGCGCTTTGATTGACGCTTCGGCGGGCGCGAATTCTTTTTTCTGCTCGGTGCTAAATTCGCCCGATTGTGCGGCCAGCATTTCGTCGATTTTTTGTTCGGCGCGTTTATTATCCGGCACGTCTTTCAAAATCGCCGCCACATTTTTCAAGATTTTTATCGTCTGAGCGGTAACAAATTCGCTCGCGCCGCCCGCCCGGTTGAGCAAATCGGTCTGCGTGTAAATCACGTCCGCGCCGGTTTGCCCGAGGCCGGCCAGCAAAACGATAAACGCGACGTCTTTTGAACTTGCGGCGACCATCGGCGCAATCATTCCGCCTTCGCTGTGGCCGATTAAGCCGATTTGTTTCGGATTAATTTCCTTTCTGGTTTTCAGATATTCGACTCCGGCCAGAACGTCTCCGGCAAAACTTTCGCTCGTGAAATTCGGCAAGCCCGCATCGGAGCCGCCGATTCCTCTATCATCGACGCGCAAAACGGCGATGCCTTTTCTCGTCAAATAATCGGCCAGAACGAGAAACGGGTGATGTCCGGCGACGGTTTCGTTGCGGTCCTGCCCGCCGCTTCCGGTTATCAGGATGACGGCCGGAAAGCGTCCTTCGCCGCGCGGCGTGGTCAGCGTTCCGGCGAGCCTGACATCGTCTTTCGTGTTTTTGTAAGAGACGTCCTCCTCGTTATACGGGTAAGGCTTTTGCGGGTCCTGCGGGCGATTGATTTTCGGAAGCTCGTTGATGCGCCGGAAAACGAGCACCTGCGAGCCTGCGCCCTGCTTGAAAGTTCCCGTTATTTCGTCTCCTTTTTCGTTTATCGTGCCTTCGTAGCTCAAACCGTATTTCGGGGCTTCGAAGCTCACCGCTTTGTCTTTCTGCGTGAAAGTTTCGATGGTCAAATTGGTCGCGCCCTGGTCGATGCTGTCAAACGTCGCCGTCAGAGAGCCGCCCGCTTCTTTGGCGACTTTGAGCGCGAGCCGCAAGCTTACTCCGTTGAATTCGAGCGTGCCGAGCCATTTTCCTTCGGCGCTCGCGCCCGCCTGTCCGAAAGCGGGCAAGACAGAAACGATTAAAATCAATGCGCAATAAATTAAATTTTTCATTTTTTTTCCTCTATCTACCGCCGTTCAATTTTGATAAAAGCTCGATAATTTCGAGCACGCGGTCAAAATATATGATAATTATCACGGGCAGAATAATCAGCGGCAGAATGCCCAGAATCAAGCCGGTTTTTGCCCAGACGCGATGTTCCGTCAAAACGGGCTCGGGCTTTTTCCGCAATGCGAGCCACGCGAACACAATCGCCAGAATCGCTTTTTCGAGCCCCAGCAGATTGACGAAACAGCTAATGCCGAGTATCAGCGAAGCGGTCGCAAAAGCGTATTTTTGTCCTAAAACGACAAAATCTTTTGTTTCACTATTCATATTCATTTCTCCAAACAAGCTCGGTATTGATTCTGAACGGGTTTTCCTTCAGAAAAACAAACAAAGCGATGACGACAACCAGCGGCACGATTTTAAAAACGAATCCGAAATCGCTCGCGGGAATCATTTCCAGAAGTTTATAGACGACGAGAAACACGCCGAGAAAGGCAAACGGCCGCCAGTTTGTTTGCTTTTCCGTTTCGATTTGCGGTTCAATCGACGACCATAAATTTACGTTTTGCTCGCGGCGCTCCTGGTTTTTGAGCAACGCAAAAGTGTTCTGCAGCTCGTCGATTTCCGCGCGGCAGCCGGCGCAGTTTGCCGTGTGTGCGTTTAACTGTTCGGGCGTGTATTCGGTCGTTTCGCCGTCGAAAACGGCCATCAGCGCCATTAAAATTTCTTCGCAGTTTTCCTTTCTCATAGCTTTTTCTCCAAATTTGCCTGCATCGCGCGGCGCGCGTAAAAAAGTCGGCTCATCACCGTTCCGCGCGGAATTTCCAAAAGGCGCGAAAGCTCGTCGTAGGAGAGACCGTCGAGATATTTCAAAGTAATGATTTCGCGGTCTTCGCCGGATAGACGGGCGAGCGCCGCTTCGAGCGCAATTTGTTCCTCGCGCGGCAAACCTGTCTGCGGCGCGATGATTTCCATCTCTTCGACCGTTTCGGTTTCGTGTCGTTTCGCCGCCGTTTTATAACAGCGATTGCGGAGCAGAACATAAAACCAGGGGTAAAACCTGCGCGTTTTGTCAAAATTTTTGAGCGCGCGGAAAGCATCTATAAATGCGTCCTGCGCCGCGTCCTCGGCGTCTTCACGATTTCTCAGAATGGCGACGGCGTGCACGACGGCCTGATTTTGATAGCTTTCGACCAGATAGCGAAACGCTTCGCGCTCGCCGTTCTGAACTTTTTCGATTGCCGCTGCATCATCCATATTTGCCACTCATAATAACGTATCCGCAAAGCAGGAAAAATATTCAAAAAAATATTTTCGGAGCACTCAAAAGTTTTTCCGGAGGCGTCTGAAACGTTTTCCGAGTGCTCTGAAAGCGTTTCAGAGCACTCGGAAGTGTTTTCGGAGTACTCCGAAATGTTTCCAGAGTGCTCGGAAGCGTTTCCAGAGTGCTCCGAAATGTTTTCAGAGTATTCCGAAAAGGCTTTTGAGTATTGCGGAATTGTTTTTAATCAAAATTCTTCAATAAAAAAGGGGCAAAGCCCGAAAACTTTGCCCCTTTTTGTTTTTATTTTGTCGATTTTACTCGACTCTTACCGGATTGCCTTCGGTGTCGAGAAACGTAATCGATTTGCCGAGCATCTCGATTTCGCGCAGGCGCGGCTCGATTACGGCTTTATCGCCGACGATGACGATGGCCATCTTGTCGGGCGTCAGATATTTGTTCGCCACACGATTGACGTCGGCCATCGTGACGGCGTTGATATTTCTGATAAAGTCGTTGTAATACGTATCAGGCAAGCCGTATGTAACCAATGTCGAAAGAGCGCCGGCAACTTGCCCGTTGGTTTCGAAACCGCTCGGGAAGCTCCGAATCAAACTTTGTTTGTTGGCTTCAAATTCCTTTTCGGAAATCGGAATCCCGCCGCGAATGCCGTTTAATTCCTTCATAAACTCGATGACGGATTCTTTCGTGACGGCCGTCTGCACGCCGGCCGAAGCCGTGAAAGGCCCTGCGCCGCGCCGCATTGCAAAGCCGCTGTAAGCGCCGTATGTGTAGCCTTTGTCTTCGCGCAGATTCATAAACAAACGCGCCGAGCCGCCGCCGCCCAGGATAGAATTCATCACCTGAATCGCGTAATAATCGGGATTATCGCGCGACACGCCGACCTGACCGATATTGATAACCGACTGCGCCGCGCCGGGTTTATCGACGAGATAAATTCCCGGTTTGGTAAATTCCGCCGGAGCGGGAACGGTCGCCGTCGGAACGGTCGCCGACTTCCAGCCGCTAAACGCGCGTTCGAGCTTCGGTTTGAGCGTCGTCATATTAGCGTCGCCGACGACCAGCAGAACGGCGTTGTTCGGGCGATAATACGCCTGGTAAAAGCCGGTCAAATCCGATTGCTTGAACGCTTTGATGGAAGTTTCATCGCCGGTCAGAACGTTTCCGTAAGGATGATTTTTGCCGTAGAGCAAAGAGTTGTAAACGATACTCGCAATCGCGTTCGGGTTGTCTTTGCGCTGTTGAAGCGCGACGAGCGAGCGGCGGCGGAGATTTTCCAGTTCGGTGTCGGGAAACGTCGGGTTGACGATAACGTCCGAGAAAATATCGAGCGCTTTGTCGAAATTTTTCGTCAAAGTCTGGATTGAGACGTTGGCCGAATCCCAGCTCGAACCCGTGCCGAGATTCGCGCCGATGTCGGACAATTGATTGGAAATATCGACCGCCGAGCGCGTTTTCGTGCCGCTGTTGAGCAGGCTCGACGTCATCGAAGCGAGACCGGATTTTCCGCTCGGGTCAACCGTTCCGCCCGTTTTGAAAACCATATTCATCGAAACTATCGGAAGCTCCGAACGGCGAACGAGCCATACTTCGAGACCGTTTGAAAGCTTCTGTTTTTCAATCGGCGGCAGCGCAAATTTCGGGTCGGCTCCGCCTTTCGGCAGATTTTGCGAGTAATCGACGGTTGATTTTTCTTTTTTCTTGGTCGAAGTCGGCGTGTTGGCCGCGCTGTTCGCTTGCGAAGCCGCCTTGTCTTTGCGCGGAACGATGCTCATGACAAGGTGATTGGCCTGCAGATACTGGTTGGCGACGCGCGTGATTTCGGCGGGCGTGACGCGTCGATATTCGTCGAGCTGCTGCTGAAACATATCGGGCTTGCCGAAAAACGTCGCGTTCGAATTCATCGAATCGGCTTTGCCGAGAACGGTCTGCAAACCGAAAATCGTCTGCGATTCGATACGATTCAAGGCGCGCGAAACTTCTTCGGCCGTCGGCGGCTCTTTTTTGATGCGCTCGACTTCCAGATTTATTTCCTGTTCGATTTCGTCGAGCGATTTTTGCGGCCGCGCCGTCGCGGTTATGCGAAACGTCCCGGCAATTTCTCCGGTCGGGTGCGAGGCGAAAACGTCCTGCACGATTTGCTTGTCATAGACGAGCTTGCTTTGCAGGCGCGAGCCGCGCCCGTTCGAGAGAATCGAAGCCAGCATATCGAGCGCCGCCTCGTCCTTGTCGCCCTGCGGAACGGTGTGCCAGACGAGATAAAGTCTGGGCAGCTGCACCGAATCTTCAAAAACTTTGCGAATGACGCCGTCCATTTTCGGGACGGGCGGATTCGGGCGGACGATATTTCCGCCTTTTTGAATCGGGCCGAAATATTTTTCGACCATTTTTCTGGCCGTTTTCGGATTAAAATCTCCGGCGATGACGAGGGACGCGTTATTCGGCACGTAATACTGGCGGAAAAACGCCTTGACGTCGTCCTGCGAAGCGACCGTTAAATCTTCCATCGAACCGATGGTCAGCCAGTGATACGGATGGTCTTTCGGGTAGATGATTTCGGCGATTTTCTCGCTCGCCGTTCCGTAAGGCTGGTTGTCGTAATTCTGACGACGCTCGTTTTTGACGACGTCGCGCTGGTTATCGAGCTTTTCCTGCGTCATCGCATCGAGCAGCCCGCCCATTCGGCCGGATTCCATAAAAAGCGCTAATTCTAAAAAATTCGACGGCACGACTTCGTAATAATTCGTCCGGTCGGTGTTGGTCGAGCCGTTCAGATTTGCGCCGACGTCGTCGAGCGGCTTCATATAATTATCGTTGTAGCTTTTCGAGCCCTGAAACATCATATGCTCGAAAAGATGCGCAAAGCCCGTCTTGCCCGCGACTTCGTTTTTCGAGCCGACGTGATACCAGACGTTGACCGCGACAATCGGCGTCGAATGGTCTTCGTGCATAATCACGCGCAGCCCGTTTTTTAACGTAAATTCGGTATATTTAATCGGGGGCAGTTTATCGCCGGTCTGTGCCGGTACAATCATTGACATAAGTGAAAAAAGAACGAGTAAAGAAACCAATCCCTTTCTGATGCTCATAGCAGTCTCCTTTTATTCTGAAAAATTTATCTATCGAATATTTTAAAAAACGCGCGGCGAAACTACAAACGAAAAACGGGCGTTATCAAACTATTACGCCCGTTTTTGTTAGATTTTGATTATTTAAGCCTGAATCTTGCCGATTGCCATTACTTTTTGCCCTTCGGAGACGACGACGCCGCCGGGCTTTTCGGCCGTTACCACAAACGCCGCCGGGTTTTGAACTTTTACTTTCGCGTCAATCGGGATGATGACTTCGCCGTTTTCGCCGACGTCAAACACGCCTCCGTCAACCGGAGTTTTCTGGTTTTGATTGGCGGCGACAATCCAGAGCTGGTACTGCTCTTTGGTTTTATCGTTGACCGGCACGCCGCGCAGCCGCACGAAACCTTTCTGCTTTGAATCGCTCCAGACGACGTCTCCGACGATTTCGTTCGGATTTTTCGGATTCGCCAGCTTCGTCTGAACCGCGTCGGACGCGGCCAGAATCTGTTCGCGCTGCTGCGGCATCGGCGTCGGCGGTGTCGGGCTCGCCTGAACATAGACTGTCTGAATCTGCGGATTTGAGCGAGTCAGCCACAAATTAATTCCGAGCGCGACGCAGGCCACAGCGGCAAACGCCCAGCCGAGCCATTGCAGAACGGAACGCTTCGGCGATTCGAAAGCAAAAGTTTTTTGAAATTCTTCCGGCTCTTTCGTTTCCGCTTTTTCCGCGCCAAAAAATTTATCGGCGCCGGCTAAAATCTTTGCCTGCAAAGCGTCAGGCATTGGCTCGCTCACATCGAGATTTGCCATCGAGAAGCCGGCGGCGGCGAGCTCGAACGAGTCGTCATTGGCCAGCTCGGGAAATTCTTTTTCAAGTTTTTGTAATTCGCTTGCCTCGTCGGCGGATAAACCGTTAGTTGCCTGCGCAATAAGGAGGTCGAGCATTTTTTCTTTTTCTAATTCGTTCATGTCTGCGCCTCCTTTTTAATTTCCAATCCTAAAATCTCTCTAACCTGAATGAGGCCGCGCCGGGCGTGGGTTTTGACGGTGCCGAGCGGCATCTGCAAAGCGTCGGCGATTTCCTGATGCGAAAAGCCCTGAATAATCGAAAGATGAAGAATCTGCCGCTGTTCCGGCCGAAGCTGTTTCATCGCTTCGGCGGCCTGTTTGGCTTCGACCGAAAGCTGAATATGTTTGTCTGTGCTCTCGGACGGTTCGGCCAGAATATCTTCAAACGAGTCGATGTTCGGCTGACGGCTCGTTTTTCGCAAGCGGTCAATCAGACGCCTTCGCGCAATCATCGCCACAAACGTTGTTTCAGATGCCTGGGCCGCATCAAAACGTTGGGCGTTTTTCCAAATATCGATAAAAATCTCCTGCACCGCGTCTTCGGCGTCCTCCTTGTTCGGACACATTCTCCGCGCGAGCGACCAGACCAGACCGCCGAAAGTTTTCAGACACTCCTGAACGGCTGATTTGTCGCCTTCTGCAATGCGATTTAGAATAGCTTGAGCCACAATTATTTTTCCTGAAAGATTTTGGAAACTAGCTTTAAGCTACTCTATTCACACGCGTTTTGCCAAGTGCCGAGCCGCAAAGTTGCGGCCCGGCTTTCTATTAACTTATTCGTTGAAAATCAGAAAACGGTTTCAAAAGCGGATTTTATATTTATTTCGAACGCCAGAATTTTGAGGCGAGCGCGATAATTAAGAGCGTCAGAGTGACGGCGGCGGAAATCAGGCAATACTGGCAGAAGGCTTTGAGAACAAAGGCTTGAAGATATAAAAGCCAAAACGTGAAAAGCGCCATCAGCACGACTTGGATACCGAAAAGTTTCCAGGTCGCGCGGTTTCCGAAAATCGCCAGAATCGCCAGAGAAAAAGCGACGAAATAAGCCAGCGCGCCGAAAACGGCGAGCGGAATGCCCGCGATTTCGGCATACGGGCTGGTCAAAACGGACGCGCAGTCAAACGCCTCGCCGCACGGCACAGGCTCGGCCGCGTAGTGATGAATCGTCAGGTAAACCGCATCGGCCAGACCGCAGAGCGCGACCAGCGCCGCCGCCATCGGGAGCTTCGGCGCTGGCGCGTCGTCTAATTCCTGATTGATAATTTCCGAATCGCTCATTTATTTGTCGTATTCGTGTTAGTCGCGCCGTTTGCCGGAGCGGGTTGATTCGTCGTACTGCCCGACTGCGCTTTCAGCAATTCGGCGTCGATTATCTGGCGCATCATCGTAATTTCGACTTGCTCGAAGGGAATCGCCTTGCCGTTGATAAAAAAGCTCGGCGTTGAATTTACGCCAAGTCCGCGACCGCGCTGGAGGTCTGCATCGACGCGATTTTTCGCGACAATCCCGGCCATGTCGTTTTTAAATCTTTCGACGTCGAGACCGATTTTCTGCGCGTAATCTTCGAGAATTTTCGGAAAATCCGTTGCGGCCGTCCAGCTTGACTGGTTGGTGAAAAGCTGATTTTCCATCGCCCAGAATTTGCTTTCGTCCTGCAGTCCGGCGGCTTCGGCGGCGACAGCGGCGCTGTATGCCTTATCGTGCGCCGGAATGGCGAGCGGATTATTGCGGTAAATAAACTTTATGCGATTGCCGTAGGCGGAAATAATTTCCTTTGCCATCGGGTATTTGGCGGCGCACTGCGGGCATTGAAAATCGGCAAATTCCTCAATCGTCACGGCCGCCGTCGGCGAGCCGAGCATATGCGGCGGCTGCGCGCCAAGCGCGTCGGTGCTCTTTACCGGATTTTCAGGCGTTTTCTTTCCCGGCGAAGGTTTTACCCCGGTTATTGGCGCGGTTGACGATTTGTAAAACCAGAAACCGCCTCCGATTGCTATAATCAAAACCAATCCGATGATTATAAGCGGAGTGGCACTGTTTTTCTTTGGTTGATTCTTCATTTTTTCAGTGGTAAACGGTAAGTGATAAGTGGTAAATGAAAGCAAAACACTTTGCGCTTACCACTTTGCACTTATCATTATCTTACAATTTTCAGCCGTTTCTTATCCGTCCGGCGTTCTTCTAAAATTTCGAGCGTTTCCTTGACTCGCGTATAGATTCCGTCCGCGTCCAAGCCGTATTTGGCGAGCAGAATTTTCGGGTCGCCGTGCGTTATGATTCTGTCCGGAACGCCCATCCTCACGACTTTTACTTTATCAAGCAGACTGTTTTCTTCCAAAAGCTCCATTACGGCCGAGCCGAAACCGCCCGCGAGATACGCTTCTTCGACCGTGACGATGAAGCGCTTTGACTGCGCGAGCGCGAGAATCAATTCGGCGTCAAGCGGTTTGACGAAGCGAGCATTGATTACGGTTGCTTCGATGCCGTCTTTTGCCAGATTTTCCGCCGCTTCCGCCGCGGGATAAACCATCGAGCCGTAAGCTAAGACAGCAATCTCGCCGCCGTCGCGCAAAATTTCCGCTTTTCCGATTTCGATTTGTTTCGCGGGTTCGGAAATATCGACGCCGTGACCGTTTCCGCGCGGGTATCGAATCGCGGCGGGCGTGGGGTGTTCAACCGCCGTCAAAATCATATCGCGGAGCTCGGCCTCGTCTTTCGGTGACATCAAAACGATGTTCGGATAGCCGCGCAAATATGCGATATCGAGAAGTCCGTGATGCGTCGGGCCGTCAGCGCCGACGATTCCGGCCCTGTCCATCGCAAACGTGACGTTTAAGTTTTGCAGACAGACGTCATGGATAATCTGGTCAAAGCCGCGCTGAAGGAACGTCGAATAAATGGCGGCGACGGGTTTTAAGCCTTCGCAGGCCATTCCGGCGCAAAACGTGACGGCGTGCTGCTCGGCGATGCCGACGTCGAACGCGCGCTCGGGAAATTTCTCCAGAATTTTATCGACGCCCGTTCCGTCCGGCATCGCGGCCGTCAGAGCGACGATTTTCTCGTCGTTCGCCATTAGCTCGCACATCGCGTCGCCGAAAACTTTTGTGTACTGCGGCGCGGCCTGGCTTTTAGATTGCGGAAACGCGCCGGTTTTCAAATCAAACGGGCCGGTCGCGTGATACGCGTAATAATTTTTCTCCGGGTTCGGAAAGCCTTTGCCTTTCGTCGTCAAAGCGTGAACGATAACCGGGCCGTCATCGACTTTTTTCGCTTCTTCCAAAGCGCGGACGAGCATCGGAACGTTGTGCCCGTCAACATAGCCGATATATTTAAAGCCGAGCTCATTGACCAGAGCGCCGGGCAAAACCGCCGCGGCGATGGCGTCTTTGACCGATTTTGCCGCGCGGCGCAGACGCTCGCCGAAATGCGGAACCGATTCGAGCGCGTCGCCGATTTCTTCTTTCAGATGCTGGTAGCTCTGCGCTTCCTTGATGCGATTTAAATATCGGCTGAGCGCGCCGACCGCCGGAGCAATCGACATTTCGTTATCGTTTAAGAGAACAATCAGACGGGTTTTCAAATGTCCGGCCTGATTTATCGCTTCCATCGCCATCCCGCCCGCCAGGCTCGAATCGCCGATGAGCGTGCAGACATGAAAATCTTCGCCTTTTGTATCGCGCGCGACGGCCATTCCGAGCGCGGCGGAAATCGATGTCGAAGCGTGTCCCGCGCCGAACGTGTCGTATTCGGATTCGTCGCGCCGCAAGAATCCGGAAAGCCCGCCGTATTGCTTGATGGTGTGTAATTTATCGCGGCGTCCGGTCAGGATTTTATGCGCATAGGCCTGATGTCCGACGTCCCAGACCAGTTTGTCGTTCGGCGTATCGAAAACGTAATGCATCGCCACGGCCAGCTCGACCGCGCCGAGACTTGCGCCCGTGTGCCCGCCGACGCGCGAGCAGGTTTCGAGCATAAACGCGCGAACTTCGTCGGCGACTTCCTGCAAATCTTCTATTTTCAGTTGGCGTAAATCTGCGGGCGAATTTATTTCGGATAAAAATCTCATTTAATTTAAGTACATTTCCTTAACTACAAATTTCGCATTTTAGCCCGTTTGAAAGCAAATGTTAAATGAAAAAGAGAGTTTCAGGTTTCAAGTTTCGGGTTGCAGGTTATTTAACCTGGAACTTGAGACCTGAAACCCGAAACTTTGTAGGCTTTACAATTCTTTACCAAAAAACTTTAGACCAAATTATAATTTCGCGCGTCAAACGATGTGAAAAGCGAAAGCTGGACACATTATAAATTTTATAGAGGTAAAAAAATGTCACTAAAACGAAAAATTATTTCGGGAATCGTCTCTGCCTTTGCCGTCGTCACATTCACCACTTTTGTTTCGGCGCAGGACACCAGTGCTGACAAATCGCAGCAGGATTCCACTCAAAAACAGGAGCGTCGTGAGCGTCGCGGCGGTTTTGGCAATCGCGAAGGCGGACGCCGCGGCGGTATGATGCGCGGATTCGAGAAATTAAATTTGACCGACGCCCAGAAAGAACAAATCCACACCATTTTGGAAGCCAACAAGCCCGACAAAAGCTCTTTTGAAGCGATTCGCCCGCTGATGGAAGCCAAACGCAACGGCACCATCACCGCCGAACAGGAAACCCAGCTCAAGGCTTTCCGCGAGCAGCAAAAACAAAAAGGCGAGCAGGTCAGAAGCCAAATCCTGGCAATTTTGACGACCGAACAAAAAGCGCAGCTCGAAAAACAGAAAGAAGAATGGAAGCAAAAGCGTGAAGAACGCAAACAAAACCGTCAGAATCAGAAAAGCAATGAAAAAGACGACGATGATGATGACACGAACTAAATTTCTTTATTCTTCAAAGGAAAAAAGTGCGCGGGAAATTTCTCGCGCACTTTTTTTATTTAAAATCGCCGGTAAAATTTATCCGATAAACATTTCGTCATCGGCATAAGCGCGGTCGATTTGTTTCGGCGAAGGCGCGAACAAAACTTCCAGACCTTTGCGCACGCCGGCCATAATCGCCGCGATTTCGCGCGCCGGCTCGACCACTTTTTCCTGTATAAAGTCGGTCGTCGAAACGACCTGGAGCTGCGTCCGGTCAATCGTCCGGCTGACCAGAGCGACTTTATCTTTGGCTTCGACGGCCGTCTCTCCGACGAGTTGTTTCAGCTCGGCGACTTCCTGCTTGATAAGCTCGGCCGATTCGGAAAAATGTCTGGTCGTCGTCACCAGATTTGCGGAAATTTCGGTAAACTGCACCGATATCAGCTTGCCCTGCTCGCTGATGGCCGTCACTTTATCAATCAAAGGCTCGACCTTTTCCTTTGTCTCGTTAACCGTCGCGACGACTCTTTTGATGATAAAGGCGATGACGACCAGCGCAATCGCCATCACGATAAAGCAAACGGCGATAACGATTGACGCAATCATCATCCAAAATTGTGGTTCGTTCGCATTCATTTCTAACCTTCGCCTTCAGTTTCCGAATTGTCTTTGTCTTTTACCGGATAAGTCGGGCGGCCTTCGGTAATCGCTTTCGACTCGTTGCGCCGTTTTTCTTCCGAATAAGCATCTTTTCCGGCTTCGATGGCGGCTGAAAAAGGATTGGCCGTCGAAGCGACTGCTTCTCTCGCTTTTCCGGTCAGCTCGGTCGCCTTTTCACGTCCGGCCTGATAAAGCTCGCCCGCTTTGTCGCGCGTCACTTCGTAATATTCGCCGGCGCGCTCGCCGACTATCGCCGCCGTTTCTTTGCCTTTTTCAATGCCTTTGCGCGTTACGTCGGCAATATCGCCGCGCAGCTCTTCACCCGATTTCGGCGCAAAAAGCAACGCCAGGATAGCGCCGATGCCGCCGCCGATAAGCAAATAAGTTAATTTAGTTGTCGCGCCCGTTTCTTCTCTGTCGTATTCTTCTCTCATAATCGTCTCCTAAAATACAAAAATTTCTCTGATAAAAATTTCTAAACTTTTCGATACATTGAATATAACAGAAAATTTATAAAGTAAAAAGTAAAAAGTAAAAAGTAAAAAGTGAAAACAAGCTCTTCTTCATTTTTGCCTTTTGCCTTTTTACTTTTTACTTTTCCGGGCTTTTACCGTTCGCGGAATGCCCTGCAAATCGGGCAAAATCTCAAACGTCTGCCAGATTTCGGGCGAAAACATTTTGCTCACCTTTTCGGCTTGATTAAAACCGATTTCAAGCAAAAGAAATCCGCTCGGTTTTAGAAATTCCGGCGCGCGGCGAACGATTTTTTCGATAATCGAAAGTCCGTCCTTATCGTCGGTCAGAGCAAAACGCGGCTCGAAATCGCGAACTTCCGCTTGCAGCGATGCAAAATCCTCGCTCGCGATATACGGCGGATTTGAAACGATTAAATCAAACCGCTCGTTTTGTAAAACGCCGAAAACATCGGAAATCGCGAGCTTTAATCGTTCCGCGACATTATTTTTTTCGGCGTTTTTCGCCGCTATTTGCAGAGCCTTTTGGGAAACGTCGAGCCCGACGGCGCGCGCCGTTTTCGTTTCGTGCAAAATCGAAATCGAGATGCATCCCGAACCGACGCCGACTTCGCAAAAAAATGCGTCCGTTTTTCCCCGCAAAATCTCAATCGCGTTTTCGACAATCAATTCAGTCTCCGGGCGGGGAATCAAAACGTCCGGCGAAACTGCAAAATCAAGCCCGAAAAATTCCTGTCGTCCGGTGATATATTGCAAAGGCTCACGCCTCGCGCGGCGGCGCAAAAATTCCAGAAAATGCGATTCTTCCGCGACCGAAAGCTCGTATTCCGAGTGCGCGATAAGAAAAGTTTTATCTTTTTCGAGCGCGAAAGTTAAAAGCGAAGCGGCTTCGCGACGCGCGTCTAAAATTCCGCTCGATTGCAGAATGTCGGTTGCGCTTTTGAGAATCTCGGAAATTTTCATCAAATAAAATAGTCGTGAAAATGATTAAAAGGGAGTTCAACAGGATAGACAGGATGGAAACTTTTTTATTCGCTAAGTTTAAAATAAAACTCAAATTCTGAAATTAACAAACAAATATCCGGTTCACCCCGTCCATCCTGTTTGAATCGTCCTTTTGCAATTGTTATCTTGCCCCGTCGCCGCGCAAAACGGCGGGAAGCGTGAGCAGAATTATCTTTAAATCGAGCCACAGCGACCAGTTTTCGATATAAAAAAGGTCAATCTGCACCATTTCTTCGAACGTCAGGCGATTTCTGCCCGAAACCTGCCAGAGGCCGGTAATTCCGGGCTTCATGTCGAGGCGCTTGCGATGCCGGAGGTCGTATTCTTCGACTTCGTAGGGAATCGGCGGGCGAGGGCCGACGACGCTCATATCGCCGACGAGAACATTTAAAAGCTGCGGCAGCTCATCGATGCTCGAACGGCGCAGAAATTTCCCGATTTTTGTCACGCGCGGGTCGTCTCTGACTTTGCCGAAAACGGGTTTTTCGCTGTCACCGGCGTTTGCTTCCATCGTGCCTTCGATATTTTTGCGATACGCTTCGCGGTGCAGATTTTCGTCGGCATCGGCGCGCATCGTGCGGAATTTGTAGCAGAGAAATTTGCGCCCGTCCATCCCGACTCGTTCCTGCCGGAAAAGAATTTTGCCGCGCGAATCCAATTTAATTAAAATCGAAATCAAGAGCCAAACGGGCGAAAGCGCAATCAAAGCGAGCGCGGAAATCAAGATGTCGGACGCGCGTTTGACGAATCTTTCGGCGTCGGAAAGCGGCTCGCGGAAAAGCCTGACCATCGGCAAAACGCCGATTTGCTCGACGCTCGTTTTCTGCGGCAGAAAATTAAAAAGCGAAGGCGCGAGCCGAAACTCGACCTTTTGTCGTCGCCCGAGCTGCATCATTGCGTCAAACAATAATTCGCTCGGAATTTTGTTGTCGGTAATGATGACTTCCTGAATTTCAAGCTCGCGAATTATTTCCGGCAGATTGTTTAAATTCCCGACAATCGAAACTTCTTCAAAATTTTTTACCATGGAGGACACAGAGGTTTTTTCTAAAATATTCTCTGTGTCCTCCGTGGTAATAATTCCTATCACACGGTAACCCAAATCGCGCCGTTCTTTTAATTCGCGAATCGTCTGCGCGGCTTCCCGGTTTGTACCGACAATTAAAGTCGGAATCAGATTGATGTCGCGCCGCCGGACAATCGCCTGCAGATAGCGCAGGCCGAGATGAAACGCAGTGAAAGCGACGAGCGCCAGTGCAAAATCGAGCGCGAAAACGCCGCGCGAATACGGAAAGTCGCGAAACGCAAAACCGCCGCGAAACAAAAACGTGAAAGCAATCGTCAAGAGCGAGCCGACCGCGACGGCTTTAAAAATCTTGATAAATTCGGCGATGTAGGAAAACGCGCCCTGCAAGCGGTAAACTCTTTGATAAGAAAGCATCAAAAGCCGTACGAGGACGACGAAAAACAAAACGCCCGCATACGGCATAAATTCCTGCGACGCGCCCCAGCCGGTTTTTGAAAACACCGCATAGCCTTCGCGCATGACGAAAGCGAGTGTGAAACACGCAAAAGCAAGTGCGGCGTCGAGCAGGAAAATCGCGAGCTTGACCGACGGCAAAATCCAGCGCGGGACGCGATTTTCGGCGCGGGCGATTTTGGCGGCGGGTTTTACGACAGTTTCGGCTTTCATCAGCTTATACATTTTTAAGCCAACCGCCGCCGACTTGCAACTTTCGTTAGACTTGCATTTAAGATATTCTTTTCGTTTGCCGCAAATATGTCGAAGATTCTGATAACCGCGCCGAGCCTCGAAACGCAGCATAATGTGAGCGGAATTTCGTCCGTCGTCGGCCAGATTGTCGCGCGCGGCGCCAGCGAATTTTATCATTTTGCGGCGGGCCGGCGAGACGGCGAAAAGACGAGCGCCGGATGGTTTTTCCGGCAAATCTCGGCCATACCGCGTTTGCGGCGGGAAATTCAAGCTAAAAAAATCGACGTCGTGCACATCAACACGGCGCTCGCGCCGCTTTCGATTATGCGCGACGCCGCGCTGGCGAAGGCGGCCAATCGCCCGATTTTGCTTCACCTGCACGGCGGAAGATTTTTTACGCAGAAATTCAGCAGCAGTTTTTTTGAACGGCTGACCGGGAAAATGCTCGCGCAGGCAAAAGTGGTCGTCGTTCTGAGCGAGCTCGAACGAAAATTTATCGAAAAGCGCTGGCCGCAGACGGACGTTCGCGTTCTCGAAAACGCCGTCGCGCTTGATGAAGTACAGCCGAGAAAATCGGAAACAAGCGAAAAAACCATCGTCTTTCTCGGGCGTATCCACCGAGATAAAGGGCTGCGCGAAATCATCGAGGCCTGCCGCATTTTGAAGGAAGAAAAATTTCGATTCGATTTCAAATGTTACGGGACGGGCGAAGCGGAAAACTTCTTCGCCGCCGAGATGACGAAAATTCTGGGCGACAAATTTTTTTACGGCGGCATCGTCTCCGGCGCGGAAAAATGGCGCGCGCTCGCCGAAAGCGATATTTTCGTTTTGCCGTCCTATTACGAAGGTTTGCCGGTCGCGCTGCTCGAAGCGATGGCGGCGGGCTGCGTTCCGGTCGCGTCACGAATCGGCTCGATTCCGTCGGTCATTAATGACGGCTCGAACGGTTTTTTGACCGGGCCTCGAAACGTTGCGCAAATCGCGGAAAAATTAAAATTCCTGCTTTCCGGTCAAGCCGATTGGAGACTTTTGCGACGGAACGCGCGCGAAACAATCGAGAAAAAATACAATTTTAACGATTATATAAAACGTCTGGAAAGTATCTACGCGGAAATCAAAGTCGATGCAGAAAGTTAAAATCTCGATAGATAAATCAAATCGCGTCCGCGTCGTCAGCCTTTTTCCCGACGTGGTGACGCACGACGCGGCCATCGCAAAAGTTGCCGGGCTGGTAAAAACGGGCGCGGGCGGCTACGTCTGTTTTTCGACCGTTCATATGGTAATGGAGTCTTACGACAACGCGGAATTTGCAAAAACCGTCAACGGCGCGGATTTGATTGTGACCGACGGAATGCCGCTTGTCTGGATGCAGAAGCTTCAGGGAAAAAAGGGCGCGAGCCGCGTCCGCGCCAACGATTTAATGATTTCGCTGTGTGCATTTGCCGAAAAAAACGATTTGAGCGTCGGATTTTACGGCGGCAAACAGGAAGTCATCGACGCGATGCTGGCGCGCGCAAAAAAAGATTACCCGAATTTGAAAATCGCTTACGCCTTTTCGCCGCCTTTTCGCCCGTTGACCGAAGCCGAAGACGCAGGCGTGACGACGGAAATCGCAAGCTCCGCGCCCGACATTTTATTTATGGGGCTCGGCTGTCCGAAACAGGAAAACTGGATGGCGGCGCACAAAGACAAATTAAAATCGGTGCTGCTCGGCGTCGGCGCGTCGTTCGACTTTTACGCGGGAAACGTGAAAGAGTCGCCCGCGTGGATGGGCAAATTAGGCCTCGAATGGCTTTTTCGCCTGACTCAGGAACCGAAACGCCTCTGGCGAAGATATTTAATCCTCAACCCGCGCTTCGTCTGGCTGGCGACGCTTCAACTATTAGGTTTGAAAAAATTCGAGTAGCAAAATCCGCCTTTAAGGCTTCGAATTCAAATTTGCAGCTTACATTTACACTCTCGCAGGTCAGAGATGCGAAGTTGAAGCTGCCAATTGTAGCTTTGCAGCCTAGAGTTGCAAAGTTGCATCTGGCAAAGTCGCTGAAAGCGACAAACAATATAGCGTAGGGTTAAGCGAAACGAAGTTGAGCGCAACCCTGCGACGAAGTTGAGCGCAACCCTGCGACCGTTGCGAGAAAATATTGCAGACGCTGAAGGCGTCGAACAATCAAACGGTTGATGTTGCTCGCCTTCAGCGAGCCGTTGGTCGATTATCAAATACATAGGGTTGCATTCGCTTCGCTCATTTAACCCTATGCTATATTGTTTGTCGCCGTTGGCGACGGGCGCGGCCGGCCGCAATTGTCAAAAATCCTTTTAGATTGGCATTACTGCAAGCGACCAATCAAAAATCAAAAATCAAAAATCGAGCTCCCTTGCCGCACGCGCGGGTTTCTGCCTTGTTGCAAAGACGGTTTTTACAATCGCGGCAGCGCGATGCTGAAGCGCGAGCCCTGGCCGACTTCGGATTCGACCGTCACCTGGCCGCCGTGCTGTTCGGCGATTTCTTTGACGAGAGAAAGTCCGAGGCCGGTCGATTCTTCTTCCTTGTCCTGACCTTCGCGGGCGACGCGGTAGAATTTCTGCCAGATTTTTTCGTGCTCGCTCGAAGGAATCCCGTAGCCGCGGTCTTCGACGACGACGCGCAGAAAATCCGATTCTAAAATTGTCGAGATAATCACGCTCGTTCGTTCGGGGCTGTATTTGATGGCGTTGTCGATAAGATGCGAGACGGCGCGCGTTATCAAGCCTTTGTCGGCGGCGACGGGCGGAAGATGCGAATTGGCCTGCTCGACGAGGCGAATGCGCTTTTTCTTTGCCATTTCGCGTAAATCATCGACGACTTCCTGCACGACCGAATCGAGCTTGACCGGCGTTTTGGTAACTTCCTGTTTGTCGGATTGTTCTAGATTCGAAACCGATAGAAACGTCGAGAGCATTTTTGAAAGCCGCTGCGATTCGGTGCCGATAATTTCAAGAAATTCGCGCGCGTCTTCCGGTATGTTTTCGTCCATCAAAAGAAGCTGCGCAAAACCGCTGATGCTCGTAATCGGCGTGCGCAGCTCGTGCGACATCAAGGAAGCCATATCGCTGCGCAGTTTTTCGTTTTCCTTGACGGCGGAAATGTCCCGGAACGTAATCAGAAAACAGGCGGGCATCATCGGCACGTTTGTGTCGTGAATCGACTGTTCGTTCGAAGGGACTTTGACGAGCGAAATCTGTACTTTGAGAGTTTTATTGGTTTCGGCAAAGAACAGCTCGGCCTTAAAGTTCTCGCCCGTCTGCAGAACACGGCGAATGGCGAGACGCGGCTCGCTGAAAACCGCGGTTTTAAATTGTTCGAGCAGGCTGAACAGGTCGAGCTCGTAAATCTCGTCGGAATTTAGTTTGGCGAGATGGCGCATCTGCCGGTTGAGATACGCGAGCGTTCCGTCGAGATACGCGACGGCGTGAGCTTCTTTCAAATAAGAGCTGGCGAGCGCGCCAAAACTCTGTTCCTTCATCGCGCTTTGAATCAAATTGATGATGTCGACGCGGTTTTCGGACGAGTGAGTCGAGAGAAAACTCCACCATGATTTGTGCGGAAGGCTTTTCGCCGTCAGCTCTTTGCGCTGGAAGTTTCGGGCGAGCTGGCCGCTGAACGCTTCGAGCAGATTCTGGTCGGCGAGCTCGAAGTTTTGATGAATCTTGACGAACAAAACGCCGACGATTGTTCCTTCGTAAATCAGCGGCAGCGCGACGCGCGCCGAATGATGATTGTTTTCGTCCGTCTGCACGACCGTCTGCCGCGTTACCAGCGCCTGCTCGCAAAGCTCGATGTTTTCGCGCCACGCCGCCTGCCGCGCGATGAGCGAATCGTTCGAATTATCGTTGCGCGCGCGCCCGACCGGCGTCAGCTCGCGGTTTGAGTCGTAGCGAAAAACAATCGCTTCGGAAAGCGGCAAAACGGTTTCGAGCAGCTTCAAACCGCTCTCGATGCGTAAATCGGCGGGCTTTCCTTCGAGATGATGGCCGGTCGAGGCGAGCGCGACCATTTTTTCGGTCAACTCCGAATCAATCAGCCAGAGCTTTTTGATTTGAACCATGAGAAGTGTCAGCGCGACAATCAAAAAAACCAGTATGAACATCAGACCGACGCCGAGAAACGCTTTGGCTAAAACGCTCAAGACAAACCATGAAGCTAAAAATCCGACGCTAAACGGAAGAACTCGCTTGACGCCGTAAGTTTCGGCCAGATAAGCGACGAAAACTCCGAGCCCGAGCAAAAGCGCAAACTTCCACCACGTGTAAACGTGTGTTGCCGGCACGACCAGCTCGACGAGCATAAAAATAAAGTTCTCGCCGAATGTCCACAAAAAGAAAATAAAAAGAATAATAAAAACGGATAAAATAAGCGATGAGAAAACGCTCCGCATCTCGAACTTTTTCATAATAAATTTTTAAGAATGAAAGGAGACTTCGGGGATTGTGTTGTTGGCACGGCAAAAACAATGTTTGCCACATAAATTATGCTATAAAATGCGCGCCGAATGCAAGTATTTTATTAGCGAAAAGAGAAAAGAGAAAAGTGAAAAGTTTTTGTTTTCCACTATTCACTTTTCACTATTCACTTTTCACTGTATATAATACAAACAAGTTTTGAGCGTAAAAAAATAATGAATTTTCTTTCGAATTTTCGGGCATTGCTGATTGGTTTGTGGCTGGGCGCGGCGTGTTTCTTCAGTTTCGCGGTTGCGCCGAGCGCGTTTGCCGTTCTGGAAAATCGCGAGCTGGCCGGTTCGGTCGTATCGCGAACGCTGATGATTGTAAACCTGGGCGGGCTCGTCATAAGCCTGATTGTGCTTGCGTTTTCCTTCGTCAAACGACCGGCGCTTGCGCCTTTCTGGATTTGGGCCGAAAGATTTCTGCTCGTTCTTTTGACGCTGGCGTGCGCCGTCGGCGAATTCGTCATCGCCGTCTGGATGCGTCTCGTGCGCACGCAGGCCGGAAAACCGATTGAAGAAATGGCGGCCGACGAACCGCTCCGGATTCAGTTTAACAATTTGCATCAATATTCGGTTTGGGTTTTGCTGGGCGCGATGATTGTCGCGCTCGTCCTGTTCTTTTTGATTGGAAGAAAATCTGATAAAAATGTAGTGGTCGAGGATAAAACCGAATTTAAGTTCTAAAACAAAAAAATGTTGAATACGATTAGAGAAAATATCGAGCGCCGTCTCGGAATCGAGCGCGCCAAGCCCGTCAAAAATACGGCGACGATTGAAGGCATCAGCACATTTTCGGGACGTTTTAAGAATTGGCGCGGCGACGAAAGATTGATTAATTACCCGTTTGTCGAAAACGTCAACGCGCCGTTTACGCCGATGCGCCGCGCGCTTCCGATGCTCAATCTCGCCTTGATTTCTTCGGCCGGCGCGTATATCGACGGAACTGAAAGCTTTGACATCGAATCGCGCGACGGCGACACGAGCTTTCGCGAAATTCCGATTGAAGTCGAAGCGGAAGATTTGCTTTATGCGGCGCGCGGCTACGATGCGGCCGCCGTCAAACAAGACCGCAACGCGCAGATTCCGGTCGACCGTCTGCTCGATTATGCGTCGAGCAACGTTATCGGCGGCTTGAATCAAGTCTGGTGGAGCGTGAGCAGCTGGATTCCGAACGCGCGTCTCGTCGCCGAGGAACTTGCGCCCGCCCTGGCTGACCGCTTGGCCGCTTATCAGGTGCAGGCCGCGCTTTTGATTCCGGCTTCGCGTCTGTGCCATCAAACTCTCGGAATCGTCGCGCGCACAATCGAGCAGCAAGGCATCCCGACGATGATTATTTCGGTTGACCCGGTTATGTCCGACAAAATCCGCGCGCCGCGCACCGCCTATTACACGGGCGAATTAGGCTGTGTCGCCGGAAAACCGAACTGGCCCGAATATCAACTGCGCGTTCTGGACGAATCCCTGCGCTGGATTGAAACTTTCGACCAGCCCGGTTCGAGAAAATTAGTCGTCGATTTGGAAACCGAAACCGAAGAATCGCGCGGCGAAAGATAAACAAGGCAGAAGATAAAAGCAAAAAGGCAAAAGTAAGAAATCAACTTTTCTTCACTTTTGCCTTTTTGCTTTTATCTTAACTTCCCGCCTGCCATCTTTTTATCGCTTCAATTGGATAAATCAGCATTATTATATTCAGCACCAAGCTGTCGCGAATACAAAAAATCAGAATTATTTCGACAACGACAAAAAATCCGAGCGAAAGCCAGAAACGCAGTTTGCCGGCGAGCCAGAAGCCGAAGCTGAAGCTCAGGATATCGCCGAGCGAATTGATGATGGAATCGCCGAAATAATCGAGCGAAATCGTCGCTTCGCGGTAACGCTGAATGACCGTGTTCGTATTTTCCACTATTTCCCACGCGCATTCGACCGAAATCGCAATCAACAAGCGCCACGCGAGCGGCAGTTTCCCGAAAATTAAAGACGTAATCCAGAAAAACAAAATGCCGTGAAGAATGTGCGTAAATGTGTAGGGGTCGATGAGGTGCTGCGAGTTGTGCGCGCTCAAAACCGTCCACGACCACGGCGCGTAATCGCCGACCTGACACCACCAGACCCGGCCCTGCCGCCAGAGCTGCAAAACGGCGAGCGCAATAGCCGCCAAAATCAAAATCCACGGCAGATAATCTTTTTTCGAGTTAAAAATAAATAAATCGTTCGAGCGATTTGAGTTAAACTTTTCAGACATTCTTTTTTTAATTTACAGATTTTCGCGCAAATTTGCTAAAGTTTTTCCTGAATGAACCGGACTGAAATGCTCAAGCGCGCGCTCTCGCGCGAAAAAAGCTGGGATTTTATCATCATCGGCGGCGGCGCGAGCGGCGTCGGCTGCGCGGTCGACGCCGCTTCGCGCGGCTTTGACGTTTTGCTGCTCGAACAGAGCGATTTCGGCAAGGGAACTTCCGGAAAAAGCACAAAACTCGTTCACGGCGGCGTCCGCTATCTGGCGCAGGGAAACATTTCACTGGTCAGAGAAGCCTTAAAAGAGCGCGGAAATCTGCTAAGAAACGCGCCGCATTTGATTCAAAAAACCGCTTTCGTCGTTCCGTGTTACACCCTTTGGGACAAAATTTTTTACGGCGCGGGTTTGAAAATTTACAATCTGCTTTCGGGCAGATACAGTTTCGGCAACTCGCAAATTTTGTCGAAAAGCGAGACGCTTCAACGCCTGCCGAACATAAAATCCGAAAACTTGAAAGGCGGCGTCGTTTATTTCGACGGGCAGTTTGACGACACGCGGCTTTTGATAAATCTCGCCCAAACCGCTTTTTCACAAGGCGCGACACTGCTCAATTACGCGCGCGTCTCGGCCGTTACGAAAGCCGAAAACGGAAAAATAGACGGCGTCAAATTTCACGATGCCGAAACGGGCGCGGAATTCGCTGCCAAAGCAAAAATCGTCATCAACGCGACGGGCGCTTTTTGCGATGCCGTCCGGCGTTTGTCGACGACGAATGCCGAAAATATAATCGCGCCGAGCCAGGGAATTCATCTCGTTTTCGACAGGAAATTTGCGCCGTCGGAAAGTGCCTTGATGATTCCGAAAACTTCGGACGGCCGAGTTTTATTCGCGATTCCGTGGCACGACAAAACTCTCGTCGGAACGACCGATACGCCCGTCGGGAAAGCCGAATTAGAGCCGGAAGCTTTTGCCGGGGAAATCGAATTCGTTTTGAAAACCGCCGCGAATTATCTCGCCGAAGCGCCGCGCCGCGAAGACGTTTTGAGCGTTTTTGCCGGCGTCCGGCCGCTGGTTAAAAACGAAAATACAAAAAACACGGCGCGGCTTGCGCGCGACCACACGATTGAGATTGACGCGGCGAATCTGCTCACGCTGACGGGCGGAAAATGGACGACTTATCGCCGAATGGCGGAAGACGCCGTCAATCAGGCGATAAAATTGGCGAAGCTGCCGGAAAAAAAATGCCGCACCGAAAACTTAAAAATTTACGATGCGAGCGAGCGCGAAATTCAAAAACTGATTGAAGAAAATCCCGGTCTGGCCGAAAAAATTCACGAAGATTTGCCTTATCGGAAAGCGGAAATCGTTCGCGCGGCGCGAATTGAAATGGCGCAGACGGTTGAAGATGCGCTCGCGCGTCGAACGCGCGCATTGTTTCTAAACGCGCGCGCCGCAATCGAATCCGCGTCCGAAACTGCGCGAATTATGGCCGAAGAGTTAGGAAAAAACGAAGATTGGGCCGAAGCTCAAATCGCCGCATTTAATGAAACGGCGAGGAAATATCTGATATAAGATTTCAACACAGAGAAAAATTTCTCTGTGTTCTCTGTGCTCTCTGTGGTTAATTTCTTTCTTTTCGCTGACAAAAAATTAATCTAGCTTTAAGGTTTTCAGATATTCGCGAAAATCGGCGCCCAAATCTTCGCGTTTTAAGGCAAACTCGACGGTGGCGATTAAAAAGCCGAGTTTGTCGCCCGCGTCATGACGGACGCCGTCGAGCTTGACGGCGTAAAAAGGAAAACCGTCGTTTAAGAGAATCCGCATCGCGTCGGCGACTTGGTATTCGCCGCCCGCGCCCGGTTTTATCTGCTCGATGGCGCCGAACAGCTCGGGCGTGAAAATATATCGGCCGATGACCGCCATATCCGACGGCGCGTCTTCAAATTTCGGTTTTTCGACGATGCTTTTTAACTTAAAAATTCCCGGCTCTACCTCGTCGGCGTCAATCACGCCGAAACGCGAGATGGTTTCGTCCCGAATTTGCATCGTCGCAATGACGGGCGCGTTGTATTTTTCGTAAACGTCGACGAGCTGCTGCAAAGCGGGCGGCTCGGCATCGACGACGTCGTCGGCCAAAAGAACGGCAAACGGCTCGTTCCCGACAAAATCCTTCGCCTGCAAAATCGCGTGTCCCAAACCCAAAGCCTGTTTCTGGCGCGTGTAAGTTATCTTTGCAATATCGGAAATCGCGCGAACCTGATTGAACATCTCGATTTTGCCTTTTTCCTTTAAAACCTGTTCGAGCTCGAACGAAATATCGAAATGATTTTCAATCGCGCTTTTGTCGCGTCCGGTTATGATGAGAATCGATTCGATGCCACAATTTACGGCTTCTTCGATTGAATATTGAATGAGCGGTTTGTCGACGAGCGGAAGCATCTCCTTTGGTGAGGCCTTGGTGGCGGGCAAAAATCTCGTTCCTAAACCCGCTGCCGGAAAAACTGCTTTGCGAACTTTGTTTGTCATAATATAATTTGTCCTTAGTTCTTAGTCCTTTGTCGTTTGCAAATTGAATTTAATCGGAGTTATAAACTTAAACTCAACCGACAAAGGACTAATGACAAAGGACAAAGGACGAATCTAAAATTGTAGGTGAAAAATGGCTGAGAAACAAATCTTTGAGGTTGTGCTCGAAAAACACGAAAAGCTGG
The DNA here is from genome assembly GCA_036403235.1 of Pyrinomonadaceae bacterium. GTDB lineage: Bacteria > Acidobacteriota > Blastocatellia > Pyrinomonadales > Pyrinomonadaceae > JBGTFE01. Next base: position 91,566 of record DASWRI010000067.1, on the reverse strand, counting down.
AAGCGACGGGCATCACGATTCCGTTTGACGTCGAAGAAGTTTTCGGTGCAAAGCGCGTTCCGGTGAAAGTTTGCGTCAACGGCGCGGATTATCGCGGGACAATTTGCCGGATGGGCGGAAAATACGTTTTGGGCGTGCCGAAAGTTTTTCGCGAGGCGGCGGGCGTCAAAGCGGGCGAGACGATTACCGTTGAAATGGAGCGCGACACCGAAAAGAGAGTCGTCGAGCCGCCCGAAGATTTGGCGAGAGCCTTAAATAAAAATTCCGAAGCGCGCAACGCCTGGGAAAAATTGAGCTACACTCACAAAAAAGAATTTGCGAGGGCGCTCGAAGAAGCCAAGCGCGCCGAAACCCGCGAGCGTCGCCTGTATAAAACGATTGAAGAATTATTAAAGAAAAAGAAATAGACGCATTCAATAAATTGCGATTTTTATCTGCGGGCGGTTTGCGGTAAAATCGCCTTTTATTTTTGGAATAATAAAACAATGCTTGATTTAAATTTTGTTAGAGAAAACCTCGAAAGAGTTAAAGAAGCACTCATTAATCGCAATTTTCCGACGGCGAGCTTGGATAAATTTGTCGAACTCGACGCCGAGCGCCGCCGCATCATCGGCGAATCGGACCTGGTAAACTCACAGAGAAATGCGGCCAGCAAGGAAATCGGCGCGCTGATGCAGTCGGGCAAAAAAGACGAAGCCGAAGCAAAAAAGGCGGAGGTTGCTGGCTTAAAGGAACAGCAGGCCGAGCTCGAACGGACGCGCGACGAGGCCGAAAGCGCGATGCGCGATTTGCTCTCGCATCTGCCGAATATGCCTGCGAGCGGCGTTCCCGTCGGCGCGGACGAGAAGGCCAACGTCGAAGTAAGACGCTGGAGCGAGCCGAAGGAATTTGATTTTGAAGTCAAAGACCACGTCGATTTGGGCGAGGCTCTCGGAATCTTGGATTTTGAGCGCGCGGCGAAAATCTCCGGCTCGCGCTTTGCGATTATGAACGGCGCGGGCGCGCGGCTCGAACGCGCCTTAATAAATTTTATGCTCGACGTGCACACGACCGAGCACGGCTATACGGAAACTCTGCCGCCGTTTATCGTCAATGAAAAAGCGCTTTTCGGCACGAACCAACTGCCGAAATTCGCGGAAGATTTGTTTTTCCTCAAGGACGAGCGCGGGCTGGCGCTGATTCCGACGGCCGAAGTTCCGGTGACAAATTATCACGCCGAAGAAATCCTCGACGCCAAAGATTTGCCGAAATATTACACGGCCTACACGCCCTGTTTTCGTTCGGAGGCGGGAAGCTACGGCAAAGACACGCGCGGGCTTATCCGCCAGCATCAATTTGATAAAGTCGAGCTTGTAAAATTGTCTCTGCCGGAAAATTCCGCGGAAGAACACGAAAAATTGACGGCCAACGCCGAACGCATTTTGCAGCTTCTCGGTTTGCCGTATCGAACAATCGTTCTCTCGACCGGCGATATGGGTTTCGGCGCGCAGAAAACTTACGACATCGAGGTTTGGATTCCTTCGCAGGAAACTTACCGCGAAATTTCAAGCTGCTCGAACTGCGGAGATTTTCAGGCGCGGCGAATGAATCTCAGATTTCGCCGCGCGGGCGGCACAAAACCCGAATTTGTCCACACATTAAATGGTTCTGGACTGGCCGTCGGGCGAACGTGGATTGCCATTCTGGAAAATTACCAGCAGGCCGACGGAAGCATTTTGATTCCCGAAATTCTCCAGCCGTATATGAACAATCTGGAAAAAATCGAGATAAAGTGAGAACTGAGAACTTAAAATAAATTTAATCTCTCAGTTCTCGATGCTTTTATATTTTTGTATTTTCCAATGCGTAAAAAGGCCGGTTAATCTCGAAAAAGTCCGAACGAGGACGCTTTGAGCGACATCAATCGCGTAAATTACGGGAACGACGGCGTAAGTTACACCGTCAATCGAGCAAAAAGTGTCAGCGTTGACGCTCGAAAATAAAAAGCACGCCGAACTTAAAATTTCGGCGTGCTTTTTATTTTGCGCTGTTTAGTTTTTAGCTGTTTTGCGGGCTCAAGCCGGGGCTTTGAGCGCTCGAACCGCTGTTTCCGGCGCTCGCTGCGCTGCTCGAACTGGCGTCGCCGAGCAGGCCCGAAGATTTTACTTCTTCGCCGATTGTTTTCTGCGCTTCGCTCGCGACGTCTTTGACTTTATCGACAAACGTGCTCGCCGTCTCCTGCGCTTTCTGCAAAAGATTGTGCCGCGCTTCGCCCATCAATTCGCCTTCGTAGCTGGTCGAAGGAATCGAAAAACCGACTGCCGCGCCGAGCGCGAGCGCCACCGCGCCGACCGCCAGCGGATTTTCTTCGATGTGATAATCGTATTGCTCGCGCGCCTGCGTGCCGAGCTCGCCGACTTTATCGTAAGCCGTTCCGGCAAAGCTGCCGACGCCTTCATACGCCGAGCTGGCCGCATTCGAAACGCTGCCGTAAGCCGTGCTCGCTGCGTTTGAGACGTTGCCGTAGGCGGTGCTCGCCGCATCGCTTACACTTCCATACGCCGTGCTGGCCGCATCGCCGATTTTGTTCTGAGCCGACTTTAAGGTCGATTGGCCCGGAATCTGCGACGTCAATGCTCTGCGCGAGCTGCCGTTTCCGCTCGACGAACGGCGTTTTCCGCCGAAACCGTTATATGCCAGAAGACCTACGCCGAGGCCGATTAAAAGAAACGGAAACGGATTGTCCCGTGCCGTCTGTATTACAGTTGTGTTTGAAAGTCCATCGCCTAAATTTTTCATAAATGTACCTGCCTTTCCGATAGTCGCGTCGTAAACGGCATCTTTCGCCGTCTCGACCGCGCTGTTAATTTGTTCCGAAACCTGTTCGGAAATGTTTGAAAAACTCAATTTTTCCTGAATTGCGTCAATCGTTTCGCCCATCTGCGCGCGCGTTTCCTCGATTTGCGTACGAATCTGTTCGGGCTCGTCCGTCGTTTCATCCGTTTCGTCCGAATTTGCTTCAAGGTCGTTCGCTCCGGCGGTCGTCAATGCGTATTCGTCCGCTTTGGCCGACGCCAATTCGCTTGAGCCTGAAGTCGAAAATTCGCCCGCGTCGCTCGTGTTTTCTAACTCACCTGATTCTTCAGCCATTGTGCATCCTCCTTCAATGTTTCAACCGTCTGACGCGGCGTCAAATCGGCTTTTTTCAACGCGGCCAATGCCGACGAGATTAAAAGATAAGCGGTTATGCCGACCGCCGCGCCGACCAGCAGCGCCGCCGCCCAGGCCGGAATAAAATGTGAAAGACCGATGATTACCGCCGCCAGAACGGCCAGCAGCGCCGCATATCCGACCGCGCCGCCGACCACCAAGAATCCGACGTTTTTTCCGACCGTTGTCGCCTTTTGCGTCAGCTCGACCTGCGCCAGCGCGACTTCCTGCCGGACAAGCGTGCTGGTTTCGGTGGCGAGCTCGGAAAAAAGGTCGCCTAAACTGCGCTCTTCTTTAGCCATTTGTTGTTGCGCCATAATTCCTCCTTGTTTCCGCTTTCAATTACGACGGATTTGAAGCCGTTTCACCGCTTGCGCCGAACGATTGTCCCGCGCCCTGCGTCGATTGACCCGGGCTCGATTTTAAGAATCTCGCCGCCAGAAATCCGAGGCCGAAAGCCGCGCCGATAAAAATTGCCGGATTGCGGCGCGCAAAGCCTTCCACGTCGCGAACCATCGCGCGCACGTCTTTCTGCTCAAAATATTTTCCGATTTGTTCAATCTGATTTGCCAGCGTGTCGCCGTATTTAGCGGTCAACTCGGTAATCGGATTTTCTTCGCTGCCATCGCGCAGACTTCCGCCGACCTGTTTGAGGCTGTCGGCGACGCTCGTCAGCCCGCCCGCCAGAGTGGTTTTATGTTCTTCCAATTTGGTCGTCGCTTTTTCCGTCGCCGCTTCATAAGCCTGCCCGGCGGTGTCTTTGGCTTGGTCAAGAATTCCTTTTGTCGTATCTTTTACCGCGCTGACCGCCGCGCCCGTCGACGAGCCGCCCGAAGATGAACCGAATGCTGTGCCGGACGAAGAACTCTCGTTTCCGGTCGGCCTGTTCGAAGCACTGCTTCCGCTGCCAAAGCTTTGGCTCGAGCCGGCGGTCGAGTCCTGCCCGCCGAAACCGGTGGTCGAACCTGAATTTTCTGTGTTTTGCGTATTTTTATTTTGTTCGTTTGCCATTGTCTAATTTCCCCTTTCTCGTATTTTTATTTTTAACTGCATATTTTGCGACGAACACGCTTTCCGCGTCCGTCAGCCTGCATACAAAAGCTAATGATTTTTGCTAAATTTTGCCATCATCAATTTCTCGTTTTCAACTCTTTGATTTTCGAAAAAATACAATTGTGTATCGTTTCGATAATCGGATATTTAATTTAAGCAAGAATCATACCGGGAATGAAAACCTTTGTTATTTCAGAGTTTATGCGATTTGAATAGTTAATTTTTGACTGGCGGACTAGATAAATTGTATGAGATTATGACGTTATAAAATTAAAGAACCGCAATGAAATCGAAAAAAATCGGCAGAATAATTTCCGGCGGGCAAACGGGCGTTGACCGCGCCGCGCTTGATTTCGCGCTTGAAAACAAAATTGCCATCGGCGGATTCGTGCCGAAACATCGCCTCGCGGAAGACGGCATAATACCGCTAAAATACGTAAACTTAAGGGAAAGCAAAACTGAAAATCCGGCGGAAAGAACCGCATTGAACGTAAGAACTTCGGACGCGACTTTGATTTTATCCTGCGGGAAGCTCGGCGGCGGCTCGCTTTTGACAAAAAAGTTTGCCGAAAAATATGAAAAGCCTTTTCTGCACGTCGATTTTCTTGTTTTGTCGATGATGGATGCGGAGCGTAAAACCCGAAAATGGCTCGCGTCGATTGAGTGCGAAGCCTTAAATGTAGCCGGCCCGCGCGCTTCGGAAGACGCTTTGATTTATGAACTGACCGGAGAGTTTTTGAAAAAAATATTTATCGTTTCTGATTAAACGAAAAAGCGCGAGCAAAATTTGCTCGCGCTTTTTAAGAGTTAGATAATCGGTAAAAACTTATCTTGCAGGGCTGACAATTGAGCCGCTATCGCCGCTATTGGTCATAACAAATATTACGGCAGTGCCGACGGCGGCGCCGAAAATAATGAGCGGAACCAAGATACTGTTGTCGTTGTCGTCATCAGTTTTTTGCTGGCGGGGGAGAAGATTTTCAACATTTACGTTAACGCCTTCATTATTGAAAACTTTGACATCGCCGGAAATGACTTTTCCGGAAATGGTGTTTTCGCTAAAGCTTAAATTCATAGTCGAATTCGGAGCTAAAGTTAAATAACCCAATTTTCCGAGTTTGACGGTTGCGGAAGCAGTGTCCGAAGTAGAAATTACGCCGGAGTCAAAGAACGTCCGTCCGCTGAAAGCGCGTTCTCCGTTAAGCATAACCAAAGGCTCAGCGCCGTTTGTATTATGACCTGAAACAATTATTTCACCTGCCAGCGAGCTGCCCGGTTTTGCCAGAGCGACCATCGATGTGCTGACAAAAACCGTAAGCATCAGGCACAAGGCTGCCATGTTGCGAAGCCAATTTACATTATTATTTATCTTCATTACCTGTTCCTCTCTTAGTAAGTTTATTGAACACTTTAACCCGATTAAGTGATAAAGTCAAAAACTTTTTTGAAAAAATATTGATTGCATCAAAAACGAGAACTCAAACGTTTTCTCAGAGTTACATTTTAGACGTAAATGCTGACGAAAAGCAATTTATAATTTTGCTTTATTCCAGAGCGCATCCATTTCCGCCAGATTTGTCTCTTCCAGCGTCTTCCCGTTTGCCTTCAATTCCTGTTCGATAAAAGCGAAACGCCGCCGAAATTTCCGATTCGTTTTTTTGAGAGCCGTTTCGGGCTCGATTTCAAATCTGCGCGCCAGATTGACGACCGAGAAAAGCAAATCGCCGATTTCCTCGCCGATTCCTTCCACGTCGTTTTTAGCGATGGCCGCTTTCAGTTCGTCGATTTCTTCATTAATCTTGTCGAAAATCTGTTCGGCGTTTTCCCAGTCAAAACCGACTTTGGCGGCTTTTTTCGAAAGTTTCAAGCCTTCGAGCAAAGCCGGAAAATGAATCGGAACTTCTTCTAAAATCGAATCTTTTTGTTTTTCCTGTTTGCCCGATGCGAGCCGCTGCGCGGCTTTCAGCTCGTCCCAGTTGCTCAAAACGTCGTGCGCCGTTTTGAGCTCGGCCTCGCCGAAAACGTGCGGGTGACGCAAAATCAATTTTTCGGTGACGCCCTCCGTCACTTCATCAATCGTAAAATCTCCGCGTTCGGCGGCAATCGTCGAATGAAAAACGACCTGCAGGAGAATATCGCCGAGCTCCTCGCGCAGATTTACGGTGTCGCCGCTCGCGTCCGCCTCCTGAATCGCGTCAAAAGTTTCGTAAGCTTCTTCCAGCAGATACTGCGCCAGCGATTCATAAGTCTGCTCCCTGTCCCACGGACAGCCGCCCGGCGCGCGCAGGCGCGCCATCACCGATACGAGTTCATCAAAAGTTTTGGACATAGTGTTTTAGAAACAAGTGACGAGAGATAAAGGACGAGATAAAAATCTTTACTTACTCTCTCGTCACTTATCGCTCGTCCCTAATTTTGAACTTTCTTTTGCCAAAATGCTACTATCAGATTATAAATTTTTAAGCTGATTATCAGAAAAATTATGATTGGAAAGGAAGAGAATAACGAAGAACAACCCGTCTTAAAAGTTACCGACAGGCGCAAATTTAACCTCGACGGAAGCGTTCGCGAAGGCGTCGTGATTGAGCCGGAAAAGCCGAAAGAAGAAGAAAAAACGGCGAAGGAAGAGCCCGTCGCTGTGCCCGCCGAAACGCCGTCCGCCGAGCCGGCGAGCGCCGAGACGGCCGACGAAAGCGCAACGGCTTTCGACGAAGAGGAGATTCCGGGCGAGGACGACCCGGCCAGTTTTGTCAGTTTTCTGACGACGGTGGCGACCAACGCCGCCGCTTCTTTGGGCGCGATGCCGCATCCGGTCAGCGGAAAGCGGACGGTCGATTTGGAGACGGGAAAATACTGGATTGACGTTTTATCGATGCTCCGGGAAAAAACCGAAGGCAATCTGCACCCGCAGGAAGCGCGTCTTTTCGAAGGTCTGCTCGGCGATTTGCGGATGCAGTATGTTCAGCTCGTCCGCGTGACCGAAGAAAAATTAAAACAGCAGGCGGCGCAGAAATTTTCGGCGGGCGATATTTTAGGAAAGAAATAGTTGTAGGCAAGTTTACAGAGTTGCGGAGTTGCGGAGTTACAGAGTTACAGAGTTTGCAGAAAGTTGGCAGAAAGTTAACAGAGTTCTTAAAACTTTCCGCCAACTTTCTGCAACTCTGTAACTCTGCAAACTTACTACAAACTTCCTGCAAACTTTTTTATGAAATTAACCTTTCTCGGCACAGGTACATCGACGGGCGTTCCATCAATCGGCTGCGACTGCGAAACCTGTCTGTCCGACAACCCGAAAGACAAACGCCTGCGCGTCTCGATTCTGGTCGAACACGCCGGCAAAAAAATTCTGGTCGACACCTCGATAGATTTTCGCCAGCAGGCGTTGCGGGCAAAAATAAAATACCTCGACGCGATTTTGGTCACACACTGCCACGTCGACCACGTTTTCGGTCTCGACGACATTCGCCCGCTGAATTTCCGCTACGGCGCGATGGGAATTTTCGCCAACGAAATCGCCTGGCGAGATTTGCGCCGCATTTTTCAATATATTTTCAAACCGACGCATTTCGGCGGCGGCCTGCCGCAATTAATCCCGCACACCATCGAGCACAATTCGCCGTTTTGCATCGGCGAGGATTTGCTCGTCACGCCGCTCGAAGTCATACACGGGAAATTGCCGGTCATTGCCTATCGCTTTAACGATTTTGCCTACGCGACGGACTTGAATTTTATCTCCGAGGAAACGATTGCCGGTTTGCAGAATCTGGACGTCCTGGTTTTAGACTGCGTGCGCATAAAACCGCATTCGACGCATCTCGGCTTAAACGAAGCGCTCGCATATATCGAACGAATAAAGCCGAAACGCGCCTTTCTGACGCATTTGAATCACGACATTCTCCACGAGCGCGACTCAGGCCTTTTGCCCGAAAACGTGCAGTTTGCTTATGACGGGTTAATTGTGGAAGAAATATGAATCTTAAATTTCGTCAAGCTACGCACGAAGACTTGCCGGAAATCGTCAGGATGCTCTCGGACGATTTTCTCGGCGCGACGCGCGAAAAATACGAAAACCCTTTGCCGGAAAGTTATACAAAAGCGTTTGCGGAAATCAATGCGGACAAAAATAACGAGCTAATCGTGGCCGTTTTGTCAGAACCGTCTGCGGTAGCGAGCGGGTCGAACGCGCAGAGTAACGGATTTATCGTCGGGACGCTGCAAATCACGTTTACGCCTTCAATCAGCTTTCAGGGCGGCAAGCGCGCGACGGTCGAATCCGTCCGCGTCAACGAAAAATATCGCGGGCGCGGCATCGGCAAAGAATTGATGAAATGGGCGATAAACCGCGCCAGAGAGGAAAATTGTTTTGCGATGCAGCTCACGACAAACGCCGACCGCAAGGACGCGCATCGTTTTTACGAAAATTTGGGTTTTAAGGGCTCGCATCTCGGAATGAAGCTTTATCTGAAATAGCTGAATAATCGGCGGAATTTGCTAAAAGTGAATTGGAATCAGCGATATTCCAACTGAAATCAAGCCGATGCAAATCGGAATCGGGCAAAAATGAATCGGAATCTGGTAAAAATGAATCGGGATATGCCGGATATGAATTGGAATCGGGCAAAAGTGAATTGGAATCACGCGTATTTCAATCGGAATCTTGCAAAAGTGAATCGGGATATGCGGGATGTAAATTGGAATTTAGCAAAAGTAAATTGGAATCTAACAAATGGAGACTCGATTTTTGCGAAATAAAGCATATTTTATCGAATGAAAATTTTTCACGGAACGGAAAACGCAAATATCTCGCGCCCGACTGTTCTGACGCTCGGCGTTTTTGACGGGCTGCATCTCGGCCATCAGCGGATTATGCAGACCGTCGTCGGGCGCGCCCGCGCCGCCCGCGCCATTCCGACCGTCATCACTTTCGACCCGCACCCGCGCGCCGTCCTGCACGCCGAATCAGCGCCGCCGCTTCTGCAAACGCTCGACCAGCGTCTCGCCGCGTTTGAAGTTCTGGGCATCGAGCAGGCCATCGTCGTCAGATTTAACCGCGAATTTGCCGCGCAGGAAGCGGAAAACTTTTTGCGCGAAACCGTTTTCGAGCGCCTACAGGCAAAGGAAGTTTATCTCGGAAAAGGCTTCGCCTTCGGCAAAAATCGCGGCGGAAACATCGAGCTTTTGCGCCGTATGAGCGAAGAACTGGGCTTTTTCGCCGACGAGGTCGAGGAAGTCTGTCTGCGCGGAAAACGCATCAGCTCGTCGGAAATCAGAAAGCTGCTGGCCGAAGGTCGCGTCAATCGGGCGCGCCGGATGCTCGGGCGGCCTTACGGCGTCGAAGGGAAAATCATCCACGGCGCCGAGCGCGGGCGCACCATCGGTTTCCCGACCGCGAATCTGCACCCGCACAATCGCGTGATTCCGAAATTCGGCGTTTACGCGACGGCGACTTTGATTGGCGACACATGGCGGCGCGGCATTACGAACGTCGGCGTGCGCCCGACTTTTGAGCGCGAAGCCGCGCCTTCGATTGAAACTTACATTTTTGATTTCGACGGCGACCTTTACGGCGACGTTCTGCGCGTTCGCTTTCTGCACCGCATCCGCGACGAGCGCAAATTCGGCGGCATCGACGAGCTCCGCGCGCAGATTGAACGCGACACGCGCCGCACCGCGAACTATTTCACGCGGCAGGGCGTAAGAAATTCTTTGGAGATTGTCTAGTTTGTAAATATGTTTGATTTGCTTGTTATTGCCGGCGCGCCCGGAAGCGGAAAGACGACGGTTTCACGCCTGCTTCGGGATAAGTTCGAATCGCCATTTATCGACTACGGCTATATCAGAGAATTTCATCTCGATTTGGAATGGAAAAAACAAAGCCTCGAAGAAGAACAGATGTCGTTTGAAAATTTAATTTTTATCATTAAAAACTACTTTCACCACGGCTGGAAAAACGTCATCGTCACCGATTTGAGAGATTTTCGAGTGGAGCAGATTCCCGAAATCTTCGCCGGATTTAGATATTTGATAGCCACGCTCGTCGTCAAAAGCGATGAAGAACTGGCTGCTCGAATAAACGACAGAAACGAGGGTTTTATGAATGTCGAAGCGGCTTTGGAATGGAACAGAAACGTGCAGAAACGATTGCTTCTCGCCAATGAATATCGAATTGACAACACACATCGACAACCGGAAAAAACGATGGCTGAAATCCTAAAACTTTTAAACGAGAGAATCTAAATATGAAGCTGATTGATTTAAGACCGATGCTCTGGACGGAAAATTTGGCGGAAACCGTCGATTTTTACACGAAAGTTTTGAATTTTTCGTGCGACGAGTTAAACGAAGACTGGGGCTGGGCTTCGCTTTCAAAAGACGAAACCGCTTTAATGTTTGCCCGTCCGAACCGGCCACGCCGTTTGAAAAGCCCGCTTTTACCGGCTCGTTTTATTTCAACACCGACGAAATCGACGCGCTCTGGGCGGAATTAAAAGACAAAGCGAATGTCGCTTACGGCATCGAAAACTTTGAATACGGAATGCGCGAATTTGCCGTTTACGACAACAACGGTTATCTGCTGCAATTCGGTCAGGAACTTGAAAATTAGAGACATTTAACCGCAGATAAACGCGGATAGATACAGATAAAAAACAATCTGCGGAAATCTGCGTTCGTCTGCGGTTTCATTTTGTTAGAATTTTAGAAATGAAAGAATTATCAAACAAGCAGAGTCTGGCGTTAAAGGAAACGACGATTGAGCCGATTCCGGAAAACGGAAACGGCGCGCGCGCTTTGTCGCCGGCAAAAAATCCGCCCGTTTCAAAACAGATTTCAAACGAGCAGCTCGTCGCCGAAGCAAAATCTCTCATTGCGCAGGAAGCGACGGTCGAAAAAAGCTATCACGGATTGAGAGGCTGGCTGCGGCTGGCAAAAGTCTCGTATGTTATCGGGATGCTCGCGCTCTATCTTTATCTCGACCAGTACGAGCTTCACTACAGCCAGCATCGAAAAGTCGCCCGATACAGGATGGAGCAGGCGCGCAAACTCAGTTTTCTCGCCGTCATCGGCGAATACATTCACGAAATCGGGCGCAAATGGTTTGACGATACAATCCGGCTCGTTCGCTGGTTTTTTCTGCGCGGCGAAGAAAATAAAAATTTAAGACAGGAAAAACAAGCCGTCTGGCTCAAGGACAGCATCATCAAGCTCGGCCCGACGTTTATCAAAATCGGGCAGGCGATGGGAACGCGCGCCGACCTCCTGCCGCTGCCGTTCGTCAAGGAATTGGGAACGCTGGTCGACAGCGTCCCGGCGTTTCCGAATTCGGTCGCGTTTGCCCGAATCGAGAAGGAATTAGGCAAAAAAATCTCGGAAGTTTACGCCGAATTCGACGTCGAGCCGGTCGCCGCCGCATCGCTCGGACAGGTTTACCGCGCACAGCTTTTTACCGGCGAAGAAGTCGCCGTCAAAGTTCAGCGCCCAAATTTAGCGGGAATTATCAAAGGCGACGTCGAGATTTTGCGAAAAGTCGCGCGCTTTGCCGAGCGCTTTCCGTCATTGAACGAAAACGCCGACTGGGCCGGAATGCTGCGCGAGTTTGACGAGACGATTCACGAGGAAATGGATTACGCGGCCGAAGGCAAAAACGCCGAGCGTTTCCGCGAAAATTTCAAGGATTGGGGAAACGTCCACGTTCCGACGATTTACTGGCACGCGACGACTTCGAAAGTTATCACGATGGAATTTATTCACGGCACGAAAGTCATCGATTTGGAAGTGCTTCGGGCGCGAAACGTGTCGCCCGAAAAGGTCAATCGGCTTTTGATTCGGACATATCTCAAACAGCTTCTCGAAGACGGATTTTTTCACGCCGACCCGCATCCGGGAAATCTGCTTGTGATGCCCGACGGGCGACTCGCGTTTTTCGATTTCGGAATGGTCGGTAGAATTACGCCAAAGCTGCAATCGAAAATGATTGACGCGTTTTTCCACGTCGTCGGCAAAGACCCGGCCGGAATCGCGCAGGATTTGATTGATTTGGATTTCCTCAAACCCGGCTCGAATCCGGAAGTCGTCAAGCCGGTCGTCGAAAAAATGTTTCAGTTTCATCTGAATTTGAAATTAAAAGAAGTCAATTTCAAGGAATTGACCTACGATTTGGCCGACGTGATGTACGATTACCCGTTTCGCCTGCCGTCGAATTTCACGTATATTATGCGCGCTCTGATGACGCTCGAAGGCATCGGCATTATCACCGACCCGGAATTTAATTTCTTTGAAACGGCCAAGCCTTTCGCCAAAGAATTTATGCTCCGGCGCGAAGGCAAAGATTTGCGCAAGCTGCTCGTCGATAAACTTCTCGGACGCGACACCGAGGACGGCAAAATCGACTGGGACAGAAGCTGGAAGCTCGCCAAAATGGCGTTCAAGACGGTTTTTAATACAAATAAATAGTTCGGATGAAACTAAAGATTTTTTATATCGAAGACGATTTTTCGATTGGTGAATTTGAAAACGACGCCTGGCAAACTGCCGAAGAAATCTCAATCGAAAAATACTGGTCGGGCGAAAACGCGCCTGCCGGGCGACACGCCAAAGCACGTCTTTTATGGTCGGAAACCGCGCTTTACATACGGTTTGAAGCAAATCAGACAGAGCCTCTGATAATTTCCGACGCGCCGAATCTGGAAACGAAAATACACGGACTCTGGGACAGGGACGTGTGCGAGATTTTCGTCGCGCCCGACAACCGCGAAACGCAAAAATATTTCGAGTTTGAAATTGCGCCGAGCGGCGAATGGATTGATTTGGCGATTCACAAATTGCCGGACAAACGCGAAACCGACTACGATTACGATTCGAAAATGGAGACGGCGGCGCGAATCGAGAAAGATAAAATTCTGATGGCGATAAAAATCAATTGGAAAGCCTTCGGCAAAACTCCACAGACGAACGACGTCTGGCTTGGAAATCTTTTTCGCTGCGTCGGAGAAGGCGAAACGCGCGGCTATCTCGCGTGGCGGCCGACAAAAACCGAAAAGCCGAATTTTCACGTCACGGAAGCGTTCGGCGAGTTTCAATTCGCGGAATAATCAAGGCAAAAAAACACGGAAATTTTAACCACAGAGAGCACAGTGGCACAGAGATTTTTCTCTATAGTTAATTTCTCTTTTTAAAAATTATCGGTGATTCGAGTCGATTTCAATCAATTCGTCGTCGTGAAGTTGCGGTGTTTCGACAACAATCGGTTGTTTTTTGTTTTTATCGGTTATCGAAAGCAGTGCTTTTCCGGCGTCGGGCGCGAGCTCGACTTTTGAAGAAAGCACGCGCGTCACTCTTTTCGGCAGAAGCATCGGCGCGATGCCGGCAATCGAATCGGCCAGCGAGACGATATCGCCGCCGCCCGACCAATGCTCGCGGACGATTGACGCGTCGGTTTTATTTATAAGGCGAAGCAGGGTGAGCGCGACCAGATAAACGTCGTCGACCTGCCCGATAAAAGGAAAAAAGTCGGGAATAAAATCGAGCGGCATAATGACGTAAACAATCGCCGCCGCAAAGAGAGCTTTTTCCGCGAGCGGCACGCGGCTGTCCTTGATGAGCCTGCCGAGAAGCGTAAACATATTCGGCAGAAACATCAGAAAACTTGTCATCCGGCCTTTTATCTGACTTTTTTCCCTGCGCGTCGGTTTGTTTTGCGTTTTAGCCATTTGTATCGATTCCTTTATAATTTATTTAAGTCTAAAAAATAGCAGCCATTTGAGCAAGTTTCCTGCAAAGAAGTTGTATGGTATTTTGTCATTAGTCAGTTGTCCTTTGTCCTTTGCAAATTGACTTTAGCTTCAAAACGCAATTAAAACTCAATCGGCAAAGGACAGAGGACAACTAACGACGGACTAATCAATGATTTTACAAAAAATTCGACAGAGAGCATCGGAAAATCTCCAGCACATCGTTTTGCCCGAAGGCGAAGACGCGCGAACCGTACAGGCGGCGGAAATGTGCGTGCGCGATAGAATTGCCAAAATTACGGTCATCGGAAACGAAGAAAAAATTCGGGCGCTGGCGCAGGACGCGGGCGCAAATTTGAACGGCGTCGAAATTCTCGACCATCGCCAATCCGACGATTTCGGGCGCGTCGCGACCGTGTATCACGAGATCAGACGCGCCAAAGGCGTCACGCTCGAAGAAGCCGAGCAAGCCGTTAAAGACCCGCTGTATTACGGAAATCTGCTCGTGAAACTCGGAAAAGCGGACGGCTCGGTCGCCGGCGCGACCAACACGACGGCGCACACGGTCGCCGCCGCGCTTCGCTGCATCGGCGTCCGCGAAGGCTTCAAAATCGTCTCGTCTTTCTTTTTAATGGTTGTTCCCGGCAAAAATTTCGGCGCGAAAGGCGCAATGATTTACGCCGACTGCGGCGTCGTGATTGACCCGGACGCGGGCGAGCTGGCCGAAATCGCCATCGCTTCGGCCGATTCGTGCCGCGCGCTTCTCGATGTCGAGCCGCGCGTCGCGATGCTCTCGTTTTCGACCAAGGGAAGCGCCAAGCACCGGCTTATCGACAAAGTTTTAGAAGCGACGAAAACCGTTCGCGCCCGCGCGCCCGAACTCGAAATCGACGGCGAGCTTCAGGCCGACGCGGCTTTAATTCCGTCCGTCGCCGCGTCGAAAGCTCCCGGCTCAAGCGTCGCAGGACGCGCCAACATCCTGATTTTTCCCGACTTAAACGCCGGAAATATCGCCTACAAATTAACCGAAAGATTAACCGGCGGCGCGGCCATCGGGCCTATTCTGCAAGGCCTCGACCGGCCGTGCAACGACCTTTCGCGCGGCTGCAAAGCGGAAGACATCGTCGATGCGGTGGCGATTACGGCGGTGCAATCGCAGGCGCGAAAATTATAAATTAGCGAGCAACTGGTTTATCTAACAAAAGCACTGCTAAAAGGAACACTGCTAATAATCCATAAGAAAGTAAATTTGCATTTCTCACGGCTCGTTTAATTTCGACGGCAATTTCGCCCTTTAGCAGATTTTCCATTATCGGCAAATCGTTGGCTTCAATAATTTCTTTGCGTTCAGAATATAATGTATTTGTCAGAAGTTTTTTAGCCACCAAATTTTCTAAAAACCACGAAGCGAAGAAAAACGGAATCAGCAAAAATAATCCAGCGGTTGGAACTATCCAGTAAAAATCGCTTTCATACGGTATTAGCTAGGGAGATTGCCAAGTTACAGCCAATAATTTTTGCCAAAAGGAATCAATGCCGTAAGTGCGGTCGCCGCCCGTCATGAATTGAAGTAAAACGAGTAAAAGCCATGTAAGCGGAATTCCTACGACCGTAGAAATGATATTTGCCAATGAGGAAACCGCAGATGCTTTTCCAAAAGTAATATTCAAAGCAGAACGAAGATTGTAAGCCTCAAGAAAAACAACCGGCAGCAAAGCTATAAGCATCATGAACATTGCCGGAAAAATCATCGGCAAGCCCATATCAAAAAGAATTACATTCATGATTGAAAGGAATCATAAATACTTTCTTCGACTTTCGCAATAAAATTTAGTTAATACAATTCCTTCTCTCCCGGCGGGCGCGTTTTCCAGCGTTTGTGAATCCAGAGCCACTGGTCTGGATAGGCGCGGATAAATTTTTCCATTTCGAGCGTGTAAAGCGCGGTCGTTTCGACGATATCGCGGTAACGGTCGCCGGTGCGGACGGGTTCGACGAGCTTGCCGTACATCGCGCGGTAGCGCTTCGTTTCGGCGTCCCAGACGCAGCACATCGGGATAATCATCGCGTTTGTGCGAAGCGCGAGCATCGCGACGCCGCTCGCCGTGCACGCCTCGACGCCGAAAAAGGGAACGAAAACGCCTTCTTTCGGGTGCGCGTTGACGTCGGGCAAAACGCCTAAAACGCCGCCCGTCCGCAAGATTTCGATGGCTTTTCCGACCGAATTCGTTTTGTTTATCGGGCGATTGCCAAAGCGCGTGCGAAGATTGACGGTCATTTCCTCGATAAGCGGATTATCAATCGGCCGCGCCAGATATTTTAAAGGCTCGCGGAAGGCCGAATAGGCGAAAACGCCGATTTCCCAGTTGCCGAGATGCGGGCCGACTAAAATCACGCCGCGTCCTTTGGCGCGTTCCGTCTCGTAGATTTTGTATTCTTCTGAACTGCGAGTTTCTTCGGATTCAAATTCCAAATCAATCATTCGCGCCAGTTTTTCGGGCGTCGCGCGCGGAAACTGGCTGACTTCGCCGAGAATTCGGCCGAGATTTTGAAACGATTTTTTTAAGATACGTTCGCGCTCGTCCGGCGATTTTTCCGGGAACGCGATTTCCAGACTGCGAGTTCCGGCGCGCCGCAATCCGCCGAGAAAAGGATACGCCGCTGTCGCAATCGAAATGCCTAGGCCGACCGCGGCTTTGCGCGGCAACACGCCGAAAAAGCCCAGGACAGCGCGCGCGGCGGCGTATTCCAACCAGATTTGCGACTTGCTTTTTTTCGACATAAAAAATCAATTACGAAATACGAATTACGAAAGACGGTTGAAGGAAATATTGTCTTTTAACTCGTAATTCGTATTTCGTAATTCGTAATTTAAGCGTAGCGCTTGAACGCCAGCACGGCGTTGAGTCCGCCGAAGGCGAATGAATTTGAAATCGCGGCTTCAGGTTCGGCGGGGCGCGCTTCGTTGGCGATGATGTCCAAATCGCATTGCGGGTCGGGCTCGTTGAAATTGGCGTTTGGCGGCAAAAGATTATTTTGTATTCCGAGCACAGTCGCCGCCATTTCGATTGCTCCGGCCGCGCCGAGCGTGTGGCCGTGCATCGATTTGGTCGAGCTGACGGCGATTTTGTCCGTATGCTCGCCGAAAACCATGCGGATTGCTTCGGATTCCATCGGGTCGTTGGCCTGCGTCGCCGTTCCGTGCGCGTTGATGTAGCCAACCTGTTCGGGACGTAAATTGCCGTCGTCGAGCGCCATTCGCATCGCTTTGGCCGCGCCGCCGGCGAGCGGCATCGTCAGGTGGTGCGCGTCCGCGCTCATTCCCGCGCCGACGATTTCGGCGTAAATATGAGCTCCCCGCGCGACAGCCGATTCAAGATTTTCCAAAACAAACATCGCGCCGCCTTCGCCGAGAATCATTCCCGTACGGTCTTTTGAAAACGGCCGGCACGTGTCGGGCGAGACGACGCGCATCGTTTCCCACGCGCGCAGATTTCCGTAGCAAATCGGCGCTTCGCTGCCGCCCGCGATGGCCACGTCGAGCGTTCCCTGGCGAACGAGCCAGAATGCCTGACCGATGGCGTGATTGGCCGAAGAACACGCGGTCGAAGTCGTAAAGGTCGCGCCCGTCAAACCGAATTCCATCGAAACGTGGCTCGAGACGGCGTTGCCCATCGCGCGCGGAATGGCGGTCGGCGGATAGCGCTGCTGGCCTTCGAGATAGAATTTTTTGTATAGGTCGCTTTCGGTCGTTTTTCCGCCGAGACAGTTTCCGGTGATGACGCCCGTTCGGTCTTTCAAGTTCTGGTCAAACTCGATGCCCGAATCCTTTATCGCTTCGCGCGCCGAGACGATGCCGAAATGCGAAAACGGGTCGAGCCAGATGAGCATTTTATCTTCGAAATGCTCTTTTTCATCGAAATTCTTTACTTCCGCCCCGCGTTTGAAGCGAAGGTCGGACATATCGACTTTGGTGATTTCGTCGATGCCTGAGCGCCCCGCTTTGAGCGATTCCCAAAATTCCTGCGCGTTGTTGCCGAGCGCCGAAATGACGCCGACGCCGGTGATTACTACTCTTCTCATTATTTTTATATTTAGCCGGTGAACAGCAAAAAAAGATTTTATCAATTGCCGACTGCTTTAGCCAGCAGGCAGGCTTGCGGGCAATGTTTGGAAATTAAATGAATTGCTCGTTGTAGAAGTTCCGGAGAAAAGTAAGCCACGAATTACACGGATTACACAAATCATTTCTTTCTTTTATTCGTGTAATCCGTGTAATCCGTGGCTTACTTCTTACGCCGGTTTAAATTGATTTTTATGCGGAAGGCTTTTCTTCCGATTCTGCCGTTTTCTTGGGCGCGGCGGTCGTTTTTTTATCGCTTTTCTTGCCGCCCGATTTTTTCGGTTTGGCGTCTTTCTGCGCTCTGAATTCGGCCTGTTTGGCCGCGAATTCTTCGGCCGCGACGGCGTTGACGTCGATGCCCTGTTCTTTGGCCGCGAGCAGCATCTCGATGCCTTCGACCGCCTGGCGGACGCCGCGCATATCCTGAACTTTGTCGTCGGGAATCGTCATATCGAATTCTTCTTCGAGTTCGAACACGAGATTGAGCCCGTCGAGCGAGTCAAAGCCGAGCTCCTCAAAGGTCGTGTCCATCGTAATTTCTTCTTTCGGGGCTTTCTTAAATTCCGCAAACACGCGAATCACTCTCTCCTGAACGGTTTCAGCCATTTTTATTTTTCCTTATCGCAAATTTTGAATCCTTAGAACTTGTAGAAAATTTATAATACTACGCCGCAATAGTCAAAAACTTGGAGTTTTATGATTTGCCGATAACCGTCCTTTAATTTCGCCAGCCGGGCGATTTTATCAACTCTTCGACAATCGGGTGCGAGCGAAAAAAAGCAAAAAATCTTAATTTCGGCATAAATTTAATTTTGCTGCCGAAAGGCGAAGGCGATTTCAGATGAATCGTCACCGGATGCGTATTTATCCAGAAATTTTCGGTTACGGCTTGAATTTCGGCGCGCGGTATGAGGATTTCCTTCGAGTAATTTGAAACGTAAAGCGTCGTTTCGTCGATGCTTACTTTTTTTAGCCCGACGCCGGCCCAGTATATAAAAATCGAGCCGCCGAGCCACATCAACAGCGGAAAAAATCGACCGAAAGGCAAATCACTCGTCGTCATATTAAACGACGAGACGATTGCCCCGACGCCGAAAAACGGAATCCAGAGCGCGGGCAGAATAACCTTAAAATAAAAGGTAAAAGCGCTCGATATGCTTTGTTTCATAATTTTCTCCCAAAAAAAACAAAAGTGTCG
The DNA here is from genome assembly GCA_036403235.1 of Pyrinomonadaceae bacterium. Classification (GTDB taxonomy): domain Bacteria; phylum Acidobacteriota; class Blastocatellia; order Pyrinomonadales; family Pyrinomonadaceae; genus JBGTFE01. The sequence goes on along the minus strand of DASWRI010000067.1, from coordinate 72,275 downwards.
TCGATGCGCGGCGCGCTTTAACTCATAATCGCCGTCTGCGTAAACCGCCTCCGCGCGACCAATCCGCCGAGCGCGCCGCCCGCCAATTTGAGCGCGTAGGCGAGCAGATAAATCGTTTCAAATTTCGCGCCCGCGCTGAGCGTCAAGCCTAATTGCCAGAGAATTGCAAAAACGCCGACGAGCAGACCGTTGACGATAAAATCGCTTTTCAAAACGCGGCCTGCCCACCACGCCAACAAAAAACACGCCGCCGCGCTCCCAGCAATCCCGACATAAAATCCGACCTTCGCCGAAAAAACATCCAACTGCTCACCGAGCGGCGTGACCCCATATTTATAAATCATAATCGCACCGACGATAACCAAAATAATCAAAATTTCCGAAAGCAGTCCCGCAATGATAACTCTCAGCCAGCGAACGCCTGTTTTATCGCGCATTACAAATTCTCCTAAAAGATAGAAACCACTAAGTAACACGAAGCAATATTAAATAAATTCTCTTTTTTATGTTACTTCGTTTTTTTGTGGTTTCTGTCTTCTTTATTATCTTATTCAATCGGAGTTGCGAATTTCCAAAACAATTTCTCGAAGAACATCAGCTAAATATTTGACCGGAACGCTGCTGCCGCATAAGTAAAACTTTTATAATCGAAACCCTGCAATTTTGCAATAAAAATCGGCGCGCGAGATAACGCCTATGGCTGCCTGTAAGCGCGGAAAGATTGCGCGAATAAACGCAAATCCTTTCACTCCGTCAATATCATTGACGGTGGGTGCAGATTGGGAGTTTTTGTAAATTTTGGTTTATTTTCTTTTTGGTATCGGTATCAGCATCGCCACCTGGTTTTGGTAATCTTCGTAGGCTGTGCCGTGAATGCTGGCTAAATCGCGTTCTTCGAGCTGAATCGCAAGCAGAATATAAACGGTCGTGGCGATGGCGAAAACGAGATGGCCGACGGTCATGCGCGGCGTCGCCCAGAAGGCGATGATAAAGCCGAGCATAATCGGGTGGCGGACAAGCTTGTAGAGAAACCGCGTTTTGAAATCCGAATCGGTATATTCGAGGCCTTTTAGATGAAGATAAACCTGTCTCAGACCAAAAAGCTCGAAATGACTAATCATGCACGTGCTGACGAGAACAATTCCCCAACCGAGAAAGAAAAGCGCCCAGAGAAGATAACGCCCTATCGCATTTTCGACGCTCCAGACAACGTCCGTCATCGGCCGCCACTGCCAGAAAAGCAGGATTAAGGCGAGGCTCGCCAGCAAAACGTATGTGCTGCGCTCGATTGGCTGCGGAACAAAACGCGTCCACCAGCTTTTGAAACCGGGGCGCGCCATCACGCTGTGCTGGACGGCAAAAACGCCGAGCAGCAGAGCATTTATGAGCAGCGCCGTCCCGAAAGTTACAAGCTCGCCGGAATCTACCGATTTTGGCACAACCAGATTTCCGACAAACCCGATGGCATACAGAAACGTCACAAAAAATATCAGATAACTGACCGCACCGTAAACGAAAGCAATCGCTCGACCCATAACGCAAATCTCCTTTATTTTTATTCACCGCTAAAAAACAAAATGTTTGATAATCCCGAGATTCGGGCATTACCGGACAACACGTAAGGATATTTTATTAAAACTCTTTATAATCCAAATCCCCGAACTTTGCAATAAAAAGTGGCTTCGCGCTGTAAAAATAAATATGACGCCGGTAAAACGAAAAGAGCGGATTCACAATGGATAATATAAAAATAAAATCCGTGTGAATCCGCCCGAAACGTTAAATTCGCCTTTTGTTATTTACGCGCCGCTACAATTTTAATACATAGCTCGCTATGTAAACTGCAAACGAAATAAGCGCGACGCACGCGCCGAAGGTCAATATGCCGATGCGCGTCGCGCGGGAAATTTTCCCCCGGTATGAGCCGGCAAAATATCCGGCGTAAACGCCGATTTTTTCGCTCGCAACCATTAGCAGAACGGCGACGACGAAATTATAAGACAAAATGTAAAGGCTGAAATCGAAGTTTTTCATGATTTTTAGTGAATCAGCTCAAACTGCTGGCGCGAGTGTACGAGCTCGGCGACGACCGCTTGAAACGAGTAAATTTCCTGTTTGTCCTTGACCGAGCGCTCGCGCAAAATTTCCCAGTCTTCTTTCGGGATGTGTTTGAAAGCTTCGACGATGAGCGGGTCGAACTGCTGTCCGGAACAGCGTTCCAATTCTTCGAGCGCGTCTTCGTAAGGGCGGCCTTTGCGATATACGCGGTCGGAAATCATCGCGTCGAACGCGTCGACGACGGCAAAGATGCGCGCGCCGATGTCGATGTCCTCGCCGCGCAAACCATACGGGTAGCCCGAGCCGTCCCATTGCTCGTGATGCTGGCAGACGACGCGCGCCGCGCCTTCGAGAAATTTTATGTTTCTGAGAATTTTCTGGCCGTGAAGCGGGTGAAGCCGCATTTTTTTCCATTCTTCGGCGTTTAATTTGGCGGGTTTTCTGAGAACGGCGTCGGGCACACCGATTTTTCCGATATCGTGCAGCAGCGCGCCGAGCTCCAAATCGCGCATAGCTTCTTTATCAAGCCCGAGCTCGTGTCCGAGCCGGAGACTGAACGTGACGACGCGTTCCGAGTGCCCGTGCGTTTCAAAATCGCGTGTTTCGAGCGCCTGCACCAGAGCCTTGAGCGTGATGCGATACGAGCTTTCGATTTCTTCGAGCGCCTTGTCGATTTCGGTCGCGCGTTCGGCGGCGAGGCTTTCCAGATGAAATTGATAATTGTCCTTTAAGGTTTTTAGCTCGGCGGCCTCGGCGGCGCGCGCAACCGAAGCGTCGATTTCGTCGATTTCGTCGGGAATCCTGAGAAAATCAAACACGCCGGCGCGAAACGCCCGGACTGCCGTGTCCGGCGCATTTTCATCGCCGAGCACAATCAAAATCGAATTCGGCGAGACGGCCTGCACGTGACTAATCATTTCCAAAGCGTCAATCGACGGGAGATTTGCGCTGCACAAAACGACCGAATAATCGTTTTCACGCAGTCTTGCAAAAGCCGTCTCAACAGTTTCGGCCGTATCGCAGGCGTAGCTCGCGCACAAAATATTTTCCAAAAGAGTCGTGATTTTGCGGTTTTCGCTAATCAGAAGAAGAGATTTCTCCGTTTCAATAACGTCAAACATAATTTTAGTTTGCGAAGGAGCTTAAAAGGCAGGAACGCTTTGGAATCCAATTTCGAAGGTTGCTTCCCAAACGGAAACAGTAAAGCCAGTTTAGCATAAAAAAACGATATTTTGCAATAAAAATATAAAGTGATAGAAGACGTGTAGTAAGTTTTGTTTTTACTCATTACTTATTGCTTATCGCCTGTTACACGTTTCGTTTGACTCAAAAGGACGTAAAAGTTAATATCTAAATTCGCGCCTGGGTGGCGAAATTGGTATACGCACCAGACTCAAAATGTTACGACTTCCACTTTAACACTTGCTAAAGAAAGCCAATAACTTTAATAAAATCAAGACTTTTCAAACATCCAGCACTCAAGCTTAATTATTAAAAGGGTCAAAGTTGCTCCTAATGTTGCTCCGTCTTTAACCCTACTGCTATAAATATATTTTACAGTTAATACTCTTCGGGTAGAAGTAGGCAACTTGAACTTCTATCACTTTCTGTAATTATCCAAATTTTAACGCCTACTCTAGTTTTATAAGCTGATAAGATGCGGAAATTATTTTTCACCGAGAAATCATTTTCCTTTTTATCATCTTTACAAACTTCGCCCCAGTCGCCTTGCTGATGCCGAGATAAAAACTCGAAAGCCTCTTGATTAGATTCTTGGAGCGCATTTTTAGCTCCAACAGTTAGAAATATTTGCCCTAACGTGAATAAGGCTTTATTTTGTTGTTTTGTCGTTGTTGTCGTATCGTTAATTCGCATTGTCTTTTTTCCTTAATTGTTAAATTGATGGTGTAGAGAGGCTTTCCTAGCTTTGCGGTTTAGGAAAGCCTTTCGTTTTTATGCTGATTGTCTTTGTCTTGCTAATCCAACGTGCAGACTCAAAGCTGCCGCAGCGTGATAGCAAACCAAGCCCTTTTCTGCGCCTTTGCAGGTGCATTCTACCGTTTTGTAACCGTTATTAGATTTTTTGCAGGTAACAGTGTAATAACCACCTTTACTGCCTGAGACGCGATATTGTCCGAAGTAATTAAATTTTACTTTCGGGCGAATCGTTTTTGCTTTTGCGATTGCTTTTTCAAGTTGTGTTTTTGCTTTTAAGATGAACATAATTTTGAAATTTCCTTTGTTTGAATTTGCCATTGCTGACTTACAAGATAAATTATAGCTTAGTTACGTAACTAGTGCAAATCAATAGTTGCGTAACTAAGCTAAATTTCATATAATTTTTACAAATTATTATGCCAACGGAATTAATCAGAAAACAGTTTTTATTAACGGAAGAAGAAAATTTAGAAATTGAGCGTAAGGCAGCAACTAAAGGTTTGTCAGTCTCAAATTTAACTCGCGTTTTACACGGACTAGAGCCATTAAAAAAAGGTGTAGCAAGTAAGAAAGTTAAAAATAACAATACTAAAGACAGTCCTTCAAAAGTAAAAAAATAAGACAATAATAAAGTATTCTCACCAGAGAATGATATTTGAAAATTAAATTAACTAACAAATATTTTACGTTAATGATGTTTTAAGTGTGAAATAAAAATGCAAATTATCGAGTAAATTTTATTTACATTAGAAATTTTACGTTAATGTAGTTCTAAGAATGCAAATTAAAATCAAATTAGCGCATCACGTTAGCGGTAGAATAAGAATAAACAAAAACGACAATAAAACGTAGAAATCAATACTTAATAAGGTAGAATAAGTATAGCTTCACGCTATACAATTCTTAAAAAGTGTGTAAAATTGAAATTGAGATAATCTCAAGATTATCTCAAAGATGGTTTTCAAGCTTGACAAAGCGTAAATCATCGCACACAGAAAAACAGTTTTGAGAAATCAAAATTTCTTAAAAAAACGCCAAGTTTTTGTTGGTAGCAAAAACTCAGCGTGTTATTGATAACCTAATCAGTTATCGAAATTGCCAGCGTAAAAGAAAAATCTTTGATTTTAATCTTGATTTTTACTTTATATCTGGAGTATCGCAGCGTTAACATTGATACAACCTCCTTTTCTAAAGGATACGGTTTAGAGAGTGTGTCAGCATTTTCTAAACCGTTTTGGCTTAATCAAAAGCCAAACTCTTTAAAGGCAAGGAGTAAGCCTTAGAACTGATTCTAAAAGTATAAACGTGATAAATAGAAAAGCAAAGGTGCGACTCTATAAATCTATTTATTAATGTCCTGCCAATATTCTATTCCTTTGTCCGTCAAAAAATACTTATCGTCAATTTTCTCGGCTAATCCCTTCTGGTTTAGCCTACTCAAAACACTACGCACATAGGGTAACTTAAATTCGTTTCTTTTATCCGTTTCTTGAGTAAATTGAAATAAATCAGAAGAAGTAACGCCTTTGCTATTGACTCTATATATTAGATTTACCAAAAATTGAGTTTTATTAAATTCGGTTTCAGTAAATTGAGGTAAAGTTGTGTCAAGATTTTCTTGAGTTGAATCAATTTCTGCTATTTCCTCTTCTCGAATTTGTCTAAGTTCCTCAAGCCCTTTTTGGTCATTGCTAAGAGTCAGTTCCATTCTTAAATAGTGTTCAAGAGATGAATAGGCTCTATCGACAGTATCTAGCTGTTGAGAAATAGCTCGTCTTTGATTATCTAAAGACTCTCTTTCGATACGCAACTCTTTCAATCGACCAAAACTTTCTTTGATAAACTCTTCTTTCATACTAAGAGGAATCATATAAGGAAATTAGTTGTGTTGTCAAGCGAGATATGTAATAAGATATATAATAGGGTATTTCAAGAGATATGTCATAGAAAACGGATGTAACCAATAATTAACTATTGCAGCTTGTCAGGCAAATTCAGTTCATCGTCAATCAAAATATCTGTGATAATACCTGCAAGTCGCGCATATTTAAGTAAAACAATATAATTCGGCTCTCGAATATCACGTTCAAATTGAGAAACAGTAGCACTAAAAAGACTCCCTTTTAATCCAAGCCTTTCAATTAATTCGTCTTGAGAAAGCCCTAAATCAGTTCTGATTTTCAAGAGTTTTTCCGCAAGCCTTTGCGGTCTTGGTCGCCGTTTTGTTCCCATCTAGGTTTTACTCCTAAATCGGAAACAAATTGATAAAAATCTTTTGACCATCCAGCCATTTGGCTGTAGAATCTGGCTATCTAAAACTTCTGCCGTAAGTTCTTTATTTCCACTTACGGTCAGCTTCATTGGCTAAATTGGAATTTCCCTTAGCATAGCTGAGTTAAAGATAAATTAAACTTTTAGTCTTCAAAAGACAAGATTCAAAAATCGAATATGAAAAATACTAAACTCTATTTTTTACTCATCGCGTTAATTCTAATTTCAGCCTGTGGCGGATTAAACGATAAGCAGAGGAAATCTGCCGAAGACGCAATCGGAGCATTGAAAAAATTAGATGCAGCTACCGATGTCGGCATAAATAAAATTGAGTATTCAAAAATGCTGATTGATGCTTTATCAACCGTTAATCAGGCAATGGAAAAAATGCCCGATGGTGAGTTAAAGCAGGAAACTAAGTCAGCAATGGATAGTTTTATGGATGCAAAAAAACTGTGGAATATGATGGGCGAAGATTCAAATATTTCCGTCTGTGAAACACAACCTGATACAACTAACGTGAATACAAGTGTGAGAGACTTTCTTGAAATTGCCTGTAATCGTGAAGGAGCAGATTTAATGAAAAGATATAAAATTCCAATGCGTCCTTATCCTAATTCTGACGAGATTAAAAAGGGACAAGGTGTGATTATAAAAAAAGAAGGTGTATCAATTATTTGGAACTCAGCTAAAGAGCATATTAAGCGAGCATCAACTTTAATGAATGAGACAAAGTAAGATGTGTTTTTCACAGAGATTTGGCAAATCGAGGGAAAACGCTAAATATCAGCGAAAGTAAAAAGTAAGGAAGAAAAGAAACCGAGAGAAATCTTGGTTTTTTATTTTTTAGAAAATCCATTTTAAAGAGCCTTTAGTCTCTTTCCATAGTCTGAGTAGGATTTGAATTAAAACGTCTTTAAAGCTCTTTAAAAAGCAAATATGCGCGGCGTCTGATGTCCAGAATAAAAGTCATAACTACCTCTTTTCTAATAAGAATTGTATAAGCAGAAATTCTAGCGGGAGAGAAAAGCGAAAGTAGAAGACACAAACCGTAATATATCGAAATGTTTTGACATTTGTGGCTGATATAACTTGCTGCACAGAATTTGATAAAGTCTTTCCCGATTTTGTATAACTATTCGCTTGTATAAGCTACTTTTATTTTTCATTTTCATTTTTTATATAATGTAGCCAAGCAGCGAGCTATAAAAAGTTTTGCTGCCCAGCTGGGCGTAAAACTTCGGCAAATCGGAAAAAGGTAACTTCCGATTACGTTAATTAAATAAACCTAATTCTCTCCATTCCTTAGCAACGTCCGATTTCCATTCAGAAGACCTATTACATTCAGCCAAATTGAAATAATAATCATTTTTATGTCCTAAATCCTTGCTATCAGTCAAATATTTCAAAATCTCATCAACCGTATTCTCACAGTAAAAATCTTTTATCGCTTCAACAATCTCATCACGATGAAAAACTTTCTTCTCTAATTTATAAGTGAAACGAAAAATTTCATCACAGACTTTATTTAAAATCGTATTTCCTTCTTGTCGTAATATTTCTGTGTCAGATAAATGCATAGGACGTTCCGTAAGAATCCAATCAACCCATTTATCCTGCCATTCCGAAGCAGTCATTTTTACTTTTCTGTCCTGATAACGCTTAATAAACTTCTGCGTAATGTAAGCAGGAGATTTATAAGGAAAATCTCTAACAGCTTGATATTGATTATCTAAAGTCGGAACAAAGTCAGAGGGAAGCGGAATCTTTTCTTCAAGATTCGGGCGGGCGGAATTTTGATTAAAATCAGTATTACCGTTAGAAGAAGATACTGCTCCTTTTACGTTCCCACTTTCTTCTCTTTTTTCCTTTTCTTCGTTTGAAATTACCATTTTATTAGAGAGAGAATTTTCTGCTGTACTCTGTGCTGTATTCTCTGTTAAAGAATCATCAGTTTCTTCATCTTGGTTTCTGGAGTTATTTACAAATCCATTCTGCATATACTCAGCAAACGATTCTATAAAAACATCTAGTTTAAGTCGGTAGTGAATAGTGGGACAGCCGTGAGCCTTCTTTAACTTTGTATCTATAAAGTCCAATCCTTTAAATTCTTTCGTGTAAGAAGAAATTTGATTTGAACTTAGACCTGTTTCTTCATACCATTCACGATGAGTTTTAAAGATAAAACCGTCTTTTCTTGCTCCCTTGTCCGACCAATAAATAAGCTGTGAGAGAAATACAGCTTTTGACGTTTTATTTCTTGACGTTTTACTACCGACAAAATGAATCAGCGCACTTGGAACGGCAATAACTTTTGCCTCTTCGCCTGTAATCATTTCTATAACTCTTTTAACTTTGTCCTGATTTCCGTTCTTTTCTTCTGCCATAAAACACACTTCTCCCTAGTCTGAAAAGAGGCGCAGTAATCCCTCTACGCCCTTTCAGACGGTTAATTAAACTCCTAAATTACGAAACTAAAAACTACCTTTTCCGCATCTACCGCTGAATCCAAACCTTCAAGCCATATTCGCTTTAGCTCGCTAAATAAGGCGTGATTGCGATAATAGTAAGTTCGGTGCTTGTCCGACTCGCAATAAACACTGCAATATAGCTTGCCTTTAAACTTATCTTCGGCTTGGTTAAATTCTTCTTCCGAACCGTATTGGGCACAAATTTCTTTCAGTGCCTTCTTAACGTAGTGCCGAGATAAATCTAATTCTTCTGTAAAGCTGAACCCGCCTATATTCTCCGCTTGGTCTTTTCGCGGTTCACAGTGGCGCGGAAAGCCATCAGGCAATACGTCAAACCAAGCCTCAAGGCTCGTAAATAAATGAAAGACATTTCTATCTTCGACCAACTCTTTAACATCTAACTCAATCGCAACTCTTATTGATTCCAAATTAGTTGCAATCACATTTCTACCGTCATCAATGACAGCCTTTATTAACATCTCCTAACCTCACATATTTAAAGTTGTCAGGCGTGATTATCAGTGCTGTTTTGAATAGACACAGTTCAGCTATTAGAGTTGAAAGACTCTTTAACTTTTAATCTCACACCTGCTTTTTCAACCAACGGTCTGTCTCACTCAGACACGATGATTTGGCAAGGTCGATTAGGATTTTTCAGATTGTTGGAAAGAAGAAATTGATGAGTAAAAATAGCAGAATAAACAGGTAATTGGATTACTTCCGCACACGCAGAAACACTACAGTTTTGGACTGCAATTTTTTTCTCTAAGTAGCTGCGAAGTAAGTTATTTACCATTCTTTTATTATACACGAATCTCCAAAAAATGCAAGCAAATTTTAAGCCATATTCTGGCCAGATTGTTAAACATTGTTAAATTCCCGCACTAGGGACAAACCAGGAAAAAGTCAATAGCTATTTGCGCCTTTTTGACGAAAAACTAGACTATTAAAGTTGGAAGATTTATTATGCCGAAAGTATGGAAAACACAAAACTAGCTCCTTATTTGGACACTCTCGAAAACGGAAAACTTCATTCCTTTAATGAATGGTCAGAAGTTCCAAAAATCTGTGCGGGAGTCTATACAGTTTGGAGAGAGCAAGAATTAATCTATGTCGGAATGTCAGGACGTTCAATGAGTGCTGAGACCATCGTAGAGCATCGAAACACAAATTCAAGAGCTAGAGGTTTGTTTACGAGATTAAAGGCTCACGCAAGCGGAAGAAGAAGCGGAGACCAATTTTGCGTTTATGTCGGAGATAAGTTAGTTTTACCAATTCTCACAAGTAATGAAATTGCAGAAATAGTTAATGGGAATCTAAATTTCGATAAATTGATTAAAGATTACATTCATCAAAATCTATCATTTCGTTTTGTAGAAACTGAAAATGATAAGTTGGCTTACGAGTTAGAAAACACAATTAAAAGCGGAGTTCTAAAGGCAGGAAAACCTTTATTAAACCCACTATAACTAGATTATCATTTAGAATAAAGAAAATTATTTTATACTTGTCCTTACAAATCTAAAAATAAAAAAATGGTCAAAAACGATATTGACAATTTGGGACAATTACCTACGGCTGACCGAAATTCTGAGATTGAGCAATTAAGTATGATTGCATTTCAATCAGTTCTGCCCTCTGATAAGTTCCTTTTTAGAGATGAACGCACTAATGATGTAGGTGTAGATGGCTCACTTGAGATAAAAATAGATGGCAAATTTACTAATCTTCGAGCGCAAATTCAGTTAAAAGCTACTGATTCAGATGAAACTAATCAAGACGGTAGTATTTCTATCCAAGTTGCAACAGCAAACTTAAATTATCTTTTAAATGGTTCAAATGCGCTTTATGTGCTTTATGTCGTTCCAAAAAACAAATTATATTTTGTCTGGGCGCGGGATGAGCGCAACAGACTTGACCAAACAAATCCTAATTGGATGCAACAGCAAACAGTAACCATTCGTTTTAACGACCTGATTACTTCTGAGACTTTAGAACAAATTCACCAACGCATTCAACAAGAAGCGCGATTACACCGTCAAATTAATGATGTTTTAGGTTCGGCAAGCAATACCGAAAATTTGATTGTTGGTATAAGCCCTGAAACACTAAAAATTACGGATTCCGAGCAAGCAAAAGAAATTTTACTTACAAGTGGCAGACTATTAGTTACATCAGGCTATCCACAAGAAGTTAGGAATTTATCTAAACTTTTAGATTCTCAGTCAGAAAATTTACCGCAAATTTTACTTGTGCGGGCTTATGCAGAACATATTTTAGGCAGGTATCAAACCGCATACGCATTGTTATCGGAGGCACTTCTTAGGCGAAATGAGCTTTCGGAAGATGACCAACAATTTTTGGATTTTCTCCGTAAAAGCTGTGAATATTTAACGGGAAGTTTAACCTTAGAAGAGTTTTCGTCTTATCTGGATACAAGTAAGGATAATATAAGCGGACATTTTGCACAGTCTTTCCGCCTTAACCAAATTCGATATTCAATTTTGACTATTGCAGATGTATATCAACGCCGTGAAAAAGTATTAGAACTAAAGGCATTAGTGCAAGAAATCCTTACTGACCAAAGTTCATCTAGTTCATTAAAGTTATATGCTAAAGCCATCTGGTTAGAAGCTGAGGGACTTGATATTGCTACAGGCTCTTACCTTGATTTGGCAGCAAATCAAATCCGTATGGACAATGGTTTACAATCCGACCATCCAAAGATTGCTCAACATTATGCTGAAAGACTTGCAAGATGGATGGCAGACCGAACAATTACACTTGAAGAGGCTTCCAAATTAGGTCATAGACCAATATTAGCTTCATTAAAATTCACAAGCGCACTTATTCTATTTCATCAATTAAGCAGCAATTTATCGTTAGCACTTTTTGTCAGACTGCCAATAGAGCAGGTATTTGAAACAGTTTATAAAGATGATGTAGAAGAGGGCGTTAAATTTGGAATAGATTCTGCTAACGAAGCTCTTGAGATTTACAACCAGCTAAGTGATACCGAAGGTGAACTTAGAGCAAGATTACTTATTGCTGATTTTTACGAATTTGTCGGGAAAATAGATGAAGCTAAAGAAATTGCTGATGAGGTTTTACCTAAAGCAGAGGCAATGGGTTATATACGCCAAATTGAACTTGCAAAAGAACACTTGGCGAATAATGGTTTAAGGGCTAGATTACAATCTTCAATCAGCGAACATACAGAGGAAGAAAAAATTTCTCGGACAGCAAAAATGACTGATGAAGAATTAAGTTTATATGCTTCGCAAATGATAAGAATCATTGGATTACCACCTGAGCGAGCTGAAATATTAAAGCGTGAGTATCTTTCTGGGAGAACAGTTGCCCAAGAACAATTAAGTTGGTGTCGTCATATTGAAATACATCAAGACCTACGCCATACTCAAAATCTTGAAACAACGTATTTAATTGACCCAAATCGGGTTTGTATTTGTAAACTACATAAATATCAGTCAATTATTCAAAATCCAGATTCTGAAAGTTTGATTCAGGCGTTTAAGAGAACTTATTGTGAGAATTGTCCTGACCGTAATCCTTTAGAATCTAGCTAAATGAAATGCACCTAATTGAATAACGTTTTGAGATTTAATATAAAAAGCCAACCGAGAGCATTTTACTCTGATTGGCTTTTCTAGTTAGGAAACTTTGTTTCTATTCAAATTTTCAAGGTTCAGTTAATCATTTCCGATGATTCGGTGTTTTGCGTAACATCTTGATAAATTTTGTCTAAAGCAAGTGTAACTTTCTTAATACCTGCTTTATGGCGATTTACGTAGCGCAGCGTGGTCTGAATTTGGGTGTGTCCTAGCTGCCCTGCGATTTCTGGGACGGAGAAGCCTAGCTCGTCTAATTTCGTGGCGTGGCAGTGTCTTAGGTCGTGAAAGCGTAAATTTGAAAGCCCTGCCTCTTTACACGCTGAATGAAATCCCTTTCTAACTTCCGAGACACCAAAAACTAAATCATCTTTTGATTGTGGAAACGAATTTAATAGATTTTCTAACTCGGCGTTTAGTCTTGTCGTTATTCCAACTTCACGCTTTCGCATTGTTTTGGTGTTAAAAGCCTTTATTGTAATAACACTAGAAATCAAATCGACATCCTGCCATTGTAGCTTCAACAATTCGCCTAAACGACATCCTGTATCTAGTGCAGCAATAATTATAGGTTTCAAATGTGCGCGTCTATCGGTGCAAGCATCAATAAGCATTTGAGTTTCTTCTGGTGTTAAGATTCTTTCTCGTTTTACCTCATCAGCACAATGAATTAAGGCATCACCGCAACTAAAGGGATTTTTTGAAATCCAACTATTTCTTTCTGCAATATTCAGAATACGGCGAAAATACGCTAGTTCACGATTTACCGTAGCTATTGACCTTTGTTCGCTTTGGTGCGTTGGCGTTAAAAACCTTTCGGCGCGAAATGTCCGTAAATCATCATAAGTAAGAGATTGTAATTTTACGCCGCCAAAGGATTCACGAAAAACTTTTATGTATCCTTTGATGCTAACAAATGACCGTAAACCTGAGACTTTTCTGCCATTTATATATTGCGGTGCTTTGGCATAGTGTTTTTCGTAGTAATCGCAAAGGTCGTTAATCGTTAATTTTTCAGCATCTAAAGCCTTACGTCCGCCATTCTCTAGCTTTTCCAATAACTTCTTTAAGAGTTTTTTTGCATCTTCTTTACTTTTTGCGGTTTGCTGAATTGCCGTTTTCTTGCCATTTGTATTTTTATATGCAACTCTCGCAACCCAACGACCTGTTTTCTTGTTTTCAAATAATTGTCCTAATTTTTCTCTCATTTTCCTTTATTTATCGGCTCTCCGCACAAAATCAGGTTGCTCCAAAGGTTGCTCCATTGTTGCTCCATTGAACAATTTGACCTGCGTTTGAGCCTAAAATGAGTGTTAGGTTTTAAAGTTGAATTTATTAAAGAATCTGTCTAAAAGAGCTGTTTTAGCTAAGTTTTATCGAGTAAAGTTGACGAAAAAGAGAGCAAAAGTTAATATCTTAATTCACGCCTGGGTGGCGAAATTGGTATACGCACCAGACTCAAAATCTGGCGGGAGCAATCCCATGTCGGTTCGATTCCGACCCTAGGCACCAAATTTAACTACGGCAAATTCGGCGGTTATGCGGATTTGCCGGTTTTTATTGGCTGAAAATGAATTCTTATCTGGCGGCAAATGCGGTGTAAGTTAACAAAATTTGGTCAAAAACCGTAAAAACGTTCGAGCCGGTTTTGCATTCTTAGAACTTTATTTTTTTTCCTTTGTGCGGCCTCGAAAATTCTTTTTTGTTCATTACCGGGTTTTTACCGTTCATTGCGAATTTTTTTCGATAATCGACCGGGAATTTACCAAATATTGCGACGGAATCGGAAGCTTTAAAAACTTGATTTTTGTCACCATTCGCCCTGTACTATGATGAACAAGTCAGGAAAAAAACTAAAGATGCTGATTATATAGTTTTAGAGGAGTATTTTATTAGCATATTAAGATTAAATAAAATACTATCATTTTATGAAACTGCGGCTTGAATTTAATACCGAGATGCCCGATGAAAACGGTAATATTTTCTCCGAGCGGGCGATTGAGAATATCGTCAGCAATGCGCGGGGCGTACCGCTTATTCTGGAATACGATTCGCAGCCGCTCGGGTTTATCAATAGTGCCCGAAGATATGGCAATTTTGTGGAAATCGATGCCAATCTGGACGAAACGAAACCGGAGAGCGAATTTTTTGAAAAAGAACATATCGTTTATTCGCTCAGATGCAGTTATCAGGATATGGATTTTGAGCAGACGGAAGATGTGCGGAAGATTACGTCGGCTCGGCTCGGCGCAATTATCATCGAGCCGGGAAGAAAATATCCGCCCGTCAGCACGATTTTTACTATAGATTGATGTATTAGGCCAACACGCGTTTGCGTGCCGGGCTTGCCGCTTTTTATTTTAGCGTGTCTTTTTCTTTCCTTTTCCGGCATTGTGAAATTACAGTGTCGCGTCTCGATGAAATTTCGTTCGTTTTTCGAGCCGAATCGTATATAATTTAAAACATTGTAATTGAACCGGGGTAAGAAACAAGGAGGGTATCGTGAAAGGGGAATTTTTCTCTATTGCATCTGCATTAGTTTTTCTCGCCGCGTCCGTCCGGGCACATAATCATTCAAACGGGCAAATTTTTCCGCCGCACCAAAACAGCCCGGCACAAATTTCAAACAATCCGGCCCGCTCGCTTCAGCAATTATTCGCCGCTGGTAACGTATCTTCCTCTTTAAAAAATCCGGTCGATTACGGGGCAAAATCAGTAATGAGGAGGAGAATATAGATGAAAAGTCAGTATGTAAAATTTCGCAGGAGCTTAACGACTATTTTTATCTCGCTTTTTCTGGGCGTTTCTCTTTTCGGGCAATCCAATCTGCGGCAGAAACAGGGCGTCAGGCCGACGGAAATCGATTTGAATAATGTTTTCTTTTTATCGAAGGACGAAGGCTCGGCGGTCGGTTACGGCGGGCTCATGCTTTACACCGTTGACGGCGGGCGCGCCGATTTGGCCGTTTTCCGAAACGGCACATGGCACATTCAGAAAACCGCGTCCGGCTATGCGGCACAGCAGTTCGGTCTCACCGACGATGTGCCGGTTCCGAATACGTTTGTTCCTTAAAACGGTTTCGTATATGAAACTGGACGGAGAGTTGTTTGAAATTGTATATTCTTAGTTTGAAAATCGCCTGATTTATTCGGGCGATTTTCGCTCAGATTGATTTTCGGAGGCTGGAGATTAAATCGGTTGATTTTTCTAACGTTTAATCTTTAGCCTCTAAATGCTTTTATGCTTATCACCGAATTTGATTACGAGCTTCCCGAAGAACTTATCGCGCAGGAACCTCTGGAAAAGCGCGAAAGCTCGAGAATGCTCGTCGTAAATCGCGCCGAAAACGCTTTTCTCGACGAGCGCTTTTTTAATTTCCCGGAATTTTTGAAAAAAGGCGACCTCGTCGTTCTAAACAACACGAAGGTTTTTCCGGCGCGGCTTTTTGGCGTTTCCGGGACGGGCGCGCGCATCGAAGTTTTTCTGGTGCGCGAGACTGAAAAAGGTATCTGGGAAACTCTGGCGCGTCCGGCGCGGCGTTTGCGGGCGGGAAAGCGAATCGTTTTCGGCGAGCGTCTGGCGGCGGAAGTTTTGGAAAAAACCGAAGAAGGCCGCGTTCTCGTTCGTTTTGAAAGCGACGGCGATTTTGACTCGCTTCTTGACGAAATCGGCAAAACGCCTTTGCCGCCGTATATCAAGCGCGACGAAGGAAATTCGGACAAAGACCGCGAGCGTTATCAAACCGTTTTCGCGCGCGAGAAAGGCGCTATCGCCGCGCCGACCGCCGGTCTGCATTTTACGCCCGCGATTCTCGAAGAAATCAAGGCTCTCGGCGCGCAGCTTGCGGAAATCACTCTGCACGTCGGTTACGGAACTTTCGAGCCGGTGCGCGTTTCCGATTTGTCCGAACACCGTGTGATGCCCGAAAGATACGAGATTTCGCAAGAAACTGCCGAAATTTTGAACAAAGCGAGAATGGAAAAACGCAGAATCATCGCCGTCGGAACGACGACGACGCGCGCGCTCGAATCGGCGGCCGAGGACGGAGGAAAAATCCGGGCGGGAAAAAATCTGGCCGATTTGACGATTACGCCGGGCTGCAAATTCAAAGTCGTCGACGGTCTTTTGACGAATTTTCACCTTCCGCAATCATCTTTGCTCGTTTTAGTTTCCACTTTTGCCGGTCACGAACTTATAATGAAAGCATACAAACACGCCGTCGTTCAGCGCTATCGTTTTTATAGCTACGGCGATTGTATGCTGATTCTTTAGCCGTCAGCGCATCAGCAAAAACTGACCACTGACCACTAATTTATGGCGGTTTTGGATAAACTTTTTAGTTTTTTTGTTCCCGTTCAGGCGGAAGAAGAGCCTGAGGTGATTGTTCCTGCGCCCGTGACCGTCTACGAAGTCCGCCCGCTGACCGACAAGCATCTCAAGGAAGTTTTGAAATTAAATCTGCGCTGTTTCAAGACGGGCGAAAATTATACGAAATACACGTTTAATTATCTTTTGAGCGAGCCGAATTGTCTCAGTTACCGCGTCGTCACGGCGAGCGAGCAGATGGTCGGATTTATTTTCGTGATGACGAACAGCGACGGAACCGGGCACATCACGACCATCGGCATTGCGCCCGAACATCGCCGCCGCGGTCTGGCGCGCCAGCTTCTCGAGCACGCCGAAGACGCTTTGCAAAAACGCCGCATCGGCATCGTCATGCTCGAAGTTCGCGTCAGCAACCTGGCCGCGCAGAATCTTTACAGAGATTTGAATTATTCAATCGTTCAACGTCTCAACAAATATTACAACAACGGCGAAGACGGATTTTTAATGGTCAAATCGCTTTAAAAAAGTGAAAAGTCGAAGATAAATACTTGTCACTTTTCACTTTTTATTATGTTGCTTCCGAAAATTTATCCAATCACCGACGCGCGCCTGAGCGGCCTTTCTCACGCCGCGCAAATCGTAAAACTTATCGAAGGCGGCGCGCGGTTTATCCAACTGCGCGAAAAAAGCCGCGCGCCGAAGGATTTTTTTGCGGACGCGCTCGCGGCCATCGAAATCGCCCGTCCAAAAAACGTAAAAATCATTATCAACGACCGCGTCGATATTGCTCTGGCGATAAAAGCCGACGGCGTTCATCTCGGCCAAACGGACTTGCCGCCCCGTGAAGCGCGGCGGATTTTGGGCGAAAAAGCAATCATCGGTTTTTCGACTCACGACGTCGAGCAGGTTCTCGAAGCTTTGAATTTTCCGATTGATTATCTGGCCGTCGGCCCCGTTTTCGCGACCACAACAAAAGAAAATCCGGATGCGATAATCGGCGTCGAAATGGTCAAAAAAGTGCGCGAGATAGTCGGCGATTTTCCGCTCGTCGCCATCGGCGGTATAACTTCGAAAAACTTTCGCGAAGTTTTCGCGGCGGGGGCCGATTCAGTTGCGATAATCGGCGACTTGCTCTCGGAAGCCGACAAAATCAGCGAAAAAACGAAAAATCTCATCGAATTGTCCGAAAACTCCGAAAAACTGTGTTAATCAAAGTTAAAAATATAACTTGCTTTTATCTCGAATCTGCGTAAGAATATAGTTTAACCGGATGGCGAGCCGGAATCTCCATCGCCCGATTTTATCTCAAAGTCTTTTTTTCCTGCCTTTTGAAATTTCTCCAGGAGCCGAATTTAATCCATGAGTTTGCTTGACGTAGCACCGATAATTGAGCAGATGCTGCTCATTTCCGATAATGTTAGCGATTTGAATTTTTCGCCCGGACAAAAGCCGCAGGTGGAAATCAACGGAACGCTTTATTCGGCGTCGCCGCTCGGGATGGGAAAATTAACCGCTTTTCAGACCGAGATGATTGCGATGGCGATTTTGCGCGACCACCCAGAGGCGGCGCGACAACTGGCGCGGCAGCATACGGCCGATTTGAGCTATGCGCTTCCGGCGCGCTGTCGTTTTCGCGTCAATATTTTTCAGCAGCGCGGCTCGTATTCGATTGTGATGCGCGTCATTCCGCACGAAATTCCGAGCTTCGACTCGTTGAATCTGCCCGCCGAGCTCATCAATGTCTGCAATATACGCAACGGAATCGTGCTCGTCACGGGCCCGACGGGTTCGGGAAAAAGCTCGACTCTGGCGGCCGTCATCGACCGCATCAACGATATGAAAAGCTATCATATCGTGACCATCGAAGACCCGATAGAATTTTTGCACAAACACAAAAAATGCACGATAAATCAGCGCGAAGTCGGCGCTGACACAAAAGATTTCAGCTCCGCTCTGCGTGCCGCGCTGCGCCAGGCGCCGAAAGTTATTTTAGTCGGCGAAATGCGCGATTTGGAAACGGCGGAAATCGCGCTCGAAGCCGCCGAAACCGGACATCTGGTTTTATCGACTTTGCACACGATTGACGCCGCCAAGACGGTTGACCGCATCATCGGTCTGTATCCGAAAAACGAGGAAAAAATCATCCGCACGCGGCTCGCGCAGACGTTTCGATACATCGTTTCGCAGCGCCTGATTCCGAAAGCCAACGGCAAAGGCCGGGCGGCGGCGATTGAGATTCTAAAATCGAATCCGCGCACGCGCGAGTATATCGAAAAAGGCGAATCCGAAGGCAAAACGCTTTTGGACGCGATGCACGACGGCGAAATCGACGGAATGCAGGATTTCGATTCGGTGATTCGCAGAATGATTGATAAGGAAATTATCACGCTCGAAGACGGGCTTTCGTTTGCGACCAATCAGAATAATCTCCTGCTTCAGTTAAAAGGCTTGTCTTCAACCGAAGATTACGCCGGCCCGCAAAATCAGGCGGCGCTTCCCATCCCGCCGCCCGTCCCGAAAAACGGAAATTCGGTTTTAGATTTGATTGAGTAAATTGGTCAGTAGTCCGTCGTCAATTGCCGCTTGAAATTTAATTGCGTTCCGGAATTAAACTAAATCAGCCACTAACCGCTAACCACTAACCGCTGACAAAATTATGATAATACGTTGCGATAATTGTTCAGTTTCTCTACAGCTTGACGAAGCGAAGATTCCGAGCGGGAATTTTACGGTTCGGTGCCCGCGCTGTCAAAATCTGATTCGCGTTCAGCCGAACGCCAAATCGACCGTCGCCCAGTTAAAGGAAAACTCGCCGGCGCCGGCGGTCGCAAAAAATACGAGTGAATTTTCGGCAAAAGAATCCGAGTTTCAAATAAATACGGCTTTGCGCTCGCTGCTTTCGGCGCTCCAGACCGAAAACAAGGTGATAGACGCCGACGACGAAAAAAGCGAAAGGCCGCGCCGCGTTCTGCTCTGTCTCGGAAAAAAACGCGATTCAATTGCCAAAACTCTGGTCGAAGCCGGTTACAAAGTTTATCTCGCGCAGACTCCGGCGCAGGCAAACGAGCGCCTGCGCGAAGGCAAAACCGAAATTTTGCTTTTTTCGCCCGATTTTGCGTCGGAATTCGGCGGCGCGGCCATCCTCCAGCAAAAGGTCAACACGATGCCTTCGTCCGACCGGAGGCGTCTGTTTTTTGTTTCAATCGAAGACGCGGGCACGACGATGAACGCGCACGACGCTTTTCTGCGAAATCTGAATTTAATCATCAATACGGGCGACATTTCACAGCTTCCGCTAATCTTAAACCGCGCCTTAAGGGATTTTAACGACCTCTATTTCGACTACAACAAGGCGGTCGGCGCGGAAGCCATCTAAAGTAAAAAGTAAAAAGTAAAAGGTAAAAGGCAAAAGTAAGAAACCTGTTCTTCACTTTTGCCTTTTACCTTTTACTTTTGTGATAGGACTAAATGATATAATTATCTGCGCTAAGATTTAATAAGTATTTATGAAGTTGACTCTCGAAAGGCAAATTCCGCTCGTTTTTGCGATTGCTATCCTGCTCTTGATAATCGTCGTCTTTTTCGCTTTTCGCAGTGTGGATTCGCTGTCCGGCGCGGTAACTTGGGAAAAACACACGCGGGAAGTCATTACCCAGCTGGATGAAACGCTCAATCTCATAGTTGACGCCGAAACCGGCGGACGCGGATTTATAATCACGGCGGAAGATTCTTTTTTAGAGCCTTATACCAACGCGCAGCAAAAAATCGACGGCAATTTGTCGCATTTGCGCGAACTTGTCAGCGATAATCCGGAGCAGGCGGAAAGAGTTTCCAGACTGGAAACTCTGGTTAATGAGCGGCTCGGCGTATTAAAGCAGGCGATAGAAATGCGCCGGACAAAAAGCATCGCGGAAGTGCAGCAACAGGTAGGCCGCGGGCGCGGCAGAGATTTGATGAATGAAGTCCGCGCTCTGATTGATAACTTGAAAAACGAGGAAAAGAGTATTCTGGAAAATCGCGAAGCCGCTCTCAACCGGAGTTTGACGAGCACTTACAGAATGCTTTATCTGGCGGGCATTGCCGGCGCGCTTTCGCTCGGACTCGCCAATCTTGCAATTTTTCGCGAAATCGGAAAACGACGAAAAGCCGAAGACGAACTGCG
This sequence comes from Pyrinomonadaceae bacterium, assembly GCA_036403235.1. Taxonomy (GTDB): domain Bacteria; phylum Acidobacteriota; class Blastocatellia; order Pyrinomonadales; family Pyrinomonadaceae; genus JBGTFE01. The sequence goes on along the minus strand of DASWRI010000067.1, from coordinate 51,420 downwards.
CGACTCGAACAAGGATTTGGAAGCGCGCGTCGAAAAAAGAACCGGCGAATTATCGCAGAAAAACGACGAGTTAAAAGAGCAGATACGCCAGCGCGAGCAGACGGAAAATCTTCATCGCATCGCGCTCGAAGCGGGAAATTTGGGAACGTGGATATTTGACGCAAAAACCGGGAGCGCCGAACTCGACGAGCGCGGTCTGGCGCTTTTCGGTTTTTCCGCCGCCGATTTCGACGGCGACGCCTTCGGCCGCATTCATCGCGAAGACGAGACAAAAGTGCGCGAGGCTTTGCGGAAATCGCTCACCGAAAAAACAAATTTCGACGCCGAATTTCGAGTTTTGGCGGCCGACGGAAAAACGCGCTGGAGTCACTGCACCGGACAGACGCAGCTCGACGAAGACGGCCGCGCGGTAAAGATTGTCGGCAATTGCCGCGACATCACGAATCTAAAGGAAAACGAGGCGTTCATTCGTCAAAGCGAAATTTTTACGCGCTCGATTCTCGATTCGCTTTCGGCGCACATCGCCGTTCTCGACCGCGAAGGCAATATCGTCGCAGTCAACAGCGCGTGGGAAAATTTTGCTTTTTCAAACTGCGTCGAGGGCGACGTGACAAAAACCGGAATCGGGCAGAACTATTTGAAAATCTGCGAACAGTCCGGCGAATTTTTAGAAGAATCGAGCCCGGTTTTAAAAAATCTGCGGCGCGTTCTGAACGGCGAGTCGACGGGCTTTTCGCACGAATATCCGTGTCACTCGCCGGACGAAGAACGCTGGTTTCTGCTTCAGGTGGGCGCGATGAAAGACGAAGGCGAGGGCGCGGTTATCTCGCACATAAATATTACCGACCGCAAAAAAGCCGAGCTCGAACTCAAAAACAGCGAGGAATTTAACCGCAGCGTTTTTGAAAATAGCCCGGACTGCGTCAAGGTTCTCGAAATTGACGGAACTCTGCACGAAATGAACGTCAACGGCCTGTGCCTGATGGAAATTGACGATTTCGCGTCTTTTCGCGGAAAGCAGTGGATTGATTTCTGGGAAGACGACGAAAACGAAATGGCTTATCAGGCGCTGGAAGCGGCGCGCGGCGGCAAACCGGCTCATTTCGAGGGATTTTGCCGGACAGCGAAAGGCGCGCCGAAGTGGTGGGACGTTTCGGTTGCGCCGATTTTCGGCAGCGACGGAAAACCGGTTCGGATTATCGCGACCTCGCACGACATAAGCTTTCGCCGCGACGCCGAAACCGAGCGCGAAGAACTTCTCAAAAAAGAACAAGCCGCGCGAAAAGACGCGGAAATCGCCAATCGCCTGCGCGACGAATTTCTCGCCACCGTCTCGCACGAGCTGCGCGCGCCGCTCAATTCGATTTTAGGCTGGGGCCGATTGCTCGAAAAGGGAAATCTCGACGAGAAAACCACCGGGAAAGCACTCGAAACGATTATTCGCAACGCCGAAGCGCAAAATCGTCTGATTGACGATTTACTCGACGTCTCGCGGATAATTTCCGGCAAATTCCGGCTCGAGATTATCAACACGAGACCGATTGATTTTGTCGAAGCCGCTCTCGAAACGGTTCGCCCGGCGGCCGAAGCCAAAGGAATCGCCTTGGAAATAAAGCAGGAAACCGTCATTAGCCATATTTCCGGCGACCCGAACCGCCTCCAGCAGGTCATCTGGAATCTGCTCTCGAACGCGATTAAATTTACGCCGAACGCCGGACGAGTCTCGGTCGAAATCGTGCGCACAAACGGCTCGGTCGAAATCAGGGTGACGGACACGGGCGTCGGCATCAGAGAAGAATTTCTGCCGCACGTTTTCGACCGTTTCCGGCAGGCCGACGCTTCGAGCATCAGAAAATTCGGCGGTCTCGGATTGGGGCTGGCCATCGTCCGCCACATTACCGAAATGCACGGCGGGACGGTCGCCGCCCGCAGCGAAGGCGAAAATCGGGGCTCGACTTTTGTCGTTAGTCTGCCGCTGATATCTAATTTTCAGCGCGACGAATCGGAAGACGCGCGCAAATCGATTTTGCCGGAAACCGCGCAAAAACTCAGTCTTGACGGACTTTTGATTTTGGTGGTCGATGACGAGGAAGATACGCGGCAGCTGCTCGTCCAGTCTTTGACTTTTTACGGCGCGACGGTCGTGACGGCAAAATCCGCCGGCGAAGGCCTGATAGAAGTCGTCGATAAAACGCCCGACGTGCTCGTCTCGGACATCGGAATGCCCGAAGAAGACGGTTATTCGCTGATTCGAAAAGTTCGCGCGCTCACCGACGAACAGCAGAAAAGCGTCAAAGCGATTGCGCTGACGGCTTTTACACGCGCACAGGACAGAATGCGCGCGTTAGCGGCGGGCTATCAAAATCACGTCGCCAAACCGGTCGAGCCGGACGAGCTGGCAACCGTCATCGCCAGCTTAACGGGCCGTTTGCGGATTGAAGAGGATTAAAAATTTGTTTTGAATGTGAAAACTCCGCTTTGAATCGGGAATTCCGCTTTAAACGGCTAGGACTTATCAGGGAGAGCGGACGTCCGCTCTCCTTGTTAACTGCTTGAGCGGCTTTAAGTTAAAGCTTTTTCTTTATAATTTACCGTTTTTCAACTCGCATCTTCATTCCGTATTTCGGGCGCAGCGTAATCATCGCCTGCAGACCGATTTTCTGCTTCGGGTCGAGACGAAGCTTCCACCGCCTGCCGAGTGCGGCGAGCAGCAGAACGCCTTCCGTCCACGCGAACTGCTCGCCGATGCAGCGCCGCGTGCCGCCGCCGAACGGAAAATAGATATATTTCTGCGAAGCTTCCTTGACGCTCTGCTTTTGCCAGCGCTCGGGCACGAATTCCCCGGCGTTTTCCCAGTAGCGCGCGTCGCGGTGCGCGACAAACGGGCTGACCAGAACGAGCGCTTTTTTCGGAACGTGAAAGCCGCCGAATTCGTGTTCTTCGGTAGAAAGCCGGCCGATTGCCCAGGCGGGCGGAAAAAGCCGCATCGATTCGGCCAAAACGCTTTCCGTATAAGGCAGGCGCGCGTAATCTTCCATCTGCGGCACGTGCCCGTCAGCGAAAACCGCATCCAATTCGGCGTGAAATTTCGCTTCCTTTTCCGGGTTTTGCGAAAGCAGATACCACGTCCACGTCAGGGCGTTGGCGGTCGTTTCGTGCCCGGCCAGAAAAAGCGTCAGGCACTCGTCGCGGATTTGCTTGTCTGACATTCCGCCGCCGTCGCCTTCCTCGTCCTGCGCCATCAATAACATCGAGAGCAAATCGCCTTTGTCTTCCTTTGATTTTCTCCGCTCGTCGATAATTTTGTAAATCACTTCGTCGAGCGTCTGCTTGGCTCGCTTAAAGCGAATCGAATGCGGCAGCGGCAGTTTTTCGAGAATCTCCGAAAACGGCAGGAGCAGAAGATTAAACATCCGGACAATCGTCGTCATCGCGCCGCCGACCGTGTCCGATTCGTTTTCGACATTGGCGCTGAACAAAGTTTTGCCGACGATATTGAGCGTCAGGCGCATCATTTCCTTATCGATGTCGCGCTCGTCGCCGTCCGTCCATTCGGCGGACATTTTTTCGCCGTATTCGACCATTGCTTTTGCATATTCGGCGATTCGCTGGCGATGAAACGCGGGCTGAATCATTCGCCGCTGGCGCAGATGAAACTCGGCTTCGCTCGTCAGCAAGCCTTCGCCGAGCAGGCTTTTCGCGCGCTGCAGGGCGCGGCCTTTGACGAATTTGGGCGCGTTGACAATCAGTAAATCGCGCACCATTTCCGCGTTATTGATAAAAAACGCGGCCTGCGGCCCCATCCGAAACGAAGTAACTTCGCCGAGCCCGGCTAAATTTTCCAAAAAACCGGTCGGATTTTTACGAAACATTCGAAAATGTCCGCCAATCCAAAACGGCTTCACCGTCGGCGGCAGATTTGTTTGCGGCGCTGCTTTCATTGGCTTGATTTTAACAGAAAAAATATTTAATCACCGCAGAGCACGGAGCACGGAGAATTTTTAGCCGCGAACTGCGCTGATAACACGAATCAGAAAACAATAATAATTTGTGTAATTTGTGTAATTTGTAGCTAACTTTTTCTTAAAAAAACTCTGTGCTCTGTGTGTTCTGTGTAGTTAATTTTCTTCCGCCCGTTTAGAAATTTCACCGAAAAACTGTTATTTTTATAGTCGATATGAAAGAACAAACAGCCAAAAAAGTAAAACCGGACATACGCGCCATCACGCGGCTCGTGCCGCCGAGCGGGAATTTGGTGCAGGGACAGTCCGAGCTTCCGATTGACCCGCAGTTAGCAAAGGAAGCGGCGGAAATTATCGCCGCCAGCCAGAATCATTACGGCGGCTCGGAAGGCGACGCGAATTTGAGAAAAGTCGTTGCGGAAAAAATCAAAAGATACAACGGAATCGAGATTGATTTGGACGCGAAACCGCTCGAGCTGATGATAACGGTCGGCGGAACGGGCGCGCTTATCGGCGTCGCGCAAAGCTATCTGCGCGGAAAATCGGCGCTCGTTTTTGAGCCTTATTACCCGTATCACCGCCGGATTTTGGAAGAATTCGGCGGAAAGACGGAAACTTTTGAGCTGGACGCGCGCCTGACGTTTGAAAAAGACGCTCTGCGCGCGCGCTGCCGGGAATTAAAAGACCGGAGCGAGTTTCCCTTAAAGGCGATTATCGTCTGCACGCCCGCCAATCCGTCGGGAAAAGTTATGACACAAACCGAGCTTGAAGCGATTTCGGAAGTCGCGCAGGAACTCGATTTGCTCGTCATCTCGGACGAAGTTTACGAGCATTACGTGACGGGCGAAAATCCGCACATCCCGATTGCGACTCTGCCCGGAATGTGGGAGCGCACGATTACGGTCAATTCGTTTTCAAAATCGTGGAACATTTCCGGCTGGCGGCTCGGTTACTGTTACGGCAAAGGCGAGCTGATTGCGCCGGTCAATAACGCGGCCAACGTCGTCTACGTTTGCCCGGTGACGCCTCTACAGTCGGCGCTGTCAAGAGTTTTGATGGCCGACGCGAATTATTACGACGCATTGCGCGATAAATTTGACGGCAAACGCCGTTTCGTTTCCGAAGCGCTGAAGGATTTAGGTTTTGAAATCTACAATTCCGGCTCGGCCTTTTATCTCTGGACCAGGATTCCCGAAGAATTTAACGACGCTCTGACGTTTAACGAAATGCTGATGGAACGCGCCGGAGTCGCCGGAGTTCCCGGCAGCGCGTTTGCCGATTCGGACGACTGGGACGCGTTTATGCGCATCTGCATCGCGCGCGAAGACACGGTTTTAGAAGGTGCTCTGGAAAAATTCCGGTCGGCTCTGCGGCGATAAAATCCAAAATGGTGAAACGGGTTTTCGCAATAATCACCGGCGCTGCTTTTTCGGCATTGTTGATGCTTTTGATACTGCCGAAACTAACGCCTCGACCGGCACTCACGGCCGCGGCTTTAGTGCCCGAAATTAGTTTCGACCATGATGATAATCTTCAGGCCGAGACCGACGCTCTGCTGCCTCTGTTCGATAAAATGCCGCCGGTTTCCGTCTATATTAAGGATGAGCCGATTTTGAAAACAGGGACGAATATTGAAACGGGCGCGGCTTACACGCCGTGTTTCAACCAACAGTTTCCGAATATTTTCGTAAAGAAAATCTTTTATCAAAAAGCTAACCGGAAGCAGCTGGTAAACGCCTTGAAGCACGAGCTGACTCACGCCTGGCTGTGCCGCCAGCGGATAACGGCCGGACACGACGCCCGATTTCGTCAGAAATTCACCGAGGTTGGCGGATTTGGAAATTAGCTGAAAATAAATCAATAAATAAAGCATCTATGCATTATCACTTAATCGGAATTTGCGGGACGGCGATGGCCAGCTTAGCCGGAATGCTGCAGGCGCGCGGGCATCGCGTGACGGGCTCAGACCAGAATGTCTATCCGCCGATGTCGACGCAGCTGGAAAATTTGGGAATCGAGATTCTGAACGGCTACAAAGCCGAAAATGCCGACATCGGCGCGGACTGCGTCATCGTCGGCAACACGATTTCGCGCGGAAATCCGGAACTCGAAGAAGTTTTGAATCGCAAGCTTTTTTATCGCTCGCAGGCGGAAACGGTCAAGGAAGAATTCGTTCGCGGGCGGCGCAGTCTGGTCGTCGCCGGAACGCACGGAAAAACGACGACGACGAGCATCGCGACGTGGATAACGGAAGTCGGCGGACTTAACCCCTCGTTTCTGGTCGGCGGCGTCGTGCAGAATTTCGGTGCCAGCTTTCGCGTCGCCGACAGCGATTATTTCATCATCGAAGGCGACGAATACGACACGGCTTATTTCGATAAAAAGCCGAAATTTATGCATTATCTGCCGGAGACGGCAATCGTCAACAACGTCGAGTTCGACCACGCCGATATTTATCGCGACCTCGACGAAATCAAGTACCAGTTTTCGCGCCTGATGAATTTAGTGCCCGCCAACGGACGCCTGATTGTCGGAATAGATTCGCCCGTCGCGCGCGAAGTTCTGGACGAAATGCAGGGAAGGCTTTTTACAAACATCGAGACTTTCGGAACGTCGGACGACGCCCGCTGGCAGGCACGCGACATCGATTTTTCGGGCGACGTGACGCGCTTTACCGTTTTTAAGGACGGAAATTCATGGGGCGGATTTGAAACTCACTTAATCGGCGAATTCAACGTGCGAAACTGTCTGGCGGTAATTATCGCGGCTGACGCGTGGGGAATTTCGAAAGAAAAAATGCAGGAAGCGTTTCGCACGTTCAAATCGGTAAAACGGAGAATGGAAGTTCGCGGCGTCGAAAAAAACGTAACCGTGATTGACGATTTTGCGCATCACCCGACGGCGGTCGAGGAAACCTTAAAAGCTTTGCGGATGAAATACGAAGGCCAACGCCTGATTGCCGTTTTCGAGCCGCGTTCGTGGTCTTCGCGTCTCGCGGTTTTTCAGGAGCCTTACACAAAAGCCTTTAAATACGCCGATTATGTGGTAATCGCGGGCGTTTACAATACTTCTAAAGCGAGCGAGCTTGGCCAGGTTCTCGACGTCGAAGAGCTGGTCAGAGACATCGCGCGACAGGGAAAACCGGCGTTTTCATTCGCGGACGCCGATTTGATTGTCAGTCATCTCGCGCCCGAATTAAGGGCAAACGACGTCGTTGCGATTATGTCGAACGGCGGCTTCGGCGGCATTCACGAGAAGCTTTTGAATTTTTTGAAAGGCGAAAGATAAAAGTAGTAAAGAAATAAATAAAAATAAAGGTGAAAACGAAAATATTTATTCCCGCCTTTTACCTTTTTACTTTTGCTTTTGGCCCTAATTTCTTCTTGCCTAAATTATAAAAAAAAGGCATACTTACTCAAGTTTTGCTCTCAGGCGTCTCCGGTAGATGCGCCCGTTCAAGATAGATAGCGACGATGTTCGGTTCGGTAGAGAGTTTGGTAGAAGTTTCAGAAGCATTTCTTGCGGTTTTACGTGAAAAGTCGGGCGTGTCGCATCTAGGTAGAAAAAGAGTTTTAAAGAGTTTTCCATCCTGTAAATTTCTAGCCTGTCTTTTGCTTCATTCAAGTTTAATTAGGAAAAAAAATGAGTACAAAACTATATGTTGGAAACTTGTCATTCAGCGTCACAAGCGACGATTTACAGGATTATTTCGCGCAGGCCGGAACGGTCGAATCAGCTAAAGTGATTGAAGACCGTGACACCGGACGCTCGCGCGGATTCGGATTCGTCGAAATGGCGTCTTCCGAAGAAGCGATGGCGGCCATCGAACAATTTAACGGCCATGATTTTGAAGGCCGCAGTCTGGTCGTCAACGAAGCGCGCCCTCGTGAAGACGGCGGTGGCGGTGGCAGCGGCGGTGGTCGCGGCGGCAATCGCGGCGGCGGTGGTGGTGGCGGACGCGGCGGTTATGGCGGCGGAGGCGGTCGTGGCGGAGGCGGAGGCGGTGGAAATCGCGGCGGTGGCGGCGGTGGCGGCTATTCGCGCTGGTAATATTTTTAGAGCTAAGTAAAGAGGGACAAGTGATGAGTGAGATAAGAAAAATCTTTCTCTCGTCACTTGTCCCTCATCACTTTTCCCTTAATTTGTTTTTCCGTTAAAGCTGGCCAGCGCGTTGACAATCATATCAATCGTTCCGACGCGCGCTTTTGAGTCGGGAACTTCGTTGACCAAAATCGAGAAAACCAGTTTTTCGCCCGCCGTCGTCGTGACATAACCCGACAGCGCCGAAACCTGGTCAATCGTGCCGGTTTTCCCGCGCACGTTTCCGGCGGCCGGCGTTCCCTTAAAGCGATTCTGCAAAGTTCCGTCAACGCCGGCGATGGTCAGTGAATTTTGCCAGACCAAAGAAAAACGGCTTTGTTTCGCCATATACGTGTAAAGCTGCACGAGCGAGCCGGGCGTGACGAGATTGTGCCGCGAAAGCCCGCTTCCGTCCCATTGAACCACGCTGTCGGCCGAAATTCCGACTTCGCGCAGAAAATTCTGGACGACAAACAATCCTTTTTCCGCGCTCGTCGCCTTCGGATTCAGATATGGATTGGCGGCGGTCGTCACGTTTGTAATCGTTGCGCCCCGGCCTTCCTGACCGAGCGTCCAGAGAATCGTCTCGGTGTATGTGTTGTTGCTCGGCTTCATCGTTTTGGCGGCGACGACGCTCAGCGGCACCGATTCGAGCCGCGCGACTTCAACCGGCGGCAATTGCGAAGCAACCGCCAGCATCGCTTTTTCCTTTACTCCGATGACGCGGCTGCGCCCGGTCACGACGACGCCTTTTTTCTCCAGAACCTGCCGCAGAAGCTCGACGAAAAGCTCGGAAGGATGCGAAACGGTCAGGCTGCCCGCGTAGCCTTTGTCGTCGGCGGGCATCGTGCCGGAAATTTCGATGATGTTTTGATTCAGTTTTTTTGTCACCTGAATGTCGCGTTTCGTGCCCGAAGCGGCGGTGACGCACGTATTGTTGATTTTTACAATCGAATTGACGGGCAAAATTTGAACGGCGCATAAGGAGTTGACCGCGCTTGGTTTGACGCTCAAATCGACGGCGTTATCGTTGACGCCGAGCGCCGAGATTTCCGCGCCGTAATACCACTGCAAATCGTCCCATTCCCAGCCGCCCGGAATCGGGTTTCCGTTAAAATAGCTTTCGTCGCCGACGAGGTCGCCATCGATTTTTTTGACGCCCGCCTGCACGATTTTGTCCGCCAGAGCCTCCAGTCCTTTATAATAATCGCCGTCATTAAATCCAGCCGAAAACGAGACGTCGCCGCGCCCGTAAATCGCCAAACCTCTGACAACGCCGCTCGCATCGGGTTTTGCCGATGAGTAAACGCTCGTTATAAAACGAAAATCCGGCGAAAGTTTTTCGAGCGCCGTCGCGATGGTGAAGCTTTTCATATTCGACGCGGGCATAAAATATTTTTCGGCGTTTTCTTCGTAAATCGTTTTGCCGGTATCAAGCGAAGCGATTTTCAGACCGACCTGTCCCCGCCGCAGCTCGGGCCGCAGCAGCGCGACGCGAATCCGCGCCTGCAAATCGGCCAGAGTTTGAACCGAGACGGGCGTCGGCGACGCAATCGGGCTCAGCGTCGGGGTAGCGGTGGCCGTCGGCTTGGTCGGCACGGCGGTCGGCGTTTGTTTCGGCGTCGGCGTCGTTTTTTCGATGACTCTCTGCCGGTTATTACTTTGCGCGGCGGTCGTAATTCCGAAATTAAGGCTGAAGCAGGCGATTGCAAAAGCCAAAACTCCGGCTAATTTTAATTGGTAATTTTTATTTTTCATCTGGTTTAATAAAAAAAGGACTGTCAGAAATTATTTTCCGACAGCCCGAAATTTTCAAGTAGATAAATGATTTATTTTGCGCCGATTAAAACATTGATGTCGGTTTGCGGAATTTGCAAATCGAACGTCACCTCGCTGCCGCTGCGCGCGATTTTTATGTTTTCGAGCATTCGCGCATAGACTTTTTTGTCCTCGCCTTTCGAGCTTCCGAGCAGAATTTTGCCGACTTCGCGCAAATCCGTCACATTTTTAAGCAGAGTTTCGGCCTGTTTTGTTTCGAGCGTTTTCGCCGTAAACGAGACGATTGTATTTTCGCCCGCAACGTCCATCATTCCGTTTATCTGCCTGATGGCGTCGAGACTTTGCCCGAGCTCGTCGTCGTCCATATCGATGATGCTCGAAAATCCTTTCGGCAGATTGGCCGCGAAACTCAAAACGGCGTTCGGATGGCGGTTGGCCAGAGATAAAAGATTGGCATCGACGCGCGATTTGCTGTCGGTCAGCAGCAGCCGCAGGCGGTCGAGCTTGCCGAAAGCTAAAGTATTATCGTCGTAAGCTGTGACGGCCGTTTCGCCGTCGAGATGCGGCAGAATTTTATCGAGCACTTTCTGAATCAGAGAGCTTTTCGTGCTCGGTTTGTTTTTCTCGACAATTTCTTTTGCCGAAAAAATATAAACGATTCGGTTGCCGATTTTTTCTTCCCGGTAGGTTCCGCTCGAAGCGTATTTGGCGAGCGTCACGAGCGAGCTCGGTCTGAAGTTTCCGCGCGCCAGCACAATCGGCTCAAAATCCGTGACGGTCTCGGAGACTTGTTTGGCGGCGACGCCGACGGCAATTTGTTCGAACTGCCTGATGTCGATGCTCGTTTTGGCTTTGAAATCGTCGATTTTACCGTTGATTTCATCGAGCATTTCCTTGTTGCCGGACAAAATCTGCGGAAGCGCGACATTGAAAAACCGTTTCGCGTCCACGGCGACGACCGCATCGGACGCGGGCAGAAGCGCGAGCAGGCCGTTTTGAGTTTTACTCGATTTTGTATCGGCAAACGCCGCGCCGACCGTATTTAAGACAATCGCGCAGGCGACGAACAAAGCGAAAAATTTACTTTTCATTAAAAACCTCTTTTGAATTAAAGTCCGGACAAATTGTATCAAGAGTAGAGATGATTCCGAGCCGCGAAAAAGTTGGCCGCGAAGTGAAGCGAAAAGTTTGGGAATATTTCTTCAATTTTTCATTTTTCACTCTTTAATCACTTCAAACTCGAAATGCAGCTCCTTGCCGCGAAAAATATAGCTCAAATAATGCTCCCAGAATTTTCTCGTAAACCTCAGGCGCGGCGATTTCTGGTCGAGATTGACCAGAAATTCGATGCCGAGCGCGCGCCACAGATTGGCCAGCGAAACGTATGTCCGAATCGGTTTCAATTTTACGTCGGTGTAAAAAGCAAAATTCTGCTTCGCCGGAACGAAGACGTTGAACGAATACGAGTTAAATTGATTTCGATGCGTCGGGTCGGTCGCCCAGTCCGGATTTGTGTAGTGCGGCGTGACGAGCCTGATGCGCCCGCCGTTTCTGGTGATGCGGTAAAGCTCCGTGATAAAAGCCATCACGTCGGGAATATGCTCGACAGCGTGACGCGAGATTATCTCGTCAAACTCGTCGTCGGCAAAAGGATACGGAACGTCGCCCAAATCGTGAATAACGTCGGCCGCCGTGCGCGGATTATTATCAAGACCAATCGCGCCCTTTTGTTTGTTTGTACCGCAGCCGACATCGAGAACTTTCATATATATTTTTTACCACACAGGCACGGAGGCACAGAGAAAAATTAAATAAAAATCTCTGTGTCTCCGTGTCTGTGTGGTAAAATTCCTTAAAATTTATCCGCAAGCTCAGTGATTCCGCAGCGCGGGCAGATTAAAGTTCTCTGCTCTTTATCATTCCATTTTGCCAGCGCGACGCTCGAAAGCGCGGGCTGTTTGCTTTCGGCTTCGCCTTCGCTCATCAGACGCGACTGGTTTGAATCGGAAACGCCCGTCCGTATTTTCAAATCGCGCTCGCAGCGGCGGCAAATCCAGCCGAAACCCGCGTTGTAAAAATCGTTGAGCTCGGCGCGTTCCATAAAAGAAATGACAGATTAACACAAAAATGCGCGGACAAACGAATCTTTGTCCGCGCATTTTGTTTTCTCAAAACGAGTTTAGAAGCGGCCCGCCGGGCGACCCGTCGGCTGCTGTTTTTGCTGAAGCGGCGTCAACTTGACGGGAACGGCGACGGTTTTGCCGTCTCTGAAAACTTCGACCTGAACCGTATCGCCGAATTGTTTTTTATCGAGAATCCGGTAAAGGTCGTCCAAATCGCCGACCGCCTGACCGTCAATCGTCGTGATGATATCGCCGATGGCGACTTCGCCGCTGCCGCCTCTGGAAAGACCGCGCAGACCCGAAACCGCCGCCGGAGTTCCCGGCGCGACGCCGCGAATCAGAATTCCTTTTTCAACCGGCAGAGCCGCGCCCTGCTGCGTCAGCTGTTCGACGCTCAGGCCGTCGATGCCGAGCTTCGGACGACGAACTTCGCCGTATTGCAGAAGCTGCGGTATGACGCGCTTGGCGATGCTGACCGGAATCGCGAAACCGACGCCGACCGAGCCGCCCGAACGCGAGAGAATCTGCGAGTTGATGCCAATCATCCGGCCGAATTTATCGAGCAGCGGGCCGCCGGAGTTGCCCGGATTAATCGAAGCGTCGGTTTGAATCGCACCTTCGATAACGCGACCGTTCGGCGCTCCGGGAACGGCAACCGAGCGAATCGGGCGCTGAAGGCCGGAAATAACGCCGGTCGTCAAAGTTCTGTCGAGACCGAACGGATTTCCGATGGCCAGAACTTTCTGCCCGACCGAGAGCGAGTCCGAATCGCCGAGCGGAACGACGGTCAATCCTTCTTTCGGCGCGTCGATTTGAATAACGGCCAAATCCGTGTCCGGGTCGCCGCCGATGACGCGCGCCGGATAAGTTTTGTCTCCGCCGAAGCTGACGGTTAATTTCTGGGCGTCTTCGATAACGTGATAATTCGTCAGAATATGACCCTGATTGTCAATCACCGAGCCCGAGCCCGAGCCTTTTCCTTCCTGCACGCCGCCGAAATAATCTTCCTGATAAACGGTCGAGGTAATAAACGCCACGCCCGGCGCGAGCGTTTTGTAAACTTCGATGCTGTTTTGCTCGTCGCTGACAGCCGTCGGATTCGAAATTCCCGCCGGAACGGTCGACTCCTCGGCCAAAGCGACGTTGGCGTCTTTCGGCTGAAACATATTGCCGAAGTTAACTAAGAAAAACGTTACTCCGATCGCGATGAGCGCCGAAGCAAAAGCCAGTAATAAAATTTGACGCGCTGATAATTGATATAATGCTTTTTGCGACATAATGACTTACTTCCTATTCGTTAAAATTTCAAAATTTTTCATTGTTTTGATGCGAAATCATCAACCGAAAGTTGTGTCAGAAGATACGAAAAAAAACGGCTTCTTGTTTCACCCGATGAAACAACGAAACCGTTTTATTAAAGATTAAGAGAATTTAGGCGAAAAAGGCAAAGGCCTGATTCGACCAGAGCGAAACGTTGCTCATAAAGTTATCGGAGATAACTCCGAAACCGACCAGCCCGGTAAAAACGTGAACGCCCATCAGACAAACATAGACCGCCAGCGCGACGGCCAGACCGTATTTCGCGAGCTGCAGATTTCCCCAGCGCCAGAGCACGACCGACGCGACCGCGCCGACCGCGATTTTGACTATTAAAAAAGGCAGAACGCCGATGTCGAGCAATCCTGCCATTAATTGATTTCCTTCCGAAGCAAAACCTTTCTCAACCCAGTAAATAGTCAAAATTGCGTCTAAAAAATTTAGCGTGAAAAGCAGGAAAGTTTGAACGGACAATGACATAAAAAGAGAAATCCCCTGAAAAAACTTGTTAAACTATTCTCTTTAAGAGATTTACCCCTAACCTTTTCAAGGGCTAGGGGCAAATCGTAACGAGAGAAACGAAATGTAATAGTTGCTTTACTATACGCCTAATAAATCGTGTTTTCAAGAAAATTTTTGAAAAAAAATCGATTTTTTATTTTATCCGTTGAAAATGCTAATCTTATCTAAAGCGGTATGAGATGTCCGAACAAAAACGGACAACGATTGGAATGGTGAAAACGTCTTACAGGCGATTAACGCCGAAAGCGTTTTTAGCTGGAGTTTAATAAAAGAGACGAGGTGGAGAAAATGAAAAACTTATTTAGTTTCAGATTTTTAGCGGCGATGTTGGGAATATTTCTGATTTTGGGCGCGACCGATGCGCTGGCGCAGAGAAGAAAAAAACCGGTCATTCGCAAAAAGACGACGGTCGTCAAAAGAACGACGGTCGTTAAAAAGCCGGTTGTGTCGTTATATACGGTTCAAAAGGGCGAAGTTTTCCGCGTCCGTATGAACGAAACGCTGAGTTCGAAAACGGCGCGCGTCGGCGATAGATTTACGACGACCGTCACCGAACCGGTTTATTCGAGCACGGGCGTCATCGTCATTCCGACGGGAAGCAAGGTAACGGGACGGGTCGATGCCGTGACGCCGGCGAAAAAAGGCGGCGACCCGGGCACCATCGGCGTCAGTTTTATCTCGGTTCAATTGCCGAACGGCGCCGTGCGCGCGATAAACGGCTCGCTGACCGATTTGGACACCAAAAAAGCGAAAAGCGATAACGAAGGCAACGCGTCCGGCGACGACCGAAAAAATGACAAGCTCATCTTTATCGGCGGCGGCGCGGCCGGCGGCGCAATCCTGGGCGGCGCCATCGGCGGCACGAAAGGTGCGATTATCGGCGGCATTCTGGGCGCGGGCGGCGGTCTTCTCGGCGAGAGACTGACCAAAGGCGAAGAAGCGCAGGTCAAATCCGGCACCGAGTTCGGCATTTATCTGAATCAGGCGATTTCAATGCCGAAATTTACCGAAGTAAATCCGTAGTTTTACTTTAAAAAACAAAAAGGCGGGCGCTTTACGAATCGCCCGCCTTTTTGTTTTTTGTAAATTCGAAAAATATCAGCTCAAAGATAAATCGTTTTCAATCTGCACGCCGATTTTTTCCAGACGTTTGACGACTTTTTCAATCAGCCAGTTCGGCGTCGAGGCGCCCGCCGTCACGCCGACTCTGTTTGCGCCGTGCAAATCTTCCGCATTTATTTCTTCGGGCGTTTCAATCAGAAAACTTTTTTCGCATTGTTCCCGGCAGACCGAAAGCAGTTTGCGGCTATTTGACGAATGATTTCCGCCGATAATATAAAACGCGTCGACTTCGCCGGCCAAAGCGCGCGCCGCGTCCTGCCGGTCGCGCGTCGCCGAGCAAATCGTGTTGACGACCTGCGTTTCGCCGACGGCTTTGGCGCGGACGGCTTCGGCCGCATCAAGAAAAGTCTGGAGCTTTATCGTCGTCTGCGAAACGACCAGCGGATTATTAAGCTGCGGAAGATTGGCGATTTCGCTGGCGTCTTTGACGACAAAAGCGTGTTCGGGCGCGTAGCCCTTGACGCCAATCATTTCCGGATGGTCGGGGTTTCCGACGACGACGACGTGCCGGTTTTCGTTCGCCGCGCGCGAAGCCAGTTTTTGCACGCGCGTCACGAACGGGCACGTCGCATCGACCACTTTCGACGCTTTTTCTTCCAGTTCGCGCTGGACTTCAGGCGTTACGCCGTGCGCGCGAATGACGGCCGTCTCGCCGCGCTTGATTTGAACGGGCTCGGAAATCGTCGAAACGCCTTCGCCGGCCAGACGCTGCATTTCCTGGTCGTTGTGAATCAGCGGCCCGAGCGTGCGAACCGTATCACCGGTCTGGAGCGCTTCTTCGACCATCTCGACGGCGCGTTCGACGCCGAAACAAAATCCATATTCATCCGCGAGTAAAACTTGCATAAATTTTAAAGCTCAAACGAGAGCTGTCTTCATTTTAACAAACGAATATAACCTGTGCGAGTTCAGAAAAAATTTATAGTAAAAATCACCGAATCGGCTCGCGCAAGATAATCTCGGCGGTTGCGCGCGCGATTTCGGCGGCTGGCGGATTCGAGATTTTAAGCTGCGAGATTTGCAAAAGCGCTTCGCCGGTTCGCGATAAAAGCCGCACGAGGTCGCCTTCTTCGGCTTTTGTCTGGTAAACCAAATCGCTCCAGCTCGTGCCGCTCGCCCAGGCTTCGGCAGTGGCGGCGGCCGAAAAATTCATCTCCGGCGCAGGCTCGACGCCGAATTTCCACTCGGCGTTCGAAACTTCGTAAACGATGTCTTCAAAGGCGGTCAAAACGTCGAGAATTTTGTCGGACAAGTGAAGCTCGCCGTAATTTCTGTCCGAATCGGCCGCGAGCGCCGCCATCAGAGCGGCGACGTGTTTTGTTTCCATTTTTTCAAAAAGCCCGTGCCGCAGCGCTTCGCCGACCAGCAGCGGCCGGTCGACTCTGACGTCGGCGAGCCACTTCCCGCGCTCGGTAACTTTTTGCGAAATAAAATCGAGATAACCGAAATGATTTAAAACCTGCGCGCGACGCTCGAACGGCAGCCAGATTTCGTTTTTTAAAATTTCAATGTCGCGCCACGTTTTTTCCAGAAACTCGGCGTCGTCCCATGTTTCCCACAAAAGCTGGTGCGCACGTCGTTTTGCCTCCTCGCTCAAATTTTCGGGCAGAAGACGTTCGATGGCGCCCGCGAGAATAAATTCGGCTTCTTCGGAATCGCTTTTGTGCAGCGAAAGGCGCGGCTCTTCGATTACGGGATTTTTGTTTTCGTGAATGTCGTAAAACGCCGCTTCGAGCGATTTTTCTTCAATCTTGTAATTTTTGGCGAAAACGCGCCCGACATTTGAAAGCGCGAGCGTCGCGCCGCGGCCTTCCTCGTCCATCACGACGACTTTTTCGCCGAAAACGTTTAAGACCAGAAAAAACTTTTTCGCGTTTCTGCCTTTCGTCACGATTCGGCCTTCGGTGACGTTTTCGCGAAGCCAGTTTTGACGGATTTCGGCGCGCGTGTGCGGCAGTTTTTCCTGAAGGCGGAGCCGCGAATTCGAAAGTCTTTCAAAAGCGCGCGCCGTGTCGGTGGTAAAGCCGAATTCGTTTGCATCGAGCTTTTTATTTAATTCCTGCAAGCGCCGCGCGCGCGTTTTCTCGAGCCGCGAGATTTGCTGCGCCGTTTCGCGAAAGGCAAAGCTTTTTTCGGCGATTTCGCGAACCTGCGAAAAATTTCCGTAAGCGTCGAGCAGATTCAAAAGCGAAGAATACGTCGCGCGAAACTGGCTTTGCAGAGCGTCGGGCGGCGATTTTAAGAGCTGCGCAATTTTCGGCGGATTTTGAAACTGCCCGGGGGCGAGTATGACAAAACCGACGTTGTCTTTTCCGCGTCGCCCGGCGCGTCCGGTCATTTGCTGAAGCTCCGATGCCTGAAGCGCGCGCCAACCGTCGTTGCCGCGCGTGTCGGCGTTGGTAATAACGACGGTGCGAGCGGGAAAATCAACTCCGGCGGCGACGGTCGATGTCGCAAAAATCGCATTCAGAAGTCCTTTTGACATCATTTTTTCGATGAGCAGCTTCCACGCCGGAATGTGTCCCGCGTGATGCGATGCGACGCCGCCGCGCAGCAGAATCTTGCGATGTTTATGCTGTCTTATCTCGGGATATTCAAGCAGAAACTCGTTGTAAATCTCAAACCGCAGTTCCTGTTTTTCGGCGTCGATTTTTTGTGATTTGTCGGCGGCGACTTCGAGCGCCGCTTCGTCGCATTTGCGGCGCGTCGGCAGAAAAATAATCGCGGGCAGAAGATTATAGCTTCTCAGAGACGAGATAAGCTTCGGCGGCGGAATTTCTGGTAATTTGAATCTCACTAAGAAATATTAAAGCAGTTAAAAGTGAAAAGTGAAAAGTGAAAAGCCGGGAATTTTCCCGAACTTTTCACTTTTCACTTTTAGTTTTTTACTTTTTTAGCGGTAAGCGGCCGGAATCGGCATATCGCCGTTCAGACCGAACTGCCGGATGACGTAAGAATTGTCGGAACTCTTAAAGACATACCAGTTGCCTTCGGATTTGCGGAAGACGCCGAAGTCGGTCTTGCCGTCACGGTCAAAATCGCCCAGAACGGGAATGTCGGTCGAGACGCCCCACTGCAGGATTTTAAATCCGCCGTTCGAGCTTAAATTGACATACCAGACGCCGGTCGACGGGCGGAAAATCGTGTAATCCGCGATTTTATCGCCGTCAAAATCTCCGACGAGCGGCGTGTCGCCGTTGACGCCGAACTGATACGAGCGCGCGTTTGCGTCGGTGCTCTGCAAAACGTACCAGACGCCGGTCGAAGGTCGCCAGACGGTCAAATCGGTCTTGCCGTCGCCGTCGTAATCGCCGACGAGCGGGACGTCGCCGTTCAAACCGAATTGGCGTATATCGTAAGAGCCGTCCGAGCTGCGCTGGATATACCAGACGCCCGTTTCCGGACGAAAGACGGCGATATCGGTTTTTCCGTCGCCGTCGTAGTCGCCCGCGACGGGTTTATCGGTCGCAAAGCCGAACTGGATTGATTTCGTCTGCCCGTTCGAGCTGTTCATGACATACCAGATGCCGCCGCGGAAAACGGCGTAATCGGTTTTCTTGTCGCCGTCAAAATTTCCCGGAACGGCCACGTCGCCGAAGCTTTCGCCGCCGAACTGCAAGGCCGTGTAGGTCTGGTCGGTCGAACGATTGACGTACCAGACGCCGGTCGAAGGCCGCCAGACAGCCATATCGCTCTGTCCGTCGCCGTCAAAATCCGAGCGCTGAACCTGCAAAGTTCCGGTGAAATCCGCATTCGCCTGGCTCGCGCCGACGTTAAAGAATGTGCGCTGCTGCGGCGAAAACGTGTGGTCGAGACTCTTCGCCCGCAAAATGTAGCTCTGGAAAGTCGGGACGTTCGGAATCGTATAATTTCCGCCGGCGTCGGTCGTCGCCGTCGCGATTACATTTTCATCCTGCGGATAGTCTTTCAGCTCAATCGTTACGCCCGCGATGCCTTCACTGTCGCGATTGACTATGCGCCCCGAAATCGAAACGGGCGAGGGCGGATTGACCGTGATGTGAATCGAAACGCTGGTTATCAAGCCGCCGTTGTCGCGCGCCTGTCCCCAAATCGTGTAGTCTCCGGGCGCGCTCGGCTGCCACGGCGCGTTAAATGTGCCGCTGTTTGATTGTCCGACGTTGAACGACTGCGAAGAGCTCGTCGCCGTAACAGTCAAATGCACGATTTGCCCGTCCGTGTCCGATGCCGTCACGTTAAACGGAATCGTCGCAGGCATCGTATAAACCGCTCCGTCCGCCGGAGAATTGATTTGAACGGCCGGCGCTTGATTCGGCTGCGACGCGACAAAATCGATGTCCAGATAATCTTCGGTTGCGCTGTTTACCGTCACCGTGGGCGGCGTAAAAGTCATATCGCCGGCCGGTTGCGGCGTAATCGTGTAATTTCCGCCGGCCGGCAGGTTGAAAAATCCGTATGCGCCGAAATAATTGGAAACCGAGGTCTGTGTTATCGGCGTTCCGTTGGCTGTTCCGGTCAGTTTTACGGTGATGCCCGGCATATAACCGCCGCCCGTATTGGTAACATCGCCCTGCAGGCGAACGGTCGTCGGAGCGGCGTTGACCGTGATGATAACCGTGTCGGTCTGCACAAAAGCTCCGGTCGAATCGGTCGCGCGCGTCAGAAGCGCATAATCGCCCGCCGCGACTCCGATCCAGTCAAAACTGTACGGAGCGGTCGTGTCCGAACCGAGCAAAGTCAAAGCGCCGCCCGGATTTCGACGGAAAAATTCGACCTTTGTAATCGCGCCCGCCGTGCTCGAAGCATCGGCGGCAAAGCTTACGGTCGCCGGAGCGTTATAAGTTTGATAAGCGGCCGGGCTCGTCATATTGAGAGAAATCCCGGTTTGCGGAGCGGCCTGAAAATTCTCGTTGCCCCAGTCGATATAACCGAGATAGCCGATGTTTATGGCCGACGGCGTGAAATTATAGCTACTCGATACGGGCGTAATCGTGATGCCGTCATTAACGGTCGCGCCCAAATCCGTGAACAGATAATTTCCGCTCGAATCGGTTGCCGTCGTCGCCGAGACGTTCGGATTGGTCGAGCTCGTCAGATTGAGCGTGATATTGCCGAGCGGAACTCCCGTGATATTGTTGTAAATTTGTCCGGCGATGCGGTGATTTCTCGGACTAACCGCGATATTAACCGGCGCGGAGGTGACGGACTCTCCCTGCGAATTGAAAACTTTCGCCCTGACCGTGTAATTTCCCGCGTCCAGGATGCGCCACGTCGTCGACCACGGCGCGCTTGTCCGTCTGCCGACCAGATTGTTGTCCTGGTCGTAAAATTCCAGCACCGCAGTCGAAGACGAAACGTCCGCGCTCAAGGGAACGGTATCGCCCTGAACAAAGGTTTGTCCGCCGGTCGGGCTGGCTATAGAAACGCTGAGGCCGGTCGAATCGACGACAAAAACGTTTACGACGGGCGTCGATTCGCCGCGCAGGCCGAGCGAGTCGGTCGGAATCGCATACAAAGCCCATGTGCCCTGCGGCACGTTTTGCCACGTGATTTCATACGGCGCGGCCGTGTCCGTTCCGATATTTACGGAGCCTTCGTCGCTGTTGTAGGCGACGAAATCGACTTTCTCAATCGCGTGCCCGTCCGGGTCGGAAGCCGTCGCCTGAATCGTAATCGTCGCGGGCGCGCTGTAAGTCGCGCCATATTCGGGTGAAGTAATGACGCCGACGGGTTTTTGGTTGTCGAGAATCGTGAAATCGGCAGACTGATTGGCGCCGAGATTGTTAAAGCTGACGCTTTCCGGGTCGGTTCCGAAACCGGCTTTCCTGACTCTGACGACATAATTTCCGCCTGCCGGAAGACTGCCGAAAAAGTATGGAATGATGCCGCTTCCGTTGCCGTAAGGCAAAACAACGGAGCGGTTTACCGTTCCCGAAAGCGTAACTACGACGGGCGAGTAATTGCCGTATTGCGTCGGGTCGTTGACCGTTCCGCTGATGCTGTAGGCGGGCGCGTTTTCGTCCGTCGAAGTGAGCTTGATGACAAAAGCGTCTTTGGTCGAAGCCGTAGCGGTCGCATCGCCTTTCATCGGCTGAAACGCGTCGGGCGTAACCTGAATCGAAGTCGTGTGGCCGGTCGCGTATGCGTTGTTTGCGCCGTCGACCGCCAAATCATAAGCGCCGCCCTGACCCAAAAACGTCGAGAAAACGAGCGCCGTCGCGTCCGCGTTAAAGCGCGTCACGAAAATCGTCCCGTTTGTTCCGTTAATCGAATTTTTGAGTGGAAAGGTCGCGCCGCTCGTCGTTTCGCCCGCGACAAACGCGCTGTCGTCCGTTCCGAGACCGATTGCAAACGGCTCGTCTTTTGCGCTTCCGCCGAAAAACGTCGAATAAACGAGCGCCGAGCCCGACGGGTTGAATTTTGTCAAAAATGCGTCTTCACCGCCGTTAAATATCTGGTCAAACGCGCCTGCGGTCGTCGGAAATGCGGTGTTTTGCGTTTGCCCGGCGGCGTATATGTTTCCGGTCGAATCGACCGCGATTGATTTGACGCGGTCGGACTGCAGACCGCCGCCGAGGAAAGTTCCGAAAACGAGCGTGTTGCCCGTCGGATTTAATTTGGCGATAAAACCTTCGACGCCGCCGCTCGATGCGGTTTGAAACGCGCCGGGCGTGGCCGGAATCGTCCCGGCCGTTCCGCCGACAACGATGTTGCCGGTTGTATCGAGCGCGACGTCGTTGATTGCCATATCGAAAAGAGTCGAGAAAATCGCGCTGCCCGTCGCGGAAAGCTTGACGACGTAGCTGCCCGAATAAAAAATTCCGCTGCACGTCTGCGGCGAACTGCATAGTTTTTCCTTGTAAGCTCCGGCGGTCGTCGGGAAATCCGGCGACGCGGTCGTCCCGGCGAAAGTCGCTTCTCCGCTGGCGGGATTGAGAGCGATTTTGCCGCCCGAATCCGTATTGTTTCCGCCGAGATACGTCGAATAAATAATATTCGAGCCGGTCGGATTTAATTTGGCGGCGAACACGTCGTCCGTTCCGCCGAAAGTCCCCTGATAAGCGTTGACGAGCGGCAAATCCGCCGACATCGTCGTACCGCTGAGAAGCACGTTGCCCTGCGCATCGACCGCGACGCCAGAACCCGTTTCGTTGCCGTTGCGCCCGCCGTAATAAGTCGAGAAAACGAGCGCCGTTCCGGTCGGATTGACCTTCGTCACGAAAGCGTCGTACCAGAACTGGTCAGCGTTGGTCGACGAGAGAAGCGCCGGTTTGATTGTTCCGGCGGTCGTCGGGAAATTGCGCGAAGCGGCCGTTCCGACGATGTAGGCGTTGCCCTGCGCGTCAACCGTAATCGCGCGGCCCTCGTCAAACAAATTTCCGCCCAGATAACTGCCGTAAGCGAGAACCGGGTCGATGACTAATTCTTTCGATTTGTCGTATTCGGCCAGTTTGAATGAAACTGAGAATTCGTCCTTCGTCGTTTGTCCTTTATCTTTTGCAAGAACGTATGAACTTGCAATTTCTTTGCGCGCGCCGTCGATGTTTTGATAGACGAGCGGTTTGTGCTGGCGAATCGTTCCGGCGCCGGTTTCGAGCAGCAAATCGCCAGATTTAGCGTCGATTTTCGCTGATTTTACGCCGTCGAATTTTAATTTAATCTGGTCGGGACTGGCGTTCGGCCGGACGACGAAGTCGTATTCGAGCTGCTGCCCGTTACCGTAATAGACGACATCGACGCCAGCATAAATTTGCTCGAATTTGACCTGCCGGAAATTCGGAACTTCGCGCTGCCATTTGTTCGGGTCGCTGCCGATAAAATAATTCGATTTCGCGTCCGTTTTGTCGAGACCGCTCGCCGCCGGCGAATCGTTTGCGCCCTGAATCTGCATCTTAACGACCGCATTTTTATCCTGCGCTTTTGTCTTGCCGCGCTTTTGCAAAGCCAGAACGGCCTCGCGTCCGGTGAGAAAAAGCGAATAGCCGTGTCCGCGCGCCAGGAATTTCACCTCGTCGTCGGTTTGTCCCATATTCGGCTCGAAATTTATCGGCAGCTTGCCGTATTCTTCGGCGATTTTTTGTTTCTGCTGAATTTGAGCATCGCCTGTTTCCGCCGCTCCGGGCTGAACTTGATTTTGTGTCTGCTCCGTAAAAGTTTGATGAGATTTATAAAAAATTAAATTAAAAACAACTGCTGTGAAAACTAAAATTGAGACGATAAAAAGAGATTTTTTCATGTTAAATACAACTACCCCGTAAAAAAATAAAAAATATATTGAGCGCTTTTCCCGCGCAGGCGGATTTTTCCTACGACAATACAGTGAAAATTCAGGGGTTAAAAAGACAGTTTGAGATGAAAAAAGTTGGCGAAAAGTTGGTTTAAAAACTGAAATCTGAAAGGTAATATAGTTTTCAGTTTTCAGTTTTCAGTTTTCAGTTGACTAGCGGTGCCGGCGACGGTCGAAGCGGTTGTCGTCGGTCTGGGCAAACTGCTCGATGGCGCGGTTCCATTTGCCGCTTTCGTCAAACAGAGGGAAAAGCTGCAGATTCGGCGCGAGAAAGGCGGCGCGAAGCTCGACCGGGCGCGAGCCGGCGCGGTTGATGACGCGAACGCGCGTGCCGCGCACTTCTTCAATCCAGCTCGCAAATTCTTCGGCGTTTCCAATTGTCGCCGAAAGCAGAAGCAGCCGGATGCGCGGCGGGCTCAAAATTATCGCTTCCTCCCAGACGTGCCCGCGGTCTTCGTCGGCCAGATAATGCGCTTCGTCTAAAATTACAAAATCCGTCCGCACCTGCTCGCCCTGCCGGAGCGCGTCGAAAAGCTGGTTGCGGTAAATTTCCGTCGTCCCGACAATCAGGGGCGCGTCCCAGTTTTCTTTTCTATCGCCCGTTAAAATCCCGACTTTTTCCGCGCCGAATTCCTGAGAAAACTCGGTGTATTTCGAATTGGTCAGGGCTTTCAGAGGCGTCGTGTACCACGCTCGCTTGCCGCTCGCGAGCAGTCTTCTGATTTCCTCGCGCGCAATCCATGTTTTTCCGCTGCCGGTCGGCGCGGTGACGAGAACGTCCTGCGTTTCGATTGATTTTAACGCGTCGATTTGAAAATCGTCAGGCACGAGCGGCTGCGGTTCGGGCGTTCCGATACCGGCGAGAAGGCGTTCCACAGCTTTTAGTTGAAAGGGCGAAAAGCGCGGTTCGGAGCTTTTGACGGAACTTTCGTCTGCAAGTTCGCGTTTAAAACTTCGTTCTTTACGGCGGTTGACATTTGAGCGCGCCGAAGAGCGCCTGTCCGATTTAGCGCCGCGGTCTTTGCTTCGGGAACGTGCCATAAACTTAAATGTTAAAGGTTTCGCGCGGCAAAGTCTATTGCTTTCAATTGGCGGGCGAAGATGATAAAATAACAATTTGTCCGCAACGGTTTAGGGCCGCCGGGCATCTATATTTTGATTGATATTTATTATATAGGTTTTTATAAAAGTTTTATGCAGGAACAAGAGCTTTTTCAGGGTTACGAGTTAAAAGGATGGCAGTGGACGTCGCATCTATACAAGATTATGGGTGCTTCGCTGATTATCAATATAGTCGCGTTTTTCCTTTTCGCGCAGGCCGATTTTCTGACCGGAAAAACGTGCGATTCGGCGCTGGCCGGCGGCGTTTGCAGCGTTTTGGACGCGCTTTATCTCGGCAGCGAAGTCGCCAACAGTCGTTATGTTAACGAAGATTATGCTAAGACCGAGCTGGAAGACGCCGACATTACTTTTGTCGAGTACACCGAGCCGTTCAAATATCCCGAAGGCTATTTTGCGACCGCCAACCCCGAACAAACGACGGCGCAGGTGCTCGGTGACCCGACGTTAATTCCTCCGTCAACCGACATCCCGGGCATTACGAACAACCCGACGATTACTGGCGGAACGAGCGATTTGACGAATACAAAGCCGATTACGCCGACGCCGAACAACAATGCGGTCGTCGGCAGCTTGCCGAAAAGCGCGTTCGGCGGCGGTAATCCGACCATCACGCCGCGTAAATATAAAAATACCAGGCCGAATAAGCCGATGGTTAACGATTCGCCGACGACTTTGCCCGGCGACACGACGGCCGACAACAAGGCGAATAAAACCGATGACGCCGCGACTCAGAACGAAACTGCCCAGGAAGTCAAAATCAACAAACAGGTAATGGTCGATTTTGCCAACGGGGTTAAAACAAAAATTGACAAACAGCAGGTCGATTTGAATCAGCCGTTTAAGGTCGTCGCCGAAGGCGTTCTGACGAAAGAAGGAAAATTTGACACGAGTATCGACAAAGCGACGAAAAAACCGAAATCGGGAATCACCTATACCGAGGGCGATAAACAGATAGTCGAAGTCGCGACGCAGGCGCTCGAAGCGGTCGGCGACAGCGGCTGGCTCGGTTACCTGAGAAATCTCGGTGCGGAAAAAGTAAAAATTACCTTTGTTCAGGACCAGGAGAAAATTTTTGCCGTTGTCGAATCCGAGCAAAAATCGCCGGAAAAAGCCGAATCAATCGCGAGCGGACTCGGCCTGCTGATTTCGACGACCAAGAAATTCGGTAATCTCGGCCAAGACGAAACGATTTTGCTAAACGGCGCGCAACAGCCGACGACGAACGGTAAAGTTTTTATTCTAAACTTTGCGCTTCCGAAAAAAGACGTTCAGGAAATGATTCAGCGCAATCTGAAGAAAGCCGCCGAAGCGAATCAAAACAGCACGGCGCAGACCGAGAACGCCGAGCAGAAAACGGCCAAATGAAAAGATTTAATCGACAGCTTTTCTTCTCTGCGGCATTCTTTCCGAACAGGAAATGATAAAGCGCTGCCTTAAACCGGTTGACGATACGGTAAAATCGAGCAAGTGAGTAAAAAGACCAATTACAATTCGATTGTTTTTCTGACGACCTTGAGCGTCTATCTCGGCCTCGTGCTGGTCGGCGGAACTGCGCCCGTATTGGCGCATTCGGCTTTGACGCGCGCTTTCGACATCAAAAACGAAATCGAGTTTAAGGACGACTTAGATAAAAAGCCCGACGAAGATTTATTTGCTCAAACGCTGGTCGAGCTGGTCCGGAATCTGGACGCTCTTTCCGCCAGCAAAAACTTCGACTGGCAAGCAAAATCGATTTATACCATCGAGGATTTAACGTTTTGCGAAAGCGACAATACGCCTTCATACGGCGGAAGCGGTTCCGGAAACAGAAGATTAGACCGTACGTTTGACGAAGCAGGCGTCGAAATCGGGCGAAAACTTCTTACAAAAAAATCCAAAGCCAAGCTTGGAGAGATTTTTGCCGGTTATTCGGAAGGCGTAACTTTTAAATTCTCAATCGAAAACAAGAGCTTTAATCTTGAAACCGAAATCAACACGAAAAGCGGAGAAATCGCAAAATCTTTCACCGCTTTAATCGACGCGTATCTCCTGCGAATCAATTCTTCCGCCAAAACGACGACGCAAAAAATCGTCGCCGAAAATACCAAATCCAAAGTTGACGACACGAAAATCCTGCTCGTTACACACCTGCCGCGTGCCTCGATAGACGAACTTCTCGCCGAAAAAGTCGCAAATTAACCGGGCGAGAAGCGGGAAAAAACTACAATCTTTCCAAAACCAACTCGCCTAAACTTTAATAATTTTTGAATTTGTGAGCTAATAGCAAATTGCTTTTGAGGCTCAAAGATGTGAGGAATATATGGCTGTCAACAGTTTTGTAGATAAATTATTTAAAAAAGTTCTCGGCACAAACAGCGACCTTTTTTTGAAAAAGGCGAAGCCGATTGTCGAAGTAATCAACAATCTCGAACCGGGCGTGCAGGCGCTTTCGGACGAAGATTTACGCACGAAAACCGACGAGTTTAAGGCGCGCATTCAATCGGCGCTCGAAGGCATCGAAGACAAGGAAGAGCGCCGCAAGCGCGAGCAGGAAGTTCTGGCCGAAATTCTGCCCGAAGCGTTTGCGGCCATCCGCGAAGCTTCAAAACGTGTCACCGGCATGCGTCACTTCGACGTTCAGCTCATCGGCGGCATCGCGCTCCATCAGGGACGCATCGCCGAGATGCGAACGGGCGAAGGAAAAACGCTCGTCGCGACTCTGCCAAGTTATTTAAATGCTCTCACCGGGCGCGGCGTCCACGTCGTCACGGTCAACGATTATCTCGCTTTGCGCGACTCGGAATGGATGGGCAAAATCCACGCGTTTCTCGGCTTAAAAGTCGGCTGTATCCAGAACGATATGGACGATTATGAGCGCAAGGAAGCTTACGCCTGCGACATCACATACGGCACGAACAACGAGTTCGGCTTCGATTATCTGCGCGATAATATGAAGTTCGACGTCGAGTCCCTAGTCCAGCGCGACCATTATTTCGCCATCGTCGACGAGGTCGATTCGATTTTGATTGACGAGGCCAGAACGCCGCTCATCATTTCCGGCGCGTCGGACGAAGCGACCGACAAATATTACACGGCCAACGAAATCATCCCGCGGCTCGAAAAAGGTCACAAGGACGAGGAGACGAAAGTGACGACGGGCGATTATCTCGTCGACGAGAAAAATCACTCGGCGGTTTTGACCGAGCAGGGCGTCACCAAAGCCGAAAAACTGCTCGGCGTTTCCAATCTATACGACCCGGCGAACATGGAGCTTCTCCATTGTCTCGAACAGGCTTTGAAGGCGCACACGCTTTATAAAGCCGACCATCATTACGTCGTGCAGGACGGCGAAGTCATCATCGTCGACGATTTTACCGGGCGCTTAATGGCCGGCAGACGCTGGTCGGACGGGCTTCACCAGGCGGTCGAAGCGAAAGAAGGCGTCAAAATCGAAAGGGAAAATCAGACTCTGGCGACGATTACACTGCAGAATTATTTCCGCATGTATGAAAAGCTCTCCGGCATGACGGGAACGGCCGAGACGGAAGCCGAGGAATTCGGCACGACGTATAACCTCGATGTCGTCGTCATTCCAACTAACCGTTCGATGATTCGCGCCGACCATTCGGATATGATTTACCGCACTCTGCCCGAAAAATGGGACGCGGTGATTGAAGAAATCAAAGAGCTTCACGCCAAAGGTCAGCCGGTTCTGGTCGGGACGGTTTCGGTTGAAAACTCCGAGCTGATTGCCGATAAACTCAAAAAAATCGGTATTCCGCACAATGTTTTGAACGCCAAACATCACGCGCGCGAAGCCGAAATTGTCGCGCAGGCCGGACGCAAAGGAGGCGTTATGATTGCGACGAATATGGCCGGACGCGGAACGGATATTCTTTTGGGAGGAAATCCGGAATTTCTCGCAAACGAGTATCTGAAACGAATGGAAATCAATCCCGAAGAAGCGACGCCCGAGCAGTTTGAAGAGCAGCTTGAAAAAGCAAAGCTCGTCGTTGCGGAAGAACACAAAGAAGTCGTCGCGGCGGGCGGTCTGCATATCCTGGGAACGGAGCGGCACGAATCGCGCCGCATCGACAACCAGCTTCGCGGCCGCGCCGGTCGTCAGGGCGACCCCGGCTCGTCGCGTTTCGTGCTTTCGCTCGAAGACGATTTGATGCGCATTTTCGCGGGCGACAAGGTGCGCTCGATGATGGAATGGCTCGGCATGGAAAAAGGCGTCGCGATTGAATCGCGCACGGTCTCCAAACAAATCGAGCGCGCGCAGAAGGCGGTCGAAGCGCGCAACTTCGAAACCAGAAAACACGTCCTCAAATACGACGACGTGATGAACAAGCAGCGCGAGACGATTTACGGTCTGCGCCGCCAGTTGATGATGGAGCCCGAGCATCGCGAATATCTTTTGGGCGAAAACGGCGTCGCCAAAGATTTGCTCCACGATTTGACCAACAGCTTCTTAAACCCGCAGGTTTTGCCGAGAGATTGGGACATCGACACCTACGCGGCGGAAATCGAGAGCGTCTACGCGGTTGACCCGGCGAAGGACGCCGACGTCGATTTCAACAATATGACGACGGACGAAATCGAAGAAGCCGTCTGGAAAAAAGCGTCGGAAAACTATGCCGAAAAAGAAAAGCTCGCGGGCGCCGAATCGCTTCGGGCTTACGAGCGCTACATCATGCTCAACATCATCGACTCGCAGTGGAAAGACCACCTGCTCTCGATTGACCATCTCAAACAGGGCATCGGATTAGTCGGCTACGGCCAGAAAGACCCGCTCGTCGAATACAAAAAGCAGTCGTTCGACATGTTTCAGGAAATGCTCGACCGCATCGACACCAACACGACGCGCGCTCTTTTCAACCTCGAAATCGTCGTCAAGGACGAGCAGGAAGAAATCGAGCGCCTCGAACGCCTCGAACGCCAGCGCGCGCGCCGACAAGCCGCCGGAATGGCTTTCACCGGCGCGATGGCGACCGCAACGGCGGCAGGCGACACCGAGGAAGTCCGCCACACCCCGTTCAAACGCGACCAGCCGAAGGTCAAGCCCAACGAACAATGCTACTGCGGCTCCGGCAAAAAATTCAAAAAATGCCACGGCGCGGGGATGTAAGGGATGAAGGCTGAGGGATGAAGGCAGAAGCCCGCGCGAAAGCCGCGGTGTCAAAATAAAAGAAGGCGGAAGGTTTTTTAACTTCCCGCCTTTTTCTATGCAATAATATTCGTATGTCCGATTTGCTAAACAGAATAACCGTCAACCCGAAACAATGCGGCGGGCGACCATGCATTCGCGGTATGCGAATCCGCGTAACGGACGTTCTGGATTTGTTCGCGTCGGGCTTGACCGCCGAAGAAATCTTAGCCGAAATGCCCGATTTAGAAAAAGAAGATTTGCAAGCCGTTCTGCAATACGGCGCAGGAATATAAAGTCAATACAAATCTAATCTGTAGGGGCGACGGCTTGTCCTCGCCCGTTTTTATTTTCGGCAAATTTATGTATTATCGGTAATGCTTTATTGGAGATTATATGTCAGACCAATCAGATTTAGATACTAAATATTTCATTGATAAGAGAGTTTACAATTGTCCTTTTTGTAACCGCAGAAATGTTCTTTATGTTTTGGACTATCCTCATAAATTTGATTGGTCAAATAATAAAGTTTGCTATGCATATTTTGCCATTTGTACAAGTTGTAGTAAGACATCAATGCACTTAAGTTTTTCTGATTTATCTGTTGAAACAGATAGAAGACATTTTTTCTATGAAAATGTGAATATAGACTCAGAAATTTTTTATTCAGTACCGACCTCTTTTTTCGTTATTGATGAGCGCATTCCTAGAGTTATTCGTGAACTAATCACCGAAGCAGAAGGATGTGTAAAAATGAATTTTTTAACAGGCGCTTCTGCCTGTACACGAAAAGCGATTTACGAATTAACTATCATAGAAAAAGCAGAAGGTGAAAATTATGAAGAACGAATCAAGTTTTTGAAAACTAAATTTCCGCAAATCGACTCACAGCTTTTCGATGTGCTTTCTCATATCAAGGATATGACCAGCGACAAAGTTCACGAACAGTCTTGGGACAAATGGGACAATCAACACTTAAAACTTTTCTTGGAAACCTTGAAAGTAATTCTGCACGAAATTTATGTTGTTCCTGACGAGAGAAAGAAAAGGTCATTGTCTATTTCCAGTCTTTTGCCGACTGTATTCAAAGATAAAGATGCCAGACGTTCAGGGGCAGCAGTTTCAAACGAACAAGAAACATCTTCAGAAAGCTAATTTTTTATGGTAACGGGCGAGGACGAGCCGTCGCCCCTACAGATTTTATTCAAATATTAAAAAAACTTTCTTGCCTTAAACCGCAATCGGGTGTAACATTCGGCTCATATTTTAACCGGCGGGTTCATTCATTCTTTTTATACGGGCTTTATCCCTAAAGCGAATATATTTATAAGGAGAACTTCTACAATGAGTGACAATCTTATTTCAATCCAATTCAGCGATATCGATTTGCGGGACATTAACCAGGCGATTCAGGTGCTTCAGACTAAATTTGCGCCTTATTTGATTGCGCTTTCGACCGAGGACAAACAGTCTCTGCCGAAGGCGAAGGATAAAAGCGTGCCGTTTATCCAAAAGTCGGCGAGCTATATGCAGACCAATCCCGAATTTACGCCGCCGTTTCTCAATAAACCGGAATTCGATAAGGATTACGGCGCTTTTAACGCCATTTACGGATTTCTGCGCCTGCTCGCGCCGATTACTTCCAATCTCGAAGACACCGCGTTTCTTTGTTCCGCCGAGGCTTACCGCGCGTCTCTGAATTATTACAACAGCGTCCAGCGCGCGGCGGCGATGAACGTGCCGGGCGCGAAAGCGATTTACGACGATTTGAAAACGTATTTCGACGCGCAGAGAGCCAAACCGCAAAAACCTGCAACGCCCGCAACTCCGACCGTCTAAAATGTGAGTGAGTCTGCCCTTCGGGTTAGTAAACCTAAATCAAGCGTCGGTAAACCTACCCTCAGGGTTGGCAGTGCCTACCCTGAGGGTTAGTAACCCGACCTTAAGAATGAGTAAATCCGCGCCTGCGGTCGGTTCGCTTACCCGAACGGTCGGTCAACCGCGCAGCTCACTGGGCAAGCCCGCCGGGCGGGTTGGCAGAACTGACCGGGCCGGTCGGTAAAGCCGCCGCAACGGTGAGTAAAGCTGTCTCTAAGGTCGGTATACCAACCTTAGAGACAGCTTTACTGTAAAATTTTCTTAGTAAACGCGGATTATCACAGGGCGCGACAGGGTGGTTGCGCCCATGTTGTGCGCCTGCACGCGGTATGTGTCGGTGTGCGCGGGCTGCCACGACATCGCGAAAATTGATTTCTGGCCCGGTTGGAGCTCGCGCCGAGCAGTATGCCGTCGGCGTAATACGCGAGCTGCATCACGTTTCCGTCGGCGTCGCTTGTCGCGGCGTTGAGCGAAATCGGCGAATTGATGCTGTAAAAGCCGTTGTTTTTCAGGCTCGCGTTGACGCGATTTACTAATTAGCGGAAAGCGGAAAGCGGAAAGTTGATAGTTGATAGTTTGTTTTTCACTATTCACTTTCACTTCTATTGAATTTTTGCTTCGCGGACTTCGATTTTTCCTTCGAGCGCGGCGGGCAGGACGGGTTTCGGCGTAAGCGCGCCCGCTTCGTTTTTGACGAGCTCGATTTGCAGGTTTTCCGACGATAAATCATTTAAAAGCGCGCGCGCGCCGAAAAGAATGACTTTTACTTTTTTAACGCCTTCCTCGGTTTGGACGGGAACGAGAAAAAGCCTCTCGATGCGTTTTTCGCCGACGCGGAAAGCGACATCGACGACCGTATCGAGCGCCGTCACCTTCGGGTCGGTGACGTTTAAGGGAACTTGCTGCGCGGTAAAATCGGCCTGGCGGTTTTCGAGATTGATTTTTTCGGTCGAGACGAAATTAAGCGCCCTGATGACACTCGCCGCGCCGCGCACGCGCACTTTTTGCGGCACGACATTCGGCTGGCCGTAAATTTCAAAGCCGTCGGCGACCGAGCCTTCGGTTTCGGCGCGGACGTTGACCTCGCGCTGCTCGACGTTTTCGAGCGTCACCGGAATTTTACTCGGCTGGACTTCGTTGAGCCTTATCCCCTGCGGCAGCCCGATTAAAACGTTGTCCGGCGTTATCTGGACAACCCGGTCGCCCGCCTGCACGTCGGTCATATCGAGCGCGACGACCAGATTGTGCGAATCGAATTGTTCGAGCTTGCGCTTGTCGCCCGTAATGACGATATCGACTTCGGTGACGGGCGCGCTGGTGACGACGATATCATTGGAAACGCGCAGATTGAGCGGGATGCGCTCGCGCCGCTCGGTTATCGGCGCGCGGAGGCCGGTGACGCCGAACCAGAGCCCGAGCGTAATGACCAGCGCGACCAGCTTCATCAGCCAGTCTTCGAGAAAAATCTTCCGAAAGAGCCGCGAAAAAAATATCTTCTGCTGCTCGCGCCGGAAAAATTTGTCGGTCTGGAAAAGCATAAATTAAGTGAAAAGTGAAAAGTAAAAAGTGAAAGCCTTGATTTTTCACTTTTCGTTATCCGACCGTTATCTCCGATTCGGCTTCCTTCATCGTTTTGGTCTGCTCGCGTTTTATTTCGACGGCGGGCAAATCCATCGCTTTGAGAAGCATGTCGCGAAGCTCGTTCGGGTCGAGATAGCGCGTCAGGCTGCCGCCGTCGACGAACGAAATCAAGCCGGTTTCCTCCGATACGATTATCGAAATCGCGTCCGAGCCTTCGGTGACGCCGATGGCCGCGCGGTGGCGCGTGCCGAGTTCGCGCGAGATGCTCGGATTTTTCGTCAGAGGCAGAAAGCACGACGCGGCGGCGATGCGCTCGCGCTGGATTATCACCGCGCCGTCGTGGAGCGGCGTCGCCGGGTTAAAAATCGTGACCAGCAAATCGTAGCTGACGCGCGCGTCGAGCTGGACGCCCGCGTCAATCAGATTTCGCAGTCCGACGTCGCGCTCGACGACAATCAGCGCGCCGATTTTCTCGCTCGAAAGGGTCGTCGCCGCCAGCACTATCTCGTCGTAAATCGTCTCGCCGAGCTGCCCGCGCGTCCGGCGCAGAATCGGAAACCTGAGACGATTTCCGAAATAAATCAGCGCCTGGCGGATTTCCGATTGAAAAAGAACGATAATCGCGACGCCGATATAAAGCACCGCCGAACGCAAAACGAATTCGAGCGTCGCCAAATCCTGCGCGACCGCGAGCCAGTACAAAAGCGCGAGAATCACCATCCCGACGACCGTCGGCACGGCGCGCGTGCCCCGGAGAAGCTTCAAAACGACATAGACGATGACAAAGACGAGCGCGATGTCGAGCACGTTTCGCACCGTATTTATCGTCGGAATGTAATCGCTCCAGTTCATTTTTGAAAACTTAAAACTGAGAACTGAAAACTGAAAACCGGTTTTACTCCGAACTTTTCACTTTTCGCTCTTCACTTTTCACTTCTTTAAGCCCTGCCGTCTCCAGAAATATCTTATCAACTTTCGGTTCGGCCTGTTTCATTTTTTTCTCGATTTCGGCGATTGTTTTTATGATTTCGGCGTTCGTCAAATCACTTTTGAGATTGACGTGCGCGTTGACCAGAATTTGCTTCGGCGCCAGATGCATCGTCAAAAGCTCGATGACCTCGTTGACGTTCGGGTGCGATTTGACGGCTTTGCGAATCGCGTTGACCGACTTTCTCGTCGCCGCTTCGCCCAGAAGCAGCCCGCGCGACGAGCGAGCCAGACTGAACGCGACAATCGCCAGCACGACGCCGATGGAAATCGACGCGATGCCGTCCCACAGCTGTCCGCCGGCGGGCGGTATGTGATACTGCCCGAGCAGAAGTCCCGTCATCGCGATAATTATTCCGAGCAGCGCCGCCGAATCTTCAAAAATCACGGTTTTCGCCGTCGGGTCTTTCGATTCCTTCAAATATTCGCCTAAGCTCAGGCCTTCGTGATGCGCTTCGCCGATTTCCTGATTAAGCGCGATGCCGATGGAAATCGCTTCGAGAACAAAAGAAATACTCAAAACCCAGTAAGCCCACGCCAGATTTTCCGGCACGTGCGGGTGACGCACCTTTTCGATGCCTTCGTAAATCGCGTAAGTTGCACCGACGCCGAAGATAAAAATGGCGGCGATAAACGACCAGAAAAATCGCTCCTTGCCGTAGCCGAACGGATGTTTTTCCGACGCCGGACGCTCGTAAAAACGCAGGCCGAGCAGCAGAAAAATCTGATTCGTCGTGTCGGCGAGAGAGTGCAGAGCCTCGGCCATCATACCGGAAGAGCCGGTAAAAACCGCCGCGATAAATTTCAAAATTGTGATTAGACCGTTTGCGATAAGCGCGCCAATAACGGCAAGCATTCGTTGTCCTCCTTGAATCTATTAAATTTTAAAGTAGAAAGGTAGAAAAGTGAAAACGAAATAGTTGATAGTTGATAGTTGACAGTCGAGAGTAAAAAACGAACTATGCACTTTTAACTATCAACTATCAACTTTTCTCAATCAGCTTCTTCGGCGGATTTTGCCGCGCTGCAAGAATCCGACGAGGTTTCCTCTGGCGTCGATGATGCCGAGCGCGCCGATGCCGTTGACGCGCATCAGCTCGCGTGCCTCGGCCAGAGGCGCGGTCGATTCGACAAAATAATCGGGCGTAACCGGGCGCATGACGGTCACGATTTTTGTTTTGTGCCACTCGTCACGCGGCAGTGTTTTTAAGTCTTCGAGCAATAAAACGCCGTAAAGCTGGCGGTTTTTGGAGACGGGAAAAATCGTCTGGCGGTGAAACGGCAAAACGTTGTCGACAAAGCGCAGGACGTTTTCGTCCGGCTCAATCGGTACCGGCAGCATCATTACTTCCTCGACCGAAAGCGTTTCGAAATCATTGATTTCGCGGATAATCGATTTTGCCGCGTCGTATAGAAAAAGCCCGACCAGAATCGTCCAGAATCCGTTCGGAAAATCGCCCTGAATGAGCACGACAAAAAGCCCGAAACTTATCATCACGACGCCGATAATCTGCCCGAAGCGTCCGGTCAGAACGGTCGCTTCGTTCAAATCCTTGCCGCGCCGCCACAACAGCGCGCGCAAGACGCGGCCGCCGTCGAGCGGGTAGCCGGGAAAAAGATTAAAAACAGCGAGCAGAAAATTCAGAAGGGCGAGAATAAAGCAAAGCGGCGTCAGGATATTCGTGCCGAATCTGCTGAAGAGCGTCATCAGACCGAGAAAAAAGAGCGCGAGCAGAAAGCTGGCGACCGGGCCGGCAATCGCGATGCGAAACTCGGCGCGCGGCGTGTCCGGCTCGCGTCTTAAACGGGCGAGCCCGCCGAACGGATGGATGACGATTTCCAGAACGTCGACTCTTTCCCAGCGCGCGACAAAAGCGTGTGCGAGCTCGTGAAAGAGAATCGAAGCGAAAAGCACGAGCGTGGTTAAAAGCCCGAAGATAAAACCCGTCAGCGCGTTGTCGGTCAATTTGCCGGCGACGAGCTGGCCCGACATTATCCACGACATCAGGACGAAAACGAAAAACCAGCGATAATCTATCCGAATTGGAATGCCGGAAACGTGGGCGAGAAGCACTTGACGCTTGAAAAATTCTAAGAAAGCCATAAACCGCAGCTGCACCCAGATTAACACAGATAAAAATAAGGCAAAAGTAAAAAGTAAAAAGGCAAAAGTAAGAATTCCTTGCTCTTAGCTTTTGCCCCGTGTCTTTTTACTTTTGCCTTAAATTTTACGCTTCGAACGGAATTTCCGAGTTTTGCAAAACGTGCAGCTCGTTACGCGAAACTCTTTCGAGCAGCTCCGGCTCGTCAAACATCTTCAAAAGCCCGCGCACCGTCGCATAACGCGGCTCGTCCGAGACAATCACCGATAAATTGACAAAACCGCGAACATACTCGTCGATGCCGTTGAGGAGCGCGCCGCCGCCGGTCAGAATAATTCCGCGGTCGTATATGTCGGCCGCAACTTCCGGTCTTAACTCGGTTAACGTATCGGAGATGACCTGCGCGATGCGGCGCACGATTGATTCGATAATCGGATAAATCTCGCCTATCGTAATCTCGACCGCCGAAGGGCTGCCCGTCTGCACGTCGCGCCCGCGCACCATCGTCGATTTGGAAATATCGTCGGGCACATAAGCGGAAGCAAAATCGGTTTTTAAGGTTTCGGTCGTTTCTTCGCCGACCTGCAGCCCGCGATGTTTGCGCAGATGATTGGCGAGCGCCGTGTTTATCTCGGAATGGCCGATGCGCTCCGAGCGCGAATGAACGATGTTTCCTTTGGCGACGATGGCGATATTGGTCGTGCCCGCGCCGAGGTCGACGACGGCCGAAGCGCGTTTATCAGTTGGCACGACGCCCGCGCCGAAAGCCGCCGCGAGGCCTTCTTCCATGATGTAAACCTTGCCGATGTGCGCATCTTCGGCCGCATTCAGAAGCGCGCGCTGCTCGACGTGCGTGACGTCGCCGAGCATGCTCATGACGGCCTGCAGGGAAATATTCGAGCCGCCGGTTTTCGCCTTTTTGACGAAATGATTGAGCATTTTCTTGGTGCGCTCGAAATCGGCGACGACGCCGGCGCTCAAAGGCGCAACGACAACGACGTCGCGGCCTTCGCGCCCGCGCATGTCGTGCGCGTCCTGACCGTAGGCGACAATCTCGCCCGTCAACTCGTTAATCGCGACTTCCGAAGGCTCGTCGAGCACGATATCGCGGCCTTTGACGGCGATAATCGTGCTGGCCGTGCCCATATCAATCGCCATCGAATCGGTAACAAATTTTTTAAGCGACTTAATCATTCGAGGAGGAAACTTACCTTAGTAAAAACATTCTAAATTATTTCAGACAGCTAATCATAGCTCAGTTCCATTTTACTTCAAAGAGCGATACCGGTTGCAAGCGATTTTTTACGTTTAAGGGTTGCTGCGGAAGTAAATCGAACGCGTCGCCGCCGTCTTTGGCGGTCGCTTCGCTTATCAAAATCTGCGCGGGCGCGGCATTTTGTTCGAGCCGCGCGGCCGTGTTGACCGTATCGCCGATGGCCGTGTACTCGCTTCTTTGCTCCGAACCGATATAACCGACCGTCGCCTCGCCCGTGTGAACGCCGATGCCGATTTGGATGCGCGTAAAGCCTTCGGCTTCGAGCTCGTTATTTAAGCTGATAAGGCGTTTCTGCATTGTGACGGCGGTTCTCAACGCGTTCTGCGCGTCTTCGGGCGTGGCGGTCGGCGCGCCGAAAATGGCCATCAAACCGTCGCCCGTATATTTGTCGAGCGTTCCGCCGTGCGCGAAAATTATCTCGCTCATGGCGCTGAAAAAACGATTCAGGATACCGACAATCTTTTCCGGATTTTCGTTTTCCGAGAGCGCCGTAAAGCCGCGAATGTCGGCAAAAAGGACGGTGATGGTTTGATTCGTGCCGCCCAATTTAAAGGAGTCCGGGCTTTCGAGCAACTGCTTGACGACGTATTCGGGCATAAAACGGCTGTAGTTGGCGCGCGCCACTTCCTCGCGCGCCAGTCGTTTGTGCGCTTTGACGGTTTCGACCGTGACGGCCGTCTGCGCCGCGACCGCGCTGATTAATTCCAAATCTTCGGCGCTGAACGAAGCGAACGGGTCGAAGCGGTCGGCGTAAACGACGCCGTGAACGTTCGATTCGGTTATCAGAGGCGCGCAGATGGTCGAGCGAACGCCCTGCGAGACGATTGATTCCGCGCCGCGAAACTGCTCGTCGGTTTTCGCGTCCTGCGAGAGCAGCGCGACTTTTTCGCGCATCACTTTTTGCGTAATAGTGCGGCTAATCGTCATTTTTTCGGTCAGTTTTTCTAATTGCGCGTCGCGCGTCTTCATCGCAATCGGGTAGAGACTGTAATCGAGAATTTTCCCGTCCACGGTTTCGTCCGCGAGCAGCGCGACGACTCGCTCGGCGGGCGTTCCGCGAAAAATCAAATCGGTCGCGCGGACGAAAATCTCGGTCAAATCAAAAACCGTACCGAGCGTTTTGCTCATTTCATACAATAAATCCAAAACCTGCGCCTTGCGTCTGAGTTCCTTGATTTCGGTCGGCGTCGTTATCTCGGCTTCGATGGAAATATTAGAGCGGACGCCGATAATCTCGTTCGCCGACATCAGCAGCTGCGTGTGGCCGAGCGGCTGGTCGTCATAGCTGACGGCTTTCGGAATCTCGGTCGTGTCGGGAACGTATGTCGTTCCGGTCGAAGGCTGCGACAGCGTCTGGTTGATTTTGTGAAACTCGAATTTGCTCTCGCCGATGATTATTTCGTCGCCCTCGTCGAGCACTTTTTCAAATTGCGGCAGGCCGTTGACGAAAACGCGATTGACGCTGCGGAGAATCTCGCCGTTGACGTAATAGCCGTCAACGACTTTGAAATTCGCGCCGTCGGCGACGATTTGCGCGTGGCGGCGCGAAACTCTCCGGTCGTTTAAGACGATGTCGTTTTCCTTGGCC
This sequence comes from Pyrinomonadaceae bacterium, assembly GCA_036403235.1. Taxonomy (GTDB): domain Bacteria; phylum Acidobacteriota; class Blastocatellia; order Pyrinomonadales; family Pyrinomonadaceae; genus JBGTFE01. The sequence goes on along the minus strand of DASWRI010000067.1, from coordinate 12,587 downwards.
CGGCCGATTGAGTGGCTCGAACCGGGAAGCAGATTTATCTCCCAGCTTTTGCCGCTCGCTTCGGTTATTTTTAGAATTGCGCTCACAAGTTTATTAATTGTAAATGAAAATAGCCTTAAACGGTAAGTGGTAAACGGTAAATTTTGATTTATACTTATCACTTACTGCTTAGTATTTACCACCTATTTATGATTTATTTCGACAATAATGCGACGACGCCGATTGCGCCAGAAGTTTTTGAAGCGATGCGGCCTTTTTTGAGCGCAGGTTACGGCAACCCGTCGTCTGCCTACGATTTGGGGCGCGCGGCGCGCGGCGCGATTGAAAAGGCGCGCGTGAGTTTGGCCGAATTGTTAGGCGCGAGCAAGGCGAACGAGATTTTTTTTACGTCCGGCGGAACGGAAAGCGATAACTGGGCAATCCTCGGCGCGCTCGAAGCCAGTCCCGGCAAAAAACACATCATTACGACGCGCGTCGAGCACGAAGCCGTCCGCCATCTGTGCGAAAAATTGGAGCGAAAAAATTACGATGTGACGTGGCTCGACGTCGATGAAAACGGATTTCTCGATTTGAGCGAGCTAAAAAACGCCTTGCGCGCCGATACGGCGATTGTCTCGGTAATGGCGGCGAACAACGAAACCGGGATTTTGTTTCCGGTCGAAGATGCGGCGCGCATCGTCAGGGAAAATTCCGGCGCGCTTTTTCACTCGGACGCGGTCAACGCGGTCGGAAAAATTCCGTTTGAATTAAAAAACACGTCGATTGATTTGTTCAGCCTTTCGGGCCATAAATTTCACGCTCCGAAAGGCGTCGGCGCGCTTTACGTCAGAGGCGGCATCGAGATTTCTTCGTTTCTGACGGGCGGCGGTCAGGAAAACGGCCGACGCGCGGGCACGGAAGCCGTTCATCAAATCGCCGCGCTCGGACGTGCGGCGGAAACCGTCAAAGATTTTTCCCGGATGGAAACAATTCGCGCTCTCCGCGACCGCCTCGAAGACGGGATTTTGCGAACGATTCCGAATGCCTCGGTCAACGGAACGAAAGATGGAAATTTTCGCCTCCCGAACACGTCGAGCATCTCGTTTGAAAACACCAACGGCGAAGCGATTCTGGCCGAACTAAACGACGCGGGCGTCTGCGTTTCGACCGGCTCGGCCTGCAACGCGGCGCATCACACGGCTTCGCCCGTTTTGCGCGCGATGAACGTTCCATATTCAAAAGCATCGGGCGCGATTCGCTTTTCGCTCGGAAGATACAACACGGAAAAGGAAGTCGATTTTGTTCTCGAAATTCTTCCGAAAATTACCGGGGAATTAAATTCAATAGCGATGTAAAAGCTTGATTATTCAATCCAGAACAGCAACGCCGTAGGAATTATCAATCACGCAGCGCCACCGCCCGTCCGCCGATTTCCGAAAAACGCACGTCGCCGTCGACTCGCGCGTGAAAGACGTTCCGCCGGGCAGCGTGCCGGAAAAAGTCCACTTCGAGAGAAAAAGCGCGAGCTCGCCCGATTCGATAACGCTGGTTTTTATCTGCTTTGCCGTTCCCTGCAAACCGAAAATAAACTCGAACGCAGGGCGGATTTCATCTTTTCCGCGCGCCAGCCGACCCGGTTCTATCATCACCACCGCGTCGTCCTCGTAAAATTCCAAAACGGCTTCGACGTCGCCGCGATTAAAGGCTTCGTCGAGCTTTTCGACGGTTTCTTCCAAACTGTATTTTGACATTTTCTTTTCCCGTTATCTCAGTTTTTTGTAAATTATCCGGCCGAGATAAAGCAAAGTCGCGACCGGGCAAATTAAACGGAGCCGACAAAAACGCGTCGGCTTCAAGACAAAACGAAAGCGTATCGTCGGAATATGTGCGATTGCAGACGGGACATTTTTCATCGTTTTGTAGATTGTAAATCGAAAGATGCAAACCGTAAACAGAAAAATTTAATAATATATCCGAATACTTTCGCGCGCTGCAATATTTAAAAATCATAAACTTTTCGTCGGGTCTTTCCGTAATGAAAGCTGACAATCTGCATGGAGACCAATCAATGAACAAAACATTTTCGCGATTTTTTCTGTCGTTTCTTTTATTAGTTTCGATTTTTTCCGTTTCGCTGCCGCACGCAGCTTACGCGCAAACCTCGATGCAGACGCAGCTCACCACCGATTTGCAGACGCGTCTGGCCGCGATTGAGCAAAAGACGGAGGCGCGGCGCAAGGAGCTCGGCATTCCCGGAATGAGTCTTGCAATCGTCAAGGACGGCGAAGTTATCTATGCCAAAGGCTTTGGCTACAAGGATTTTGAGAAAAAAATCGCGGTGACGGCCGACACGCAGTTTGCCATCGGCTCGGCGACCAAAGCTTTCACCGCTTTGTCGATTTTGATGAGCCAGGAACAGGGCAAATTGAATCTCGACGACAGCCCGAAAAAATATCTTTCGTATTTCAAAATCAATAACGCTGACACCGACGCGCGCATTACGATTCGCGATTTGCTCTCGCACTCGTCGGGCTTAAACCGGACGGATTTGGCGATGATTACCGGAAAATTGACGCGCGAAGAGTTAATCCGCGTGGCGGGCGAAGCCAAACCGACGGCCGGACTGCGCGAAAAATTTCAATATCAAAACATAATGTTTGCGGCCGCCGGCGAGATTGTCGCGCAGGTGCAGAAACAGTCCTGGGAAAGCTTCGTCGAAGATAAAATCTTTAAGCCGCTCGGGATGACGAACTCGACTTTAACGCTCGAAAAAATGCAGAAGGCGAAGGATTTCTCTCTGGGCTACGACTACAACTTTGACACCAAGGAAACGCGCCAGCTGCCGATGCGCGATATTTTGCAGGTCGCGCCCGCCGGAGCGATAAATTCGAGCGCCAACGACATGTCGAAGTGGCTCAAATTTATGCTCGCGGGCGGCGAACTGAACGGCAAACGACTCGTCTCGGAAAATCTTTTTGCCGAACTGGAAAAGCCGCAGATGAAGGTCGGGGGCAAAACTTCCTACGGTCTCGGCTGGTTTCTTCAGGATTGGAACGGTTTGAAGGTCGTCCAGCACGGCGGAAATATCGACGGTTTTAATTCGATGGTGGCGATGATTCCCGAAAAGAAACTCGGTTTTGTGATGCTCACAAACGTTTCCGGCTCGACGCTCGGAAACGAGCTGATGCCGATTGTCTGGGACAGTATTCTCGGCGAAAAGAAAGCGGACGAATCAATTAAACTGCCAATCAAAACGATGGAGAAAATGGTCGGCAAATATCATCTCGCCGAGGCCGGAATCGACATCGAAGTCAAAATCGAAAACGAAAATCTGGTCATGCTCGTGCCCGGACAGCCGACTTATACTTTGCAGAGAACGGGCGAGCGGCAATTCAAAGTAGCCGGCGCGCCCGACGGTTTTGCGGTTAAGTTTACTCCGGCGCAGGGCGACGCGACCGAGATGTATCTTCAGCAGCCGCAGGGAAATTACACGCTGCCGCGCGTCAACGCGGACGCGGCGACCGCTAAAACCGAAACGCTTTCGACAATTAATCCGGCCTCGGAATTAATCGGAAAATATCAGCCGCCGAACAATAACGGCGTGATTGAAGTCAAAGAAGTGGACGGCAAAATCTCGCTCGTCGTTCCCGGCCAGCCGCCGTATGAGCTCAAGCAAAAGGAAAAGGACGTATTTAATTCGCCGATGCTGCCCGACGCCTATTCGGTCAAGGTCAAGCGCACGACCGACGGCAAAATCGAAGGCATCGTTCTAATTCAGCCCGAAGGCGAGTTTCCGCTTAAATTAATCGAAGCGGGAACCGTGACCGCGACGCTGAAAACAACCGTTACGGCCGACGAAGTGATGACGAAAACGATTGCCGCGCTCGGCGGCGAAGCGAACTGGCGAAAAATAACTTCGCGCGAGATGAAATTCGAGATAGATTTTGTTCATCAGGGCGTAAAAGGTTACGGAACGGCTCGCCGGAAATCGCCGAATCTATTCGTCACCGATACGACTTTCACCGCGCTCGGCAAACCGATTGCGACCGATTTCGAATACTTCGACGGGACCAGCGGCGGCGAGGTTTTGAGCTTTTCTCCCGCCGAAGCCTACACCGGAAAACGTCTCGAAGACATCAAGCTCGAAAACGATTTTTACGGCATTTTGGATTGGAAAAACGGAATAAAATCGGCGGAGGTAAAGGGAATTGAAAAGGTCGGCGACGAAGACGCCTACATCATCGTTTTTCAACCCGAAAACGCCAGCGAGTACACATATTTTGTTTCAACGAAGACGTTTTTGCCGCTCAAGCGAACGGGCATCATAGTTTCCAGCACTTCGAGCGTCAAGCAGGCGATAACGCAGATTTTCAGCGATTACCGCCCGGTTGACGGCGTCTTGCTTCCTTTCAAAACAACCGTCATAAGCCCTTCGATGGGCGACGTCGTAACTTACATCAAAGAAGTAAAACAGAATGTCGCGCTGGCGGATTCGATGTTTAGACCTAAAGAAAAGAAATAGGCCACGGACGAACGCGAAAGAACACGAAAGTTTTTATTATTTTGCTTTCGTGTTCTTTCGCGGGCAGATTTCCTGTTCATCCAATCGTAACGAGATTGGCGAAGCTCGACATGTTTTCTTCCGAATGGTCGAAAACGGCGTCGAGTTCTTTTTCGACATCGCCGATGAATTTGTTTGTGTTTTTCGCTTTCGGCAGAAATTTTGCGAAATCGTAAAGCTCCGTGTCGAGCAGATGCGAAGTGGCGACGTTGCCCGCCGCGCCGAGCATCGAGTTACGAATCAAAGGAATTTCTTTTTCGAGCTCGTTGATTAATCGCTTGATGCGCGCGCGTTTCAGATTCGGCTGCGAGCCGCACAGATTGCAGGGAATTATCGGGAATTTCTGCTCTTCGGCATAGCGCGCGATGTCTTTTTCAAAACAGTAGATGAGCGGGCGAATGACCGTGTTTCGGCCGTCGTCCGAGCGCAGGATAGGCGGCATCGTCTTTAAGATTCCGGTGTAGAAAAGATTCAGAAGCAGCGTCGAGGAAACGTCGTCGGCGTGATGCCCGAGCGCGATTTTCGTGCATTTTTCCTCGACCGCGACGCCGTAGAGAATGCCGCGCCGCAGACGCGAGCAGACCGAGCAGTAAGTTTTGCCTTCGGGCACTAATCTTTTGACGGTCGAATATGTGTCCTCGACGACGATGCGGTGCGGAACGTCGATGCTTTCCAGATAATTCGGCAGAACTTCTTCGGGAAAATCGGGCTGTTTCTGGTCGAGATTGACGGCCAGAATCTCAAAATTTACCGGCGCGCGGCGTTGGACGGCGAGCAGCAAATCGAGCATCGTGTAACTGTCTTTTCCGCCCGAAAGACACACCATTATCCGGTCGCCTTCCTGAATCATCGAAAAATCGGCGATGGCTTTGCCGACCTTTTTGAGCAATTTTGTTTTGGTCTTGGTTTCTACAAACAACTTCCTTTAGTTTCCTCCAAACTTGTAAGTTTGACACGATGTGCCGAAATTGACAAATTATTAAGACTTTGATGCGGAAATCCTCAAGACAATAGCCCGTGGAAAGGTTTGGAAAGAGAGATTGCCCGCGAATGAACGCAAAAAGTCGCGAAACAGATTTCACCGCAGAGAGCACAGAGAAAAATTAAAATAAGATGGAATCATTTGTGGTATTCGTGTTAAAAATCTCTCTGTCCTCTGTGCTCTCTGTGGTTAATTTCTTCTTTTTTCTCGCTCTTTCGCGGGCAATTTTTTATGAAAATCCGCTTATCGACAGGCGATTAGCGAAAAAATTCAAATCGAAACCGAAAAAGCTAGACACGCGTTGGAAAAGTATTTATATTATTATCACTTCAACTGAAAAATTATCAGAAGTAAAATTCAATAAAAATCGGCTCGCGTTTTTGATTAGCTTTCCCCGGAAGTCTGGGCGTTTGAGTCGGAAAAATCCGAACGGAGGTCTTTTATAAAATTTATGATTAGAATGGGAAGAACCAATAAAACGGAACAGACAAACGATGCGACGCAGTATCAGAGCCAGCAGCAGCAGGCTCCGAGTTATTCGTATCCGGCGCAGCAACCACCGACGGCGCCGCGCGGCGCGATGTCCGACAGCGAATCGATGGCGCGCGACATTAAAGAAGGCCGCCTGAGCGGTTTTGTCGGAAACGGGACGGTTTTGACGGGCGAGACAAATTTTCAGGCGATGCTGCGAGTCGACGGTCATCTGACCGGGCGCGTCACGAGCGAAGGCGGAACTTTGATTATCGGCTCGACCGGCAAAGTCGATGCCAATATCGCGGTGGCGGCGGCGCAGATTAACGGAATCGTTAACGGCGATATCGTCGCGACCGAAAAAATCGAGCTCGGACGGACGGCCAAAATCGCCGGGAATATCCAGACGCCGCGGCTCGTGATGGAAGAGGGCGCGATTCTGGAAGGAAGCTGCACGATGGCTAAAGCGCGCGAAGCTTCGGAAAAACGCGCCGCCGAAATAAACGCGCAGTATACCGCTGCATCCACGCCGCCGCCGGCTTATCAGGAAACCGACGTCAATGAGGTCGACGAATACGCCGCCATCGCCGACGCAGATGACGACGAAGCCGAAGCGGCGATAAGTTAAGTAAAAAGTAAAAAGTAAAAAGTAAAAAAGTCGTTTAATTAAACTTGAAGGTTTAGAAAAACGGCTTTTTTTACTTTTTACTTATATTTATGGACTTCATCAATGAAGAATTTTATACGACCGAAGTCTCGCCGCAAAAGCTGGACGCGCTCTGGGCGGGCGGCTGGCGACATTTCGGCACGCATTTTTTTCGCTACAATTTAGGGTTTTACGAAGCGGAAATCCGGCGCGTGCTTCCGCTTCGGATTCGCCTCAAGGATTTTTCATTTTCCAAAAGCCAGCGCCGCGTTTTCCGGCGAAATGAAGATTTGCGCATCGTTATTCGTCCCGTCGAGATAACGACCGAGAAAGAATTGCTTTTCGAGCTTCACCGGTGCAGATTTAAGCGCGCCGCGCCGTTTTCGCTTTATGATTTTCTCTCTTACGACGCGGCGCGCGTGCCCTGCGAAGCGCTCGAAGTTTGCGCTTACCGGGAAAATGAACTGCTCGCGGCGAGCTTTTTCGACGTCGGAGAGCAGGCCGTTTCGAGCGTCTACGCGATATTTGCGCCGGACGAGTCGGCGCGCCGCAGCCTCGGCATTTACACGCTGCTTCTCGAAATCGAATGGGCGCGCGCCCACAAAAAAGACTTTCTTTATCAGGGCTACGCTTACGAGGGAAATTCTTTTTACGATTACAAAAAACGCTTTCGCGCGCTCGAAAAATTTGACTGGAAAGGCAGATGGGAAGAAATGATGAAGTCGGAATGATGAAGTAAAAACAATTTCTTACCTAATCGTTCATCACCCGGACTTCATCATTTAAAATTTTTCCGGCGACATTTGCGAAAGCCTACATTCAAGGGGTTTTGGCTTTCGCAAACGTCGCCGGATATAGCGGCGATGCTGGTTATTCAATGTAAAAGAGCGTAAGTAAAAACATTGAAAAAAAGCGCCGCTAATCTGAAAAAAAATATTATTAACCGATTAAATTAAAGTTTTCGGCAATCGCGTTCGGTTCGGGCATCGGCATATCGAAGGCGCGCGCGAGAAATTCCGGACTGGTCACTTCGATATAGCGCGCCGTCTGTTCGGGCGTCATCACTTCGAGCATAAAACGGTCTTCAATCCAGAGCTCGACGAGCTGGAAAAGGCCTCCGCCGCGATTGCAAACGAGCGTCCGCCAGTTTTCGCGTTTCCCGATGGCCATAACGTCTTCAACGCTCAAACGCGTGTTAATGTTCAGGTGCGTGGCGACATACTGCGGCACAAAATCGCTCCGCACAAATTTCGCCTCGTAGTCTTCGGTCGGAGTCGAAGCGTCAAAATCAGTCGAAGGCGGCATGCCTTCGCCCGGAACTAAAATTGTATCAGCCGGCGTAATCTCAACGCCCGAACCACGGCCGTCGTTGGCCAGAACCATAAATGAATTCGGCGCGGGCGGAAAGGGAATGACGATTCCGTTCCACAACTCACCTAAAACGTTTGCGACTTTTTCCGGATTATGAACTCCGATGGAAATATGATTTATCATTGCTAAAAACTGCTCCTTTTATAAAAAATTTATCGTGAACTTTGCGTTCCTCACTGATTAACGCGGGATTTTTTACAAAAACGTATCAAGGGAAAAAATAAAATCGTCAATTTTGAGAAATTAGCCACGAACGGGCACGAAAGGACACAAAAGTTTTCACTACAGAGACACGGAGGCGCAGAGACTTTTTATAATTTTCTCTGTGTCTCTGTGGTGAATAATTCTTTCGTGTTTGTTCGCCGCTAACTCCTCTTTGGTTTTTCGGCGGAAGTAATTTAGAGTTTTAAAAGAAATGGAAAACAAACAGGAAGTTTTGGAACAATTCGGCAAGCGCGTCCAGCGCTGCTACGGCTGTCTGATTGCGTTTTATATGAAGGATATGTATCTCGGCGAAGACATCACCTACTACTGCGAAAACTGCAAAGACGACACGATGTTTCACTTTGACCAATACACAAAAATTCTCGACATCACCAAACTGCGCGAAGCGGAAGACGAGCATCATCATTGAAACAAGTGAAAATTGAAAAGTGTCGGAATGTTCTTCCACTATTCACTATTCACTAAATTGCGGAAAAATCCCGCAATTTTCGTGTATAATGCACGCGTTACCTAAAATTTACCAATTAAAATCAAAGGAGTTTTTATGAGTTTTCGACATCGCGCAAAACTGTGTATGTTCGCAGTTCTTGTATTCGCTTTATTGCTTTCCAACGCGCAGGCTCAGATTCCGGCGGGAGTCGAGCGAGTAACTTCGGTCGAGGGAATCACCGAGTATAAACTGGCCAACGGCCTCAGAGTCTTGCTTTTTCCCGACGCGACAAAACAAAACGTGACGGTCAATATCGTTTATCTGGTCGGCTCGCGCCACGAAAATTACGGCGAAACCGGAATGGCGCACCTGCTCGAGCATATGGTTTTCAAAGGCTCGACCAATCACACGAACATTCCCTCCGAATTGACGGCGCACGGCGCAAGCCCGAACGGAACGACGTGGTATGACCGCACTAATTATTTCGAAACCTTCGCCGCGACGGACGAAAATCTCGCCTGGGCGCTCGATTTGGAATCCGATAGAATGGTCAATTCTTTCATCGCCAAAAAAGATTTGGATTCGGAATTTTCCGTCGTCCGCAACGAAATGGAGTCGGGCGAAAACGACCCGTCGGGAATTCTGACCGAGAAAATCATGGCGACCGCCTATATGTGGCACAATTACGGCAAAGACACCATCGGCGCGCGCTCGGACGTCGAAAACGTCCCGATTGACCGTCTGCAGGCGTTTTACAAAAAATATTACCAGCCGGACAACGCCGTTCTCGTCGTCGCCGGAAAATTTGACGAGGCGAAAACGCTGAATATGATTCAGCAGAAATTCGGCGCGATTCCGCGTCCTTCGCGCGAGCTGCCGAAAATCTACACGGTCGAGCCGGTGCAGGACGGCGAGCTCCAGGTGACGGTCAGGCGCGTCGGCGATTCGCAATACGTGATGGCCGGCTATCACATTCCGCCCGGCTCGCACCCGGATTATCCGGCGGTTTCGATTATGGGCCGGATTTTGGCCGACACGCCTTCGGGCAGACTTTATAAAAGTTTGGTCGAAACAAAAAAAGCGACGGGCGTTTCCAATCAGGGTTTTCAAAATAAAGAGCCGGGCTATATGATTTTTACCGCCGAGCTCGACAAGACGGCTTCGATGGACGCGGCACGCGATGCGCTCGTGCAAACAATCGAAAACTTTACGCAAACTCCGCCGACCAAAGAAGAAGTCGACCGTTTTAAGGCATCGGCGCTGAAAAATATCGAGCTTTCGCTGAACGACCCGAACTCGGTCGCGATTCAGTTTACAAACTGGATTTCGCAGGGCGACTGGCGCTTGTTCTTTCTCTATCGCGACCGCCTGAAGACGGTGACGCCCGACGACGTGCAGAGAGTGGCGAAGGCTTATCTGAAACAGTCGAATCGCACGCTCGGAATGTTTTTCCCGACCGAAAAGCCCGACCGCGCGCCGATTCCGTTCGTCACCGACAACGACATTATGGCGATGGTCAAAGATTATAAAGGCGACGCGGCGATAGCGCAGGGCGAAGCCTTCGAAGCGACGCCGGCGAGTATCGAAGCGCGGACGAAACGCTCGAACATCGGTGGTTTGAAAGTCGCGCTGATGCCGAAGGAAAATCGCGGCGATGCCGTTTTTGTGCGGCTTAATCTTCGTTTCGGCGACCAGAAAAGCTTGATGAATCGCCTGACGGCCGGAAGTTTTGCCGGGCAAATGCTGATACGCGGCACAACCAAGCGCACGCGCCAGCAAATCAAGGACGAGCTTGACCGCCTCAAAGCGCGCGGCTCTGTCAACGGCAGTTCGACCGGCGCGGGCGCGACGATGGAAACGACGCGCGCCAATCTGCCCGAAGTTTTGCGCCTTATCAACGAAATTCTGCGAGAGCCGGCTTTTCCGCAAGCCGAATTCGACCAGCTCAAACAGGAAACTTTAACGGCGCTCGAAACCGAGAGAAGCGAGCCGACGAGCGTCGCTTTTCGCGCGCTCGGACAGCATTTTAACCGCTATCCGAAAGGCGACATTCGCTATTCGATGAGTCTTGACGAGGAAATTGATGCGGTCAAAGCTTTAACGCTGGACGACGTCAGGAATTTTTACAAAGATTTTTACGGCGCTTCCACGGGCGAACTGGCGATTGTCGGCGATTTTGACGAGAAGGAAATCTCTCCGCTCGTCGGACAGCTTTTCAGCGGCTGGAAAAGTCCGAAAACATACGAAAGAATTCCGAGCGAATATTTCGACGTCGCGGCCGGAAATAAAACTTTCGAAACGCCGGACAAGGCAAACGCTTTCTTTCTCGCGCGCTTAAACGTCAAAATGCGCGACGATAACCCGGATTATCCGGCTTTCACGCTCGGCAACTTTATGCTCGGCGGCGGATTTCTTAATTCGCGGCTTGCGACCCGAATCCGCCAGAAAGAGGGAATCAGCTACGGCGTCGGCTCAAACTTCGGCGCGAGCTCGCTGGACGAGACGGGCACGTTTTTCGCCAACGCGATTTACGCGCCGCAAAACGCCGAGCGACTCGAAGCGGCTTTCAAGGAAGAAATTCAGAAGGTCGTCACCGAAGGCTTTACGGCCGAAGAACTCGAACAAGCCAAAAAAGGCTGGCTGCTCAATCGACAGCGAAATCGCGGTCAGGACAGCGGTCTTGCGGCCACGCTGGCAAACTATCTTTTCCTGAACCGGACGTTTGCGTGGGACGATGAGCTTGAGAAAAAAATTCAAGCCTTAACCGTCGAGCAGGTCAACGCGGCGATGAAGAAATATCTCACTCCCGACAAGATTTCAATCTTCAAAGCCGGAGATTTCGCCAACGCGAAAAAGGACGCAACTCCGAAACAGTAAAACATAACTGAAAACTGAAAGCTGAGAACTGAAAATTAATAGTTCTCAGCTTTCAATTTTCACTTTTCAGCTATTTAAATAATCTTCAATAAAACTTTTCTCTCCCGCGCGCCGTCGAATTCGCAGAGATAAATTCCCTGCCAGCGACCTAAGAGAAGCTTGCCGTTTTCAAACGGGACGGTGACGCTTGAGCCGACCAGAGTGGATTTGATGTGCGCGTCGGAGTTGTGTTCGAAATGACGAAAGCCTTCGTAAAACTGCGGAATCGTGTTTTTCAGAAACAAAAGCATATCGTGTTTTACGTCCGGGTCGGCGTTTTCGTTTATCGTTAAGCCGCACGTCGTGTGCTGCGTGAAAAGTATGCAAACGCCTTCCTTCGCTTCCGTCTCGCGCAAAACGTTTTCGACCTCGCGCGTGATTTCTATCATTTCCTCGCGCATGCTTGATTGAATTTTTAGAGTTTTCATACAACCGATTTTAGCGCTTGAAAATGTACCGGACAAAAAGCGCCAGAACATGGGGAAACTGAAACCTGAACGGCGGAAACTGCCGCCTGAGCGATAAAGACAAACACAGAGGACACAGAGATTTTTTATATTTTTCTGTGTCCTCTATGTTCTTTAGTGGCGAAAAAGTTCTTAAATAAAGAACGGTTCTTTTACAGTCTATTTTCAGCCGGAGCTTCAACTGTTTGTTCCACTTTAACTTTTGGCGTTATCTCTGCTTTGTGAGGAGTTTTATTTACACTAATATGCGGAGCAATAATTAATGCAACAATACTCATAAGCTTAATTAAGATATTCATTGAAGGGCCTGAAGTATCTTTGAACGGGTCGCCGACAGTATCACCGGTCACGCTCGCTTTATGAGCTTCGCTTCCTTTGTACTCCATTTTCCCGTTAATCTCGACGCCCGCTTCAAATGATTTTTTAGCATTATCCCATGCGCCGCCGGCATTGTTTTGAAACATACCCATCAGTACGCCGCAAACAGTTGCTCCTGCAAGAAATCCACCAAGTGCTTCAGCACCCAGGCCCGGTGTAAA
>DASWRI010000066.1:0-68185 GCA_036403235.1 Pyrinomonadaceae bacterium | reverse complement strand
AGCCGAAGACGTTTCGTTTCAGCAATCGGTTCTTGCGGCTAAAGAATCTTTAGACAGCCCGACCGAGATTAAATTTGACGCCGAATCGGAAAATCCGCATTTCAGCTACGAAGAAGACGACGGCAAGACGCACAAGGTCTGGTTTCTCGACGCGGCGACGGCTTACAACGAGCTGCAATCGGCGCGAGCCTACAATGTCGCGGGCCTCGCCCTCTGGCGTTTGGGAAGCGAAGACCCGAGCTTGTGGAAAATTTTCGGCGCGGGCCAACAGGATTTTTCCGCCGACGATTTGAAAATTATCAAATACGGCTACGACGTCGATTTTGAAGGAACGGGCGAGATTTTGCAGGTTAAAGCCGAGCCGCAGGACGGCATGCGCGATTTAAAGCTGAACGCCGGCGGCGCGATTTCGAGCGAAACTTACAATCAGGTTCCTTCGTCCTATATCATCCAGCGCACGGGCGATAAAGTCGGCAAAATCGTCCTCACCTTCGACGACGGCCCGGACCCGGTCTGGACGCCGAAAATTCTCGACATACTCAAACAGGAAAACGTCAAAGCCGCGTTTTTCGTCGTCGGCCAAAACGGGCAGGAAAATCCCGATTTAATCAAACGCATCGTCGCCGAAGGCCACGAAATCGGCAATCATTCGTTTACTCATCCAAACCTGGGCGAAGTTCCGCGCCAGATTACCGACATTGAACTCAACGCGACGCAGAGGCTTATCGAATCCCTGACCGGACGCTCGACGCGCCTTTTCCGCGCGCCGTATTTTGGCGACGCCGAACCGCGCACGCCGGACGAAGTCGACCCGACCGTTCAGGCACAGAATCTGGGCTATATCTCGGTCGGGCTGCACATCGACCCGGACGATTGGAAATTGAAAAACGATGACGGCAGCGCGCGCAACGCCGACGATTTACTCGGCGAGGTTTTGAAAGCCGCGGCCATCACGACGCCGGAAGAGCGGGGCGAAATCATTCTTCTGCACGACGGCGGCGGCGACCGTTCGGCAACCGTCGAAGCCTTGCCGAAAATCATTCGCGAGCTCAAAAATCGCGGTTTTCAATTTACGACGATTTCGGATTTGGCAAATATCTCGCCCGAACAGGCGATGCCGGTTATGCCGAATGACCAGAATTTTTACGCCCAGGCCGATTCGTTCTTTTTTTACGGGATGTCAGTCGGCGGATGGCTGATGAAATGGACGTTTATCATCGGAATCGGTTTAGGTCTCGGACGCATGGTGCTTATCGGAATTCTCGCTTTCGCCCAGTTTTTACGCTCACGCAAGCGCGAGTACGACCATTTCGGCGAAAAATACGAGCCGCTCGTTTCCATCGTCGTTCCCGCCTTTAACGAGGAAAAAGTAATCTGCCGGACGATTGAAAGCTTGCTCGAATCCGATTACCCGAATTTTGAAATTATCGTCGTCGATGACGGTTCGAGCGATAAAACTTTTGAAATCGCCGAGGAAAAATTCGGCGACAACGCAAAAATCTCGCTGTTTCAAAAAGGAAACCGCGGCAAAGCCGAAGCGCTCAATTTCGGCTGGCAAAAAGCGTCGGGCGAAATTATCATCGCGCTCGACGCCGACACGCTTTTCACCGCGCAGACGATTTCCGCGCTCGCGCATCGCTTTGCCGATAAAACAATCGGCGCGGTCGCGGGCAACGCGAAAGTCGGCAATCGCATAAACATCGTCACCAAATGGCAGGCGCTCGAATACATTACCTCGCAGAATTTTGACCGCCGCGCCTTCGCCTCGCTTAACTGCATCATGGTCGTTCCCGGCTCGGTCGGCGCGTGGCGGCGCGAGGTTTTGGAAGAAACCGGCGGATTTTCGTCCGATACTTTAGCCGAAGACCAGGATTTGACGATTCAGGTTCGAAGGCTCGGCTATCACATCGGTTACGAGGAAAACGCAATCGGTTTGACCGAAGCGCCCGACTCGCTTCGCGGCCTTGCGAAACAGCGTTTCCGCTGGTCGTTCGGCACTTTGCAGTGTATGTGGAAACACAAACGCGCGCTGCTTAATCCGCGATACGGAACGCTCGGTTTTATCGCCATGCCGAACGTCTGGATTTTCCAAGTTTTGTTTCCGCTCATCTCGCCCTTGATGGATTTGATTTTTGTCTGGACGCTTGTTTCCGCGTTTATCGGCTATCTCGAACATCAAAAAGAATACGCGCACACGCCGACCAATCTGGGCGCGGTGATGTTTTACTACGCGCTCTTTCTGGCGGTTGACTGGTTCGGCGCGTTTGCCGCGTTTTTGATGGAAAAACGAGAGAAAAAGACGCTTCTCGGCTGGCTTCTCATCCAGCGATTCGGTTATCGTCAGGTAATGTACTGGGTGATGGTCAAATCCGTCTGGACGGCGATTCGCGGCGCTGTCGTCGGCTGGGGCAAGCTCGAACGCAAAGCGACGGTTGAAGTTAAAGTTTGAAAAAGGGGAATTTATGAAAGCAGTTGCGGTTATTCCGAAAGAACAAAAAAGCGTTCATCTGGTTGAGATGGACAAACCCGATTTGGCTGAAATAAACGACGGGCGCGGCGTTCTCGTCGAGGTTTTGCGCGTCGGCGCGTGCGGAACCGATAGAGAAATCAACAACGGCGAATACGGCGTTGCGCCAAAAAATTTCGATTTTCTCGTGCTCGGCCACGAAAACTTCGGGCGCGTCGTCGAAACGGGCGAAAACGTGAAGGAACTCCAAAAAGGCGATTACGTCGTCGCGACCGTTCGCCGTCCGCGCGGCTCAAGCATCTACGACCAAATCGGCGAACAGGACTTTACGACCGACGACAAATATTACGAGCGCGGCATCTCGCGCCTGCACGGCTACATGGCCGAGTTTTACGTCGAAAGCGCCGACTTTCTCGTTAAAATCCCGCCCGCGATTAAAGAAATCGCCGTTCTTTTAGAGCCGCTTTCGATTATCGAAAAAGGTTTGAAACAAGCGTCGGATATTCAGGAACGCTTGAAAATCTGGCGACCGAAAACCGCCGCCGTGCTCGGCACGGGCAACGTCGGGCTTTTGACGACGATGGCGCTGCGTTTGCGCGGCTACGAAGTTCACGGCTTCGGCCGGGACAAGCGCGAAGGTTATCTGAACGCCGATTTGCTCGAAGCCATCGGCGCGACTTATGATTCGACGGCCGAGATTTCCATTGCCGATTCGGCCCAAAAATACGGCGAGTACGATTTGATTTTCGAATGCACCGGATTTTCGCCGATTATTTTCGACGCGATGCAAAGCTTGAACGAAAACGGAATTTTGATTTTAGCGAGTGTGACCGGCGGCGAACGGAAAACCGACGCCGTTCCGTCGGACAAAATCAACCAGATGTTCGTACTCGGCAACCGTGCGATGGTCGGGACGGTCAACGCCAACCGCGAGCATTTCGAGCTCGGCGTCAAGGATTTGGCGCTCTGCGAAGCGATGTACGCGGGCTGGCTTTCGCGGATGCTGACGCACCGCGTCGAAGGTCTGGAAAACTACGCCGAAATTTTCGATATTCTGGAAAATTCGAGCAAATACAAGGCGATTAAAGCGTATTTTGAAGTAAAGAAAATTTAGTGTGAAAGTCAAACAGGATGGACAGAATAGACAGGATGTTTATTGAATAACTCAACGAAATGAATCTAATTTTATCCTGCGTATCCCGTCCATCCTGTTAAATTTATCCGTGATAATCTGTATGCGTCTGTGATTAAATTGAACTATGCCGGACTTTCCCGATATCGAACAAGATGGCGAGGTGGTGACCGAGAGTGAAACCAAGCTCGAAAAGCCGAAAATGTATAAGGTCGTTCTTCACAACGACGATTTTACGACGATGGATTTTGTCGTTTTTATCCTCAAAACGGTTTTTAATCGCTCTTACGCCGAATCGTTTATGATTATGCTCAAAGTTCATAACGAAGGCGTCGGCATCGCGGGCGTTTACACGTTTGAGATTGCCAATATGAAAGCCGAAAAAGCGATGAACCTGGCGCGCTCGCACGAATACCCGTTTTTGTGCACGGTCGAGGAAGAATAACTTTTAACGTATTTTGTGAGATAATCATCTAAAGTATTTTGAATTATGTTAACCAGAGAATTAGAAGAAACCTTAAGCTACGCGGTTGATGAAGCCGTTAAATACAAGCACGAATACGTAACGCTCGAGCATCTGCTTTTTGCTTTGCTCGAAGACACTGCGGCGCGCGATATCCTGTCTAACTGCGGCGCGCGCATCGAAGAAATAGCCAAATCCTTAGAAGAATATTTCGCCGAAGTTCTCGAAAAAATGCCCGAAGGCGCAAGAGCGACGCCCGAGCTGACGTCGACTTTTCAATCGATTATCCAGTATGCGATTTTGCAGGCCGAAGGCAGCGGCCAGCGCGCGGTCGACGGCGGAAATATTCTCGCCGCGCTTTTTCAGGCCGAGCAAAGTTACGCCGTTTATCTTTTGCAGCAGCAAAGTATCACGCGGCTCGATATTTTGAATTATATCGCGCACGGAATTTCCAAAATCGACAATAATTTGGATTTCGATGCGACTGGAGATGACGCCGAGGCGGACGAATTTGCCGAAGAACGCGCCCGCCCGAAAAGAAAGAAACCGCTCGAAGCGTTTACCGAAGAACTCGTCAAACGCGCCAAAGAAGGCGGAATCGACCCGATAATCGGTCGGCAGGAAGAAATCGACCGGACGATTCAGGTTCTCTGTCGCCGGAAGAAAAATAATCCGCTTTATGTCGGTGAGCCGGGCGTCGGCAAAACCGCTCTGGCCGAAGGGCTGGCGCTCAAAATTGCCGAAGGCGAAGTGCCCGAGGTCTTAAAAGACGCGAAAGTTTTCGCGCTCGATATGGGCGCGGTTCTCGCCGGAACGCGTTACCGGGGCGACTTCGAGCAGCGCTTCAAAGCGATTTTGAGCGAGCTCAAAAAACACGAAAACTCGATTTTGTTTATCGACGAGATTCACACAATCGTCGGCGCGGGCGCGGTTTCGGGCGGCTCGATGGACGCGTCCAACATCTTAAAACCGGCGCTCGCGGCCGGCGAGCTGCGCTGTATCGGCTCGACGACTTACAGCGAATACAAAGCCGCGTTCGAACGCGACCGGGCTTTGGCCAGACGCTTTCAAAAAATCGAAATCGGCGAGCCGACGATTGACGAAACTTACGAGATTTTGAAAGGCCTGAAGAAATTTTACGAAGACTATCACAAGGTAAAATATTCGGACGACGCCTTGCGCGTCGCGGCCGAATTGGCCGGAAAATATATCAACGACCGGCATCTGCCCGACAAGGCGATTGACGTTATCGACGAGGTCGGCGCGGCGACGAAGCTCCTGCCCGAAGATAAGCGCCCGAAACAAATTTCCGTCCAGATGGTCGAAAACGCGATTGCGCGAATGGCGAAAATCCCGCCGAAAACGGTCGTCGCCGACGAAAAAGACCGTTTGAAGACGCTGAAACCCGATTTAAAATCGGTAATTTTCGGTCAGGACGAGGCGATTGATAAAATCGTCGACGCGATTCAGATTTCGCGCGCCGGTCTCGGAAATCAGACAAAACCGGTCGGCTCGTTTCTTTTTAGCGGCCCGACGGGCGTCGGGAAAACCGAAGTTTCCAAGCAGCTTGCCGAAATCCTGGGCGTCGAATTTCTGCGTTACGATATGAGCGAATATGCCGAGCCGCACACGGTTTCGCGGCTTATCGGCGCGCCGCCGGGATACGTCGGCTTTGACCAGGGCGGCTTGCTGACCGACGCGATTATGCGAAATCCGCATTCGGTTCTCGTTCTCGACGAAATCGAAAAAGCGCACCCGAATCTTTTCAATCTGCTCTTGCAGGTGATGGATTCGGCGACGTTGACCGACAACAACGGCAAAAAAGCGGATTTTCGCAACGTGATTTTGATTATGACGACCAACGCCGGCGCGCGCGAACTTTCTTCGGGCGGCGTCGGTTTCCGCAATCAATCCGATTCGAAAGGCAACGCCAAAGGCGTCATCGAGCGCACGTTTACGCCCGAATTTCGCAATCGTCTCGATGCGTGGGTTCCGTTTAAAGCTCTCAATCTGGAAAACATCACGCTGATTGTCGATAAATTTATCAAAGAGCTCAACGGCCAGCTCGCCGAAAAACGCGTGCTCGTTCAGCTCGACGAGACGGCGCGCCAGTGGCTTGCCAAAAACGGCTTCGACTCGCGTTACGGCGCGCGCCCGATGGCTCGTCTGATTCACGAAAAAATCAAGCAGCCGCTCGCGCACGAAATTCTTTTCGGCCAATTAGCCAACGGCGGCAGCGCTGTAGTGACGGTCGAGGACGACAATCTTATTTTGGAATTTTAGAACTGATAAAATTTCAAAATTTGTAATTTTTCCGCAAATTTTCCCGGTGAATTCGTTATTACTTCACTATGAAAAGAAAATTTACCGGAAATTTAATTTTTAATTTTATGATAACGGCGGCGCTTGCCGCCTTTTTCTATGGCTGCAAAACCGCTCAATCGAGAGAAACGCCGAAAAATCAAGCGATTGCGCAAACGTCTCCGGCCGTAACGCCGATTTCAAAACAGATTTCGCCGGTGGAAATTAAAAGCGATGAGGTCAGCGTTTTGGCGCTGGAAACGGTTTATAAAAATTATTTTGAAGAAGGCTCGAAATGCCGCAAAACTTACAACGAATATTTCGGAAACGAGGACGGCGTCGGCAGCTCAAGCTCACCATGCACGATAAATTTTTCGTTTGAAAAAGAAGGCGGCGCGCGCAAAACCGTTCAAATCAGACGCTACGACCGGGCCGCAAAGGAATTTAAAACAATCGAAAAATCCATCTGGACGGCGCGAATTTCCGGCGAGCAATTCGACGCGCTGGCAAAAATCATCACGGAAAACGAGGCTTTTAAATCGTGGCAGGACGGAATGCAGATAAACATCAGCAACAGCAAAATTTCGGCGACGCATCCGAAAGGAACACGAACCGTGATGAGCAATGTCGATGAAAAAACAATTCAATTTCTGCCGATGATGGATGCGTTCGGCCGTCTCGACAAGGAAATAAAATGGGAAAAGGCGCAGTAAAATCAATCGAGTAAAAGGACGGATTTGATTCCACCCTTTTTTATTTTACGCGCCGAGATTTTTTCCTCAAAAAAAGTTTTCTATTCACCGTCTTTACTGATAAAATTCGGTTCTATGCCAACAAATTCGGAATCTGCGCCGCCGCACAGATTTTTTCAAAGCCTCTATTTTCGTGTTATCGTCGGTATAATTCTGGGTATTGCGCTCGGCGCGTTGTACCCGAATCTGGGCGAAGCCGCAAAGCCGCTCGGCGATGCTTTTATTAAGCTCATCAAAATGACGATTGCGCCGATTATTTTTCTGACGGTCGTCGTCGGCATTGCGAATATCGGCGATATGAAAAAGCTCGGGCGCGTCGGTTTGAAGGCGCTGCTTTATTTTGAAGTCGTCTCGACCATCGCGCTTGTCATCGGTCTTATCGTCGTCAGAACGATTCAGCCGGGTGCGGGAATCAACGCGACGCCCGAAAGTCTCGATGCTAAAGCCATTCAGCAATATACGGCGCAGCAGATGACCGCTACCGAGCACCTTCTGCACATCATTCCCGACACGATTATCGGAGCGTTTGCCGACGGCGATATTTTGCAGGTTTTGCTGATTGCCGTTTTGTTCGGCATCGCGCTCGCCTCGTTCGGCGAAAAGGGCAAGCCGCTTATCAAAGCATTCGATTCAATCTCGCACGTTTTTTTCGGAATTATCGCCATCATAATGCGCGCCGCGCCCATCGGCGCATTCGGCGCGATGGCTTTTACCATCGGAAAATACGGCATCAAAACGCTTCTGCCGCTCGGCAAATTGATGCTCTGCGTTTATCTGACAAGCGCGTTTTTCGTCTTTGTCATCCTCGGCGCGATTGCGTATTTTCACAATTTCAGTCTCTGGAAATTTTTAATTTACATCAAGGAAGAAATTTTAATCGTGCTCGGCACGTCCTCGTCCGAGTCGGCTCTGCCGCGAATGATGGTCAAGCTCGAAGATTTGGGCTGTTCGAAATCCGTCGTCGGTCTGGTCATTCCGTCGGGCTATTCGTTTAACCTCGACGGCACGGCGATTTATCTGACGATTGCCGCGATTTTCGTCGCGCAGGCGACAAATACGCAGTTAACGCTTTATCAGGAACTCGAAATTCTCTTGATTCTGATGCTCACCTCAAAAGGCGCGGCGGCCGTCACGGGCGGCGGTTTTATCACGCTGGCGGCAACGCTTTCAAGCGTCGGCACGATTCCCGTCGCCGGAATCGCTTTGCTTGTGGGCGTCGACCGCTTTATGTCGGAAATGCGCTCGATTACAAATTTAATCGGCAACGGCGTCGCCACCGTCGTCGTTTCGAAATGGGAAAACGAATTTGACGCTCGCCGGGCGGAGAAGGTTTTGTCCGGCGCGGTTGATGTTGAAGATACAGAGCCTTTACTGAGCGAAACGTAAAGTTAACGGAAAATTGAAAGCTGAAAAAAGAAAGTTTCAATTGTGTTTTTCGGATACAAAAAAAGCGCGTGAAAACAATAAATATTTTCACGCGCTTTTAATTTTCGGCATTTTACGTCGTATTTTGATTAATGAACTTTCCCGTTTCCGTTGGTGCTCATTCCCGGTTTGAGCACGACCTTGATGCACGAATCCTGTTTGTGCTTGAACATCTCGTAGCCCTTTGCCGCGTCTTCGAGCGACATTTCGTGCGTGATGATAAAGGACGGGTCAATCTCGCCGTTTTCGATTTTTTCGAGCAGCATCGGCATATATTTCTGCATATGCGTCTGCCCGGTTTTCCACGTCAAACCTTTATTCATAAACGCGCCAATCGGGATTTTGTCGCCCGCGCCGACATAAACGCCCGGCATCGATATTGTTCCGGCCTTGCGGCAGCTCCAAATCATCTGGCGAATGACGTGCGGCCGGTCGGTGGCGAGAAACGTCGCCGTTTTTACCGCGTCGACAGTTCCGTCGGGCGTGCCGCCCGCGAGCGCCTCGCAGCCGACGGCATCGATGCATCGGTCAGGCCCGCGTCCGCTGGTCATCTCCTGCAGCGTGTCGTAGACGTTGACTTCATCAAAATTTATCGTTTCGGCATTGCTTTCGCGCTCGGCCATTTCAAGCCGTTCGGGCACGTTGTCAATCGCAATGACGCGCCCCGCGCCGAGCATCCACGCCGATTTGACGGCAAACTGCCCGACCGGCCCCATGCCCCAGACGGCGACCGTATCGCCGTCTTCGATATCGGCGTTTTCCGCCGCCATATATCCGGTCGGAAACGCGTCGGAGAGAAACAGAACCTTTTCGTCGGGCAGGCCGTCGGGAATTTTTATCGGCCCCACATCGGCAAAGGGGACGCGCAGATATTCGGCTTGCCCGCCCGCAAATCCGCCGGTTAAATGTGAATATCCGAAAATTCCGGCCGGCGAATGTCCCATCACTTCCTGCGCGATTTTTGCGTTCGGATTCGACGTGTCGCAGCACGAATACAGTCCTTTTTGACAGAAAAAACAATTTCCGCAGGAAATCGTAAACGGCACGACGACGCGGTCGCCGACTTTTAAGTTTCCGACGCCCGAGCCGACTTCGACGACTTCGCCCATCGGTTCGTGCCCGAGAATGTCGCCTTTTTCCATCGTCGGCATATAACCGTCCAGCAGGTGCAAATCCGAGCCGCAGATGGCGGTCGAGGTAATTTTTACAATCGCGTCGCGCGAATCCAATATTTTCGGGTCGGGAACTTCTTCGACGCGCACGTCGTTTGTTCCGAACCAACATAATGCTTTCATAATTTTCTCCCTTAATTACTAACAAGAGAGGTCAGAGGTTAGAGCCTGGTAAAAAAAACAAACCTGACCTCTAATCTTTAACCTCTGACCTCTTTTCTACATCGATTGTCGCGCCGAAGCTTGTCCGACCGTCGTCGGCGCTAAAACGTTTCCGTCAAAATCGCTCCATTCCTGCGAGCTGAGCTGCTGCGCGCAGAGTATGTCGAGAGCGGTCACGCCGAGAACGGCTATCGCCGCGCCGGTCAGCCTTTTTTTGTTGTTTTCCTCGCCCGCAAAAGCCGCGCCGAGATAGGCCAGGTCAATCGCGTCGCCGGCGACGCGCGACCAGACCGATTCGGTCGGTTTCGCCTGCATCAGAATGCCGAGGCCGCTTGCAATCTCGCGCAGGCCAAAGGCCGGCAGAATCGTGCGAAAACGCGGGCTGACGCCGATAAGCTCGCCCATCTGCGCCGGAGCAATCACTTCGGCCAGCCCGAGCGCGATGCTGAATAAGCCGAGGCCTTTGGCAAATTTCGCCGTGCCGACGTTTCCGACATCTCTGTATTTGAGTTCGGTTAAATCCGTCTGCGAAGTCGTTTCCGAGTTTGTTTGATTGTTTGCTGATTCGCCGGATGCGGTTTGATTTTCAAATCCCTGTTCTTCGGTTTGTTTTTGTGTTCCCGTGTTCATATTTCCTTCCCTTCCTTGTTCGATTTCTTCTGCGAAGCCGAAATTATCCCCAGCCCCGGGCACAAAATTCGTGATGCCTGGTCAATATCAAAAAAATTATTGTTTTGATTAGTAAGCTTTGGCAGGAATTAATCGACTTCTGATTTTTCAATCATCAATGATGTTTAAATAGAAATTATACTCGCCCGAAAAGAATATTTTTGTCGGCCAGATGACATAAAAGAAGGGTTGTGGGTTTGAGATAAATCGATTGAAAAGGCGCGCCAAAATCTTCAAGCCGCGAGTTTGTGCAAATCAATCGATGGAGTAAAAAGCATCAGCGATGGGGCTTTTTACTCCATTAATGACGCTTTTTACTCCATCGTTGCGGTTATTTGCTCCAACGTTGAGGCTTTTTGCTTCATCAATCGAGTTTTTTGCTCCATGATTGGGGCTTTTTGCTTCATGATTGAGGCTTTTTGCTCCAATCTTGGCGTTCCGAGCACCAAAGTTGGAGCTTTTAATTGCACCGTTGGAGTTTTTTGCTCCATCGATTGAGTTCCGAACGGCAACCGCAAAACTAACGGAAATTATTTAAACTCGTCTTTATTGTTCCGCTTTCCAATCGGTCAGGCTGGCGATGACGGCGGCCAGCTCGGCCGGCTCGACCGGTTTCGGGACGTGCATCTGAAAACCGGCGGAAAGCGCCCGCAGGCGGTCTTCGACGCGCGCGTAAGCGGTCAGCGCGACGGCCGGGATGCGTTTCCGGTGATGGAGCAGCTCTTTTTCGCGCACCTGCCGGATGAGCTCGTAGCCGTCCTCGACGGGCATACCGATGTCGCTGACTAAAATATGCGGGTTAAATTCGTCGATTGCCGAGAGAGCTTCGGCGGTCGATGCGACGGCGAGCGTTTCGGCGTCGCATTGTTCGAGAACCGCCGTCAGCAGTTCGCGCGCGTCCTTTTCGTCGTCAACGCACAAAACGCGCAGGCCTTTGAGCTGCGGCGGGCAATCAAACGCGACGGCGTGCTCGCTTGTCTTCGGATGAACGCGCTCGTCCTTGTTATTCTCGCCGAAAGATTTGCTTCTGACGACGGCAATCGGGAGCGTCACGACAAACGTCGCGCCCTGTCCTTCGCCGGGACTCGTCACCGAAACGCTTCCGCCGTGCATTTCGACGAGCTGGCGGACGATTGAGAGTCCCAGACCGAGACCGCCGTGACGGCGCGATGTGGTCGAATCGCTCTGGCGAAAACGCTCGAAAACGTGCGGCAGAAAATCGGCCGAGATGCCCTGCCCGTTGTCGCTGACCGAGATTTCGACGTGCGAGTTGACTCTCTCCAGGCGAAGCTGGGCGCGCCCGCCTTTCGGCGTAAATTTGATGGCGTTGGTCAAAAGATTCCAGATGACCTGCTGGAGACGATTCGGGTCGCCCGAAACCGGCCCGGCCTGCGGGTCGAGCATCATTTGAAGGCGGATGCCTCTGGCTTCGGCGGCGGGACGCGCCGATTCGACCGCTGATTCTATGACGCGGCTCGGGTCAATCAGTTGAATGTCGAGCCGTAATTTTCCGGTGATGATGCGCGAAACGTCAAGAATATCGTCGATGATTTGAGCCTGAACGCGCGCGTTGCGGTTGATTGTCTCGATTGCGCGCAGGCGGTCTTCTTCGCCCAGCGACTGCGACATAAGCATACTCGACCAGCCGGTGATGGCGTTGAGCGGCGTTCGAAGCTCGTGCGAGATGGTCGCCAGAAATTCGTCTTTCAAGCGATTCGCTTCCTTGGCGTCCATAAAAAGTCGCTCGTTTTCCTCGGCCGCCGCTTCGGCTTTCGAGCGCTCCTGCTTGATTGATTCGAAAAGCCGCGCGTTGTCCATCGCGACGGCCGCCTGCGCCGCCAGACCTTCGACGATTCGCTCGGATTGCTCGCTGAAAACGTTTTCTTTTTCGTGGCCGAAAAAAAGCCCGCCCAAAACTTCGCCCGCGCGCGAATTGACCGGAACCGCCAGATAACTGACGACCGGCAGATGGCCTTCGGGCATTCCTTTATACGGCGGATTTTTGCCGAAACGCGCGTCTTCTCTGACGTTTGCGATGCGAATCGTTCCTTCGCCGCGAAAGGTCGGGCCGAAAAGCTTGGTCGCGCGCGGCATCGGGAAGTTGGAGAACTTTTCAATCGGGACGCCCGAAAGCGTGTAGAGCGTATAGCTCTCGCCGTTTTCGTCGAGCACGTTGTAGAAAAACGCGCCAAACTGCGCTTTCGTCAATTCGGTGGCGGCGTCAGTCACTTCCTGAACGATTTTATGCAAATCGAGCTCGGCGGAAATTATCTGTCCGATGCGGCGCAGCGTTTCGCTTTCCTCGCGCGCGGCACGCTCGGCAATAAGCAGTTTTTCTCTTTCCTCGGCGATTGTTCTCAGTTCGTGAGCCGACTCTCTCTCCTGCTCGACGTTGCGCAGCTCGATAATCGTTCCGACGGTTTTTCCGTTTTCGCGAATCGGGCTGGCGGTAAAAGCGACCGGATAAAACGAGCCGTCAGGTCGAACGAAAATCTCCTCGCCCTGCTGCCGATAATTTTGCGGCAAGACGCGGTCAATCGGACATTCTTCCAGAGGATACGGGCTGCCGTCCGGGCGCGTGTGATGAACAAAATAATGAAGCGGCTTTCCCTGCAATTCTTCAAAAGCAAAACCCGTCAAATCTTCCGCCGCCGGATTCATAAAAACGCAGTGCTGGCTCGCGTCCATTATAAAAAAAGCGAGCGTCGCGTTTTTGGATATGGCTTCCAGATGCCGCCTGTAAAAATCCTTGTCGCCCTCGAATAAATTCGACTCCCGATTGTCAGATATCATTATTGTAAATTCCCTTGCTCGTTAATTTTATACCAGCTGCCCGCGGAGAAATAAGAAGTTGGGTATACGTTTAATTTTAACTTTTCCGGGACAGCTTTGGCTAATCAAAAAGACGGCGGGAAATATTCGACGCCGCCTTCCTGAAATTTATATTTTAACTTTTTCGTCCTAAGACAAACGAACACATTTTCGCAAAAAACGCGAACTATGCGAGTTTTGGCTGCCGAAGCCACCGCCTCCCGGCTTTACGAATTATTTAGATTTTTTACCGCCGCCCTTGCCGCCCGACGATTTTCCGGCGCTGCCCGTGCCTTTTGTTCCGGCGTCGCCCGAAGACTTCGAGGCCGACGATTTGCCGCCCGAAGACTTCGCCGATGTTCCGCCGCCCTTCGACGACGAGCTAGATTTCGACGAAGAACCGCCGCTCTTTGACGAGCCGCCCGAACTCTTGGCTTTCGACGCTGCGCTTCCGCCCGTTTTGGCTTTAGAAGAGCCGCCCGACGATTTTCCGCTGCTTACCGAACCGCCCGCGCTGCTCTTTCCTCCGCTTTTAGCTTTGGACGAAGCGCCGCCCTTTGCCGAAGAGCTCGCGCCTTTGCCTGCCGATTTGCCGGCGCTGCCCGTTCCCTTTGTTCCGGCATCACCGCCCGCGCGGCTTGCGCCGCCTTTGGTCGATGCGCTCGAACTCTTCGATTTGCCCGCGCTTCCGCCGCTCTTGGTCGACGAACCGCCGCCTTTCGACGAGGAGCTCTTGCTGCTTCCGCCTTTTTTACCGCCGCCCGTGCCCGACGATTTTCCGGCGCTGCCGGTGCCTTTTGTCCCGGCGTCGCCGCCTTCGAGCAGACCGCTGGCCGCTTCGGCTAAAATGTTTATTCCGGTTGCCGCCGCGCCTTGCGCCGCGCTCGACAAAAGTTCACCCGCCACGTCTTTGACCGTGTCAAGAATGCCGCCCGACGAGCTTTTTTTGCCGCCGCTTTTCGATTTTTTACCCGTAGATTCCTTACTTCCTTTTTTTGCTGCCATATTCCCTCCCTTAAACGTTTGTAAAACTTAATTTCAGCAATACTTTACCACAGGTTTTCCGAAAAAAGGTACAATTTTTTGATTTCGGGTTATACTTATCGCAAAAGGAAAATTATATGAAAACGGGTGTGATTATCGTCGGCGCCGGGCCGACCGGACTTGCTCTGGCAATCCAACTTATCAGATACAACATCGATTTTGTGATTTTCGACAAAAAGGAAACGACGACGCCTTTTTCAAAAGCCATCGGCGTGCAGGCGCGAACGCTCGAAATTTACGAGCAAATCGGTTTGGCGAACAAATTAATCGAGCAAGGCTGGATTGCCGAAAAGGCGAAATTAATCGTCGGCGGCGAAGTGCGCGGCGAAGCCGAATTCACCGAAATCGGCAAAGGCATGAGCGCCTACCCGTTCGTTTTGATTGTCGAACAGGGCAAGCACGAAAAGCTTTTGTACGATTTTATAAAGGCGCGCGGCAGAGACGTTTTGTGGAACACCGAGCTTGAAAGCTTTACGCAGGACGCGAGCGGCGTTAAAGCCACAATCAAAACCGCGGACGGCGAGACGGAAACAATCGAAGCCGATTTTCTGGTCGGCTGCGACGGCGCGAAAAGTCAGGTTCGCCACGCGCTCGGACTCAAATTCGAAGGAAGCACGTTTGAGCGTATGTTTTATGTGGCGGACGTGCAGATTAAATGGAATCTCGAACACGACGCGCTGATGGTTTTTTTGATGAAAAGCAATCTGCTCGCGTTTTTTCCGATGGTCGGAAGCGACGGGCATTTCCGCATCGTCGGCACTTTCCCCGAAGAATTTGCCAAAGACGAAGGCGAAGTGCTTTACGAGGAAATCGAAGCGCAAATCAAAAAAGACGCCGAGCTCAATCTCGATATAACCGATGTTCGATGGTTTTCGACCTACAAAGTTCACACGCGCCACACAAATCGTTTTTCGGTCGGCAGATGTTTTCTGGCGGGCGACGCGGCGCACATACACACGCCCGCCGGAGCGCAGGGAATGAACACCGGAATCCAGGACGGCTACAATCTGGCGTGGAAAATATGGCTCGTTCTCAAAGAAAAAGCGAACGGGCGCATTCTGGAAACTTACAACGAAGAACGTCTGGAAAACGCCGAAAATCTTTTAAAGACGACCGACCGCTTTTTCAATCTGGTGGCGAGTCCGGACACGATTCTGTCTTATCTTCGAATGCACGTTTTCTCGTATGTGGCGGGCGTCGCTTTTAGTCTCGACGCGGTTAAAAAATTTGTTTTCCCGCGCGTTTCGCAAATCGGAATTAATTATCGAAACAGTTCTCTGAGCGAAAACGGCGGGAGTTTCGACGTCAACGAAGGCGACCGGATGCCGTATTTTGAAACGGAAGGCGCGAGCATCTACGACCGTCTGCGCGAGCCGAAATTTCATCTTCTGACTTTTTTTGACGGAAGCACGAACGCCCCCGAAGTGCCCGAAAATTTCAAAAACGAATCCGGCGCAGTAATCGATTTTCACCGGATGCCTTTGTATCCGCACGTGTCGGAAATTTTCGGCGCGAGCGAAACGTTCAGCGTTTTGCTACGGCCGGATAATTATATCGGAACGATTTTCGCCGGCGCGTCGTTCGAGACGGCGGAAAGCTATTTAAATAAATTAAAGCCGTGAGCCGGCGCGTCAACAAAGACAATTAGAGAATAATCGTTTCTTTATAAATTTTTATGACATTTCCGGTCGCCGCATCGATTAAAATTTTCCGGTAAGTCCCCTGTCCGCCGAATGACAGAAATGTTCTGTCCGGCTCGACCGCCTGTTTGTCGTAAATCTCCCATGCCAGCGATTGCGAATCAAAATCGTAGTTAAAATACATTGAAATCCTGTTTTGGGGAAATCCGTTTTTGGCAGCTATCTCGGACGCCTGTCGGCAGGAAATCAAGTTTCTCTTTTGCGGATAAGAAGCGATGTCCGGCAAATTGACGTCTCTGGTTAGATTGCCTTTTTCGTCAAGCACGACCTTAAAATAATAAGCTTTTAATCCTTTGGCTTTATCCGACAACTTGTAAACGAGGTCGTAAGCATCGATTCTGTCCGTCGATTTGGCGTCTCGCAGCGCGGCTTCGTCGTCAAAATCGTGAACGTAACCCCATTCGAGCTTTAACTTTGAAGCAAATTTTTCGCCGACGCGCTTTTTTAGCTGTTCATTTATCCTGGATAGAATAAGCGGCGATAATTCTTTGGTTTTTTCGATAGTGAGTGTTGCTTTAGACGCGCGCGAAAAATTTTCGCTTCCCTGATAACCGTATGCGACCGGGCATTTTTGAGCGTAAATTTGATTTATAAAAAAAAGAATTGCGGCGAGAGTCGGTAAAAATTTGAATGAGCTGCGAATCATAATTTAAATAGAGATGCTTCTCGCGCCAAAGACGCTCGGTTTAACGGAAAATATTTACAGAGACGATTTTTTATTTATAAATCGCCTGTGATAAACTCTCAGACTATGAAAATTCTTGTCCCGTAAAATCACACGCGCAATTTTCCTGTTTGTTTCGTTTGTCTGAATCGACGAACGAACAAATCTCGCTTTCAGGTCAGTTACTTAAATAAAATCGAATATTTTTATGTCTAATAATTTAGAAAACGTTTCCGCGCGGGCGGAAAATAGTTCCTTCTGGTCGATTTTGCGCGAAGCTTTCGTCGGCTCAAAGCGCGATTTTACGAAAGGCTCAATCGGAACGGCGATTTTTCTTTTGGCCGTTCCGATGATTCTGGAAATGTTTATGGAGAGCCTTTTCGCCATCTGCGACATTTTCTTTGTCTCCAAACTGGGCGCGGAAGCAATCGTCGTCGTCAGCCTGACCGAGGCAATGATTGTCATTATCTACGCGCTCGCCATCGGGATTTCCATCGGCGCGACGGCGACCATCGCGCGGCGCATCGGCGAAGGAAACCGGGACGCGGCTTCGCAGACGGCGATTCAGGTGCTTTATCTCGGAATGATTGTGTCGGCGATTCTCGGCGTTTTCGGCGTGATTTTCGCGCCGCAGCTTTTGTCTTTGATGGGCGCCGAACCGAGCGTCGTCGCGCAGGGCGTGAATTTTACGCGGATAATGCTCGGCGGCAACGTCGTCATCGTTTTTCTGTTTTTGATAAACGGAATTTTTCGCGGCGCGGGCGACGCGGCCATCGCGATGCGCATTTTGATTTTGTCGAACACGCTCAATATCATTCTCGCGCCGATGTTTATTTTCGGCGTCTGGTTTTTTCCCGAACTGGGCGTGACGGGCGCGGCGGTCGGAACTTGCATAGGGCGCGGCTGCGGAGTTTTGTTCGCGATTCAGTATCTTTTCCGGCGCGAGGAGCGCTTCAAAATCGAGCGCAGGCATTTCGCGTTTCAGCCGAAGCTCGTCTTGAAACTGGTAAAGCTTTCCGCTTCGGCATCGTTTCAAACTTTAATCGGAATGGCGAGCTGGACGGCGCTCGTCCGAATCGTCGCTGCTTTCGGCACGAACGCCAACGCCGGTTATCAAATCGGAATCCGCGTGATTGTTTTCGCGCTGCTTCCGGCGGTCGGAATGAGCAACGCGGCGGCGACGCTGGTCGGGCAAAATTTGGGCGCGGGAAAACCCGAACGCGCCGAGCAGGCCGTCTGGAAAGCCGCCGTTTACAACACTTGTTTTTTAACCGCCATCGGCATTTTGCTCGCCGTTTTCGCGCACTCGATTATCAATCTTTTCACCATCGAGCCGGAAGTTTTAAGCATCGGGACGGACTGCCTGCGGACAATCGCCTTCGGCTTTACGTTTTACGCGTTCGGAATGGTGATGCAGATGTCTTTTAACGGCGCGGGCGACACCGTCACGCCGACGTTTCTCAACGTTTTTATTTTCTGGCTGTTCGAGATTCCGCTGGCATATGTGCTGGCGTATTATTTCGGCTTCAAAGAACACGGCGTTTTCTGGGCGATTTTGATTGCCTTCTGCGTTCTGGCCGTCGTCGCCACGCTGCTTTTCCGGCGCGGAAAGTGGAAGACGAAAAAGATTTAGCTTTTCATCAATTGGATTTTTCCGGCGAGGGTTTTCGCTGTCCAGCCGATAAAAAGCCATTGAAACGTGATGAAAAATACAAAAAAGACAATCTGAATTTTTCCCTGCGTATAAAGACAAAAATCAGGAAAAATTATCTGCACGAAAGTGCCCGAAAGCAGCGAAAAAAGCACGGCGGGCAGGTTCAGAAGAAACATAAAGTCGGAAGAGCCTGCTCCCAAACCGGTAAAAATGTCAAAAAAATGTCGCCCTCCAAAGAAGGCGCAATTTTCTCCGTGCGCGTGAGCGAAAATAAAATGGATGTAGCTTCTCGACGCAAAATAACAAACATTCAACGCGGCTAAAACGATGCCGAAACGATTGGTTAGCAGACCTTTGACAAAATTTCTCATTTCTCTTTACCTCCCAGATTTGTTATTTTCGTTACACAATGATTTGTAGAATTTGTTCCCGAAAATGTCAGAGATAATTTTTCCAAATCCGCGCACTCACGAATTTACCGAATGGGTTTTGTTCGGCGATTATTATTATCACGCGCGCGACATTCTCACTTTCGGCGTCGATTTGTCGATTGAAAATTTGCGCGCCGCCTATCACCGCGGCATTTTTCCGTGGCACATCGACGGTCTGCCGCTGCCGTGGTTTTGTCCCGAATATCGCGCCGTTCTCGAATTTTCCGAGATTCATATTCCGCGCTCGCTCGGGCGCGAACAAAAAAAAGCGAGCTTTACGTTCACGATTGACAAAGATTTTCGCGCCGTCATCGAAAACTGCGCAAAGGCACGACGCAGCGAAGGGCACGGAACGTGGATTACTCGGGATTTTATCCGCGCCTACTGCGATTTTCACGCGGCGGGCGACGCGCACAGCGTCGAAGTATGGGACAAATCGGGAAATCTCGCCGGCGGGCTTTACGGCGTCGACGCGGGCGGCGTCTTCTGCGGCGAAAGCATGTTTCATCTCGCGCCGAACGCTTCGAAACTGGCTCTTCTATATCTCGTCGAACATCTCAAACCGCGCGGCGCGACGTGGCTCGACATTCAGGTGATGACGCCGCATTTTAAGGTTTTGGGCGCAAAAGAGATTGAGCGCGCCGAATTTTTGGATAAACTGGAAAAGGCGCAGGCCGAAAACTTAAAACTTTTCTGAAAAAATTATGGACACGCAAAAAAATTTACGCGAGCATCTGCTCGAGCTGCTCGAAGGCAAATCGGCGCACATCGCGCTCGAAAAAGTTTTGAACGAATTTCCGAGCGAGAAAATCAATACGCGAATCGGAGGCGCGCCGCACACGGCCTGGGAGCTTCTCGAACACTTGCGTATCGCGCAATGGGACATCGTCAAGTTCAGCCGCGATGCGCGTCACGCGTCGCCCGCTTTTCCCGACGGTTACTGGAACAAAACCGAAGGGACGGCCGAAGACTGGCGCACGTCCGTCAAGCAGATTCTGGATGATTTGCAGACGATGCGCAGTTTAATCAACGACGAAAAAATTGACCTTTTCGCCCCGATTGAGCACGGCACGGGACAAACCGTTTTGCGCGAAGCGCTGCTCGTCGCCGACCACAACGCCTATCATCTCGGACAAATCGCGTTTATAATGCGAACTCTGGAGACAAAATAATGCCGCATCGCGAAAGAAAAAACATCCGCGCCGGATTAAAAGTCGCAATCGTTTTAAAGCAGGACCAGCGAACGGGAAAGCGCACAATCGGCGTTGTAAAAGATTTGCTGACCAATTCCAGCTTTCACCCGCACGGCATCAAAGTCCGCTTAACGGACGGCCAAGTCGGGCGCGTGCAGGAGATTTTGGAATAGGATACGAGGATTCGAGATTTTTGATTTGTCTCGTCCCTCGTCTCTTGTCCCTCGTCCCTTTCCGCGTTACTCTGTGGTTTCAAAAAACTATGAAAAATTTTCTAATCTACGGCGCGAACGGATACACCGGCGAATTGATTACCAGATTTGCGGCTGAGCGCGGTTTGAAGCCGATTCTGGCGGGCAGAAACCGGGCGAAAGTCGAGGAGCTCGCTAAAAAATACGATTTCGATTTTCGCGTTTTCGGCCTGGACGAAACGCAAAAGCTCGACGCGGCTTTGCAGGAGGTCGAACTCGTTTTGCACTGTGCCGGGCCGTTTTCCCTGACGTCGCGCCCGATGGCCGAAGCATGTCTCAGAAATAAGCGGCATTATCTCGATATTACGGGCGAAATCGCCGTTTTTGAAACGATGGCGCGGCTCGATAAAAGGGCGAAAGACGCCGGAATTATGATTATGCCGGGCGTCGGTTTCGACGTTGTGCCGTCGGATTGTCTGGCGCGTCATCTGAAAGATCGACTGCCGTCGGCGACGAATTTGACGCTGGCGTTTTACGGTATGGGAAGAATCTCGCACGGCACGCAGGCGACGATGACGATGAACGTCGGGAAAGGCGGCGCGATTCGTAAAAACGGCGAAATCACGAGCGTTCCGGCAGCGTATAAAACCCAAAAAATCGACTTCGGCGAAGTGCAGAAAACGGGCGTCACGATTCCCTGGGGCGACGTTTCGACCGCCTTTTATTCGACCGGCATTCCGAACATCGAAGTTTTCACGGTGATGCCCGCGTCAAATCTGAAAATGCTCAAATTGAGCCGCTACATCGGCTGGCTGCTGGCGACGAAACCGGCGCAAAATTATCTGCAAAAACAAATCCCGGCGGGCGGGCCTTCCGACGAAGAACGCGCCAAAGGCAAAACTTATCTCTGGGGCGAGGCTTCGGACGAAAGCGGGAAAAAGGTCGAATCGCGCCAGCAAGGGCCGGAAGGCTACACGCTGACGGCGCTGACGGCGCTGAAAATCTCGGAAAAAATTCTCGACGGCGAATTTTGCGCCGGTTTTCAAACGCCCGCCAAATGCTACGGCGCGGATTTGATTCTGGAGATTGAAGGCGTAAGCCGTGAAGAAGTAAAATAGTTTCAAGTTTCAAGTTATTTATCTGAAACTTGAAACTTGAAATTAATAAATTGTATGGACAGACGCTCATTTTTATATCGACTTGGATTGACTTCGGGCGGTCTGGCGCTGGCAAGCATCGGACTGACAAAACGCTCGGAAGTTTTCGCGCAGACCGGAAATTTATCGAACTTTAAAGCGGCGGGCTACGGCGCGCTCGTCCCGACCGCCGCGAAAAATGACGGCATAACTTATCTTGCGCTTCCCAAAGGTTTTGAATATACGGCCATCGGAAAAACCGGAAGTCCGCTCGCGGACAACAATAAAACCCCGCCGAAACACGACGGAATGGCGGCTTTCAAAGTCAAAAACGAGCTGCGCGTCGTGCGCAACCACGAAATTACCAACGGCAAAGTTCCGATTGCCGGCTCGCCAATCGGCGCAAATCCGTATGACGAAACGGCCGGCGGCGGCACGACGACGCTCGTCGTCAATCCGAAAACGCGTGAAATCGTCCGCGATTTCGTTAGTTTGAGCGGAACTCTGGTAAATTGCTGCGGCGGCCGGACGCCCTGGGGAAGCTGGATTTCGTGCGAGGAGACGACGCTCGGGCCGAGTTTGAGAACGCTGAAAAACGGAAGCAAAATCGGCGGTTTCGCGAAACCGCACGGCTACTGTTTCGAAGTTCCGGCGTCGGCCAATTCCGCCGTTTCGCCCGTGCCGCTGCGAGCCATGGGACGCTTCGAGCACGAGGCAATCGCGGTCGATAAAAAATCCGGCGTTGTTTATCTGACCGAAGATATGACGCCCGCCGGATTTTACCGATTTTTGCCGAAACGCAACAAACGTCTGGCCGAAGGCGGCGTTTTGCAGATGCTGGCGATTAAGGATAAAGCGAACTACGACACCAGAAAAAATCAGAAGGCCGGAACGAGCTTTACCGCCAGCTGGGTGACGATTGAGAGCCCTGACCCGCCGGAAGTCGACCTCGACACGCTCGCCGTGCAAAAGCAGGGACAGGCGAAAGGCGCGGCGATTTTTACGCGTCTCGAAGGCTGCTGCGCCGACAAAAAAGGAAGAATTTATTTCGACTCGACCAACGGCGGCGATAACGGCGGCGGGCAAATCTGGGCGTATGAGCCGACGACGCGCGACGAAGGACGCCTGACTTTGCTTTTCGAATCGCCGAGCCGCGAAATTCTGGATATGCCCGACAATATGTGCCTGCGCCCGAAAAGTCGCGAGCTTTTCGTCTGCGAAGACAGCGATTACGTCGGCGAAGGCGGAACGCCCGAAAATTATATAAAGATTTTAACCGCGGACGGACGAATGGCGGATTTTGCCCGAAACGTGACGCCAAAATTTGAAACCAGCGAATTCGCCGGTTCGACCTTTTCAAAAGACGGCAAAACCCTGTTCGTCAATTTGCAGGCCGTCGGCACGACGTTCGCGATTTGGGGCGACTGGGAAAGATTTGGAAAGTAGAAAGTAAAAGACAAAAGTAAAAAGCGAAGAGCCGTCAGATTAAACTTTAAAGTTTAATCTGCGGCTTTTTTACTTTTTACTTTTGCCTTTTTATCCTGCGGTTTCAAAAAGCGCGAGAATTTGTTTGCCTTCGCTTGAGCGCGGGTCAATCGTGCGAATGTGTTTTTGTCCCGCCATTTCCCAGATTGCCGTTACTTCGCCGTCTTTTTCGACCGCGTGATAGGAAACGTCCTGCGTGTGTTCAGTTGTAGTCTCGGCGGTCGTCTCGTTTGTTTCTTCCGCCTCTCCGGTTGCGTTTTCTGACATTGATTGTATAAAATCTCCTTAAATTATTTCCGTTTATAAAGTTGTTTATATTACACGAATTTTGACACACACGGCAAGAGTTGTCGAGTTTGCGTTTATAAACGAATATTTTGACGAGAGAAATTTGAAGCCGCAATTTAATATGTTTTCGCTCACGACAGGGCGAAAACGCTCGATTTTAGACTTATTTCCCCTCTCTGCGTTTAAATTCCAGTTCGTAAAACCAGAAATCGCTGTTCGGCTGGTCGATTTTAAACTCGGCGGGCTTTCCCGTTTTGTCGAGCGAAAAGGTGACAAAGCCGCGCGGAAAATTATACGCGACCGACGGGCGCCATTTGATAAGAAAAGTATCGTAGTGCCAGTGTTCCAAATCGGCGACGAAATTCGGCGCCGGCAAGAGACGCAAAACAAGTTTGCCGTTTTCTTCGGTGACGGTCGCGTCGCCGTAAAGCTCGCCGCCGTAAGTTCCGGCATAACTCGCGAGCGCAACCGAAGGAGTTGTGTTCGGCACGCGCGCGGCGACGATTTTTTTATCTTCTTCGGCCTGCTGCGCTTTAGCTTTTTTGGCGTTTTCGAGTCGTTCGGCGCTCCAATCGCGT
The DNA here is from genome assembly GCA_036403235.1 of Pyrinomonadaceae bacterium. GTDB lineage: Bacteria > Acidobacteriota > Blastocatellia > Pyrinomonadales > Pyrinomonadaceae > JBGTFE01. The sequence continues at coordinate 44,467 of DASWRI010000066.1, read as the reverse complement.
TTCGGCGTAACTTCGAGAAAAACGTCCATAATCTTGTTCGACATCGTCGAATTGACGCTCGATTCCGAATTTGTCAGCACGACCATGCCGAGATTTTCTTCCGGGAGCAGCGTCGTCTGCGAAATCATCCCGTCGAGCCCGCCCGTGTGCGAAACCATTTTTCGGCCGCGATAATCCTGCACAAACCAGCCCATTCCGACGCCCGCGAAAAGCCTTGTCGTCGCTGTCGGTGCCGGAGACGCGCTGACGCGGAGCGGCGTGACGAGCGACCACATTTCGCCCGAGCGGTCGCTGCTGAAAATTTGTTTGCCTTCAAATGTTCCGCGTCCGAGCTGCGTTCGAATCCAGTTGGCAAGCTCGGCGACGCTCGAATTCAAACCGGCCGCCGGAGCGACGGTGTCAACATTATCGTAAGGCAGTGGACGGAGCGCGCCGCCCGATTCGTTGTGCGGCGACGCGTAATTGTCCTTCAAATCCTTAACGCTCGTCGTCGTTCGCGTCATTCGCAGCGGCGTTAAAATCCGCTCGCGGACAAACTGCGCCCAACTCATTCCCGAAACTTTTTCGACGACTTTTCCGGCCGCCGTCAGCATCAAATTCTGATAACCGTATTGGCTTCGAAAGCTTGAAGCGGGTTTCAGATAGCGGACACGGCGCAAAACTTCGTCGGTCGAATAAGTCGTTTCATACCAGAGCAAATCGCCGCTGAACGTGCCCAGCCCGCTGCGATGCGAAACCAAATCGCGAATCGTCATCTCGCGCGTCACATACGGGTCGTACATCTGAAATTCGGGCAGATATTTTGTAACTTTGTCGTCCCAGCTGAGTTTTTTTTCGTCGATTAAAATCGATAAAGACGCGGTCGTAAACGCTTTTGTGTTCGAAGCAATCGCAAACAAAGTGTTTTCATCGACCTTGTCGGGCTTGCCGAGCTCGCGCACGCCGTAACCTTTGGCAAATATAACTTTATCGTCTTTGACAATCGCAATCGCAAAGCCCGGAACGTTCCAGTCGACGCGCACCTTTTCGGCGTAAGCGTCGATTTCCGCCAGCTTTTGCTCAAGCGTCTGCGCAAAAACCAGCGCAGGCACAAAAAAAACAAACAGCAGATTCAGCAGAACAAATTTTCGTTTCATAATGGTCGGAATTTTATCACAGATAAAAGATTTCATTTTAATCAAAATGATGCGCGATTTCTGATTTCTACTCGATGAATATCTCGTCGACAAAAATAAACGCGGCGTCGCCTGCGCCCGGATGCCACGCCGGAATTTTGCCTAAATTTACGGCTGTAACGCGGACGTATCTGGCTTTTACCGGCTCGATTGCCTGCGCGAAATCGCGGATTTTCGACTCCATATCATCAACCGGAACGTCTGTTACAATTTCGGCGATTTTGCGAAAATTTAGGTTGTCGCTCGACGCTTCAAATTCGATGCGCGTCGGCATCCAAATCCAGCTCGGCGCGACTTGCAAAAATCCGCCGCCGACTCGTTTTATCTCGGTTTCGCGCTGCAAATCAATGACGGCGACGAAATCCTGCGATTGATAGCCCTGCCATTCGCCCGACGCGAAATTCACCGTGCCGCGAATGCCGTCAATCAGGCCTTCATCGCCGCCGCCCGTGTATTGACGATTGTATTTCGAGAAGATTTTCACCGTCCAATCGTTCGGTCTTTTGTAAAACCGCGCTTCCGAAACCGAGCTTTTATCGCCTTTTGCGCTGACGGCGAGAGCTTTGATTGTGGTCGTTTTATCAATCGCGAACGGTTTTGCGTAGTGTGCGGAAGAGGAGTTCGGCTCGCTTCCGTCGAGCGTGTAGTAAATCAACGTGTTCGGCGTGATTGTCTTGAGCGAAACACTGAGCTTTTCGTCGAAAACTCGTGCGCCGCCGCTGTCAATAAGCGGAACGGCAACGAATTTATCGTATTTTGCTTTGTCTTTCCAAACCGGATATTTCGCAAACGCGGTTTTAAAAGGGACGTTCGTCATCTCAAATTCGAGCGTGCCGCCTTTCATAATTTCGAGATGAGGAAGCAGAAAGCTGTCGTATTTTTTACCGCTGAGCTTGACCGATTTGATGTAGATGTTTTTGTTCGAAACGTTCGGCGCTTTTATCGTAAAGGTTTTCCCGTTTTCCAGATGATATTTCACCTCTTTGAAAAGCGGCGTTCCGAAGGCGTAAACGGCCGAATTCGGCGTCACTTCGTAAAATCCGCTGGCGCTCAAAACATACCACGCCGACATTTGCCCGCAATCCTCGTTGCCGATTAAACCGTCGGGCGCGGGTTTATAAAATTCGTCCAGTATTTTGCGGACATATTCTTGAGTTTTCCACGGCTCGTCGGCGTAATCATACAGATAAGCGATGTGGTGCGAGGGCTCGTTGCCGTGCGCGTACTGCCCGATGAGTCCGGTAATATCGGGCTGTTCGCGGCCGGAAAGCTTGACGTCAGTCGTAAAAAGCTGGTCGAGCTTACGGGCGAATTTTTCCTTTCCGCCCATCAATTCCATCAAGCGTGCGATATCCTGCGGCACGAAAAACGAATAAACCCAGCTGTTTCCCTCGGTGAAATGAAATGAAACTTCCTGCGGCTGAAAATTTTTGACAAATCCGCCGTTTTGCTTCGGGCGCATAAAGCCGGTTTCGGTGTCGAAAAGATTTTCAAACGAGCGCGAGCGCCGAAAATATCGCTCGCCGGATTCGGCGTAATCGCGCACTTTTTCAAGATTCGCTCTATCGGCGGAATCCAGATTTTTGAGCGACAAAATCAAAGCCATCTGCCCGATGCAGTAATCGTCGTAAGCGTATTCGAGCGTTTTGGAAACCGATTCGTTTTCGTCTTCCATCGAGATATAACCGCGCTTTTTATACGCTTCGAGGCCGAAATGATTCAATTCCGCGCTGTGTTTCGCGGCTTCGAACGCTTTTTCGTAATCGAAGCCTTTAATACCTTTCGCCATCGCGTCGGCGATGACCGGCACCGCGTGATAGCCAATCATACAATCGGTCTCGTTGGCGGCGAGTTCCCAGACCGGAAGTCGCCCGCCCTGCTCGTATTGCTTGATAAAAGTGTTGATAAAATCGGCCGTCCGCTTCTGGTCGATAATCGTGTAAAGCGGGTGCGCCGCGCGAAACGTGTCCCACAGCGAAAAAACGGTGTAGTATGTAAAATCGGTCGCCGTGTGCGCCTGTTTGTCGAGGCCGATATAGCCTTTATCGACGTCCTGAAAAACGTTCGGCTGGATTTTCGTGTGATAAAGCGCAGTGTAAAAATTCGTCATCTGGGCGTCCGAGCCGCCGGAGACTTCGATTTTTGAAAGCTCTCTGTTCCACGCCGCCTTCGCTTCGGCGCGCGTCTTTTCAAAATTCCAGTGCGGGATTTCCGTCTGCAGATTTCGACGCGCGCCGCTGATGCCGGTCGGCGAGATGGCGACTTTGACGAGCAAAGGCTTGTTTGCGGCAAAACGGAAAAAAGCCTTGAGACTGGTGCCTTTCGATTTATCGAGTTTTTCGGGCGGATTGTCGCCGACGGCGACGCCGTAATCGACAAATGGCTCGGAAAATTCGGCGACGAAATAAACGATTTGGTCTTTCGCCCACGAGCTCGAACGGCGAAAGCCTTCGATGCGGTTCGGCCCGACGATTTTCAGCTCGGAATCGAGAACCTTATCGCGGTGCTTTAAATCGAGAATCAAATTCGCCTCGGAATTGGCGGGAAAAGTGTAGCGGTGAAAACCGACGCGTGTCGTCGTCGTCATTTCGGCTAAAATGTCGCCTTCGTCCAATTTTACCGAATAATATCCGGCTTCGGCCGTTTCGTTTTTATGTGAAAACGTGGAAGCGTAGCCGTTCTCGCTCAAATCGCCGGATTTGGCGAAAAACTCCGGCTCGCCGACGGTCGGCGCAAATAAAATGTCGCAGTAATCGGGAATTCCCGTCCCGCTTAAATGCGTGTGCGAAAAGCCGTAAATGACGCTGTCCGAGTAATGATAGCCCGAACTTCCGTCCCAGTCGTCCATGCGCGTATCGGGCGAAAGCTGAACCATTCCGAACGGGACGGTCGCGCCGGGAAACGTGTGCCCGTGGCCGCCCGTTCCGATGAACGGATTGACGTAGCGCGTAAAATCCGTCGTCTGCGTTTGCCCGAAAGCATTAAAAAAAAGCGCGAGCGGAAAAAGAAAGGCGAGAATTTTTTTCATAGATTTACGGCATTTTCGGATATGCCAGCTCGTTCGACGAAACTCCGCGCAGGAGCAGTCCTTTAACTCCCCAACGCAGGCCCAAAGCCCATTTGCCCTGATATTTGAAATATTTTAAAGCAAATTGATGATAACCCTTTTTGAGCGGAACAAAGCCGTTTTTTCGCTCCGCTTTGTCCTTCAAACTATCGTTGTTGACTATTATTTGATTATCGATAAGCAAAACTGCGCTGTCGTCGGCTTCAAGCTCGAATTCGTAAATTTCATCTTTCGGAACGTTTATGTAGCCGCTAAAAAGGACGGCGAACGGCAGATTCTCGGCGAGCTTTTCCTTAAATTGGCCGAGGCCGAGAGATTTTGTCTGGCCTGCGCCGTCGCCGGACGCTTTGTCCATTTCGTCGATACTGGTTAAAGCCGTCTGGAAAAAGCGAAAATTGACTCCCTGTTCCACATCTTTAAGTTCGGTCGGCGGAAGCATCTCGTCCCGCCAGAGGGTCGAGCCGTAAACGACGCTTTTTCTTCCCTTTTCGTTGACGACGATTGTTTTCAAATCGATTTTTTCTTTTGGCTTTAAGGTCAGCTTAAACGGCTTCAAATATTGCGCGGATTTTTCGGTCGGTTCGCTTCCGTCGGTGGTGTAAAAGATTTTCGCGTTCGACAAAATCGAAGTCAGATTGATTTCCGCCGTTTCCTGGTTGCCGGTCAGCAATATATTTTGCAAACCGGAGGGTTCGGGAATCCGGTAATTGACGTTTTGCTTATCGAGCCGCGCGAATTGATAAGCGAGACGCTTTTGGAAATCACCGAAATTTTTGTTTTCCGCCTGCGACCAGGTGACTTCCGAAAGGGCAAGCATTCTCGGAAAGGTCATATATTCGACTTTTTCCGGCGTCTGTATATATTCCGTCCAGACGTTTCCCTGCGCGCCGAGAATAAACTTTTTTTCATCTTCGCTGAGCTCTTTCGGAACGGGCTCAAAGCTGTAAACTTTCTCCAGATTCAGATAGCCGCCGATGTGTATCGGCTCCGTGCGCGGGTCGCCCTGACCGTAATCGAGATAAGCGAAATCGGTCGGCGTCATGATGACGTCGTGCTTTGCTTTGGCGGCTTCGATTCCGCCCTTCATCCCGCGCCAGCTCATCACAATCGCGTTCGGCGCGAGCCCGCCTTCGAGAATTTCGTCCCAGCCAATCATCCGTTTGCCTTTCGAGTTGATAAATTTTTCCATCCGGCGAGTAAAATAGCTCTGAACTTCGTGCTCGTCTTTGAGATTTTCTTTTGTTTTCAGTTCCTGCACTAACGGCGAATCTTTCCAGAAATCTTTCAGAACCTCGTCGCCGCCGACGTGTATGTAGGGCGAATCGGGAAATAAATCGATGACTTCCGAGAGAACGTCTTCGAGAAACTGAAAAGTTTCTTCTTTCGGGCAGTAAACTTCCTTAAAAATTCCCCACGTCGTCTGGACTTTATACTCGTAGTTTTCTTTGCATCCGAGATTCGGGTAGGCCGCGAGCGCGGCCGAAGAATGTCCGGGCAATTCGATTTCGGGAATGACGGTGATATAGCGCGCTTTGGCATAAGCGACGACGTCTTTGATTTGCTCCTGCGTGTAAAAACCTTCGACCGGAACGCCGTCGCCGACATACGGATTTAATATTCTTCCCTGAGCGCTTTCCTTTCTTTTCGAGCCGACTTCGGTCAGACGCGGATATTTTTTGATTTCGATGCGCCAGCCCTGGTCGTCGGTCAGATGCCAGTGAAAATAATTAAATTTATACTGCGCCATCAAATCGATGTATTTTTTGACGAACTCGACCGAAAAAAAATGTCGGCTGACATCGAGATGCATTCCTCGATATGCAAAGCGCGGCTTGTCCTCGATATCGACGGCGGGCAGCTCGGCTTTGTCTTTGAAATCGGCGGGCAGAAGCTGAATGAGCGATTGCAGCGCGTAAAATTTCCCTTCCTCGAAGCCGTCGATTTCGATACGCCGTTTGTCGATTTTCAGGCGATAGCTTCCGTTGTTTTCAGCCGGGTACAGCGCCCCTGCGACCGGCGCGAAAACGATGACGTTTTTATCGCGCGGCGTGCCCGCTGTCTTGTATTCAAGCTTGAAATTGTAAATTTTCAGCAAATAATCGTTCAAAAAAGAAGCCATTCGACGGCCGTTGTCGTCGGTTGCGACGAGCTGCGTTTTTGCGCTCAGCTTAAACTTTCCGCCGAGCATTTTGACGGATGCGGGCCGGGGAACGATATTGACCGAAGCTGTCTGCGCCGTGGCGGAAAGCGCGCCGAGAGAAAACGTCATAAAAATCGAAAAGAGTAATTTTTTCATATTCAAAACCGAATTAAATTTTAGAAGAGTTGCGTTTACAGATATTAATTTCATACCAAAATTTCGGGCAAAATACCAATTTCAAAAAAAATTTCGGCCGCGTGTCTTTTTTCCGGAAATAAAAAGACAGTGATAGCGAGAGGGCAAATCTAAACAAAAAAACAAGGGAATACAGCAATGAAAAAAATAAACTCTATCATCACCAATTTAATTCTTATCTCAATTTTCGCGGCAATCGGCTGCGTTACGGCAATGGCTCAACGTTCGGGCGCGGGTTTAGACGTTTTTTCTCCGGAAGGAGAAACGAGACCTTTTGACTTCAGCGATAAATATTACGACCTAAACGGCGTTCAGCCTTACGCAATCCTCAATCGCGTCAACGGTCAGGACGGAAAATCGGTCTTCACCAAAAACGCTGACGAAAATCACAACAACGTCCGGTTGATTGAAACGCTGCCGGCTTATAATTACGACGGAAGTCTTCTTTATTTTAACAGTTACGGCGAGCTTTTCGACACGAGCTTTAAAGCCGGCGACGAAGGCAAACAGGCGATGGAAATCGCAAAAAGCTATCCGATGTTCGTTTTTCCGAGTGCGACGCGGAAAGGAAACAATCGTCAGGCAAATCTCCTGGACGCCGAGGAAGGCTATTTTACAAAAAATCCACTTGGTTTGAGCATTCTCGTCGAAGTCGAATTCACCGACCGGATTGAAAAAGAAGACGGCGCGCAGATTTTAAGGGATTTGGGCGCGCGCAACGGTTATTCGCTCGACGGAACTCCGATTATCAAAACCGTCAGAGAAATTAACTTTTTGACGCAGATGGAATTGGTAACGCAGAAAGTCAGAGGAATCGACGAGCCGCGCGTGCCGTCTTTCGCGATTGCGAGAGCGATTGATACTTCACAAATCGGAGTTATCGCGCGCGACGCGTTTCTCGTTTCCATCACAAAAGAAGACGGTCAGCCGCTCGAAGCGGAAAATTTCTTTATCGAAGACTTTAATTGTTTGAAAAAAAGCGGCAGCGTGTGCAGCAGCAGCGCGGGCGATTTCCAACGTTAAATTTATAACTTTGGAAAACTTAAAAAAGCGGCGAAACTCACCTTCGCCGCTTTTTTTCTTTTAAAGCAATTCAAGAAACTCTTCCAGGTCGGCGGGCAAAGGCGCGGTAAAATTTAAACGCTCGCCGGTCGCCGGATGCGTAAACGATAATTTTTCGGCGTGCAGAAAAAAGCGGTTTAAGCCGGCAATGGCGCGGCGCACATTCAAATCCTTTACGGTTTTGTCGCGCCCCGCGTTGTAAGTTTCGTCGCCGACGACCGGATGATTTATATACGCCAGGTGAACGCGGATTTGATGCGTCCGGCCGGTTTTGATTTCGACGGCGAGAAGCGTAAATTTTTCGAATCTTTTCTTTGCCTTCCAGAGCGAAAGCGCGTGTCGCCCGTGAGCGCGGACGCTCATTTTCACGCGATTGTGTTTTTCGCGCGCAATCGGCGCTTCGATTGTTCCCGAGCTTTCTTCCGTTTCGCCGTGAACCAGCGCGACGTAAGATTTATAAACTTCGCGCTCGCGAAACTGCTCCGACAGATTTTCGTGAATCTCGTCCGTTTTAGCGACGACAATCAGTCCGGAAGTGTCTTTGTCGAGGCGATGAACGATGCCGACTCTAAAGGCGGATTGCGGATTGCGGATTGCGGCGGTTTTTTCGTCGCTCGTCGTTTGTCGCCCGTCCCTGAAAAAATGCCAGGCGATGGCGTTGGCGAGCGTTCCCGAACTGACGCCCGCGCCGGGGTGAACGACCATCCCGGCTGATTTGTTGATGACGGCTAAAAATTCATCTTCGTAAACGACATTGAGCGGAATGTTTTCCGGCTCGAAAACTTCGGCCGGAAGCTCTGCCAGCTCGACTTCGATTTCATCGCCCGCGCGCACCCTGTAGGAAGATTTGGCTTGAATTTGATTGACCGTTACGTCGCCGTCGTCAATCAATCTTTGCAGCCGCGAGCGCGACCATTTTTCGATTTTGCTTGAAAGATATGCGTCGAGCCGCCTACCGCCCGCCTCGGCTTCGACCGTAAAATTTAAGAGAGCTTCGCTTGTTTCCTGTTCCATCACGCGTTTAAGACAATCGTCCGAATTATTAAATATTCCTTCGATTTAATTTGAGTTTACACGCCTGCCGACCGCATTTACACCGGCGCGGACGTTATTTGCACGCGTGCGTTCGTTGATTACATCGATGTAATCAACGAACGCACGCGTGTAATCAACGAATGCACGCATGTAATTAACGAACGCACGCATGTAATCAACGAACGCATGCGTGTAATCAACGAATGCATGCGTGTAATCAACGAATGCATGCGTGTAAATGACGGATACGCGCATGTAAACGTTAATTACACGCGCGTATTCGTTAATTACATCGATGAAAATATCAATTAGAGGCGTCGCATTAAGCTTTTATCCCCGGCTGACGCATCCGCCAAATCAAAAAGATGACTGAGCATGCGCCGACAATCAGACTGATAATCTGCGAGGTCGAAAGGCCGAACAAAAAACCGCGCGGGTCGTCGCGGATAAATTCAATCGAAAAGCGGACGATGCTGTAAATGATGCCGTAAGCGATTAAAATCTGCCCGTCGAACTTTTTGTGCCGGTGCAGATAAACGAGAATGCCGAAAACAATCAGCATCGTGAACGATTCGTAAAGCTGCGTCGGGTGCAGATGAAGCGGCGCGCCGGTTTCGGTGTAAATCGGGACGCCCGTAAATTCGTGCGCGGCTTCCGTAAAATGGACGCCGAACACGGAATCGGTCGGCTTTCCCCAGCAGCAGCCCGCCGCAAAACAGCCCTGCCGTCCGATTGCCTGCCCGAGCGCAAGGCCGGGCGCGAAAGCGTCGGCGACTTTCCAGAACGGCAGCTTGTAAAAACGTATGAGCACGACGAGCGCGATAAACCCGCCGATAAATCCGCCGTAATAAACGCCGCCCGAACGCAGAAAATCGAGCGAAAAAATCTGCACGTCGGGCTCGACGAAATACATCAGGATTTTCGAGCCGAGCAGACCGCCGATAAGCGTCCAGAGCCCAAGGTCGTAAATCCTGTCGCGCGGCAAACCGTCGCGCGCGGCCAGTTTTGCCGCGACAAAAAGCGCGAGCAGCATTCCGACGGCTAAAAGAACGCCGTAAGTATTGATTGGAAAATTGCCGATGCGGAAAAGTTCAGGATACATTTCGTTTGTTAGTTGTTCGTTGCCGGTCGCCCGTTGCCGTTTGATTTAAGCAAAAAGCGCATAATAATCTCGCCGCTTTTCGCGTCCGTTTCGCCCGTTCGCTCAAAGCCGACGCTCGTATAAAGTTTTTCCGCGTTCTTGTTTTCGGGCACAAAGCTCAGAAATATCTCGGTGCATTCGGGCTGACGGCGCAATCTTTCGATAATCGCTAAAACCGCGGCCCGGCCGTAACCTTTGCCCTGATGTTTTTCGTCAATCATCAAACGCACGAGATAAAATTTATCCTCGACCGGCGAAAAACCGAACATGGCAAATCCGACCATCTCGTCTCCGGCATAAACGCCGCGTATCTCTAGCGTCGGGTAAATCTTCGCCTGCGCAATCGACATCAAGTTGCCGGCGACAAAATTTTCCTGCCCGCCCGCGACTTTTAAATTGATGCATTCGAGAAAATTATTTTTATCGATTTCGCGTAAAGAAACATTCATCCGTAAATCTATTTGCTTTCGGCTTCTGCCGTTTCCGTCTTCTTTTTGCGACTCAGAAGTATATCTAAAATAAGCAGTCCCGCGCCGATGCAGATTGCCGTATCGGCGACGTTAAAGGTCGGGTAATGCCACGAGCCGAACTGGACGTCGATAAAATCGACGACGTAGCCGAACCACAACCGGTCGGTGACGTTACCGGCGATTCCGGCCAGAAGCAGCGCGAGGCCGCCTAAGATTCGGTCGTCCGTGCGCGGCACGCGCCAGAAATAATATAAAACCAGAATCGCGGCGACGATGGCGACGGCCGAAAGTCCCCAGCGGCCGGTCTGGCCGTGGTCGTTGAAAAAACTAAAAGCGACACCCGGATTTTCGGCGTAGGAGAAGTTTAGAAAATTCGGAATGGCTTCGCGAATGTCGCCGGAGCGCAAATTCTTAAACGCCCAGCCTTTCGTCAGCCGGTCAATCGAAAAAACCGCGCCCGAGACGGCGAGATAAGCGAGTTTCCACAAAATATCTTTTTTATTCACAGCAAAATTATAACAGTAAAGGCCGAAGCCTTTTCTCTCTTGAATTATTCAGCGCCGGGAAATATTTTCTTCGGCGCTTTATAATCTTTTGTCCAGTTTAAGTAACAAACGTCCGTGCAGCCAATCATATACGTTACGACTTTCCATCTGCCGCCGGTTTTTTTCAAAAGCGCGAAAATGTTGTTATCAAAAGCATCGACGTCGATTCTTTTTTGATAATCGGTGCCCTTAAAATTCGGCGCGCCGCCCGACATATTTTGCGGAGCGCCGCCAACGAACGCCCAGTTGCTCTGAACGTTGAAATTATCGACTGAAAATTGAACTTTCTGTTTCAATTCCTTTTCGACCGGCACGCGCAAAGCGCCGAGAATAGCTTTTCTTTCCGCCGAATCTTTGGCGGGCGTGTAAACCTTTTGAGCGAGGGAAAAAGAAACGAAAGCGAGAACGATGAATGCCGCGAACAATGATTTTTTTAACATAACTTTATGTATGAATTGAACGCGAAATAAACAAAGCCGGCTTCGTTGACTCCGCGTTCGTTCCTGATTAAGCCGCCGCCGATTTTTCAATCTGCGTCAGCGCGCCGACGCATCTTTCGCAGACGGTCGGATATTTTTCCGATTCGCCGACGCGCACCGAGTAATTCCAGCATCGCTCGCATTTTGCGCCGTCGGCTTTTTGAATCTGCGCCCGCGTCTCGGCCGCTTCGTGAACTTCGACCTGCGAAACGATAAAGATATAACGCAAATCTTCGTAAAACGGAAGCAAAAAGCGCGTCGTTTCGCTGTCCGCCTGCAAAATTATCTTGGCTTCCAAAGACGAGCCGATTTCTTTGGCATTGCGCGCTTCTTCAAGCCGTTTCAAAACATCGTCGCGGATAGAGAAAATACGTTCCCAGTCCGATAAAAGTTGCGAATTATCAGCGCCCGAAACTTTCGGAAATTCAGCCAGGTGAACCGATTCAAATTTTTGATTCGGCAGATTTTCAAACGCTTCGTCGGCCGTAAACGCCAAAATCGGCGCAATCAGACGGCACAATTTGTCGGTGATTTCGTAAAGCGCCGTCTGTGCCGAACGCCTTTCAAGCGATTTCGGCGCAAAAATATAAAGCCTATCTTTGATGATGTCGAAATAGCGCGCCGAAAGCGTCACCGTGCAAAGGCTGTAGAGCGTTTGATAAACCGTCTGAAAATCAAAGTTCTCGTAGCCTTCCAGACATTTTTCAATCGCTTTATCGACGCTCGCCAGCGCCCAGCGGTCGATTTCGAGCATTTCGCGAACGGACACCGAATCGGTTTCGTGATTAAACCCGTCGAGGTTGCCGAGCGCGTAACGCAAAGTATTTCTGAATTTGCGGTAAGCGTCGACGATGCGCGAAAGGATTTCGTCCGAGCAGCGCATATCTTCGGTGTAATCGACCGCCGCCGCCCACAGGCGCAGAACTTCCGCGCCGGATTTGCCGACGACCTCGTTCGGCGAAATCGCGTTGCCGGTCGATTTGTGCATCTGTTTGCCGTCGCCGTCGACGACCCAGCCGTGCGTGATTAAATTTTTATACGGCGCGCCGTCGTGCGCCGCCAGACCGCACATCAAAGAAGAATTAAACCAGCCGCGAAACTGGTCGCCGCCCTCGAGATAAACTTCCGCCGGAAAACGCAAATTCGCGCGCGTTTCCAACACGGCGACGCACGACGAACCGGAATCGAACCAGACGTCGAGAATGTCGGTTTCTTTATTAAATTCAGCGCCGTCGCATTTCGGACATTTGAAATCGGCGGGCAAAAGCTCGCTCGCCTCGCGGTTATACCAGGCGTCGGCGGTTTCTTTGAGAAAAATATCGGCGACGTGATTGACGATTTCCGGTTCGGCAATCGCTTCGTCGCATTTCGCGCAGTAGAAAACCGGAATCGGCACGCCCCACAGGCGCTGGCGCGAAACGCACCAATCGGGTCGGCCTTTGACCATATTCGTCATCCGGCCTTCGCCCCAGCCGGGATGCCAGTTGACGTTTTCGATTTCGCGCAGAGCGTTTTCGCGCAGCGATTTTCCCGCGCCGGTTTTGGCGGCCGCGTCCATCGAGATAAACCACTGCGGCGTCGCGCGAAAAATCACCGGATTTTTGCAGCGCCAGCAGTGCGGGTAGCGATGATTGTAATTTTCCGCGCGGAGCAGCATTCCGCGCTCTTGCAAAAGCTCGATGATGCGCGGATTTGCCTTGACGATATTTTCGCCGCCGAAATATTCGACGTCCGGCGTAAAATTTCCGGCGTTATCGACCGGGCAGTAGATTTCCAGACCGTAAAGTTTTCCGATATGAAAATCGTCCGCGCCGTGTCCGGGCGCCGTGTGAACGCAGCCCGTACCGCTCTTTTGCGCGGTTTTGTTTTCAAAACGCACGTCGAGCTCGGTTTCGGCGTCGGCCTCGCCGCCGAGGGTGACGTGCTCGCCGTTCATCAAAAACGAAACGCGGTCGAGCCACGCGTGGCGCGCTTCGAGACGGTCGAGCTTCGCGCCTTTGAAACGCGCGAGCTCTTTCGTATCGCTTAAATTGCAGGTTTCGGCGAAGGATTTCGCCAGCTCCGAAGCGACGATATAAACTTCTCCGCCCGATTCAATCGCCGAATAATCAAAATCCGGATGAACCGCGATTCCCAAATTCGCCGGCAGAGTCCACGGCGTCGTCGTCCAGATGACGACAAAAACGTTTTTTCCGGCGAGCGCCGCGTCGAGCTGTCCGGCGTCCGACAAAAGCGGAAATTTGACGTAAATCGAAGGCGATGTGTGTTCCTTGTATTCGACTTCCGCCTCGGCGAGCGCCGTCTGGTCGTGAATGCACCAGTAAACCGGGCGCAGGCCTTTGTAAACGTAGCCGCGCTCCAGAAATTTCCCGAAAAGCCGCGCTGTTTCCGATTCGTATTCGTTCGACATCGTCAGGTAAGGTGTCTGCCATTCGCCGAGAATTCCGAGCCGCGAAAAATCGCGCGTCTGCCCGTCCATCGCATGTTCGGCGTGCTGGCGGCAGATTCGGCGGAAAGTGTTGACCGGCAAATCGGCTTTGTTTTTGCCTTTTTCGGCGAGCTTTTTTTCGACGTGCGTTTCAATCGGCAGGCCGTGACAATCGTAGCCCGGCACATAAGGCGAATCGAAACCCATCATCGAGCGTGATTTGACGACGAAATCCTTGAGGATTTTATTGAGCGCCGTGCCGATGTGAATGTCGGCGTTGGCATACGGCGGCCCGTCGTGCAGAACGAATTTTTCCGCATTGCGGCGCGCTTCGCGAATCTTTTGATAAAGCCCTGTGTCGCCCCATTTTTTCAAACGCGCCGGCTCTGCCTGCGCTAAATTCGCCTTTTGCGCAAAATCGGTTTTCGGTAAATTAACGGTTTTCTTTAGTTCTAAAGCTTCAGTCATAAAAAGTGGTCAGTAGTCAGTAGTTAGTAGCCAGCAGGCGAAGACTAATACTGAGCCGTAAAAATGAAATCTTAACATTTATCGATGGAAAAATCGCAAATCGCAAATCGCAAACCGAAAAGTCCCAAGTCTTTTTGTTTAAGACTTGGGACTTTCTCATACAGGAGTATTTACCTTCGGCTCTAAGGAGCAAAGTCCCTTTCGGTAATAATGCTTATACGGTCGAAGGTAAATTTCATATGCCTATTCCCAATACATTTATGCCAGTAAATTCGGATTTAGTCAATCAGATTTTTGACGCGGCCTTCGACCGTTTCGCGAATTTCGCGCAAGTTTTTTTCCGAATCGGCTTCAAAGCGCAAAACCAAAATCGCCTGCGTGTTCGAAGCGCGCACCAGTCCCCAGCCGTTTTCAAAAAGAATACGCGCGCCGTCCGTCGTGATGACCTCGTTTGTTTTCGAAAATTCTTCGGCAATGCGCTCGACGACCGAGAATTTTCGCTCGTCGGCGCAGTCGACTCTTAATTCGGGCGTCGAAAACGTTTCGGGCAAATCGGCGAGCAGCTCGGACAATTTTTTATCGGTTTTCGAAAGGATTTCCAAAACTCTGGCACCCGCGTAGCAGGCGTCGTCAAAACCGTAAAAACGGTCGGCGAAAAAGATATGACCGCTCATCTCGCCCGCGAGCGCCGCGCCCGTTTCCTTCATTTTCGCCTTTATCAGAGAATGCCCGGCTTTCCACATAATCGGTTTTCCGCCGCGCGCAGCGATGTCGTCGAAAAGATTTTGCGAGCATTTCACTTCGGCGATAATCGTCGCGTTCGGCTTTTCCTTTAAGATTTCGCGCGAGAGCAAAACCATCAGCTCGTCGCCCCAGATGATGCGCCCGTTTTCGTCGGTCAGGCCGATTCTATCGCCGTCGCCGTCAAACGCGATGCCCAAATCCGCGCCCGATTCGGCGACGGCACGAATCGTGTCCTGCAAATTTTCGGTGACGGTCGGGTCAGGATGATGATTCGGGAAATTCGAATCCGGCTCGGTGAACAGCTCGACGAGCTCGACTCCGAGTTTTTTATAAATTGGAACGCCCGTCACGCCGCCCATCCCGTTCCCGCTGTCGACGACCGCTTTTAATTTTCTGGCGCCGAAAGCGACGCGCGACAAAACGTCACGCTCGTAATCGGCCAGAACTTCCAGATTTTCGCTGATTCCCGTGCCGCTCGTAAATGCGCCCGAAAAGGCAATCTCTTTGATTTCCTGAATCTGCGAGCCGAAAAGCGTCTGTTTGCCGAGACAAATCTTAAAACCGTTGTGGTCGGGCGGATTGTGCGAGCCGGTAATCATCACGCCGCCGTCAACATCTTTGGTGAAAACCGTGTGATACAAAACCGGCGTCGGAACACGTCCGACGAGCACCGCGTCGCACCCGCAGGCATTAAAGCCTTCGATGAGCAGGCGTTCAAAAACCGGCGAGCTTTCGCGCGCGTCAAAACCGATGGCGATGCGCTTTGCGCCGTTTTGATTAAAAAAAGTGCCGACGGCGCGCGCCAGACGTGCGACCGTCTCTCCGGTCAAATCCCGCCCGACGATGCCTCGAATGTCGTATTCTCTGAAAATATTCGGATTCATAAATTAATAAAGTAAAAAGTAAAAAGTAAAAAGGCAAAAGTGAAAAACGGAAAGACCGGGCGTAGAATCTCTACTTTACTCTTTTGGAAGATATTTTCAGCTCAAAAACCTCAAATTTGGGGTTTCTAACCTCAAATTTGAGGTCAAAACGCCCAAATTTGACGTTCCGAGCCCCAAGTTTGACGTTAGAGACCCCAAATTTAAGGTTCCAGACCTTAAATTTAAGGTTTGAGACTCCAAATTTAAGGTTCGAGACCTCAAATTTAAGGTTCGAGGCCCCAAATTTGAGGCGCAGAACCTCAACGATTGGGTGGTGAATCTAAAAGGAGACGTTCCGGGCGTAATCGTTCGGGTATCGGGGCGCGTCGCTTCCGCTCAAAGACTGATAACTTTCGCTTTTCACTTTTCGCTTTTCGCTTTATACTCTTGCTTTGCCTGGGCAACACGCATCTGCTCCACGGCATCGAATTTTGCGTCAGGTTCTTAAATTCTTTTATTCGCTTATGAAAAATTTGGCTCGTCTTTTTTATTTTACAGCAATTGTTTTTGTATTCGCTTTGGCGGCCTTTGCGCAGACGCCGACGCCGCGCCCGACTCCGCCCGTCGTCGATGAGGGCGCAGTTAAAACTTTCGAAGTTCGTCTGCCCATCACGGTCACTCAAAAGAAAAGTCTGATTTCGGGAATGACGAAAAACGATTTTATCGTTCTGGAAGACGGCGTTCAGCAGGAAGTGACGTTTTTTACGGACGAAAAAACGAATCCGCCCGTTTACGTCGGCGTTTTGATGGACACATCGGAATCGACCAAAGGCAAAATGGGTTTTTCCAAAGAAGCGGCGAAGAATTTTATCTACACCGTCACGCGTCTCCGCAAGGACAAGGCCGCTTTTATGACTTTCGATAACGAAATAACTTTGTGGCAGGATTTCACCGACAAACTGGATTTGCTCGACCGCGCCGTCGATAAAGTCAAAAAGACCGGCTCGCAGACCGCGCTTTACGACGCCGTCTGGCAGTTTTCCGACGAAAAATTGAGAAGCGCGCCCGGCCGCCGCGTCATCGTCATCATCACCGACGGCGACGACACGTTCAGCCGCGCCGATTTGCGCGATGCGATTGACATCGCCCAGCGAACCGAAACGACGATTTTCGCTATCTCAACCAAAGAAGGTTTTTTAGGCTCGGTTCCGGGCGTCGATGCCGGAACGGTCAAGGACAAAGGCGATAAATTCCTGACGCAACTGTGCGAAGAAACCGGCGGCGAAGCGTTTTTTACGGGCGATATGCTCGAACTCGAAAAGGCGTTTAAGAAAATCAGCGAGGAGCTTCGCTCGCAGTATATCATCACCTATCGTCCGGCAAATCAGAGTTACGACGGCAAGGAACGAAAAATCGAAGTTCGTTTTACCGACAAGGAAAAAGCCGACAAATACCAGATTCGCTCGAAGAAAAGCTATCGCGCGATTAAAGACAGCTTGAAGTAAGTTTTTGGAGTTAAATAAATGAGTTGGAAAAGTAAGGTTGTAATTTTAACGGTTTTGGCGCTTGTCGTCGGTGTTTCGTTTTTTCATTCGGCTGCGTCGCTCGCCCAGGAGAAAGTATATGCGCCGGTATATCCGGCAACGACAAAACCGACCGTTACTCCGACTCCCGAAGCAGCTGAAGAAGACGACGAACCGCTCAAAATCGACACCGAAGTCGTCAACGTTCTATTTTCCGCTCAGGATAAAAACCGGCGGCTTTTGACCGATTTGAAACAGGAAGACGTGCGTCTTTTTGAAAACGGTCAGGAGCAGGAAATCGTCGCTTTTCAGCGTCAGGTCGATTTGCCGATAAGTCTCGCGATTTTGATTGACACGAGCCAGTCGCAGGAGCGCACTTTGCCCGAAGAAAAATCGGCGGCCATCTCGTTTGTCGATTCGGTCGTTCGCGCCGAAAAAGACGAGGTGGCGATTGTTTCCTTTACCGGCGAAGCGACGCTCGAACAGGGAATGACCAATAATCTGACGCGCCTGCGCCGCGCCGTCGAACGCGTCGAATTCGTCCCGCCGTCGGGCTATATCGGCGGCGGCGTCATCGTCGGAACACCGCCGATTTCCGGCAAAAATCAGGCGACTCAAGGGTCGACCGCCATCTGGGACGCCATCTGGATAACGTCGGACGAAATTTTAGGCCCCGCGCCCGAGAAAACGCGTCGCGCGATTGTTCTTTTAACCGACGGCGTCAATACTTTCGGACAGAAAAAATTGGAGGAGGCGGTTCAGGCGGCTTTGAAATCCGAAGCCGTGATTTACTCGGTCGGCATCGGCGACGATTTTTACGGCGGCGTCGATAAAGCCTCGCTCACAAAAATCTCCGAGCGAACCGGCGGCCGCGCGTTTTTCCCGAAAGACGAAGCCGAGCTGCGCAAGGCTTTCGTCCAGATTCAAATCGAAATGCGCTCGCAGTATCTGATTGCCTACGCGCCGACCAACCAAAAGCGCGACGGCTCTTTCCGCACCATCGACATTCAACTGACAAACGCCGAGCTGCAAAAACAGAAAGTTATGCTCACGCACCGCAAAGGCTATTTTGCCAAAACCGAAAAGCCCGAAACCAAAAAGTAGTTTTCAGCGAAAATTTAATTGTAAAAATTAATGATTAGTTGTGTTATCTTAGACGACACAATCAATCATTAACTTTTTACCGCTAAAAATATGGCTGAATATTATTACGAATTTGTCACCGTCTGGCGTTTTGACGCGCCGGTTGAAAAAGTCTGGGACGCAATCAAACATTCGGAAACGTGGAACGAGTGGTGGAAAGGCGTGGAAAAGGTCGTCGAATTAAAGACGGGCGATAAAGACGGAGTCGGAAGCGTTCGGCGGTCAACCTGGAAAAGCAAGCTGCCCTACACGCTCGAATTCGATTCCGAGATTATGAGAGTCGAGCCGATGACGACAATCGAAGCACGTGCCTTCGGCGAGCTCGAAGGCGCGGGACTCTGGACTTTAACCGCCGAAGACGCCGCGACGACGCGCGTCCGATACGACTGGCGCGTCAAGACGACGAAATCGTGGATGAACTTTATCGCGCCGCTCGCCAAACCGTTTTTCAAATGGAATCACGACGTAATCATGAGCTGGGGCGGCGAAGGCTTGGCGAAAAAACTAAACTGCCGATTGCTCGAATCGAAAGAAGGTTAACCACAGAGAGCGCAGAGAAAATCAAAACGGATAAGCAGAATAATTCTTCCTTTTTATCTGCGTTATCCGCGTTCGTCTGCGGCTAATTTTCTTAAAAATCTCTGTGCTTTCTGTGGTAAAAATTCTTATTGCGGCAGTCCGACTCTATCCAGCAAATCGGCAAAACGCGCGTCGTCGTGGAGAGGTCTGAACGCCGGGTCGGTGCCGACGTATTGCAGCTGCAAATCGTGAAGCGCGAACGCTTTTTCGAGCGAATCGAAAGCTTTTTCCGTGTCGCCGAGCGCCGTGTGCAAAATTGCCAGCTCGGCCGGAGAAACGTAGTTTTTGCCGTTTTCCAGCTCGGCGAGAATCGTCTCCGCGCGCTCGCGCTTGCCCGCTCCGGCATAAGCCGCGCCAAGATAAATTTTGTTGCTCGGCGTTTCCTGGCCGAGACTGAAAGCTCTTTTGTAAGCGGCAATCGCCTCGCGAAACATTCCCCTGGCCGAATAATTGTAGCCGAGATAAAGATGCGCGAACGAAAAATTCTGGTCAAATTCCAGCGTTTCCAGCAAAACTTTCACCGCCTCGTCAAAGCGTCCGGCAAAATAAAGAATCAGGCCGAAATTTCCGTTGACGATGGTCGAAAGCGGGTCGAGTTCCTTGGCGCGCTTGATTTCGGCAATCGCTTCTTCGTGTCGTCCCATGCGGCTCAAGTAACCCGAATAACCGATATAGGCGCGCGCCAGATTCGGATTCAGCTCGATGGCGCGCTTAAATTCAAATTCCGCCTCAGACCATTCCCACGAGTTCATTTTCAGAAACGCGAGCGCAAAATGCGCGTCCGCCAGCGTTTCGTCGAGTTCGAGAGCTTTGAGCGCCGCCGCTTCGGCTTTCGGCGTAAATTCCTTCGGGTCGAGCGAGCCGCTCCCGACCAAAATGCGGTATGTAAACGAAAGCTCGGCGTAGGCGAGCGCGTAATTCGAGTCGGCGGCAATCGCTTCGTTAAAATATTCGACGGCGCGCTTGCGGCTTTCCGTTCCGCCCTTGGCGCGATAAAAGCGGCCTTTCAGCAAAAGCTCGTAGGCGACGGAATTTGTCGTTTCGTGACTGACGAGCTGCCGCCGCTCGCTGAGGGTGAGGCGCGGGTGGAGCTTATCGGCAATCTCACGCGAAATATCGTTTTGAATCGTCAGTAAATCGTCGGCGCGGCGGCTGTACTGCTCGCCCCAGATTTGCGTATTGTCGCGTCCGTTTATCAATTCGACGCTGATTTGCAGATTTTCGCCGCGCCGCATCACCCAGCCGGTCAAAACCGTGGCGACGTTCAAAGTTTTGGCGACTTCGCGCGGATTGACGGCGTTGTATTTGTATCTGAACGAAGAGCTGCGCGCGATGACTTTTATGTCGGAAAGCTGCGAGAGATTGTTAATCAAAGATTCGCTGATGCCTTCCGAAAGATATTCCATCTCGGCGTCGCCGCCGCTGTTTTCAAACGGCAGAACGGCAATCGAGCCGTAGTCTTCGCTTTTTCGGCCGGAGAAAAACGTCGTATAAGCCACATATCCGGCGACAACTATCGCAATTCCGAGAATTGGCAAAGCCGCCGCAAAACCGCTCTGCGTTTTTGCGATGTGCCAGGTTATCCACGCAATCAAACCGGCCGCCGCCAGGAAAATCAAAATCGGCGCGACGTAATTTTTTGTTTTTTCGGGAATTTTCGGCGCGTTCGGAACATCGATGTTCGTCATAAACGGCAGCCGTCGAATCGAGGCCTGCGTGCGAAATTTGTTCGGCGGATTATTCTCGGTGACGATGCCGGATTTTCCGAGACGCTTGCGCTCGAATTCGATTTCCTGCCGCAAATCTTTCAGCTCGGCGAGCAAATCCGGCATTTTTTGATAACGCTCGTCCGCGTTTTTTCGAAGCGTTTTGACGATGATATTGGCGAGTTGGCGCGGCGCGGCGGCGACGTAATGAGAAATCGGAATCGGGCTGCTTTTCAGAATCGACGCAATCACGTCGCTCGCCGTCTCGCCTTCAAACGGCAGATGCGCCGTTATCATTTCATACAAAATAACGCCGAGACTCCAGATGTCGCCGCGCTCGTCCGTATTTTTGCCGCGCGCCTGTTCGGGCGACATATAAAAAACCGTTCCCATGACGGTTCCCGGCTGCGTGTTCAGGTAAGGCTGCGTGACGGCGTTCGGGTCGTGCTCTTCTTCGGCTTTTTCGACAAATTTCGCCAGACCGAAATCGAGCACTTTGACCAGATTGTCGGCGCGCAGCATGATGTTTTCGGGCTTTATGTCGCGGTGAATAATTCCGGCCGAATGCGCCGCCGCGAGCGCCGAAGCGGCCTGCTCCGAGATGCTCAGAATTTCCGAAAGATTGAGCCGCTCGCGTTTTAATTTTTCGCGCAAGGTTTCGCCTTCGACATATTCGGTGGTGATAAAGTGCAAACCTTCTTCCTCGCCGAATTCGTAAACCGTCAGAATATTCGGGTGATTTAAGGCTGAAGTCGTTTCGGCTTCGCGCTCGAAACGCCGCAAAAGGTCTTCGTCTCCGGCAAACGCGGCGGACAAAATCTTCAGCGCGACGCGGCGGTTAAGCTTAACATCGAGCGCGAGATAAACTTCGCCCATTCCTCCTTTCCCGATTTGCGAGAGGATTTTGTAGCGTCCGAAATTTTGATTGCTTTCAAGCATGGAAAGATAGCGAATTATAACATTTGTCGCCGTAATTTAGACAAAAAGCGCTGTTTTCGATGATTCCTGATTTTGATAATGAGAATTTCCGATTTTAACAAGCCGTTCTACGCCGGCGGCAAACGCTTCTGGGGGAGTGCGAAAAGTTTCTGCGCCGCAGAATGTTTTATCACGCGGCAAAACATTTCTGCAATGCCGCAGAAACTTTTTGCGTTAAGGTTCAGCGAAAAATTTAAGTTGTCGATTGAATGAAACCAGAGAGCGTTACGATAAATTGCTTATCCGGCATACCGCTATTTAACTGCCAAAATCTTTCCGGCAATCATTATTTCATCAAGCCTTTATCATCAGGCTCAAGCTGTTTCTCGGCGGTTACGGCATCGAAGCGAGGCTCTTAACCGCCGTTATGATTTACCCACGCAAGCTTTACCGCGCTATTTCTTTCCTTGAGAATGAAAGCGGGCTCACGGCCATATTCGTCCAGCGGAAGTTCTCCCAAAACATTCGTCGTCTGTAATCTAATTTCTCTCGCCGCCTGAATTAAATTTTTATCGACGGCTTCGAGAAAAACCAATTCGGAATTCTCGATTTTTTCCCACGTCAGCAAAACTTTTTCATTAGTTGGGGGGTCGTTAATAAAAGAGGGAACTCGCCCCTCGCCATCAGGCGCAATCGATGCCAAAATCTTCTCCGCCGCCTTGATAATTCTATCCAGCGCCCCGTCCAAAACATGATCCGAAGGCGAATCAATCTGGATAAAATAAAATAAACTGCGCGAGCAATTAACATCAGTTGAATCAATACAGTTATATTTTCCGGTCTTGGGGTCTAAAGTCCAAGAACAAGCGTTTCCTGTACAGCCAGCCATAATAAATCTCCTTTTTTCGGTCAGTTAAAAACCTTCCGGTTTATTTCGGGCTAAAATTTCTTTTCGCCCCGTTTCGTAACATTATTCCCTGAAATTATCGATCATAATAACGTCAGAGCTTTCATGACCGCGCGCCAGGGCGAAGCCAAAACCTTTGCTGGAAAAATCGAACCGGAAAACACGGTCGGATTTGAAATCGGTCAACTGTTTCGGCGCGCCGCCGTCCAGAGATTGACTCCACAAATTATAAATCCGGTCGCGGTTGCCGGCGTAAATTATCGCCTTTCCGTCGGAAGTCCAGCGAAAGTTTCTCGATTCGACGACGGCCGGTAAATCGAGAATTTTCGTCGGCTGGCCGCCCGAAAAAGGCACGATACCAAGTTTCATCGGAGAATCGATCGTGCCTTCGCCGTAACCGCAGGCGAAAAACTCTCCGTCGGGCGAAACGACAGGTCTGCCCGCCGGCGCGTCGGTCAACTGAATTGGCGTGCCGCCGTCGATGCTCACTTTCCAAACAGTCGTTTTCTCGCCGTTGAATTGATAAATAACCCATTTGCCGTCGGGCGAAACGTAGGGCGCGCCGCTCGCGCCGGAATTATCGGTCAGTTGTTTCAAATTGCCGCCGTCCAAATCCATTCTCCAGATATTTGCGCTGCCCGAGCGATTGGAAACAAAAACGATATATTGATTGTCGGGCGAAACGGCGGGCGAGAAATTAGCCCGCGCGTTAAAGGTTAATTGCCGGTTGCCGCTGCCGTCTTCATTTATAATCCACAAATCCTGTGTTCCGGTAATTCTGACGGTATAAACGATTCTGCCGTCGGAAGTCCAGGCGATGCCTGAGAGACCTTCGTCTTTGCCTTTATCAAACGTAATCTGGCGAGCCGAATTGGCAGCGTCGTTCGGCACGACCCAGATATTCGAGAGCAATTCCTGCTGCAGGCTGACCATTGATTTGCCGTCTGCGGTGAGACTTAAGCCTTTATAATTGTTCAGGTCGTTGGATATCTTGCGAAGCTTGCCGGCGGGATAACTAATCAGCCAGATTTGCGATAATTGTGTTTCAAAATCGCGTCCGGTTAAAATCAGCCCGCTCCCGTCAGGCAGCCAGTTTATTCCGGTTACGCCGAGCCACGCGGGCGATTCAATCGCTTTTTTTGTTCCGTCTTTAACCGCTATTTCAATCAAATGCAGATTACTTTCAACCATCGAAAAATCGGTCGTAACGATAACTTTTCCGTCGGGCGACCACGCCAGCGCGCGCCAGCCGCCGCCGTCCGAAGCGGTCGCGACAAGCTGCTCCGCGCCGCCGTTGGTATCGGCAATCATCAAGTCTTTCCCGCGCGTAAAAGCGATGCGGCTGCCGTCGGGCGAACAGGCCATCGCTCCGTCAACGTTTTCGATTAACTTCCGCGCATTGCCGCCCAGAACGGGAATCCGGTAAAGCGCCGACGCGCCTTTTTTCGGTCGCATCGAGTAGTAAATATAGTTGCCGTCACGCGAAAAAATCACGCCGCCGTATGCGGCTTCCGTCGGCGGCACAATCTGCACATTGCTCGAAGTTGCCGCCTGTTTTACCCAGAGACTTTTTAGCTCGGCTTCCTGAATTACGTATGCGACGTATTTGCCGTCCGGCGAAACGGCTACCTGCTCGTCTGCGGCGTCTCCCGTGTAAGTCAGCTTTGTGAGCCGCATCTTCTGAAACGATTCGGCTGACTGCCGGAACGATGCGACCAGCTTATACATACCGAAACCGGCGACTGCCAGCAAGAAGATAATTACCGCTATCGCTAACGGCGGCAAGACGATGCCCTGCCGCATTTTGGTTTCGCTGACTATGTTTGGAGCGGTGTCGGGCTGAAACACAATGGTTGACTGGGCGGCCGTATCGTCCGTTATCGCCGCCGACTGCGAACCGCCGCTGACCGGCGAGCCGGACTGCCACGTTCCGGCGCGGGCGTCTAATTCCCGGCGCAGATTTTTCAGGTCAATCAATAAATCCTTAACGGTTTGATAACGCTCGTCACGATTCTTTCGCAACGTTTTTCCGATGATTCGATTTAGCTCCGGCGGCGTGTTTTCGTCGAGCGGCGCGGCTTCGCTTTTTAAGATTGAAGCGATTTTGTCGCTCGTCGTTTCGCCCGTAAATGGTGCGCGCCCGGCGAGCATTTCATAGAACACGACGCCGAGACTCCAAATGTCGCTGCGCGCGTCGGTTGGCAGCCCGCGCGCCTGTTCCGGCGACATATACGCCGTCGTTCCCATCACCAAACCGGGCATCGTATTGACCTGCGCCAGCGTTTCGCCTTCGGCGTCAACCGGCGCATCTTTCTTCTCGATGAGCTTTGCCAGACCGAAATCGAGAACTTTTACCAAACCGTCGGCGCGCAGCATTATATTTTCCGGCTTGATGTCGCGGTGAACGATTCCCGATTCGTGCGCGGCGTTGAGCGCGGCGGCAATCTGCGCGGCAACGTCGAGAGTTTCGTCCAAATCGAGCGAGCCGGCATCGAGCCGCTCGCGCAAAGTTTCGCCTTTGACAAATTCCGAGGCGATAAAAATCGTTCCGTCTTCCGCGCCGAATTCGTGAACGGTCAAAATATTCGGATGATTCAAGGCGGACGCCGCGCACGCTTCCTGCTCGAAACGGCGCAGACGTTCTTTGTCCAAACTGAGCATCGCGGGCAGAATTTTCAAGGCGATTTTTCGCTTCAGGCGCGTATCTTCGGCCGCAAAAACTTCGCCCATTCCGCCCGCGCCGATTTTCTCGCGGATTTTGTAGCGCCCGACGATTTGCCCGTCTACCAAACCGCCGGCGACAAGCGTCTCAGCCATCTCGCTGATAGCGGGTCGTTCGAGATAACCGCTTTCAAACGAATCGAGCAATTTTTCGACTTCGCGGCGCAAGTCTTTATTTCCGGCGCAGGCTTTATCGAGAAAAGCGGCGCGTTCGTCGGGCGCGAGGTCGAGCGCGGCCTGAAAGATTTTTTTTACTTTTTGATAATCTTCGCGGTTCATCCCGGTTTTTCCTCAGCCGATTTCAGAGCGCAGCCACGCTTTTGCCATACTCCAATCGCGCTTGACGGTCGCGGGCGAGAGGCGCAAAACTTCCGCCGTTTCCTCGATGCTCAAACCGCTGAAATAGCGAAGCTCGACGATGTTTGCCTGCCGCTCGTCCAATGCAGCCAGCTCGTTTAAGGCTTTGTCGAGCGCCAGCAAATCAACGTCGCGGTCTTCGCTGGCGACGGACAAAGCTTCTTCGAGCGGCAAAGTTTCGTCCGCGCCGCCGCGTTTCAGGCGATGCGCGTGATTGGCGTAATTGACCAGAATGCGCCGCATCATATTTGCCGCCATTCCGAAAAAATGGGCGCGGTTCTGCCAATCGACAAAACGCTGCTCGATAAGACGCAGATAAGCCTCGTGAACGAGCGCGGTCGTCTGTAAAGTGTGATTTTGTCGCTCGCGGTTAAGATATCGATGCGCCTGCCGGTGCAGCTCGTCATAAACGAGCGGAACGAGCCTGTCCATCGCCTCGCGGTTGCCGCCGCTGCAAGCCTTTAACATCTCGGTTATTTCTCCGCGTCTGGAATCATCCATAAAGAAATCTCCGTTTTTTGAATTTGCTGGATAGTTGCGGCAATCATAGACCGATTCGAAATCTAAGTCAACAAAATTTAAAACTCTGCAAACCTCGATTTTTCCTTACTAAAACTTTTTCAAATAACGCGAAAAATAATTTGAGCCGATTTTGCGCCCGTCGTTGCGTTAATAAATAGAGACGCAAAAACGAGCGTTTGAAAATTTAAGTTTTTCGTATGGTTCAGTCCTGCTGGAGGCTGAACATGCCGATTCGAGCGGCGCCTGAAGCCCTCGCGCCGCTCGAATCGATTTTCGAAAAGTAATTATAAAAAAAATAAAAAGGAGATAAAAAAAATGACTAAGCAGATGACAAAAATAGCGTTGATGGTAATTTTGGCAATTGGTTCGATGGCGAGCGCGGCGACGGCTCAGAACACAAGCGGCGGCTTTGCTCCGATTGGTATCTACACCGGCGCGGAAACGACGCCGGCAACTTGTGAGATAGGCAGCGGCATGTGCTACGGAGACACGTTCGCGCTAAACAGTTACGGCGAAACGGAAAGCTGGCATTTGACCGTCTCGCTGAACTATTTCAACACGCAGAATCATAACGGAAACGGTTTCGGCGTGATGGGCGGCTCGTGGACTCTGGTGGTTTTTCGCGATAATCGATATGCCGGAACGCTTTACGGCCAGGTCTCGGGCGGCAGTATCAGCCTGAGAGAAAACGGCGACGGAAAAATTATTTCCAAACGAACGCAAATCAATTTGCAGGCGACGGGCGGATTGGGAATATTCAAGGGAAAGGAAAGCGAAAGCATTAACGGCGTGTGCGACGTGTCGACCGATTTAAGCTCAAACGAGGTTCAGGGCAACGGTTATTTCAGCTTCTGATTTCGCCTAACCGGGCGGTTTTTAATCGAAAAGGCAGGCAGCAATATTTTATAAGCTGCCTGCCTTTTCCTTTAATCTCAAACCAACTCTAATTCCGGCATCGCCGGGCGCGCTTTCGGCAGCGGAATCTCGACCGCGTCCGGCACTTGCAGAGCGCTTTTCCGGCGCAAATCGAGATACAAACGACGTTTCAGAATTTTATTACAGGAAATTTATATAAACAACCTTTTTTAGTAATTAAAACGATTTTTTCAATTTACCTGACCGGCTTCGGAAAGCTCACCGGACTTTTATTTCCGTCTTTATCGACGGCGCGCACGCCGAAAAAATAATTGTCCTTCGACATCGCTTTCATCACAAAATTCTGCACGTTTCCGACGCTCAAAGAATTTGTC
This sequence comes from Pyrinomonadaceae bacterium, assembly GCA_036403235.1. Classification (GTDB taxonomy): domain Bacteria; phylum Acidobacteriota; class Blastocatellia; order Pyrinomonadales; family Pyrinomonadaceae; genus JBGTFE01. The sequence goes on along the minus strand of DASWRI010000066.1, from coordinate 17,029 downwards.
CAGACCGGAGAAGTCGTGTCGCGCCAGACGATTTCGTAACCCGCCAAATCCGCTGCCGGGACGGCGTCCCATTTAAGCTCCGTGTCGTTTCCGAGCCGCGCCGTCACCATGCCGACGTTTTTCGGGCGCGCCGGGGCAAGCGCCAGCCGCGCCAGCGATGCGGCGTTGACGCGCGCGACGTTGGCGACGTATTCAAAATCGACGAAATCGGGCAAATCGCCGTATTCGACGCCGTTTTCCGTCCGCACATTTTGATGCTGCCGGTTGTAATCTTCGTTCGTCTCGGTAATGCGGACGGCGGTAAATCCGCGTTCGAGAAACGGAATGTGGTCGCCGCCGCGCAAATATCGGTCGCGGCGATAAACCATAATCACGCTGAATTTCGGCGAGTATAAATCGGCGGTTTCCTTTACAAAGCGGGCGAGCTGGCGCGAAGCCGAATCGTTTTCGCCGCCCGTTCCGCGCCGTGTGTTTGCCTCGGCTTCGGTTTCGTTCGACGGAACGCCTTCGCTGAAAACGCGAACGGTCTGCCGGTTGGCCGCATTTTTGAAAAGCATCGCGCCGCCGATGATGTCGTTGGTGAACATTGCCTCGATGTCCATCTTTTTCTGCTTCGCCTGCTCGGCAAAATAGGTCGCGCCGAGCAGGCCTTGTTCTTCGCCCGCGACGGTCATAAAAATTATCGTCGCGTCAAATTTTCGCTTGCTCATGACGCGCGCCATCTCGATAACGGCCGCCGAACCGGAAGCGTCGTCGTTGGCGCCCGGCGCGTCGCACGCCGCGTCCGTCGGCGACGTGCACATCGAATCGTAATGACCGGAAACGACGTAAACTCTATCCGGGTCGGCAGCGCCTTTCAAAGTGGCGACGACGTTTGTCAAAACGGTCGGCTGCGGAACGCGATTGGCTTTCGGCTGTTCGAACGACTGCTTTTCGACGGTCAGGCAATTTCCGCAATCGGTCGCGATTTTTTGAAATTCCGCGTAAATCCAGTCGCGCGCCGCGCCGATGCCGCGCGCCGGATTATTCTGCTCGGACAAAGTGTTGCGCGTGCCGAAGGAAACGAGCTTGCGAATCGAATTTTCGATATTTTTCGCCGAAATTTCCTTCAGCATTTTTTGAATATCGGCGTTCGGCTTCGCCTTTTTCTGCGCTTTCTGCGCGAAGGAATGAACCACAGAGACACAGAGACACAGAAACAAAACAAAAATAATTTTTGATTTCATAGTTTTGAATTAGCAAAAAGGAAATGAAACCACAGATTAACACAGATGCTCACGGATTTAGAAAAATTATCCGTGTCTATCCGCGCAAATCTGCGGTTAATTTATTTTAAAATCCGTGTATTGAAAATCACTTGTCCAAAACGTCAAACGCCTGCAATTTATTGCCGTCCGCCGAATAAAGCAGACCGACGGTTTCGTCGGTCGTAAAACGCGCGTCGGGGTCGGAGATTAAAACGAAACGCGTGTCTTTGCCCGTGTGAACGTTGACGCCGACGAGGCCTTTTTTATCAAACGGCTTCGGCAAATCCGTGTAAAAATACATATAATTTCCGCGTAAATCGGCCAGACGCTTGCGGCGCAGAAGATAATCGGAAAGCTTTTCGACCTGCCGGACCGGGTCGAGCCGGTCGAGCAGGCTTTCCTGCACGTCGGCGCGCGTCGGCGTCGCTCGATTTATCGCGCCGCCGATAATTTGCCCGCGAATGCCTGAAGAAGTCGGAATGTTTATCTGCAAACCGTTGATGCGATTTAAGAGATTCGGCGTGCGCGCGGCGACGCCGAACACGCTGATGCGGTTGGCGATGTAATTTTTCGCCGAATTCGTCGCCAGCGTCGTCAAATCAAACGACGAAAAGCGCGATTTTAAGCCCGACCAGCGAAGCGACAAAATCGAACGCGCGACGTTTGCGCCCTGAATAATATTTAAAGCCGAAGTCGCCAGACCGCCGTATCTGAAATAGAGCGCGGCGGCGCGCAGAGCGATTCCGGCGACGATGCGGAAAACGCCGCGCGAAGGCGCTTTGTGTTTGACGCGCCAGAGCTCGTTTTGAGTTTTGAGCTTTGAGTTTTGAGTTTTGATTTCGAGAAACGAGTTTTGAAATTGCGCATCGCCCTGATTTTTCAATTCCGCATTTCGCGTTTCGCGTTCGGCAATCGAAAAAGCCGCAATTTCGTCGCGTCCGCCGACGACCGCCGCGCCGCTTTCGTTTATCAAAATAAACTGCGCTTTTTCGACTTTGTGTTCAAACTCGGTGATTTTCTTGCCCGTTCGCGCGTCAATCTCGATTAAATCGTCTTTGTCGGCGACCAGAATCTTGCCGGCGTCGGCGAAAACAAAATTCGTCAAACCTTTGTCCGCGCCTTTGTAGCGCCAGAGCGTTTTGCCGTTTTTGGTGTCGATGGCCGAAACGCCGAAAGGGCCTTTTTCGTCCGTTTCGCCGTCCTTGATGCGCGTAAACTGGCCGCCGGTTCTGACGTATAAAACGTTTCCGACGACCGCCATCTCGGGCGTCACGCCCAAATCCTTCGCTTCCCAATCCACTTTTCCGGTTTTGCGATTGACGGCGCGCACCTTTCCGCGGCCCGATGTGTAAATGTTTTTCTCGTCAAAAACCGGGTCGGCTTCGGTCAGCGCCAGGCCGTCTTCGTTAATTTTGAATCGCTCGCGCTCGCCTTCCCGGCCGGTTTTTGCGTCAAAGCTGGTCGCGCCCTCGTAAAAAAGATAAAGTTTGCCGTCGAGCATCAACGGCGGGCGATAATTGTCGAGCGTGTATGCGACGTCAGCGTTTTCCGTAAAATTGGCGGGCATCATCTGGATGTCGGATTCCAAATCTTTTTTCCAAAGCTCGTCGCCGTTTGAAAGCCGGAGAACATGGACGACGGGCGTCCGTTTAAATTCATCGCCGATTTTGCCTTTTGCTTTTTTGACCAGAACGAGCGCGAGCAAATCCTGTTCGGGCTCGACCGCGAGCTGCATCACGTCGCCTTTGACCTTTTCGCTTTGCCAGAGCGTTTCGCCCGAAAGCAAATCGACGGCCTCGACGCGCGCTTTATCGCCTTCATCAATCGAAAGCAAAATCAAATCGGTCGAAGGAATCGGCGTAATCGAAGTTTCGTCGAGACCTTTATGATTTATGCGCCAGAGTCTTTCGCCCGTCTGCGCGTCGAGCGCGTAGAGCGAGCCGCCGGTTCCGGCCAGAACGATGCCGAAATCGGTCGTTTGATAAAACGCTATCTTACTGTCGAGATTGGCGTTCCAGACCGGCTGCGCGTTTGAGAGAATCGAGAAAAGGAATAAAAAAGACAAAAGAAAAACTGCTTTCATAAAAGCATTTTAACTTTTATTCGGGTTGATTGGAAGATTTTTCGGGAAGGTATTTCGCTCTCAGATTTTCCGTCAAAATTAGCAAATCGGTTAAAACTTTCGGAAAGTCGGAAATTTTGGGCGCTTGCGGATTCGTCAATTCGCCGAGACCGCAATAATTGTTCAGATTAATAATTTTTTGCTTCAAGCTGTTTGTAAAACTGATTTTGAAATCGACAAACGCATCCGTGCAGCAGCATTTTCGTTTGTAATCGACTTTCGTTTTTTGAAAATCCTCCGATTTGAGCAGTTCGTTAAATTTTTGCAGCTCTTCACTGCTGATTTTTGCGCGCGCCGGTGTGCTTATCTCTTCGGCTTTCTGGTTTATTTTTCCCTTGACTATTTTTTTCTCGTCTTCGTATTCAAACTTGATAACGCCGTTTTCATACAAATTAAAAAAAAGCGTTTTGCCGGGAAAACTCCACAATCCTCTCGCGTCCCGCCTAATTTCCAGAATCGGCGGCCCGTCGGGCTGCTCGGTTTCCGTTTTTTCGGTTTCGATTTTCTGCTGCGTCAGGTTGGTGAGAGTTTCGATTTTTCCGCAGGCGCTAAAACAAAAAATAAAAATAAAAATTGCGGGAAAAATCTTCATAAATATTACCGAATCCGGTAGGCCCGGCCTTTCCACACAATCACGACTGTTCCGCCCAGATTTTCGACGATGACGCGCAAATCCTTGTCGAGTTTTTTATATTCGCTCGTGCCGCGCGTGACGTTGGTCGTGGCTTGATTTTGATACGCCGTATCGTACCAGACGTTGGCGGAGCGGCGGAAAGTTTTGCCGCCCGCGCTCGTCGTTTCGCCGTCCGCCGAATTTACGGTTTTAGTTTTGTCGGCCGATTCGCGCGCTTTTTTCGGCGCGGCCAGAGCGACGGTCGAATCCGCCACGGATTGCTTTTCGGTCTGCACGTTTTGGTCGTCTTTTGTACTTCCGGCAACCTCCGCGCGCTTATTTTCTTCTTTTGTCGCCTGCGGTTTGTCTTCCGCGCCGTCGACTTGAAAAGGATTGTTTTTTGCGACCTTCGTATCTTCGTCTCGGCGCTGCGGCTGGCTTATCGCCGGAAACGGCGCGTCGTTCGGCGCTTTGGTCGCCGCTGAGTTTGAAGCCATCGCGCCGCCGGATTGCGGCGTCGCGCTTGGAGTATAGACTGAAGCGGAATTCGTATTGCTCGGCGCGCTCATAGCCGTATTTGCCGTAGAATTTGCGTTCATCTGCATCGGCTCGCTTCTCGTGTCGAGAGTTTTATTGCTGACGCGCGAAACGTCCGCATTTTGAAAAGAATTGAGACTCTGCAAAGCCATAAAAGCAAGCAAACCGCCGCAGACGAGCGCCAGCGCGCCGAGCGAATACGCCAGATTCGGAAACTGGAACAGGCGTCTATACCAGGGAACGGCCGTCACGACCGTCGCTTTTTCGTCGGCGAGCGCGATTTCGCTTTTTGTTTCGGAGCCGGGCAAAATCACGCCGGAGAGAATTTTTCGACAGCGGGCGCAGTCGGCCAGATGCGCCGTGAAACGCATTTTCGACGCTTCCGGAAGCGCGTTTTCGGCGAAAGCTGCAATTTCGTCGGCGTCCATGTGAACGGCTTGATTTGCCGCCGCCAACGCAGTTTCACTTTCCCGCGCCCGTCGCAGAATTGCGTCTATTTCCTTGTCGAAATCTAATTCCATTTTTCTATTCACCGCAGAGACACAGAGAACACGGAGTCGGAAAAAATAATTTTCAAAGTTTTTGCGAAGTCTTTGTTTTTTATCCTGTAAATCCTGTCCATTCTGTTTTAATTCCTTTGTGTCTCCGGCAGCGAAAATCCTTTCCCACGTTAAAGAACGCCTTTTCCAAAAAATTCTTGCACCAGCCCGAGAACCAGCAAAATCGTAAACAATTTTTCAAAGCTGATACCGAGTTTTGACGCCGTTTCCGCGAGATAACGTTTGACTTCCGGTTCGCTCCAGCCGTGCTGCGTGCGCAAAATCTTTTCGACCGATTTTCTGATTTCCGACTGGACGCGGACGAGCTTTCGGCTCGCCGTCGCTTCGTGAAAACCGAGCGCGTTTCCGATGTCTTTGAGCTTTAAGTCGTCAAAATAATAAAGTTTCAAGATTAATTTGTCTTCCGCTTCGAGCGCGTCAATCGCCTGTTTCAAGGCTTCGGAAACGTCTTTTGACGTCCGCTTTTCGGTCAGGATTTCCTCGGGGTTTTCCGCGTGCGAGACGACGCTCGAATTATCCGTCTTTTCCGAAGATTCGTTTGCCAGATTTTCAAATTCTCTTATTTCTTCGATTTGGACAAACTTTGATTCTTTCCGAAATTGGTCGATTGCCAGCTGATTCGTGACGGCGCGCAGCCAGCCCGCGAGACTTCCGCGACCGGAATAATACGAAAGCTTGGTTTTTAATTTTCCGTCCTTATCTTCGCGCAAACCGTAAAGCTCGGCCCAAATCGAACTCGCCAAATCTTCGGCGTCTTCGGCGTTTTTTGCAAATTTGCGCGCCGCCGCTTTGACGGTCGAATCGAAGTTTTTCACCAAATCTTCCCAGGCCGCGGCGTCGCCGCTCTCGCAGGCGATTATCAAACACAAATCGTCGGCCCGAATCGCTTCGACAAATTCTTTTATTTCCGCATTTCCGGCGTTTTCTTGGTCGTTAAAAAGATATTTTTCGAGCGCGCGCGAGATGCGCGGAAACAAATCCGCGATTTCCAGACGACGCGCGTTTTCGGCGCGCGAGATTAAGCGCGCAGTCGCTTCTTCAATCGCGTTTTGATGTTTTTCGGTCGGCGCTGTGGTCATCTCGTGTCGAATCGGGAAAAGTTTAGCAGAAAACGGCGGCGAATGCTTATAATAAACGTATGATTCAGCAAATCGAATACTTAAATTTTCCGAATTGCCTCGAAATCTCAAACGGCGCGGCGCGGCTCGTAATTTCCACCGATTTCGGGCCGAGAGTTTTATTTTACGGTCTAACGGGCGGCGAAAATATCCTCGGTTTTCAGCCGGACGCGAAAGTCGAAACGCGTTTGGGAGAGTGGCGCGCTTACGGCGGTCACAGGCTCTGGGCGGCGCCGGAAAATATGCCGCTTTCCTACGCGCCGGATAACGAGCCGGTCGAGTATTTTATCGAAAACGATTTTTCCGTGCGTCTCTTTCAGCCGCTTGAAACGGCGACCGGAACGCAGAAGGAAATCATCGTTTCCCTGAACGAAAATGGGAGCGGCGCGACTGTCGAGCATCGCATCACGAACTACGGGAAAAAGCGAATCGAGCTGGCCGCGTGGGCGCTGACGATTATGCGCGAAGGCGGCGTCTGCATAATTCCGAACGAAGATTTTAAGCCTTACGGCACGGAAACGCTTCTGCCCGTCCGCAATTTAACTTTATGGTCTTACACAAATTTGACCGATTCGCGCTGGCGATTTGAAACGGATTCGATTCGTCTGCGCGTCGATGAAAATCGACAAACCCCGCAAAAAATCGGCGTGCTCAATCGAAAGGGCTGGGCGGCCTACGCGCGGGAAAATCTGTTGTTCGTCAAACGCTTCGATTTCGTTGAAAACGCGTCTTATCCGGATATGAATTCGAACACGGAAATCTACACTTCCGGCGGATTCGTCGAGCTTGAATCGCTTTCGCCCCTGCAAAAGCTCGGCGCGAGCGAATCAATTATTTACACGGAGAGATGGCAGCTGCTCGAAAACGTCGGCGTCGAAGAATTAATCAAAAACGACTAAATCAAAATCTTAATCATTCCGTCTTCAATCAAGACTTCGTAAGATTCAATCGAGCATCCGGGCGTCGTAAAACATTCGCCGCTGCGGACGTCGAAGCGCCAGCCGTGAAGGTCGCATTCGACCGTCGAGCCGTAAAGACGCGAGTCGGCGAGCGGATAGCCTTTGTGCGGGCAGAAATTTTCCGTCGCGTAAAAATGGCCGTTGACGTTAAAGAGCGCGACTTCCGTCCCGTCTTTTAATTTGACGGTCGCGCTGCGTCCGGCCGGAACGGCTTCGACCGCGCCGACGGTTATTTTTCTTCCTTCGCGAGCGGGCCGGCGGCGATTTTCGAAAACTCTTTTCATAACAAATCTAAAAGACGGAATTTTGGCGACGGCGCGCCCTCGTTCAGGCGCGTATCTTCTGCACACGTTTAGTTTGCCAAAGAAATCAGAAATCGCAAATTGCCGGGGCGCAAATCCTTTCGCTTGCTTTCTCGCCCGCGCTCAACCAAAATATGAATATGTCGGAAAAGAATTTTTCGGAGAATGCGCGAAGGCTCTGCCGCGAAATTATGACGCGCAGCGTCAGGACGGCGAGTCGCGAAATGTCCTTAGAGGAAGTCGCGCGCCTGATGCGCGAGGGCGACATGGGCGCGATGCCCGTCGTCGAAGGCGGAAAGCTTATCGGCATCGTCACCGACCGCGATATTGTCGTGCGCGCTATTGCCGAGGGAAAAAGCGCCTCGACACCAATCGGCGACGTGATGACGACCGAGATTTTTTCGGCGCGCGAAGACGATTTTGTTTTTGAAGCGATACGTCTGATGGGTGACAAACAAATTCGGCGTATCCCGGTTATAACCGATACGGGCGAGCTTGCCGGAATTATCGCCATGGCCGACATTGCGCTCGAAATGGAAGACGAGCGCGAAATCGCCGAAACGCTCGAAGAAATCTCAAGCGGCGCAGGGTTTTGGAAGAAAGGATGAGGGATGAATAAGAAAATCGCTCAGATAGAGTTTTTATTCTCATTCATCCTTCATCCCTTAAATTTATGGCTAAATCAATCAATCGATATTTTCAGTTAATGGGTTCCTCAAAGAACGTCAAACCTTCGGGCCGGCTCTGGTATCCGTCGGCTGACGTTTATCAAACGCCCGACGGATGGCTCGTCAAGGTCGAGCTGGCGGGCGTTTCGGCTGAAGACACCGAAATTGAGATTCAGGGAAACGTCCTTTATATCGCCGGAACGCGTCGCGACAAAATGTGCAAAGCGGTCGGCGTCTCGTATCATCAAATGGAAATCACCTACAGCCGCTTTGAAAAAACCCTGCAGTTTCCCGCTTCGATTGAAGGCGCGAGCATCGAGCATAATTTCGACAACGGCCTGCTGATTATCCGTCTCTGGAAAGGAGAAAAGGCGAAACCCTAATTAGCGGAAAAACATCTAAACTTTATGGCTGAAGAAAATACACAAAATCAAACACAAAAGACAACGGCGACGCCGCAGCGGTTTGAAATTGCCGTCTTGCCGTTGCAGAACACGACGCTTTTTCCCGAAACGGTCGTGCCGCTCGCCGTCGGTCGCGAACGCTCGGTCAAGGCCGTCGAATCGGCGCTGGCAACCGAAGAAAAACTTATCTGCTGCATCACGACCCGAACCGAGAACGTCAACGGTCAGGACGCCAAGCCTTCGGACATCTACGAAGTCGGCACAATCGGCAACATCAAGCGAATGATGCGCGCCGAAGACGTTTTGCAGCTTATCGTGCAGGGCATCGACCGCGTCCGCGTGCTCGAATGGACGCAAGAGCGCCCATATTTGAAGGCGAAAGTCGAAATTTTGCCGCATCCGGCGATTAGCGACAACGAAGAAGTCGAAGCCTTAAAACGCAATATTCAGGGAATGATTCAGGAGGCGCTCGCGCTTCTGCCGCAAGTTCCGCCCGAAGTTCGGATGGCGGTGATGAATCAGAACAATCCGGTTCAGCTCGCGTATTTTCTCGGCTCGGTGCTCGATTTGGGCGCGGAGAACGAACAGAAAATGCTCGAAGCGGGCACGGTCGACGAGCTTCTGACGCTGATGCACGCGTCACTGGCGCGCGAGCTCGAAATCATGCAGATTCGCTCGAAAATCGCCACCGAAGCGCAGACCGAAATGGACAAAAGCCAGCGCGATTACGTTTTGCGCCAGCAGCTGAAAGCGATTCAGAAAGAGCTCGGCGAAGACGACGGCGAGCGCGCCGAAGCGGCACAGCTGCGCGAGCGGCTCGAAACGGCCGATTTGCCCGAAGAAGTTCGCAAGGAAGCCGACCGTGAATTGCGCCGGATGGAGCAATTGCCGCAGGCCGCGCCCGATTATCACGTTATCCGGACGTATCTCGAATACATTCTGGAACTCCCTTGGAAAAAATCGAGCGAGGAAAAACTGGACTTAAACGAAGCGCGGCGGATTTTGGACGAAGACCATTACGGGCTCGAAGACATCAAAGACAGAATCCTGGAATCGCTGGCGGTCGTCAAACTTCGTCCCGATTCAAAAAGCCCGATTATTCTTTTTGTCGGCCCGCCGGGAGTCGGTAAAACTTCGCTCGGTCGCTCGATTGCGCGCGCTTTGGGACGCGAATTCGATAGAATTTCGCTCGGCGGCGTGCGCGACGAAGCCGAGTTGCGCGGTCACCGCCGAACTTATGTCGGCGCGAGGCCGGGCAGAATTATCCAGACTTTGCGGCGCGTCAAGGTTAATAATCCGGTCTTGATGCTCGACGAAATCGACAAGCTCGGCAACGATTATCGCGGCGACCCGGCCGCCGCGCTGCTCGAAATTCTCGACCCGGCGCAAAACAATAGTTTCCGCGACCATTATCTCGATTTGCCGTTCGATTTATCGAAAGTTTTTTTTATCGCGACGGCCAATCAGCTCGCGCCGATTCCCGCTCCGCTGCGCGACCGAATGGAAATCATCAGTCTAGCGGGCTATTCGGACGCCGAAAAATTGAATATCGCCAAGCAGTATCTGATTCCGCGCCAAATTAAGGAAAACGGTTTGTCCGACGAGCAGCTCGAAATCACGGACGACGCGATAAATCTTTTGACCGCTCGCTACACGCGCGAAGCGGGCGTCAGACAATTGGAGAGAACCGTCGGAAACTTGGCGCGAAAAGTCGCGCTCAGAGTCGCGCAAGGGACGGCGACCGAAAAAGTGACGATTACGGCTGGTGATATAAAAGGTTTCCTGGGCGCGCCGCGTTTTTATCCGGAAGAAGCCAGAAACGATTTGCCGGCGGGCGTCGCGACCGGAATGGCCTGGACGGAGATGGGCGGCGAAGTTCTGTTTATCGAAGCGACGATGCTTCCGGGCGGCGGCGGTCTGACTTTGACCGGCCAGCTCGGCGAAGTGATGAAAGAATCGGCGATGGCGGCGCGCAGTTATCTGTGGTCGCACGCGCAGGAATTCGGCATCGACCCGAACGCGATAAAGGAAAACGGCATTCACCTCCACGTTCCGGCGGGCGCGATTCCGAAAGACGGGCCGTCGGCGGGCGTGACGATGGCTTCGGCGATGGCTTCGCTCTACACGGGGCGAAAAGTTCGTTCAGACACGGCGATGACCGGAGAAATCACGCTTTCGGGTCTCGTTTTTCCGGTCGGCGGCATTAAAGAAAAAGTCCTCGCGGCGCATCGCGCGGGAATCAGGCGAATAATTCTGCCGCAGAAAAACGAAGCCGACATCGAGGAAATTCCCGAAGACGTGCGGCGCGAGCTGCAAATTTTTCCGGCCGTCAGAATTAACGACGTGCTCGATGCGGCTTTGCAGGACGCGCCGACCGAGCCGGAGGGCAAAAATTACGTGATTCAGGATGTCGAGCGCCGCTCGGAAAGAACCGGCGAAACATTCATCGCAAAAGAAAAATAATTCGACTTTCAGGAAACTTTTTCCGACGACGGACGATAATAAGATGTGGATTATTGTCCGTCATTTCATTTTTCCGAAAATTTTTCGAAATCTTTGTTTTATTAGTTGGAAAAATTAAGCAAAATAGGTGTATGCTTATAAGTTAATGTTTGGGGCGAAAGTCTTCTCTTTAACATAAGCTCTAGCGGTTTTTAGAGAGCGGCCTCCCTTTCCAAATTAAAATCAATTTACAGAATATTTTTTAAGAATGGCATTTAAATCTTTATTTAGTTTATTTTCGAGCGATTTGGCGATTGACCTCGGCACGGCTAACACTCTGGTCTATGCGAAAGGCCGCGGAATCGTCGTATCGGAACCTTCTATCGTTGCAATCAACAAAGTTACCAACCAGGTCGAAGCGGTCGGGCGCGACGCCAAAGAGATGCTCGGCCGAACGCCGGGCAACATCGTCGCGATTCGCCCGATGAAGGACGGCGTCATCGCCAATTTTGAAGTAACCGAAAAAATGCTTCAGCATTTTATACGCAAAGCGCATAACGGAAAATCGTGGGTGCGCCCGCGCGTCGTCATCGGGATTCCTTCGGAAATCACGCAGGTCGAACGCCGCGCCGTCGAAGATTCGGCGTATCGCGCCAAAGCGTCGGAAGTTTATCTGGTCGAAGAAGCGATGGCGGCGGCCATCGGCGCGGGGCTTCCCATCACCGAGCCGCACGGAAATATGGTCGTCGATATCGGCGGCGGAACGACCGACATCGCCGTCATATCGCTTTCGGGCATCGTCTATTCGCGGGCGGTGCGCGTCGCCGGAAACGAGATGGACGAAGCGATTACGGTTTATATCAAACGCAAATACAACCTTTTAATCGGCGAACGCACGGCCGAAGCCATCAAAATCGCGCTCGGCTCGGGCTTTCCGCTCGACGAGCCGCTTTCGATGGAAGTTCGCGGCCGAAATTTAATCGAAGGTATTCCCAAAACCATCACCATCACCGACGAAGAAATCCGCGAAGCGCTGGCCGATTCGGTTTCAACGATTATCAACGCCGTCCGCGTCGCGCTCGAACGCACACCGCCCGAGCTTTCCGCCGACATCGTCGAGCGCGGAATCGTTCTCACGGGCGGCGGCGCTTTATTGAAAAATCTCGATAAACGCCTGATGATTGAAACCGGCCTGCCGGTCGTCATCGCCGACGACCCGCTTTCGAGCGTCGTTCTCGGGACGGGCAAAATGCTTTCCGATTTTGAACTGCTCAAACGCGTCAAATGGGATAATTCGTTAATGACAGGAAGTTAAAATAGCGGTCAGCGGTCAGTTGTCAGTTGTCAGTGAAAAGCTGTTTCTGACCATTGACCGCTGACTACTGACCACTGAGAGATGGCTGAGCGAAGTCAGAAAGAAGTTTGGAGACTAACGCCGTGGGTCGTGATTGCCCTGCTTTTGGGTAATTTTATCTTGATGGCGTATGACGCGAAAACGGCTGCGAAAGAAAGAGTTATCCGCGTATGGGCGCTCGCTTTTGCCGATTTTGTTCAATCGCCGGTGACGACCGTCGGCTCGTCCGTCAATAATTATTTCCAGTCTTTCGCCACGCTTCGCACCGCGCAGAGCGAAAACGACTCTTTAAAGCAGCGCGTTCAGGAACTCGAAGTCGAAATCCAGCAAAAAGAAGATTTGGCGGACGAAAACGAACGCTTAAAATCGCTTCTCGAACTCAAGGAACAATCCAAATACAAAGTTTTGCCGGCGCGTGTCATCGGGCGCGACCCGTCGGCCTGGTTTACCTCGTCGGTCATCAATCGCGGAAGTCTCGACGGCGTAAAATTGAATATGGCGGTCGTCACCAACGGCGGTCTGGTCGGCCGCGTGACGGCCGTCAGCCCTTTGACGGCGCAGGTCGATTTGATAACCAAGGAAAAATCGGGCTTAGGCGGCGTCGTCGGCGAGCTCGGAACGTCAAACGCGCTCGGCGTCATCGTCGGAACGGGCAAAAAAGAGATTCTGGAGATGAACTACGTGCCGGGAAGCATCGAGGTCAAAGTCGGCGAGACGGTTTACACGACCGGACAGGACGGAATTTATCCGCCGGGTTTGAAATTGGGCGAAATCGTCGACGTCGTTTCGGGCTCGGCGACCGTGCCGCATAAAATTTTGATAAAACCGAGCGCGAATCTTTACGCGATGCAGGAAATCGGCGTGCTTTTGTATGAGCCGCCGCCGCGTCCCGAATACGAAAAGTCGGTGCCGAACGCGCTGAAGGACGAGAAGAAGAAATGACAATAGTTTAAGGTTAAGCGGCTACTTGAAACCTGAAACTTGAAACCTTGAAAAATGGAACAGGTAAAAATCACAATTGCACTCATTATCGCGATTCTGCTTCAGTGGACGCTTCGAAATGTCGCTGAGCCGTTTGCGTATATTGATTTTCCTCTGATTGTGGTGGTTTACGCGGCCTTGCAGCGGAACTCGATGAAGGCGATTCTTTTCGGAACGGTCGCGGGCATCGCCGTCGATGCCTTGAGCGGCGGGCTACTGGGCGCGAACGGATTTGCTAAAACATTGATTGCATACATAGTTTCGGAGATTGTGCGGCGCGTCTACCTGGACAACCTTTTATTGCAGATTCCCGTCATAGCAGGTGCTTGTTTTTTGGATAATTTGATTTATTACGGCGTGCATCGACTGCTTGGGCAAGAGCCTGCCGCGCCGGTCGTGACGACGATTGCCTACTCGGTTATCGGCACGACCATCGCCGGAACCATCGTTTATCTGATTTTGGGCAGTTTTATGGTCGAAGGCGTCAAAAAACCGAGAAAGGGCGATATGTTTAAGCCGCGTCGTCAAACCCGTCGGCGCAACCCGATTCGATTGGGTAGAAAAACCTAAAGTAAGTGAAAAGTGAAAAGTGAAAAGTGAAAAGTTCGGAATAAATTTTTGCTCGTCGCTCGTTGCTCAACACTCTCCACTATTAAAATGAAGATAAACGATTACACGCAAAACTTGGGCATCCGGGTTACGACGATTCAGATTTTCGCTTTTATATTGCTGACCATACTCGGCGTGCGGCTTTATTACCTGCAGATGGTCAAAGGCGATTATTACAGCGAAAAAGCGGAAAATCAGCGTGTGCGCCTGATTCCGATTCCCGCGCCGCGCGGGGCGATTTTTGACCGTAACGGCAAGATTCTGGTCGATTCGCGCTCGACTTATAACATCACCATCGCCAACGAACCGATAAAAAAAATCGACATTACCGAGCGCGTCGGAGATTACGCCAAAGGCCTCGCGCTCGATTTACAGTTTACCGCCGAGCGCATCAATCTGATAAAAAAACAACCCGGTTTTGAAACGATGGTTTTAAAGGAAAACGCCTCGATTCAGGACATCACATGGGTTGAATCGCACACGCTCGAATATCCCGAACTAAGGGTCGAGCTTCAGCCGCAGCGTTATTATCCGCTCAAGACCGTTCTCGCACACGTTCTCGGCTACGTCGGCGAAATCAGCCCGAAGCAGCTTGAAAAAGAAGAATTTAAAGGCAAGTTCCATCCCGGCGATATTGTCGGCAAAGGCGGGCTCGAGCAATATTACGACGAATACTTGCGCGGCCGCGACGGTTATCGCAAGGTAATTGTCGATTCGCGCGGTCGCGTCCAGAGCGAGCTCGAAGTCGTGCCGCCGCAGGCCGGACAGGATTTAATCACGACCATCGATTTGGATTTGCAGATAGCGGCCGAAGAAAAGTTGGCCGCGACACCGACCAAACGCGGGACGATTCTCGCGATGGACCCGAACAACGGCGAAATGCTGGCGATGGCGTCTCTGCCGTCGTTTGACCCGAACGTTTTTATCCAGTCGAGCTCTTCGCCCGAAGGCCGCAAACAAATCGCCGCCTACTGGCAGGACGAAGCCCGCCCGCTCTACAACCGCGCCATTCAGGGACGCTATCCGCCCGGCTCGACCTGGAAAATTCCCGAATCGGTCGCCGCGCTGCAGCAGGGCGCAATTACGGTCGCGCATTCAAACGTGCTGTGCGGCGGCGGAATTACAATCGGCAACAAGTTTACGCGCTGTATGGGAAGTCACGGCATGCCGCCGCTCAATTACGCCATCACGCACTCGTGCGACGGTTATTATTATCACCTGGGTTTGAAAATGAAAATCGAAGGCTTGATACAAATGGTTGAGACTTTCGATTACGACAAACAGACCGGAATCGATTTGCCGAACGAAAAAATCAGCCAGACGCCGAAAACCTGGATGCCTTCGATATTAAAACGCGAGGGAAAATGGAGCGACATTCGGACGGTTTACGCGTCAATCGGACAGGATACGGTCGTCGTTACGCCGATTTCGATGATTCGCGCTATCGCCAGCGTCGGCGTCCAGGGCAGAATGTATCACCCGCATTTTTTGAAGGAATTTAAGGCCATCAGCGCCATCGGCGAAGAAGGCGAGGAAAATTATATTCCGCCGCGCCCGAGCTTTATATATCAGCACCCCGAACCGAAAATCATCGAGATGACGCCCGAGCAAAACAAACTCGTTCTCGACGGAATGTGGGGCGTCGTCAACGGCGGCGGAACGGCGGCGGCCATCAGAATTCCGAACTTCGACATCGCCGGAAAAACCGGCACGGCACAGGTCGCGAGTCTCGGCAAAGACGTCGGCTCAAACAAAGACCATGCCTGGTTCATCAGTTTTGCGCCCGCCTACAAACCGGAAATCGCCGTTCTCGGAATGGTCGAAAACGTCGGATTCGGCGGAAGCTACGCCGCACCGGCCGTGCGGGGCGTCTACGAAGCTTATCTGGCGAAAAATCATCCGGATATTACAAACGTGCAGGAAGTGGCGAAAAAATAAAAGCAGTCGGCAGTCAGCGGTCAGCTATCGGAAAAAGCTGGCTGCTGACTACTGACTACTGACTACTTAAAAAATGGTTGCAGTAATAGAACGAAAAAATTTCAGAGATTTTGACTGGCTGGTAGCGATTTTGGCGATTGCCATTGTTTGCTTCGGCATCTGGCAGATTTACAACGCGCAGCCGACCGAGACGTATTGGACGAAGCAAATCGTCGGCCTCGGCATCGCGTTTGTGGCGATGATTGTGGTCTCTTTTACCGATTACCGGCGCATTATCGACGCCGCGCCGGTTTTTTACGGCATCGGTTTGCTGCTCTTGATTCTGGTTTTGGTTCCCGGCATCGGGATGCGCATAAACGGCCAGCAATGTTGGATAAAAGTTCCGCTCATCGGGCAGTTTCAGCCGTCGGAGTTTGTCAAAATTCCGGTCGTGTTGATGCTCGCCAAATATTTCGGCGCGCGCAAGGGCGGCAATTTAAAGCTCGGCGAATTTTTTATCGGCGGATTGATTTTGGCCGTTCCGCTCGGATTGATTATGCTCGAACCGGATATGGGGCAGGCGATTACTTACTTTCCGATTCTGGCGGTCGTGTTTTTTCTTTCGAACGTAAAGATGAGATACGTCATTTTGTCGATTGCGGCGGTCGCGATTTTGATGCCGGTCGGCTACTGGGTCGGAGTTAAAACCGGAAAGCTGAGCGGCTACAAAAAAGAGCGCATCGACGTTATTCTCGACCCGGAAGCCGCAAATCCGCAAGGTTACGCTTATCATACGATTCAATCGATGATTACGGTCGGCAAAGGCGGTTTGTCAGGCATCAAGGGCGACACCGAAACGTCGCAGGCGGCGCTCAAGTTTCTGCCCGAGCCGCACACCGATTTTATTTTCGCGGTGACGGCGGAAAACACCGGATTTATCGGCTGCATCTCGCTGCTTTTAGCTTACGCCCTGCTTTTTTCGAGGCTCGTGGCGGGCGCGCGGCAATCGCCCGACCGCGCCGGAATGCTGGTTATTATGGCGATTGTCGGCGCGATGGCATTTCAGACGTTTATGAACATCGGGATGGTTTTAGGATTTTTGCCCGTCATCGGCGTCCCTTTGCCTTTGATGAGCGCGGGACTTTCGGCGATTTTAGCGACGTTTATCGCAATTGGATTTGTTATCAGCGTTAAGC
>DASWRI010000065.1:0-143686 GCA_036403235.1 Pyrinomonadaceae bacterium | reverse complement strand
CGCGAAACCGAGTTTCCGACGTTGATTGCCGGGCGCACGCCGGAGTTGAAAAGGTCTGACTCAAGAAAGATTTGACCGTCTGTAATCGAAATCACGTTTGTCGGAATGTAAGCCGAGATGTCGCCCGCCTGCGTTTCGATAAACGGCAAGGAAGTTAAACTTCCGCCGCCGCGCGCGTCCGACATTTTCGCCGCACGTTCGAGAAGGCGCGAGTGGAGATAAAACACGTCGCCCGGATAAGCTTCGCGGCCGGGAGGACGACGGAGCAGCAGAGAAATTTCGCGATAAGCCGCCGCCTGTTTGGTCAAATCGTCGTAAATCGTTAAGGCGTGGCGTCCGTTGTCGCGGAAATATTCGCCCATCGCGACGCCCGAATACGGCGCTAAGAATTGCATCGCCGCCGGGTCGGACGCGGTCGCCGAAACGACAATCGTATAATCCATCGCGCCGAAATCTTCAAGCTTTTTGACGACCTGCGCGACGGTCGAAGCCTTCTGACCGATGGCGACGTAGATGCAAATCACGTCTTTGCCTTTCTGGTTGATAATCGTGTCGATGGCGACGGCCGTTTTTCCGGTCTGTCGGTCGCCGATAATGAGCTCGCGCTGTCCGCGACCAATCGGAACCATCGCGTCAATCGCCTTCAAACCAGTTTGAAGCGGCTCCTTGACGGGTTGACGGTCGATAATTCCGGGCGCGATGCGCTCGACCGGATTAAACTGGTCGGTAATGATTTCGCCTTTGCCGTCAATCGGATTTCCCAAAGCGTCGACGACGCGGCCAATCAAAGCGTCGCCGACCGGAACGCTCATAATGCGGCGCGTGCGCTTTACTTCGTCGCCTTCTTTGATTTTCTGGAAATCGCCGAAAAGCACCGTTCCGACTTTGTCTTCCTCGAGATTTAAGGCCAGACCGCGAACTTCGTGCGGAAATTCCAAAAGCTCGCCCGCCATAACTTTTTCAAGCCCGTGAATTTCGGCGATGCCGTCGCCGACCTTGATAACCGTTCCGACTTCGTCGACGGTCATGCTGGTGTCAAAATTTTCAATCTGTGCACGAATAATTTCGTTAATTTCGTTCGCTTTAATTGCTTCCATAATATTTAAGTGGTCAGTAGTCAGTGGTCAGTGGTCATCAGTTTGCCTTTTTCTGACAACCGACCACTGACTACTAATTTCCAATCATCTGCTGTTTAAGTTCTTCTAATTTTGTTTTTACGGAGCCGTCGTAAACGGTCGAGCCGATTCGGGCGATGACTCCGCCGATAATATTTTCGTCTGTTTCAAATTTTGCGCTGACGCGTTTACCGGTCAGTTTTTCGAGATTCGCCTGAAGCTCCGCTTTTTCCGCATCGGAAAGCGGGCGCGCCGACGTCACGCTGGCCTTTACGCCTCCGCTTCGCTCTTCCAGAACGCTCGTAAAACGATCGTTGATTTCGCTGATTTCGGTCAGGCGATGATTTTGCAGAAGAACGCGCAAAAAATTTGCGGCTGTTTTTGACGGCTTCGATTTTTCGATTAAATTTTCTAAAAGATTTTCCTTGGATTTGTGAGCGATTGCCGGATTGCTGAAAACTTCGCGCAGCTGTGCGTTCGAAGTCATCATCGTTTCCCAGACTTTTAATTCGGTCTGGACGGATTGGGCATCGCCGGTTTTGGTGACGACGTCGGCCAGTGCGGCGGCGTAACGTCGGGCAACGGTTTCGATACTCACTAATTTAAACCTCCGATTGCCTGAATATTGGTTTTAACCAGCCGCGCGTCTTTTTCCGCGTTGATGTCACGGCGAATACGCTCTTCGGCGAGCCGAATGCTTTCTTCGGCGGAAAAGCGGCGCAGTTCTTTTTTGACCTGCTGGCCGACGCGCTCGATTTCGCTCGCCGCCTGCTGTCTGAGCTTGTTTACTTCGTCCTCGGTTTCGCGCGCGATGCGTTCCTTTTCAGATTCGGCTTCGAGCCTGGCGCGTTCGACGACGTTGACGGACTCGGTGTCGAGCTGCGCGAGACGTCCCTCGGTCGCGGTCAAACGCGCGAGCGCGGCCTGGCGCTGCTCCTCGGCTCTGATAAGCTCGGCGCGAATCGTCTCGCGTTTGGTTTTGAAGGCTTCCGACAGCGGTCTTTTCAAAAGTTTGACCATTATGATAATGAAAACGATTAAATTTAAAAATTTCCACGCTTCAAAACCCGGGTAATTGGCGTATGTTTCCCAGAAATGGACGAATTTGCTCCAGCCGCCTTCGCTTTTAGCGGCCGTACTCGCGGCCTCGGCAAAAAATAAAATGAAGTTAGATAAAAAAGCTAACATAAAAATTTTAGGGAAAAGTGCTTAAGGACGAGGGACGAGATTTTCACTTGTCCCTCGTCCCTTATCCCTATGCCCTTAGAATATTCGAACTGATTTTCTCGGCCATTTTCTCGGCTTCGGCGGCCAGCGCGGTTTTGGCCGCGGCCGTCTGGCGTTCGAGCTCGGCTTTTTCCTGCGCTGTCGTCTGCGCGACTTCTTCTTTGACCGAGCTGACCTGCGTCTGTTTTTGAGCAATCGCCTCGGCGCGCTCTTTTTCAATCAGCTCGTAGCCTTTCGAACGCGCTTCGAGCATCGCCGCATCATAGCGCGACTGTTTTTCTTCGACGCTTTTTAGAATTTCATCGGCTTCGGCGGAATGCCCGCCTTTATTTTTTTCGCGCGATTGGATGACTCGATTAATCGGACGAAAAAACGTGCGGTTGAGAATCCAAATCATCAGCAAAATCAGCGCAATGTGAATCAAAAGCGTGCCGTTGGGCACAAGCTCTACGCTTTGAAAAGCCAGAATAGCTGAAAAAACCATATCTTAATAATTTCTTAATAAACTGTTTGCCTAGTGAAAAAAATCACTTAGTCTCAAAAGGAAAAGAATATCACGCGCCGTTTTTAGCGGTCAAGCAAGCTCCGAATTTAACAATTTTTGAAAATAAACTTGACAGATTTTCCTCGAAACGCTTAGTTTTGATAACACGCTTTGACGACATGCGGAGGCGCATCTGTTCCGGTGAACGGCGCGGTCTTCAAAACCGTTTGTGAGAGTGTGAGAGCACTTCTCGGGTTGGTTCGACTCCGACACGCCTCCGCCAAACAATTTTCGATTTTTGATTTGCGATTACGAATTTATCCATCTACGATAGTGGATAAATATGAAAGCGTGGATTGCACTCAATATAACGCCGGGAATCGGGCCTCGAGCGGCGACGAAACTTTTGGAGCGTTTCGGTTCGGCCGAGAATGTCTTTCACGCGACCAGAAGCGAGCTCGAATCTTTAAGACTGCGCGCCGAATCAATCGAAAGCATCTTAAAACGCGAATTTCACGAAAAAGCGATTGAGGAGTTCGAAAAAGTAAAAAATTTAGGCGGCGACGTTTTGATTCTCGACGACGGGAGCTACCCGTATCTGCTTCGAGAAATCGCCGACCCGCCGATTGTTTTATACGTTAAGGGCGACTGGCAGGCGTGCGCCGAAAGCCCGTGCGTCGCGGTCGTCGGCTCGCGCCGGTGTTCGACATACGGCGAGAACGCGTCCGAGATGCTGGCGCGCGATTTGGCCGTAAAAGGCGTCTGCATAGTTTCCGGTCTTGCGCGCGGAATCGATTCGGCGGCGCATCGCGGCGCGGTTCGGGCGCGGGGAAAAACCATCGCCGTTCTCGGCACGGGAATCGACAGCGTGTATCCGAAGGAAAACGCGAAACTGGTTTCCGAGATTTTAGACACGGGCGGCGCGGTCGTTTCGCAGTTCCCGCTCGCGACGCCGCCTTTAAAGGACAACTTTCCGTACCGAAATCGAATCATAAGCGGACTGAGTTTAGGAGTTTTGATTGTCGAAGCGTCCGAGCGGAGCGGCTCTTTGATAACGGCGCGGCTGGCGATGGAGCAAAACCGCGAAGTTCTGGCCGTGCCGGGAAACATTACTTCGAAAAACTCGTTCGGCACGAATTATTTGATAAAGTCGGGCGCAAAGCTCGTACAGCAGTGGCAGGACGTCGTCGCGGAATTGCCGGGTGAAATTTCCGCCGCGATTTTGCCGCCGAAACTGGACGAAAAAGCCGCCGAAAGCGAATCGAACCAGCAGAAACTGGCGCCGGCCGATTTGTCGGATAATGAGCGCAAAGTCTGGCACAAGCTTTCGGCGGACGAGCCGACGCAGATTGACGTTTTGCTTGAGGCGAGCGGCCTGGCGTTCGGAGATTTGAATGCCTCCCTGCTCAGTCTGGAAATGCGTGACTTGATTCGCGCTCTGCCGGGCAAATGTTATGCGAGAAAGATTTAAAATCCGAAATTTGGAATTGCCAAATAAATTGATTTAGGTTTAGTTTTAATTGACACGCAACACGGGCAAGTGTTAGAAGTCAAAATGTCAGCACAAGAAATGTGTCTGACATATTTTTTTCAAAATGGGTAAAAATTTAGTTATAGTCGAATCGCCCGCAAAGGCGAAAACAATCAACAAATATCTGGGAAGCGATTACAAGGTGATGGCTTCAATCGGGCACATCAAAGATTTGCCTATGAAGTCGCTCGGCGTCGATGTCGAAAACAATTTCGAGCCGGTTTACGAAGTTATTCCCGACGCTAAAAAGCGCAATAACAAAAAAATCGTCGCCGACCTCAAAAAAGCGGCGAAAGAATCCGACGCGATTTATCTGGCCGCCGACCCCGACCGCGAAGGCGAGGCGATTTGCCAGCATCTGGCCGAAGAAATCGTGCCGAAGAAAAACACGAAACCCGTTTTTCGCGTGATGTTTAACGAAATCACGAAAAACGCGATAAAAGACGCTTTCAAAGAGCCGAAACAGGTCAACCAGGATTTGGTTGATGCGCAACAAGCGCGCCGGATACTCGACAGACTCGTCGGCTACAAAGTCTCGCCGATTCTTTGGAAAAACATCGGCGGCAAGCTTTCCGCCGGTCGCGTCCAGACGGTCGCCGTTCGCCTCGTGGTTGACCGCGAGCGCGAAATCGAGAATTTCGTGCAGACCGAATACTGGACGATTATCGCCAATCTGGCGGCGAAGCTGCCGCCGAATTTTGATTCGCGTCTTTATAAAATCGAAGACTTGACCGTCAAGACGAGCGGCTTCGACCAGGATTTAAAAAAGTCGGAAACGCACATCAAAGACGAAAAAACGGCGACTGAAATCGTCGAAGAGGCGCGCGGCGCAGATTTTATCGTCGATTCGGTCACGACGAAAGAGCGCAAACGAAACGCGACGCCGCCGTTTATCACTTCCAAACTGCAGCAGGAAGCTTCGCGCAAATTCGGTTTTCCCGTAAAAAAAGCGATGTCGGTCGCGCAGAAGCTTTACGAGGGCGTGGAAATCGGCGCGGAAGGCGCGGTCGGTCTGATTACGTATATGCGAACCGATTCGACGCGCGTGTCCGACGCCGCGCTGACCGAAGTTCGGGACTTTATCGGCGGCGAATACGGAAAACCTTATCTGCCCGAAAAACCGAATTTTTACAAAGGCAAAAAAGGAGCGCAGGACGCGCACGAAGCGATTCGCCCGACCGACGTCAACCGCACGCCGGAATCTCTGAAAAATTATCTCTCGCCCGACGAATACAAGGTTTATCGCCTTATCTGGCAGAGATTTGTCGCGTCGCAGATGATGCCCGCGATTTTCGACCAGACGACGATTGACATAAAGGCCGGACGCTTTACATTTCGCGCCACCGGTTCGGTGCAGAAATTCGACGGATTTTTGAAAGTTTACCAGGAAGGGCGCGACGAGAAACCGCAGGAAGGCGAGGACGAAGACGCGGAATTGAATCTGCCGAAAGTCGAAAAAGGCGAGCTTTTGAAATTAAACAAAATCACGCCCGAACAGCATTTTACCGAACCGCCGCCGCGTTATACGGAAGCGACTCTGGTTAAAGCTTTGGAAGAAAAAGGCATCGGCCGTCCTTCGACTTACGCGGCGATTATGACGACGATTCAGGAGCGCGAATATGTCGAACGCGTCGAGGGACGCTTTCACCCGACGCCTTTGGGGATGACCGTCAACGATTTGCTCGTGGCCAGTTTCGCAGACCTTTTTAACGAAACCTACACGGCGCGGATGGAAGAAAATCTCGACGAAATCGAAGACGGCAATTTGAATTGGCGGACGGCTCTGCACGATTTTTACGATAAGTTTTCGGTCGATTTGAAACACGCCGAAGAAAGCATCAAAAACAAAAAGAAAGCATCGATTCCGACCGACGAAATCTGCGAAAAATGCGGTTCCGGAATGGTCATAAAATTCGGTCGCTTCGGGCAGTTTCTGGCCTGTGAAAATTATCCCGAATGTAAAACGACGCGCGAGGTCGGAAGTAAGAAATCGGCGGTCAGCGGTCAGCGGTCAGGGGAAAATCAAGAAGCTGCAACGGATAACGGACAACGGACGACGGACGAGCCGGAAGTGCCGAACTGCGAGCTTTGCGGGCGCGAGATGGCTTTGAAAAAAGGTCGTTTCGGCTCGTTTTACGGCTGCACCGGCTATCCCGACTGCAAAAATATTCGCAAGATTGCCAAGGGCGAGCAGAAACCCGTCGCGCCGCCGGTCGAACTCGACGAAACGTGTCCGAAGGACGGCGCGAAGCTCGTCAAAAGACAAGGCCGCTACGGCGAATTCATTTCGTGCTCCAATTATCCGAAATGCGATTACGTCAAGCGCGAAACGCTCGGAATCGCATGCCCGAAATGCAAAGACGGCGAGATTGCGGCGAAAAAATCGAGACGCGGAAAAGTGTTTTACGGCTGTACCAATTACCCGAAATGCGACGCCGTTTTCTGGGACAAACCAATCGTCGAGCCGTGCCCGAAATGCAATGCTCCGTATCTTTTAGAGAAGACGACCAAGAAAGAAGGCACGATTCGCTATTGCAATAATGAGGGCTGCGATTATAAAATTACGGTCAGCGATTTTTCTACGTCTGAAGAGCAAACCAAAGCGGAGGCTTCGGTTAAGTAAAAGTTTGGATGAACGAGAATATTCAATTTCTGCAAGCCTTTTTCAAAAATCCGCTGAAAGTCGGCGCGATAACGCCGTCGTCGCCCGAACTGGCTTCGAAAATGATTGAAGGCATTCGCCCGGACGAAAACAACGTCGTGCTCGAGCTCGGTGTCGGAACGGGCGCGATAACGAAATTTTTGCAGGAAGTTGTGCTCGACGAAAAATCGTATCTCGGCATCGAGCTCGACGGAAACCTCGTAAAGTCTTTAAGAACAAAATTTCCCGCTTTGAAAATCATTCGCGGCAACGCCTGCGAGCTCGAAAAAATCCATCAAAAATCCAGTCTTGGAAAAGTCGGCTATATTATCTGCTGTCTGCCGTTCGTCTCGCTACCGAACGAAGTCGGCGAAAAAATCCTGTCGGAAATCGACAAATTTATGCAGCAGGGCTGTGTCTTCCGCACGTTTCAATACGCGCACGGCTACTATATGCCGTCGGCGATAAAGCTCCGCGAATTTATGCGAAATCGCTACGGCAAGGCGAAAAGAAGCCCGCTGATTGTCAAAAACGTTCCGCCGGCCTACACGCTGACCTGGAAAACAAATTAGCCGCGGGCACGCAAGAAAGTTCACGAAAAGTTTTTAGCCGCGAATTACACGAATTACACTAAATAAAAGAAAAATTATTTGTGTTATTTGAGTTATTCGTGGCTTTCTTTTTTTTTCGCCCTCTTTCGCCTTTCTACAACTATTTTTTGAAACTTTTTTCGTTTGTTTTGGTATTATCAAAACTATACTTTTCTTTCAAAAGTCAAACTAATTTCGAGGAGATTTTAAAAATGTTAAGACGCAAGTTATTGAGCGTTTTTCTGCTCTATACTTTTTTGCTTCCGGTGGCGGCGATGGCGCAGACGACCGTTTATCAAGCGCCGAAGGAAACAATCGATGTGATTAAAACGGAAGGCACGAAAAATTCGCAGGTGATGCAGACTTTGAGCTATCTGTCGGACGTTATCGGCGGACGCCTGACGAATTCGCCGAGTATGAAACGCGCCAACGAATGGACGCGCGACACGATGGCGAAATGGGGAATGCAAAACGCTCATCTCGAATCGTGGGGCCCATTCGGACGCGGCTGGTCGCTGAGGAATTTTTCGGCGGAAGTCGTTGCGCCGCAGACGTTTCCGGTCATCGCCTATCCGAAAGCGTGGTCGACTTCGACCAAAGGCGCGGTCACCGGCGAAGTCGTTCTTTTCGACGCCAAAACCGAAGCGGATTTGGACAAATTCAAAGGCAAATTAAACGGGAAAATCGTTTTGATTTCGGCCGCACGCGATTTGAAACCCGTCTTTGAAGCGCTCGGAACGCGCCGCAGCGACGAAGATTTGAAAAAAATGGCCGCCGAAACCTCGCCCGCCCCGCAAAATCCGAATCAGCCGCAGATGACCGACGAGCAACGCCAGAAGGCGAGAGACGAACAGATGAAAGCGTTTGTCTTTAACGCCAAGCGATGGCAGTTTCTGCTTCAGGAAGGAGCGGCCGTCGTGGTTGACAACAGTCGCGGCGGAAGCGGCGGAACGGTTTTCGTGCAGAGCGCGTTTGCCATTCCCGATATTCCGGCGGATATGACGAACTTCAATTTTCGCAACGTGATGCAGTCTTATAAAAAGGAAGCCGAAGCTAAAGTCATCCCGCAGGTGACGATGGCGACCGAAGATTACAATCGTCTGGTGAGAATGCTCGGCTTTGGCGTGACGCCGAAAATGACGATTAACATCGACGCGCAATATCACGACGAAGACCAGATGGGTTACAACACGATTGCCGAAATTCCGGGAACTGACCCGAAATTAAAAGACGAAATCGTGATGCTCGGCGGACACCTCGATTCGTGGCACGCGGGCACGGGCGCAACCGACAACGGCGCGGGCTCGGCCGTCGCGATGGAAGCGGCTCGCATTATTCTGGCGGCGGGCTTGAAACCGCGCCGCACGATTCGCGTCGCGCTCTGGTCGGGCGAGGAACAGGGATTAAACGGCTCGCGCGAATACGTCAAACAGCATTTCGGCGAAGCCAAAGGCGGCGGCAATCAGTTTGGCGGCGGACAGCCGCAGCCGCTTGAAATCACCAAAGGCGCTGATTACGAAAAATTGTCAGCTTATTACAATCTCGACAACGGGACGGGCAAAATTCGCGGCGTTTATCTGCAGGGCAACAGCGCGGCCGCGCCGATTTTCAAAACGTGGCTGACGCCTTTTGCCGATATGGGCGCGAATACGCTGACGATTTTGAACACGGGCGGAACAGACCATCTGTCTTTTGATAGAATCGGTCTTCCCGGCTTCCAGTTTATCCAGGACGAAATCGAATACGACACGCGCACGCACCACTCGAACGAAGACGTTTTCGACCGCGTTCAGGCCGAAGATATGAAACAGGCTTCAATCATTATGGCGGCGTTCGTTTATCAAACGGCGATGATGGACGAGAAGATTCCGCGCAAAGAGATGAAGTAAAACGAAGTAAAAAGTAAAAAGGGCAAAAGCGAAGAATTGAGCTTCTTACTTTTGCCCTTTTTACTTTACCTTTTATCTTTTGCCTTATAATTTCCTTTCCATAAAAAGAGTTTCGCCGTAGGGATTTTGATAATAGGCGGGAATTTCGCGAAAGCCGTGCGACTGGTAGATTTTTACGGCTTTCGCCATTTTACCGGGCAGAGTGTCGAGACGCATTTTTTTGTAACCCGCAAGACCGGCTTCCGCAATCAATTTTTCAATTAAAAGCTTTCCCAGACCGCGCCCGCGAAACTCGTCTCTGATATACAGCCGCTTCATTTCGCACGTATCTTTTTCGAGTCTTCTGAAAGCGATGCAGCCCGCCGCTTTTTTATTTACAAATGCTAAAAAAAGCCTCCCGTCGGGCTTTGCGTATTTTCCCGGAAGATTTGCCAATTCCTCTTCAAAGCCTTGAAAACACAAATCCAGACCGAGCCATGCTTCGTATTCGCGGAAAAGTTTTCGCGCCTCATCGACTTCGGCGCGCGTTTCGGCGTGGATAATTTCAATCATTTAACAAATCCGAGTTTGGCGAGCTTTTCCATCGTGATTTCTTCGCTTGGCGGCGTCCGCCGGCCGTAAAGCAAAATTCTCTCGACGTATTTGGCA
The DNA here is from genome assembly GCA_036403235.1 of Pyrinomonadaceae bacterium. Classification (GTDB taxonomy): domain Bacteria; phylum Acidobacteriota; class Blastocatellia; order Pyrinomonadales; family Pyrinomonadaceae; genus JBGTFE01. The sequence goes on along the minus strand of DASWRI010000065.1, from coordinate 133,561 downwards.
ATCACGTCAACTTCCAGATTTACTTCGTCGCCGCTTTTCAGACTCGATAAATTTGTCAGCTCCCAAGTTTTCGGAATCAACGCGATTTCAAAATAATCGGCGGTCAAATCGGCGATTGTCAGAGAAATTCCTTCGACCGAAATCGAGCCTTTATAAACGAGATATTGCCCGATTTCTCTCGGAAAGCCGACCTTGACAGTCCAGAAGTCGCCGCTCTGAGCTGACGAAATAAATCGTCCGCGCGCGTCGACGTGTCCCTGCACGATATGCCCGCCGAGGCGCGTCTGCGGCGTAACGGCGCGTTCGAGATTGACGTTTGAGCCGGCGTTTAGCTTTCCCAAAGTCGATTTATCGAGCGTCTCGCCCGAGACGTCCGCCGCAAACGAATCCGCCTTGACGTCGAGCGCCGTCAGGCAAACGCCGTTGACGGCAATCGAATCGCCTTCCGCAGTCTTTTCGGTAACGAGGCGCGCCGAAATTTTTATCCGCGCGCCGTCGCCGCGTTTTTCAAAAGCCGCGATTTTTCCCAATTCTTCGATAATTCCGGTGAACATTATACTTTTTCTATTTTTGAAAGCTTTCTGATATCAATCGAAATCGGCTCGTCGAGCTTATTTTCGTTGTATAAATTGGCGAATTTGTAGCCCGCGTTTATCTCGAAATGTTTATACGACGAGCGCGTGTGGACGGGCTGCGCGAAAGTTTCGTCCATCGCGCTTAACAAAATCAAAATCTCGGCGTCGGATTTTTCCAAATCTTCCTGCGTCAAATTATACATCGGCGATTTTTCGTCAATCGGATGAACGATTGTCCACGAAAGCGGGAAAAATGTGACCTTTTCGCGTTCGAGCTTGAGCTGTGAAAATTTTCTGGTAAGCTCGCCGTTTTTTTCGACGAAGCGCGAGAAAGTAACCTGCGCGTTGACCTCGATAAGCTGGTTGTTGCGGCTGTTGACGACGCGAAACATAAAACCGGTGATGCCTCGATACGGCGCGACGACCGCCACGTCGCTGAAAATTATCTTCGCCGTCGGGCGCGAAAACCGGGCGAAAACGAGGCCCGTAATCAAAGCGTTGGCGAGCAGGCTGTAATACGATTCGATTGTCACGAGCAGATTCGGAATGATGCCGAGCGGGTGAATCGTGCCGTAGCCGATGGTCGCAAACGTCTGCACGCTGAAGAAAAATCCGCGCAGAAAAACGTTTTTCATCGGAAGCTCGGAAGTATCGACGAGCGCGCCGTCGAGCAGCGCGTAAAAAAAACCGAACGAAAGATTGCTCAGAAAATAAAGCAGCAAAACCAGACCGAGAAACTGCGTCCAGTTCATCGTCAGCAAAATGTGATAAAAATTGAGCGTGGAAAACCTGCTCAGCCCGGTGCGCCTGACATTAAACGAGCCGTCGCGGTTGATAAAACGCAGGCGGCTTTCGCCGACGACTTTCGAGCCGAAGCCCAAATCCTTGTCTTCTTCGCGCACTTCCGGCGTCGCTATCTCTACATTTTGAAATTGGAATTCTTCTTCGCGCGTCATTTTCGTTTATTTGAATTTACAACCAGAACGGATACAAATGCAAAGGAACGGTAAAAAAACGGAAAATGGAAAGTGATGAAATGATTCTTTCACTTTCCATTTTCCGTTTTCCGTTTAATTCGCTTCCGCTTTTTCCTTGAAAATCTTATCGAGCCACATATTCGAAAGCTTTTCCTGAATCGAATTGGCTCTCAATCTGTCGTTCAAATTCTTAAAATCGACGAAATCGAGATTCTGGTCTTGATTAAAACACGAAAAAACGAAAAATTCCTCGCCCGTGTGCGGGTTGACGTGACGCTGGAGGCACTGCGCGCAGACTTCCTTCATCATGCACTGCATCGGGCTGTTGATTGAGCCGATGGCCGTGTGCTGTGCTTTCAGATACGGCTGCAGAGTGTTGTGACGCGCTTCCTTAACGCCGTTCATCATTCTGTCCGAGCCGATCGCGATGATGCGGTCAACTTCCTTCAAATCAACCGTTTGCCGGCCGAGCTTGCCTTCGGCGTAAGCAATCATCGCCTGCACGATGTTGCCGCGAAAATGCGCGTCCTGCGCTCTCTGCGGCACGATTTCATCGCCGAAATCGGTCGACCAGATGACCTGGTCGGTGGCGTTTTCGATTTCCTCTCGTTTATATAAATCCGCGCCGTTTTTATATCCGGCAAAGTAAATGACCTTGTTGCCGTTGTCGCGCATCGCCTTGGCAATCGAGAACAAAACCGCGTTTCCGAGCCCGCCGCCAGCGAGCAAAATCGTTTCGTTTTCGGGAATTTCGGTCGGCGCTCCGGTCGGCCCCATGACGAGAACTTCTTCGCCTTCCTTCAAAAGCGAACAAAGCCGCGACGATGTTCCCATTTCGAGGACAATCATCGAGAGCAGGCCTTTTTCGCGGTCGACCCACGCGCCGGTCAGCGCCAGGCCTTCCATCATCAAACGCTTTCCGCCGACCGTCGGCGAGCTCGTTTCAAAGTTTTGCAGGCGATAAAATTGTCCCGGCTCGAATTTTCTCGCTTGCAGCGGCGCTTTGACGACGACATCGACAATCGTCGGCGTCAGGCGCTCGACGCGAACGACGTAAGCGCGCAATTGTTCATCGAGAGTCGCTTCCAGTTTTTCGAAAATCTGGTCTTTTTCCGCCTGCGGCAAATCGCCGCGCGTCGCCAACTCGTCGGCAAAAAGCTCGACCACTTTCGGATACCCGTTTTTCGCCGAAGCCATCGCTTTGACGACGTTCCCGGCGTATTTCGGGTGATTGTCGCCGTAGTAGGAAATAAATTTTCCGTCCTTTTCATACGACGTAAAAAACGCGTCTTCGCCTTTCGCGGCCGCCGCCGCGTGAAACCGCCCGTCGCCGTTTTTTTCCAGCTTAAACGGCTGGAAAAACTGTCGCCATTCGTCGAGCTGAAATGTTCCGGGCTTTTCCTTTTCGTAAATCACGTTCGGGCTCGTTCCGGCGGCGACGCAGACGGTGCGCGCCGGAAACGTCGCGTATTCTTTCGCGTTCGAGAATTTTCCGGTTTCGACGTCGTAATTTTGTTTTTCAAAAATCAAAGCTTTTATCGCGCCGTATTCGTCCGGTACGGCTTCCGTCGGCGACATCAATTCGACAAAATCGATGCCTTCTTCGAGCGCTTTCTGCACTTCCTCGTGATTCAGACGATATGCGGGCGAGTCCTGCAGGCGCTTTCGATAAACGAGCGAAACGCCGCCCCATTGCTGGACGAGCGGAATAAAATTCGGTTTTTCGCCTGTCTTTTCGGCTCTCGCTCTTTCCTCGCGAATCGCCCGGCCGTGAACGAGAAATTCGCCGAAAACTTTTTTCTCTTCTACATCAAACGCCGACCAAACGGATTCCTCGCCGAAGCTCGCCGCGACCGCTTCGAATTTGTCGAGCATTTTTTCGACCTGCACCGGGTAATAGGCGAAAAGCTCGGTCGCCGTGTCGATTCCGGTCAGGCCGCCGCCGATGACGATGGCCGGAAGCCGAACCTGCAGATTCGACAAAGTGTCTTTTTTGAACGCGCCCGTTAATTGCAAAGCCATCAGAAAATCCGACGCCTGGCGAATGCCGCGAATCAGATTGTTTTTCATCGGCACAATCGTCGGTCGCCCCGCGCCCGTCGCAATTGCGATGTGGTCAAAACCAAAATTCCACGCGTCTTCAATCGTCAGAGTTCCGCCGAAACGAACGCCGCCGTAGGCGCGAAAACGCTTGCGGCGCGATAAAATCAACTGCATCATCGTCAGAAAATTCTTGTCCCAGCGAACCGTGATGCCGTATTCGGAAACGCCGCCGAAGCCGGACAAAATCCGCTCGTCGAGCTCGTCCGTGATTTCCTCAATATTTTTTATCGGTTTCGGCGTTTGTTTGCCCAGGCTTCCCGTCCAATTTTCCGGCAAAGGCTCGATTTTCAAGCCGTCGATGCCGATAACGCCGAAACCTTCGTTCAGAAGATAATGCGCGAGCGTGTAGCCCGCCGGCCCGAGCCCGACGACGAGGACGTTTTTCCCGTTATACGGCAGCGCAAAGGGGCGTTTCGCATTGAGCGGATTCCAGCGCGTCAGCAGATTGTAAATCTCGAAACCGTAAGGCAGATTCAAAACGTCGGTCAAAGTGTGCGTTTCGGCGAGCGGAATGTTGACCGGCTCCTGTTTCTGGAAAATGCAGCCTTTCATACAGTCGTTGCAGATGCGATGACCGGTTCCGGCGCACATCGGATTGTCGATTGTGACGAGCGCGAGCGACGCGATTGAATCGCCCTCGCGCTTCATCTGGTGCATTTCCGAGATTTTTTCGTCGAGCGGGCAGCCTTCGGTTTTGATGCCCAAAGGATTTCTTTTCGGCTCGCCGTCTTTTTCGCGGAGACCTTTCGAGCACGAATCCTTGTCGCGCTCGTGGCAAATCAGACAGTAATCGACTTCGTAGAGCGAATCGCGCATCGTGCCGCGGGCGTCGGTCAGCTTAAAACCGTCGCGGCGTCGCAAATCCCGTTCGCGCCCGCGCATAATGTTGTGAAGCTTCGGTTCGGGGTGAATCAGGTGAACGAGATTTTGATAATCGAGCGCGTGCGGAACTTTGAAGCTGTACCACTTTTTCTTGCGCCCGTGAAACTGAATCGCCGACCAGATTTCTAGGATTTGCAGCGCTGCTTTGACCTGCAAAACCTCGCCCGCGCCTTCCATCTCGACAACGAAACGCTCGAAAACTCTGCCGAAAATTTTGTCTTTCAGTTTATCGTAAGCCGCGCCGATTCGGTTTACAGTTTCGCGAATTTCCGCCGTTATTTCCTGATTTTTAATCAAGACTTCTTCCGCCTCGACGAGCTTGTTGGTGACGTATGCGACGGCCAGCTCCTCGTCATAAATCAGAGTTTCATCAAACGCCGCAAAATTAAATTCCCGCAGAGCCTGGGCGATTTCCGCTTCGTTAAAACCGGCGATTTTTTCCGCCGTAAACTTTTTTATGGCGCGACGCTGAACGAAAAATTTGTATTTCCAAATCGGGTCCTGCTCGATGATTTCGCGCTGCAGCTGCTCGCGTTCGCGGTTGATGCCGAACATCGTCGCGATAAAATCCGACAAATACGGTGCGCTGTCGGTTAAAATATTCGATTCGACGCGCGCTTCGTAGCCTTTGCCTCGATTTTCAATATATTTCGTCAAAGCTTCGTGAAGAAGCGGATTTTTTTCCTTTACCTCGTCGTAAAATTTTTCGGCCAGCTCTCGCAGCTTGTTTGCATCATAAAGGTCGGAATATTTATATCCGACGACGCCTAAATCAAAGTCGTTATTCGATAAATTATTTATAAAGCCGAGCTCTTTTTCGGAAATTCCAATCATATATGTTTATTAATTGAGTAAATATTAATTCAGTACAAAAGATTAATTATATCATCTGGTTTTCGGCGAAACCAAAAGGGCAAAATTCGGGAATTCCTGTTTTTTGCCTAAACAGCGAAAAAAGTGTATATTTTCAAGTATTTCGAGAAATAAATTCGACACATCTGACAAACACATTAAATTTTAGATTGTAAATTCACGGGCAAAGTTGTGCTAAATGTGATATAAGCTATTGGTGCCCTCTCGAAATCTCGGCTAGTTTATTAAAGGGTTTTAGAAGTATGGAAAAAGACGAGCGGCTGCTGCCTCTACCGAAAACAAACGATTTACAAATCTCTAATACGGACGGTCCGGTCAATTATTCTCCGGTTTACGACGAAGACAATTTTGATGAACGGCGCTCGATTCGCGAATATTTCAACGTCGTCTATAAACGCCTGCCCTTGATTCTGGCTTTGACGATTCTGGTAACGGCCGCCGCCGCGTTTTATATGTATCGCCAGCCTTCGCAGTATCAGGCGACGATGGAAATGATAATCGAGCCGCGCAAGCCGAAACCGCAGGCCAATCAACCGATTAACATCAATTTCGGCAACGACGTAAATTACTACAACACGCAGCTTCAGCTTCTGCAAAGCCCCGACTTGATGCGCGACGCCGTCGTTCGTCTCGGGCTTTATAAAGACCCGAATTTATTAAATAACGAGAATAAAGGCATCGGTCTGTTTTTCCGCTCTTTGTTTTCGAGCGAGAAAACCGCGCCGCCGAAAGAATCTTCGATGCCGCTTCTGGCCGTCGATTCGAATCAAACCGACGAGGCACAGCCGCAGGTTACGCTGACGGCCGAGGAAAAGGCTCTGTCGGAGCGTTACGCCGGAACTTTGAGCGGCGGGATGAAAGTTGAGCAGCGCGAAAAAACGAATATCGTCACCATCAGCATCACCAGCACGAATCCCGACCTGGCGGCCAAAGTGGCTAATATGGTCGGCGTTGCCTTTATCGAGCAGGACGCCCAGCGCGAAATGCGCGGCGCGAAACAGACTTACGAAGAATTGAGTAAATCCATCGAGGAGCTGCAGACGACGATTGCCAACCAGGAAGTCGAGCTCATCAATTATATGCGCAACGGCAATCTGCCCTTGCAGGATAAAGGCAGCGAGCTGCGCGCCGCCAATCTGCAAACCCTGAGCGGGCAGTGGCTGGCGGCGATGGACGACCGGCGAAAGCTCGAAGCGCGCTACAACGCCGCCGTTCAGGCGAGTAACCGCGGCGAAGGCATCAATATTCCCGACATTACGGACAACAAAGTCTATCTGGATATGAACCGCCTCAATATCGAGCGGAGAAATAAACTACAAGATCGGCTTCGCGAAATTGATAAAGAGATACAGGAAGCCGAAGCGGAAAAGGCCGAGCTTCTGGTTAAATACACGCCCGAATTTCCCAAGGTTAAACAGACCGAAGAAAAGATTGCGTCGCTGACGGCAACCAGACAAAGCACCGAAAAAGAAGTTACCGAAACGATTAATCGCGACGACCAGAAATTAAACAGTGAAGCCGTAAAGGGCGCGCTGGTCGGGTTAAAATCGCAGTTGGATGCCGCCCGAACACGCGAAGAACAACTTCACGCGTCGTATATGAACCAGGTTTCCACGGCTAACGGCGAAGGCGTCGCGGAAACTCAGCTGACGACGCTGAAAAGGAAAATCGAGACCAATCGCGGTTTGCTCGACACCTACACGCAGCGCCAGAAAGAACAGGAGCTCGCGATTTCCGGCAGTCGTCCCGACAATATAAAAATCGCTACCGGCGCGCTGACGCCGACGCAGCCGGTCGGCCCGAAAAGAGAACGCAACATTTTTATCGCTTTTCTGATTTCGCTCGCGGCGGGCATCGGTCTCGCGTTTTTGCTCGATTATCTGGACGATTCGGTTAAATCTTCCGACGACATCGGTCGTCATCTCGGCCTGCCGACGCTGGCGCTGATTCCGCATCAGACGGTTTCGACCCGAAGCAAGTTGGGATTGCTTCCGGCCAAGACAAACGGCAACGCGGCGAACACGACGGCGCTGATTGCGCTCGAAGACACGCGCTCGGCGATGGCCGAAGCTTACCGCCATCTGCGCACTTCCCTGCTTTTCTCGTCGGCCGGAAAACCGCCGCAGACGATTCTCGTCACCAGCTCGCAGCCGGCCGAAGGCAAAACGACGACGGCGATAAATACGGCCATCACGCTCGCGCAATCGGGCGCCGACGTCGTTATCATCGACTGCGATTTGCGCCGCCCGCGCCTGCATAATCATTTCGGTTTCGGCAACGCAAACGGTTTGACCAATTATCTTTCGGGCGAGAAAAATCCGGACAATCTTTTAAAACCGTTTCCCGAGCTGCCCAAATTAAAAGTCATCACGAGCGGCCCGATTCCGCCGAATCCGGCCGAGCTTTTGAGCTCGAACGAGATGAAAAATCTGCTTCAGTTTTTGAAAACGAACTACAAGCACGTGATTATCGATTCGCCGCCCGCGATTTCCTTTACCGATGCGGCGATTCTCTCGACGCAGGTCGACGGCGTCGTGCTCGTCGCGATGGCCGGAAAAAGCTCGATTCACCTGATTCGCCGCTTCAAACAGCGCCTCAGCAACATCGGCGCGCGCATCTACGGCGTCGTCCTCAACGGCATCAAATCAAACTCGGTCGAATACGGTTATTACGGCTACGGTTACACTTACTACACGCCGGACGAAGACGACTTGACGCCTTTTATGGACGAAGTCGAAACGGCTTCGTCGACTCATACGACGAAAAGCTAACGCACGCCAAAAATAAAAAATAAAAAAGGTAAAAGGCAAAAGTGAAGATCAGGTTTCTTACTTTTGCCTTTTACCTTTTTACTTTTGTCTTCTAAAAATTACTTTTGTCTTCTAAAAAGCTTTTTAGCGCATTTTCCCAGTTCGGCAAAGGCGTTAATCCGAATTTTTCGCTGAAAAGACAGGCGAGTTTCGAGCTGCGCGGACGCGGCGCGGGGCGCTTTAAGTCGGCGAACGAAACGGTTTCAAGCAAATTTTTATCAAATCCGCCGATTTCGCATACCTTTTCGGCAAATTCCAGATAACTCGCGCCCGCGCCCGAATTCGTAACGTGGAAAATCAAGGGCAAATCGAGTCCGGCCAACTCGCGCAGGCGACGCGCCAAATCCGTCGCCAATGTCGGCGTTCCGTAAGAATCTCGAATTGCTTTGATTGGCTTTTTTTCCGCGAGCAGTTTGTGCATTACGCTCAGAAAATTTGTCCCGCCCGCGCCGTAAATCCAGCCGGAGCGCACGACAATCGTGCGCGCGTAAGCGTACCGCGCGCGAATCTCGCCTTCGAGCTTCGATTGACCGTAAATGCTCAAAGGGTTTGGCGTGTCGCGCTGCGTGTAAAAATCCTGCTTCGTGCCGATGAAAACGTAATCCGTCGAAATCGTTACAAAAGCGCAGTCGATTTCCTTTGAAGCGAGCGCGAGATTTGTGACGCCTTCCGAGTTTGCCGCATAGCAAATTTCGCGATTTGCTTCCGCGCCGTCAACGTTCGTGTAAGCCGCGCAATTTAAAACCGCGTCGAATTTTTCGCGCTTGAAAACGCCAAAAACCGCTTTGATATCCGAAATATCCAGTTCCTGCCGCGTCAATGCGAAAACTTCGTCGCCGATTGAGCGGCAATATTCAAGCGCCGCCCGCGCGACCATTCCGTTTGCGCCTGTGATTAAAATTTTCATTATTTCAAGCTCGCGCCGTACATTTTCTGGTAATAATCGCGATACGCGCCGTTGCGAATATGGTTTACCCAATCCTGATTTTCAAGATACCAGTCGATTGTTTTCCGCAAGCCCGCTTCCCAGCTGACGAGCGGTTTCCAGCCGAGCTCAATCTCCGTTTTTTCGGGATTTATCGCGTAGCGTCGGTCGTGTCCGAGACGGTCGGTGACGAATTTTATTAAAGAATGCGGCTTGCCGAGAGCGTCGAGAATCGATTTTACGATTTCCAGATTTTCCCTTTCGTTACGCGCGCCGATGTTGTAAATCGCGCCCGATTGGCCTTTTTCAAACGCGAGCCAGATGGCGCGCGCGTGGTCTTCGACGTAAATCCAGTCGCGCACGTTTCGCCCGTCGCCGTAGACCGGCAAAGGCTCGTCCGTCAGTGCATTGGCAATCATCAGCGGAATCAGTTTTTCGGGAAACTGGCGCGCGCCGTAATTGTTTCCGCAGCGCGTGATTATCGTTTCCAGACCGAAAGTTTCGCGCGCGGCGCGGACGAAATGCTCGGCGGCGGCCTTTGACGCGGCATACGGCGAATTCGGCTCGAGCGGCGACGATTCGGTAAAAAATGCGTTTTCGTCGGTTGGCAGACTTCCCATCACTTCGTCGGTCGAAACTTGAACGAATCTTTTGACGCTTTTGACGCGCGCCGCATCGAGCAAAATTTGCGTTCCGAGGACGTTTGTTTTGACAAATTCGTCCGCCGAATGAATGCTCCGGTCGACGTGCGATTCGGCGGCAAAATTAAAAATCGCGTCAGCGCCGGCGGGCAAAGCGCGCAAAACCGTCTCTTTGTCGCAAATGTCGCCCTTGACAAATTTATGCCGCGCGTTGTCCGCGCCCTTTAAGTTTTCGAGATTTCCGGCGTATGTGAGCGCGTCGAAATTGACGATTTCGACGTCTGAGGTTTCCCGCAAAAGCAGATGAACAAAGGCCGAACCGACGAATCCCGCGCCGCCGGTCACGAATATAGTTTTCATAAAAATATTAAACCTCAGAGACGCGGAGACGCGGAGATTTTTAAATTATTTTTCTTTTCTCTGTGTCTCCGTGTCTCTGTGATAAAAATCACTTATCCAAAAGTCGCATTTGCTTGAGCAAAACGTCTGAGTATTTTTTTGGCGTATCGATGTTTTTTAAGACGATTTTTCCGCCGTCTTCGCTGGCGTTGTCGATGACCACGTCGCCGAAGCCGAGCATTCTCTGCGTAATCGTCGAAGCGACCGAAACGTCCTGAATCGAGCGCAGAGGAACGCTTCGCGAGTTTTGAAAAATAAATCCCTCGTCGATTTCAATCTTCGCGTCGGTCAGCGTGTAGCGAATCATTTTTTGCCGGAAATGATAATAAGCCGGAATTAAAAGCAGGGATAGCCCGAGCAGAACGGAAATCCAGCCAGAGATATTAAGCGATGTGTTGTTGCTGACGACGGCCAGCAGAGCGACCAGCAAAATCGCGCCGAGTGCCGCCAGACCGTAACCGATTTTGACGAATTTCAAGGTCGGGGAAATCGAAAAAACCTGTCTTTCCTCGACGTCTCCGGCATCCGCGCTCTCGATTTCCTTTCGCGCCACGCGCGTTTCTTCTTCGGCTTCGAGCAGAGAGCCGCATTTCTGACAGTAAACCGCCTCGTCGGAATTTCGAGCGCCGCATTTTGTGCAAAACATAAGATTTAGTGGAAAGCGGATAGTTGACGGAGTTGAAAGTAAAAATGACTATCAACTGTCCGCTGTCCACTTTTTGCAATCATACATTAGATAATAATTTCGCACAAAAAAACGCGGCCGGAAAATTCCGACCGCATGTCTTTTCGACCAAGAGGAGAAGAGAAACTCCTTGTGAGAAACCTTAAAAACTTATTGATTGACGAGTCGCATTCGGCCGTCGGGCATTTTGATGGCGAGCGCGTTCGGTTCATAAACCGTCAGCGGCTTGCTTTCCTTTTGCTCAAGTCTTGTCGCTTGCGAAGTGGAAACTTTGCGCACGATTTTCGCCAGATTCGGATTTGAAATCGAATTGTAGCAAGCCGTAATGCGGCGGACATATTCCTGTGTTTCGGCATAGGGCGGAACTTGATTGCCGAATTTTATCACCGCGCCTTCACCCGCATTGTAACCGGCCAGCGCCAGCACGACGTCGCCGCCGAATTTATCGAGCAGCCAGCGCATATATTTCACGCCGCCTTCGATGTTTTGCTTCGGCTCGTAGATATTCGTCACGCCGAAACGCGCCGCCGTCGCCGGCATCAGCTGCATCAGGCCGCTCGCGCCTTTATACGACGTCGCTTTTAACTTGAAGCTCGATTCCTGGTGCATCTGCGAATAAATCAAAAGCGGGTCGATGTTGTAGCGTTTCGAAGAATCGACGATGTAAGAATCGATTAAAGCGTCGCCGGTCGTAAATGCGCCGAGATTACTTCCCGCAGACATCAGAAGCCGCGTCGAGCTCGTCTTCACCACATTATTATTCAAACTTAAACCGTCGCTGACGTTCATCGTCTGCGGCGAGGTTTTCTTCGTCGTCTGTTTTTTGTTTTTGGGAGCTACTATCGGCGCAACTGCTGTCGGCGTGACGATTTGGACGCCACCGACCGTATCGAAATTATCAAATACTCTGGAACGGGTTTGAGCCGCGGCGTTTGAAACTGCGAAAAGACTAAAGACAGCAATACCTAGTAGAATTTTGTGCATATTTAATTTTCCGTGATTTTTGAAGACGGCAAAGAAATCTTGTTTTCTAACTGTTGCTTTTTTGGAGGTGTCGATTGAATTTCTTTGACTAAAAAAGGCTCGAAATTTGAGCCGCTATTTAATTGAAACGCAGAATACAAAATTCTTTCCAGAAAATTTTATAACTTTTTAAACATTTTTTTGCGGGATGAAATTTTTTTTCATATTTATTGATATAAAATGGTTTTCCGCGAAATAATATTTAAGAAAGTCCCTTTTTTTCCTTGTAATCTGGTCGCGAATTTTATATTGTTAAGTTAAAGCAGGCGATAAATTTAATTCTTATGAGAAATTCTGTTTCTATGAATAAGAGGGCTAAAAGATATTCTTCGTTGAAAAGTGATAGTTTGTTTGTTTTTGAGGGAAAGAACGATTTTCTGCTCATCGGAATCGTCTTTCTGCTGCTTTCTTTCTTTTTAATAGGCGGATTCTTTTTCAAATAACGCTTCTTAAGCACAAATTTCTCCCGCTTCTTCGCTCCTTCCTTCCCGCTTTTTAAATCTTCGTTTATCCTTAGAACATGCTCTACCTGTCGCAGATTTTAAGTCGTCCGGTTTTTGACGCCGAGGGCGAAAAAATTGCCGTCGTCAAAGATATTATCGTGCGCTACGGCGAAGAAGAGTATCCGCCGGTCATCGGGATTGTCGGGCGTTATCGCCGCCGCAATTTCTTTATCAGGCACGCGCGAATTTCTTCCATCAGCGAAAAGGGCGTGCGGATGAACTCGGAAATTATCGACCTCAAACCTTTCACACGCCGCAAAGGCGAAGTGTTGCTTGCCAAAGACGTTTTAGACAATCAATTAATCGATGTTGACGGCAAACGCGTCGTGCGCGTCAACGACGTGCAGATAATCGAAGTCGGCGGCAAATGGCACGTGACGGGCGCGGACGTCAGTCTTCAGGGATTTCTGCGCCGGCTGATGCCGTCCGGTTTTTACGGCAGCCGGCGTCCGGTCGAGGTTATCGACTGGGCTGACGTCGGTTATCTGGCGACCGATAAAACGGCCGGCGCGGTTCAGCTCAAATCTTCAAAAGACAAATTATCTCGTCTTCACCCGGTCGAAATCGCGCAGCTCGCCGAATCGCTCTCGCCGATTCACCGGACGGAAATCGTCGAAAGCCTTGACGACGAAATCGCCGCCGACACGCTCGAAGAAATGTCGACGGAAAATCAGGCGCGGATTCTCGAAGTCATCGACGGAGAGCGCGCGGCCGACCTTCTCGAAGAAATGTCGCCGGACGACGCGGTTGACGTGCTCGGCGAGATGGACAAGAACAAGGCGCAGGAGCTTTTCAATTTGATGGACGACAAGGAAAAAGCCGACGTCGCCGAATTGATGCCATTTGAAAGCGACACGGCAGGCGGTTTGATGACGACCGAATTTGTCGTTTTTCCGAAAAATCTGACGGTCGCACAGGCGATTGCGCGTCTGCGCGAGATGGCGGAAACGCCGAATATGATTTATTACCTGTATGTCGTCGAGGAAGAAAATTCGTGGAAGCTGGTCGGTTTGATAAGTTTGCGCAGTCTGATTTTAGCCGACCCGACTTACGTTTTGGAACAGGTTATGCGCGGAAGCTTTCAGTTTGCACACCCGAACGATTCGGCCGAAGAAGTCGCGCACACGATTGCCGAATACAATCTGCTCGCTTTGCCCGTAATCGACGATTTGGGCGAAATCGCCGGAATCGTGACGGTTGACGACGCGATGGAAATTCTTCTGCCGAAAAGCATAAACAAAAGACTGCCGCGTCTTTTCAATTAAAGAAGATTCTTCCGCCGTCATCCTGTTTAGGAAAATTTGAGCCGAAAACTTTGATTTGGGCATCTAAGCTCGCAGACTATCGTCATTTAGGTGAAACATTGCCGGTTAGCTCGCGTAGAAATGCTGTAAACTTATTCGGAAAATCGTTAAATTGTTAAACTAAAAACATCGCATTCGTTCTAAAAAAAGGAGAAAGATTATGAAACGGAAAGGCATTTTATTGATAACTGTTACGGCTTTACTGGCGTTTGTTTCGCTCAATCTGACGGGCGTTAAAGCCGATTTGGCAATCGGCGCGACAATCGAAAACTTTTCTTTGACCGACACCAACGGCAAAAGCCAATCATTTAACGATTTGAAGGGCAAAAACGGCACTGTCGTCGTTTTCGTATCGGCGCAGTGCCCGGTCGTTCGCGGTTACAACGAAAGAATTTCCAGGCTCGCGGCCGATTACAAGGCACAGGGAATCAACTTTATCGGCATCAATTCCAATTCGTCGGAATCGCTCGAAATGATAAAATCGCACGCCGACGAACATTATAAATTTCCCGTTCTGGTTGATAAAGGAAACGTCATCGCCGACCGGCTCGGCGCTAACGTGACGCCGGAGATGTTTTATTTTAACGAGAAAAACGTGCTCGTCTATCACGGCGCGATTGACAACGACAAATCGGGCGAAAACATTTCCGTCAATTATCTGCGCGATGCGATTGACGCGACTCTGACCGGAAAAACCGTCGCCAAAACGACCGCTTACGCCATCGGCTGCTCAATCAAGCGCGCTTCTAAAAATTAATGAATACGAAATTTTTTATTCAAGCCAAAATGAGAACGAACATAAAGTTTTTATTTTTTGTTCTCATTTTGGCTTTTGTCTTTTCGGCTCAAACTCTCGCGCAGAAAACCTCGGCGACTCCCGCAAAGCTGCCGAAAGTTACGCAGATTGACGAGATAAAACTCAAAAGCTTAATCAAGCCGAACGACAAGCCGCTGCTCGTCAGCTTCTGGGCGACGTGGTGCGACCCGTGCCGCGAAGAATTTCCCGACCTCGTAAAAATCGGCGCGGACTTTAAGGGAAAAATCGATTTTATTACAATCTCGCTCGACGATTTGGCCGAAATCAACCGCGACGTACCGAAATTTTTAGCCGACATGAAAGCGGAAATGCCGGGCTATCTGCTCAAATCGCAAAACGAGGACGCCGCCATAATGTCGGTTTCAAAAGACTGGCAGGGCGGTCTGCCGTTTACGATTTTGTTCGACGCGAAAGGCGCAACCGCTTATTTCAAACAAGGCAAAGTCAAAACCGAAGATTTGCGCCAGGAAATCGAAAAGCTCGTCGCGCCGTCGACTTCGAAAGCGACCGAGACGAAAACCGTACCGAAAGTTGCGGCCATCGACGAAATCAATCTCGGCAAACTCATTCAAACGAGCAAAGATAAAAAACAGCCGCTCCTTATAAAATTCTGGGCGACGTGGTGCAAGCCCTGCCGAGAGGAATTTCCCGCTTTCATCGCGATTTATAACGAATTTCAGCCGAAAGGCGTCGAAATCATCACCGTTTCGACCGACAGCACTGAAGAATTAAAAAAGGTCTCGCCGTTTTTGCAGGAAATGAACGCCGAAATGCCCGCATTTCTTCTGCACGTCAAAAATAAAAATAGAATGTTTTCGCTGATGCCTTTCTGGACGGGCGGCCTGCCCTTTCTGGTTTTATACGACACGAACGGAAAGGTTTCCTACGCCAAAACCGGCGCTGTCGATTCGCAAATCCTCAAATCCAGGATTGAAAACGCCTTATCTTCGGTCGCGATTCAGTAAAAGAATTGCCCGCGAATAAACGCAAAAAATAAGAAGAATTCGCCGCTTATTCTTCTTTCGCGTCTTTTGGCGTTTATTCGCGGGCAATTCGCTTAAAAACATCGCCATATAAGTTTTGAAGCTTGTGCGAAATTTTCATTTTGCGATAAACTCTTTCTTTTATTAAATTCAGCCGAGAAAAAAAGCAATGTCAATCACGCCGGAAATCGTCGCGCAGCACAACCTGACCGAGGAAGAATACGAGAAAATCAAACAAATTTTAGGCCGCGAGCCGAACTTAACCGAGCTCGGCGTTTTCAGCGTAATGTGGTCTGAGCATTGCAGTTACAAATCTTCGCGCGTTCACCTGAAACGTCTTCCGACGACGGGCGAACGCGTCATCGTTCCGCCGGGCGAAAACGCGGGCGTCGTCGATATCGGCGACGATTGGTGCGTTGCTTTCAAAGTCGAATCGCACAATCACCCGTCGTTTATCGAGCCGTTTCAAGGCGCGGCGACCGGCGTCGGCGGAATTTTGCGCGACGTTTTCACGATGGGAGCGCGCCCGATTGCCTTGATGAATTCTCTCAGGTTCGGACGCTTGTCGGAACCATCTGCGGCAGCGGGCGGGCTTGCCGTTGATAATGAGTCTCTTTCGTTAACATCCGACCCGCCCGCTACCGCAGGCGGTTCTGACCCGGTTCGCAATCGCAATAAATCGATTCTTAAAGGCTGTGTCGCCGGAATCGGTTTTTACGGTAACTGTTTCGGAACGGCGACGGTCGGCGGCGAGGTCGTTTTCGACGACGCCTACAGCTTAAATCCGCTGGTTAACGCTTTTGCTCTCGGCATCGTCCGCAAAGACCAAATCTTTTTCGGTAAGGCGACCGGCGTCGGAAATCCGGTTCTTTACGTCGGCGCGAAAACCGGGCGCGACGGGATTCACGGCGCGACGATGGCGAGCGCCGAGTTTGACGATGAAGCGCTCGAAAAACGACCGACGGTTCAGGTCGGCGACCCGTTTCTCGAAAAACTTCTGCTCGAAGCGTGTCTCGAAGCGATGCGCTCGGGCGCGATTGCCGGAATTCAGGATATGGGCGCAGCCGGGCTTACTTCGTCGTCGGTCGAAATGGCGGCGCGCGCCGGAACGGGTTTGGAGCTCGATTTGACGCTCGTCCCGCAGCGCGAAACCAATATGACGGCGTATGAAATGATGCTTTCGGAATCGCAGGAGCGGATGCTGATTGTCGCGCATCGCGGGCGCGAAAAACAAATTGTCGAAATTTTCAACAAATGGGATTTGGACGCCGTCGTCGTCGGCCGCGTCGTCGAAGGCAACCGGCTGAAAGTTTTTCATAACGGCGAGCTGATGGCGGATTTACCGGTCGATAAATTGACCGACGAAGCGCCGAAATACGAGCGTCCGATGAGTCCAAAGTCCAAAGTCCAAAATCAAAGGCCGGACAGCTATCTTAGACCTTTAACTTTGGACTTTGGACAAGTTTTGAAAAAACTTCTCGCTTCGCCGAATATTTGCTCGAAGCACTGGGTTTACGAGCAGTATGACACGATGGTTCGGACGAACACGGCAATTTTGCCGGGCGCTGACGCGGCCGTCGTGCGCATCAAGGAAACGAGGCGCGCCGTCTCGATGTGCCTCGACGGAAACGGAAAATTCGCGGCGATAAATCCGAAAATGGGCGCAAAATTGATTGTCGCGGAAGCCGCGCGCAACAACGTCTGCGTCGGCGCGCGGCCGATTGCCGTGACGAACTGTCTGAATTTTGCTTCGCCCGAGCGTCCCGAGGTGATGTGGAGTTTTTCCGAAGTCGTCGACGGAATAAGCGAAGCCTGCGAAGCGTTTGAAACGCCGATTGTTTCGGGAAACGTCTCGTTTTACAACGAAACCGAAGGCCGCGGAATTTTGCCGACGCCGACCATCGGGATGGTCGGTTTGATTGACGACGTGCGCAAAATCGTCACGCAGGGCTTTAAGGCGCAAGGCGATATCATCGCGATTTTGGGCGAGACAAAAGACGATTTGGCGGCGAGCGAATACGCGCAGATTATTCTGGGCTTAACGACCGCAGAGATGATTGAAAACGGCGAAGTTCCCGTCATCGATTTGGATTTGGAAAAACGAGTTCAGCAGACATGCCTCGCTCTAGCCGATAAATTTTTATTAAAATCGGCGCACGATTCATCCGACGGCGGTTTGGCTGTTGCCATCGCGGAAAGCTGTTTTTCGTGTTTGAATAAAAAAGCAATCGGCGCGGAAATCGATTTGAAAGAGGAGAATCTTGCGGCCGAATCGACGCTTTTCGGCGAGACGCCGTCGCGCATCATAATCAGCTTTTCTCCGGAAAAATCAGGCGAAGTCCAAACGATTGCCGCCGAAAACGACTGCCCGTTTACGATTATCGGAAAAGTCGCGGGCGAAGATTTGAAAATAAATTTCGGCGGCGCGCAAATCGTTTCCGCTTCCGTTCCCGAACTTGAGACGACCTGGAAAAATTCGCTTGAGAATCAATTGGAAAATTGATTTTCCACGCCCAAACGAGAAATTCCACGAAAATTTTAACCACAAAGAATGCAGAGAATTTTTAGCCGCAAATAACACGAATTACACAAATTATTTTAGATTTTATTAGTGTAATTCGTGTTATTTGTGGTTGATTCTTTCTTAAAATCTCTGCGCCCTCTGTGGCTAATTTCTCTTACTGTGACGGGCAAAATCTTAAATCTTTACAAACGGAATAAACGCCGGAACTTTTTCGGCGTATTCGTCATATTCCTCGGGAAAAGCGTCGCGGAGCAGTTTTTCTTCCGCGACGGTGCGAATTTTCGTGCCGATAAAAAAGACGGCGACGGCGATGATTAAAACGAGCCAGTGGCTCAGGATTATTCCGGTTGCGAGAAGTTTTCCGAGCATCGCGGCGTAAATCGGGTGACGAACGATTTGATAAACGCCGCCGGTGACGAGCTTGTGGTCTTCAATCAGGCGCGCCTGAAAGCTCCATTGCTTGCCGAGCGTTCGAATCGCCGAATTTGCCATCCAGACCGCGCCGACGGCGAGCGAAATCGCTAAAATCTGAAAAAATATGTTCAGCGCGTATTGGCTGTCGATGAGCGGCGAAAGAAAAGGCGTGCGGTGAAGCGCCCAGACGAGTCCGAAAGCTACTCCCTGCAAAGCTATCCCGATAAAAGATTTCGGCGCGCGCACGCTGTCTTTGCCCGCGTCCGGTTTTTTTCTCAAAAAAAAAGTTCCTGCAAAAACAAACCAGCAGATGATGATAATCGCAAACGCGGCGGCGGTGATGTAATAAGAAATCTGTTCCATAATTTTCCGAAAATCAATACGTCGAGCGCCGGTTTTTGTTCCCGCTAAGTTCGGCGTAAAATAAAACGAGATGAAATCAGGCGTTTATCTTCACATACCTTTTTGCCGCTCGCGCTGTTCATACTGCGATTTTGCGACCGATGTTTTTAAGGATAACGACACGGTCGAGCGCTATGTCGCGGCGCTTGTAAATGAAATTCAAAATTACGCAAGTTGCAAGCCGCAAGCCGCAATCGAGATTGACACGATTTATTTCGGCGGCGGAACGCCCTCGCTTTTATCGGCGCGCCAGCTCGAAAAAATTCTCGACTCGATTTATAAAAAGCTTTCCGTCGATAAAAATTCTGAAATTACGATGGAGATGAACCCGGCGACAGTCTCGCTCGAAACTCTAAAGGAATATCGAAATTTGGGCGTTAACCGCGCAAGCTTCGGCGCGCAGACTTTTGACGACACCGAGCTGAAAAGGCTCGGACGGCGTCACACCGCCGCCGACGTGCGCGAAACAATCGAGCTTTTGCGGGCGGCGAATTTTGAAAACGTCAGTTTCGATTTAATCGCCGGACTGCCGCGCCAGACGCTCGCCGATTGGGAAAGAAATTTGTCAGAAGCGTTAAAATTAAAGCCCGAGCATCTTTCGCTGTACCTTCTGGAAATCCATGAAGGAACGCCTCTGGCCGAGCAGATTCGAAGCCGTCGGCAGCCGTTGCCGGACGAAGATTTGGCAGGCGAAATGTACGAACTGATGATTGAAAAAACCGCCGCAAACGGCTACCGGCAATACGAAATCTCGAATTTTTCGCTGCCCGGCTTTGAATCGAAACATAATTCGAAATACTGGCTGTGCGAGCCCGTTCTTGCTTTCGGCGTTTCGGCTCATTCGTTTGACGGCCAAATCCGGCGCGCCAACGAGCGCGACACGCGCGAATATGTGCGGCTCGTCGAAAGCGGAGCGTCGCCCGTCGTCGAAGCGCTGGCGCTGGATAAAAAGCAACTTTCAGCCGAATTTGCGTTTCTAAGACTACGTCTTGCACAAGGCCTCGATTTGAAGGAATACGAGCGCCGCTTCGGCATTAATCTGCCGGATACGATGGCCGTCGATTTAGCGCGTTTCAGCGATTTGGGCTTGATTGAACTTTTGGAGAATCGCCTGAAATTGACGCGTAAAGGTATGGTTTATTCAAACGAAGTATTCGCTTTGTTTGTTTAAGCCAGGACGAATTTATTGCCAAAAGCGCGCGGTTAAAGGCGACGTTTAAAAATGAAACGCAAATGTGAAAAGATAAAAGGCAAAACGAGAATTTCGATTCTCAAACTCTGCCTTTTTATTTTTGCTTTTTATCTCGTTTCCGCTCCGGCGCAGGAAAAACTCCGAACGCACCGGTTTGAGATGCAAAGCTGCATCCAGATTTTTTACGAGAAATCGGTTGTTATCAAAGACGAGGAAAATTTCCTGAAATCAATCCGCGGCGACGAAAGCCGCGAGCGCTGTCGCGAAAACGTCGAGAAAATCGATTTTGCCAAACAGACGCTGCTCGGCATCGAAATAAATTCCGGCTACTGCGACTTTCCGCTCGGTCTTGAGTACGAAATTGTAAAAGATGCGGCGAAAAAACAATATCTTGTGAGCATCAGCTATATCGACCCGAAAGGCTCGGTCTGCCGCGCACTGAGCCGATACGATTTATGGCTGCTCGTTCCGAAACTGCCCGAAGACTTCGACGTTAAATTTGAGGTCAAGGCGAGAAAATCAACTGAAAACTGAAAACTGAAAACTGACAAGTAAAAGAATTAGTTTCGGTTTAAAAATTATGAATTTTGAAGGCATCAAATTAATCGAGCCGGCGGCGGCATTAAAAGCGGCATTTCTCGATATGGCCGAAGAATTCGGAGCGGGCAGCGATGACCACTACAAATTTGCACGCGAAGATTTTGAAGGCTTTCTCGAACGCTTATCAAATTTTGCGCGCAGCACGGGTCTTCCGCCGAATCGTGTTCCGCAAAATACCTTCTGGCTCGTCGGCGACGGCAAAATATTGGGTGAAAGCAATCTGCGGCATTATCTGAACGCCGAGCTCGAAACCGAAGGCGGGCATATCGGCTACGCCGTCCGTCCTTCGGCGAGACGAAGAGGCTACGGCACTTTGATTCTTAGACTGACTTTGGAAAAAGCAAAAAATCTCGGCCTCAAGCGCGTTCTCGTCACCTGCGACACGGACAATGTCGGCTCGTCGAAAATTATCGAAAAAAACGGCGGCGAGCTGTGCGGGCAGGATTTATCAAACAGAACGGGAAAGCCGATTTCCCGGTATCGGATAGAGATTTTATAAATGAAGCTCGAATTTTCGGTTATCATTACCGACCTTTAAATGCGACTACGAGCGCCAAAAAAACAAACCTTCGGTCGCCGCCCGTCATCTCATCAATTGTATGAAAGACGTGCCGGAAATTCTCGACAATCTGCAAAATTCCGATTTTCGCCGCAATATCAAACTCGGCCAAAAGGAAGCGAAATATCTGAATGAAAAAGGCCTCGAAATTGTTCTCGAACACGCCGCCGACTTTATCGAAAAACGGCTTGCGCCGGCCGAGCCCGCCAACGACGGAAAACAAACGCCGTGGCGTAATCATCCGGCGTTTGTCGCGCAGCACGCCACCGCCACCTGCTGTCGCGGCTGTCTTTCGAAATGGCACGATATCCCGAAAGGACGAGCGCTTTCCGGCGAGGAAAAAAACCACGTCGTCGAAATTATAAAAAATTGGCTCGCGCAATACGTCAGGCCGCAACGCGAGACGGCTTTATAAACCGGGCGCCGAAACTTTAAAAACCGTTCCAACGGCTTCTTCCAGACCGACCTAAAGCGTTATAATAAACGTATGTCCAACTTCGCCTGGATTATCGTCATAGTTTTAATTTTGACGGCGCTCGGCAGCCTGACATTGTTTTTCATCACCATCAAATATTACTGGGGCGTGAGAGGCGCGCCGCCACCGACGGGCGAAGCACGCCGCAGTCAAAAAGAAGAAGAACTGCGCCTCAGAGCCAAACAAATCGAGCTCAGCGAAAAAAACCCGCGCGAAACGCGCAGCAGCAGTTTCTGGGACAATCGCAAGCGCGCCAAAAGATAATGTTTTCAACGATTTCCCGCCGCTGATTTCTATCCGTTTAGTGAGTCAAAATCACGATTAAAAATAATAAATTCGAAAAATAGTTAAATTTTACTTAACTATTTTTCTTTTTGTGATATTTTGGCATAAATAATTTTTGTTAAAGTTTTAATATTCATCAGGCTTTTTTATTCTAAATCCAAAATTACGGAGGTATCAGATTACGACCGGCCCGGTCGCGAATAATAATTTTGTCCAAACCGCCGAGTATTTCAATTCTACCAAACCGGGCGGCACAAACTTTTATCCGACCGCTAACTTGAGCGGTCGAATCGTCAAAGACCGGCTCTGGTTTTATACCAGCTACTCTCCGCAAATTTTTAATACGGACGTTGACACGCAGTATTTTACAAATCAGCCGGCGGCGACCAGAAGTCTTATCACCACCGAAAGATACTCGCGTAAAAGAAAGTATGAATACGCTTTTGCGCGCCTGGACAGCAATTTGTTCAACAATCTCAGATTGACGAGCACGTTTCTCTGGAATCCGGTCGCTGACCAGGGAGTCATTCCGACTTCGTCATTTACAAACGTCGCATCTCCGGCAATCGCTTTCGGCAACGTGCCGACCGCCAATTTCGGCGGCAGCATCGGTGTTTTAACCGGAAATGATTTTACGGATTTGCAGGGCGGACGTCAGACTTCAAACGTATTTACGGTCTCCGGCGTCTATACGCCGACCAGCAATCTGGTTATTGACGGACGTTTCAGCCGCGGTTTTCTAAACGAAAAGCTCGGCAACTATTTTGTTCCCCAAACCGTTCAAATCTTCAGCTGCGGAACGGCGAATGCTGCTTTCCCGTGCACGACGACCGGCGCCAATACGATTACGGTAAAAGACGTTTCGGTTCGGCAATCGTATGAATTTTCCGCCACAACGATATTCAAAGCGGGCGGCAGACACGAATTAAAGGGCGGCTACCAGCGCTACAAGATATTTAACGACGTCCAATCGGGCAATAATGCCATCGGACGCATTTCCTTTAATTACGGAACGCCGATATCGACGCCGCTCGGCGGCGCAGTAACCGATACGCCCGGAGCCGTCGGCTCGGCTTCTTTCCGGCGAACGGGAACAAACGGCAAAGGCTCGAATCTCAGCCAAGGCATTTTCATACAGGACAAATGGCAGCCATTTAAGCGTTTAACGCTGAATCTCGGGATTCGTTTCGAGAAGGAAAATCTGCCGTCGTATAATCAGTTTCCAAGCGCGATAAACTTCGGCTGGACCGACAAGATTGCGCCGCGACTCGGTTTTGCATACGATTTTGCGGGCGACGGCAAGACGAAAATTTTTGCCAGCTACGGCAAGTTTTTTGACCGTGTGAAATTCGAGCTGCCGCGCGGTTTGTTCGGCGGCGACGTTTTTCTCGAAGATTATTTCGAGCTTTTTCCGGGCGACACTGCGACGAGCTTTAATATCAGCAACATCGTCGGCAGCTTTACCGGCGCGAGCGTTTGCCCGCAGACCGGCTTTATCGCTCCGGGCTCGCGCCGCCGCTGTCAAAAGAATCTGCGCGTCAACGCCAACGACCCGAATGCTTCGGCCTTAAACGGCGGCGCGGTCGACCCGAATCTGAAACCGTTCCAACAGACCGAATTTACGGTCGGCATGGAGCGGCAGCTGAGCCAGAATTACGTTTTCCGCGTCCGCTATACATTTAAGAACGTCGAGGAAGCCGTCGAGGACGCGGGCATCGTCAATGCGGCCGGCAGCGAGGCTTATATTATCGGTAATCCCGGCAGCGGTCTGCATCTGGAAACGCTTCAGGCACTTGGTATATCCAAGTCGACGACACCGCAGCGCCGCTACGACGGACTCGAATTCGTCATCGAAAGGCGATTGTCAAATAATTGGTATTTCAATGCCAACTACACTTTCAGTCGTTTGTTCGGCAATTATTCCGGACTGGCCAGTTCCGACGAGGCGCACCTGATTAACGGACGTCTCTCGCCCGGCGTCAGCCGCGCGTTCGACTTGCCGTTTATCGGATTTACCGCCAGAGGCGAAAAAGACAACGGGCGTCTCCAGACCGACCGTCCGCACGTCTTTAACATCTACGGCGCGTATATTTTCAACTGGATGGGAGGCAAAACAAATTCGACCGAAATCTCGGCCTTCCAGACCATCACGTCGGGCCAGCCGCAAACGTCGACCATTTACGGCGCTTCGACCGTCACGCCGCAGATATTTCTGGCACGCGGCGATTTGGGACGCAGCCCGACTTTTTCTCAGACCGATGTCAATTTCACCCACCGCTATAGATTCGGCCGAGACGACCGGTTCACGATGGCTTTCGACCTGAACTTCCTGAATCTTTTCGATCAGGCGACGGTCACGGCCGTCTATACGACGCTCAATCCGAGCACGGCGCCGGTCAACGCTTCGGCTCTCGGACTAAGTCAGGTGCAATACGCCAACGGCTACACCGGCGGAACGCTTTTAACAGAGATTCAAGCTCGCATAGCTTCGCAGGCCGACAGAAGCGACATCCGTTACGGACTGCCGTATCTGTATCAGAATCCGAGACAGGTTAGATTTGGATTCAGAATTCTTTTCTAACAAATCCGAACGGAAATAAAAAAACTCGCCCGAATTTCTTCAGGCGAGTTTTTTTATTTTCAATTTTCCGTTTATCAATTAACCGTCATGGCGAGCAGATTTTTTATCCGCATTTGATAATCGGCGTCGAGCTTGCCCGTGTATTTCCCGAGTTTTACTTCCAGGGTTTTGGCGTTGGCGATTTTTGTCAGAGTTTTTGCGTCGGTTTTGTAGAAAAGCATTTCCTGCACGGAATACGGCATCTGCCGGTAAAGGCGGTAAGCTTTTCCGAGATTCAGCTTTTGATTGTCGGCGACGACTACTAAGTTATTCGATTCGGCGAAGCTGTATTTTTCCGATTCGGCGAGAAAACCGATGGCAAAGCCGTTTCCGTTGACGACCTGCCCCGACGAATAAATATATAAGCTCCGGCTTTCGACCCGCGACTTGACGCCCGCGCCCGCAAAATCGTAGAAATCTCCCGAAGTCATGACATAGCCGATGCCGGTATTTGGAACCGAGCCGGTCACCAAACCGTTTCCGGTCGAGGTTTCTTCAGCATTTGAAGAATTGCTGACGTTCGACCACATATCGAGCGCACGCGTCGGGCGAGCCTTTGGTTTTACCGTTTGGCTGACGGTCGAAGCGCTGCTTTGCAGAGTCGTCTGCAGCGCCGCCATTTCCGATTTGGCTTTTTCCAATTCCAGCGCGTTTATCTGCTTTTCGGCGCGAAATTCCCACGCCGGTTTTATGTTTTCGACGCTCCAAACGCCGCGTTTTTCCGTTTTAGCCTGCGCTTCCGTCGTTTGATAAATGGTGCTTTCGCCTGCTTCCTGCGCGCTCTTTTCCGGCAGAGCATACCACGCCGCACCGTCGCGAAGCATCTGCTGGCTGATGTCGACGCCGTCGAGAAAAATCTGGCCGACGCTCGCGTTCGTCAAAATTCGTCTGGGCAGAAACTCGACCGTTTTATCGAGAATCAGCGCCTGCAGATGTTCCCTGACGGTTTGATAAAGCGGCTGCTCGCGTTCGGGCACTTCGATAAACTGCAAAACGACCGTCACGCGCCCGCCGGTCGGAACTTGAATGACCGCTGTTCTGCCGTCGACAATCTCGACCACTTTGCCGCCGAATTTGCGCTGCGGATACGCGGTCGCGGCCAGAAGCAGCAATACGACGCCGATAAAAATTATCGGTTTTAAGTTTTCACGATTAAATTCTTTGATGAGCTGCTGCATATTTTTTAATTCAATGCTTTTGAAATCTAGCGTGTTTCCAGTTCGTATTCGCGCAGGCGGCGATAAAGCGTCGAAGGCGAGATGCCGAGAATCTCCGCCGTTTTGCCGCGATGCCAGCCGGTTTGTTCGAGCGCGGTCAAAATCTGCTGCCGCTCGACTTCGCGCAGAGCGGTCGGCGTCGTATTTTGGAACGAGTTCGTCGCGTTTTCCATCGGCGCGCTGAAATTGACCGATACGCGCGGCTCATTCGTCCGGTAGACGACTTCGGGCGGAAGCTCTTTTGTCGTAATGCGCCCGTTATCGGCTAAAAGCACGGCGCGCTCGAGACAGTTTCGGAGTTGCCGGACATTGCCCGTCCAGCTGTAAGAGACGAGCGCGTCGATGGCCTGCGGCACTAATTCCGGTGCGTTTGCACCCGCGATTTTCTGCAAAATATACTGCGCCAGCGGCTCGATGTCCTCGCGTCTCTCGCGCAGCGGCGGCAGATGAATCTCAAAGCTGTTGATGCGATAAAGAAGGTCGGGGCGAAAAATGTTTTCGGCGACGGCCTGTTTCGGATTGCGGTTCGTCGCGGCGATTAGGCGAACGTCGACCTCGACTTTTTTCACGCCGCCGACGCGGAAAAACGAGCGCGTCTCGAGCGCGCGCAGCAGTTTTGACTGCAATTGCGCGGGCATTTCCATCACTTCGTCAAGAAAAAGCGTGCCGCCGTCGGCGATTTCAAAAAGTCCGAGCTTGCGGTTGCGCGCGCCGGAAAACGCCCCGGCTTCGTGGCCGAAAAGCTCCGATTCGAGCAGCGAATCCTGCAGCGCGGCGCAGTTTAAATCGACAAAAGTCTTGTCGTTGCGGCGGCTCAGGCGATGCAGCGCCTGCGCTATCAGCTCTTTTCCCGTTCCCGATTCGCCCGTAATCAAAACGGACGTGTCGGAAACGGCGACGCGCTGTACGAGACGCAGAACTTCCTTCATCTGCGGTGATTCGGCGACGATGTCGGGCATCGATTTGTGAGTCCGCTCGATTTGCGCGCGAAGTCGTTGATTGTCGATTTTGAGCCGCTGTTTTTCGGCGGCCTGCTGAACGAGCGCGGAAAGCTCCATTATTCGGTAAGGTTTGGTCAGATAATCGTAAGCGCCGAGCTTCATCGCGTCAATCGCCGTCTCGACGGTCGCGTTGCCGGTCAGCATTATCACTTCGGGCGGATTCTGCGACTTTTCGCGCAGGCGGCGCAAAAGCCCGATGCCGTCCAGACGCGGCATATTTATATCGCACAGCAGAACGTCAAAGTCGGTTTCTTCGAGAAGATTCCACGCCGCTTCGCCGTCCGAAGCCGTTTCGACTTCGTGACCCTGCCGGCTCAGCTCTTTTTGTACTACCAGCCGCAAATTACTTTCATCATCAACTACGAGAATTTTAGTCATAAATTTTTTGTTCAAAGTTCAAAATCGAAAACGCACCCAAACGCGAACTCTGAACTTATCTATTTGTGTTGGGAAGGAAAATTGAAAACGTAGTTCCAACTCCGATGTTTGAGCGAACGCTCAGGCGTCCGCCGTTTTCCGTGATAATGCCGTAGCAGACGGCTAATCCGAGGCCTGTGCCCTTGCCGACTTCTTTGGTCGTAAAAAACGGCTCGAAAATTTTCGACATGTTTTCCGGCTCGATGCCCGAGCCCGTATCCTGAACTTCGATGACGACGCGGTTCGGCTGCGCGAAGGCGCGCAGGGTGAGCGTTCCGCCATCGGGCATCGCGTCAATCGCGTTTGTCGCAAGCGCGATAATCGCCTGCTGAATCTGACCGCCGTCGGCTTCGACGAGCGGCATTTCGTCGGCGATGTCGAAGGCGATTTCAATATTGTTGCCGCGTTTTTGATGCGTGATGAGCCGCGCCGAAGATTTTAGAATTTCGCCGAGGTCAATCGGGAAACGATTTCCCGTGCGCATCCGGCTGAAATCCAAAAGACCGTTGGTGATTGATTTGCAGCGAAACGCTTCGCTGCGGATTAAGCCGAGATATTCCTGCAAATCCTCGACTTCCATCGATTCGCCAAATACGCCTTCGGACACGCGCGCCTCGAGCGATTCGGCGCAGGCGGAAATCGTCGCCAGCGGATTGTTTATCTCGTGAACGACGCCGGCCGCGAGACGACCGATGGCGGCGAGCTTTTCGGCGCGGCCGACCGCGTGAATCGCGTCGACGCGGACGGTTACGTCTTCGCCGACCGTGATAACGTGCGTCACTTCCTTTGTTTCGTCGTCGCGCATCGGAACTTTGCTGACCATCCAGTGTTTCGTCTTTCCGCCCTCGTCGACCGTGCTCTGCTCGATGCGCTCGATTCTTCCCGTTTCAAACGCGCGCTCAAATTCCTGTTTTAAAGCCGACTGCGGATATTTCGACAAAACCTGAAAAACATTTCGTCCCAGAACCGAATCGCGCGGAATTCCCTGCGCGCCGATTTCGCGATGCCGGTTCCAGGTCACAATCCGGTAATCGCGGTCAATCACGTAGAGCGAAACCGGCAGCGCGTCGAGAATGGATTCGGTAAATTTGCGATGCTCTTCGCGCGCTTCGTTTATCGAGGCGTTGATGGCCGCTTCGTAATGCGCCGAAAGATTTATCGACATCGCCGCCATCTGCGTCGCCGCATCAATCACGCGTCTCGCCGCATCGGTGCAGTCTTCGCGCCGACGAAAACCGACAATCAATGCGCCTTTCACCTTTCCGCCCGTGTGCAGCGGCGAAACATATTCGAGCGCGTGAGTTTTTCCTTTGAGCAGAAATTCCTTTTCCGTTTCCTTTAAAAAGGAAATCTGCGGCGGCAGAAATTCGAGCCATTTTTTAAATTTCGCGCGGTGCAGAAAATTTTGTTTCGGCTCGCCGCCCGCAAAAGCGCAGCTCACCAGACCGATATGCTCCAATTCGCAGACGACGGCGCAGACTTCCGCGCCGAGCTCTTTCTGAATCGCTTCGGCGACCCGCGACACGGCTTTTTTCGGATGCACCGTAAAAAGCAGACTTCGTCCGAGTTCGGTAATAAATTTTAATTCGCGCGAAGAATCCGCATTTTTTCGCTCAAAAGCAAACACGTCTTCGCTGCATTTAATCGTTTTCGAAGCTAACATCTCGGTTTTGTTGATGACTTGCGACAAACTTCCGTAGAAAATTTGTCATCTGAGAGGACAGGTTAGGCTGATGCTTGAGAAGTGTAAAAACTTCCTATTTAATTAAAAACGATTTTTAACACTTTGTCAACGATTTTCAATGATTAGAAAAAATAATTTGACAGTTTCACCATTTAGTTCAAAAATCAAAATATTGAATATGAAAAAGGCGGGAAAACTCTACAATCTTTTTATCTGCGCCGCATTCCTTCTGGCTTTTTTCGCAATTAAGACGAGCGCGCAGGAAACGGTCGATAAAACTGTGGCGACGGTCGGCGACGGCGTTCGCACCGAGCTGATTACATATTCTGATTTGCTCTGGCAGCTGGCGCTTCAGCCGAACGCGCCGCTCAATCCGCCGACTTCCGACGATTTACAACGCGCTTTGCAGCTTATTATCAACCAGCGGCTTTTCGCCCTCGAAGCGCAGCGCCTGCCGCAGGCGACGCCGACCGGAGACGAAACCGACGCCGAAATCAAACGCGTTCTGGCGCTTTTTCCCTCGACCGCCGAATTTGAAACGCGCCTCCGCGCGGTCGGATTCGAATCGGTCAAGGACGACAATTTTGAGCGAATGATGGCGCAGCGCGTCGCGATTGAAAAATACATCGATTTTCGTTTTCGCTCGTTTGTCGTCATCACGCCCGAGGACGAGGAAAAATATTATCAAACCGTCTTTGTGCCCGAATTTCGCCGCCGCAATCCGGGACTTCTGATGCCGACGATTACCGAAAAACGCTCCGAAATCAGAGAAATGCTGACCGAGCAAAAAGTCACCGGCGAAATCCAGAGATTTCTCGACGAAGCCAAAGACCGCGCCGAAGTCGTCGTTTTGAGCGAAGTTTAAGTTTCCCGAATTACAACCAAAAATCGAACTCGGCGCATCACAGAGACGAATTTATGAAAAATCTTCTCTACGCTTTCGCTTTGCTCGTTTTTTGTTTTGCGGCCGCAAATTTTGCTCAGGAACAGCCGAATTCTCACACGCTTCGAGGCGTCGTCAAAAATCAAGACTCCGAGGTGATTCCGGCGGTGAGAATGGTTTTTAAGAGCGATGCGCTGGAAACTCCGGCCTTCACCGACATCAACGGCGAATTTGAAGTCAGACTCGCGCCGGGGCGTTACGAGCTGACCGTCAGCCAAACGATTTCCGGCAAATTCGTCGCGTTTATAACTATTCAGGAAAACGGCTTAAATCCTGATTTTATCGAGTTTGTTGTCGAAACCGATTCGAATTCTTCCGCCGCTTTCTGCCCGAAAATCGTCAAATTCGAAAAACCGGTTTATCCGGCCGCGGCGCGCGCCGTTCGCGCAATGGGCGAGGTCGTCGTCGAAATCAAAATCGACAAAACAGGCGGCGTCACCTCCGCCAAAGCCGTCAGCGGTCACCCGCTTTTGCGACAGGCAAGCGAGCAGGCCGCTTTGAAAAGCACGTTCGAGTCGTCGGAAACGGACGCAGAACGCGACGCGCGCTTAACTTTCGTGTTTATTCAGGACGACGCGAAAAGGAAAGACGTCAAACGATTTTCGATTCCCTGCCGGCTGGAAGTTATCGAGCCCTATCCGCAGCCGATTGATGTCACGGACTACTAAAAAAATAATCGCCGCCCGTTGGTTTTTTAATAAACTTTTTCTCGCATTTGGTTTATAATTTCTGCAAATACACAGAAATTATAAACTTATGAAACAAAACTTTCTTTTTCCGCTCGTTTGCCTGCTCGTCTTTTCGCTTTCCGCTTTTGCCCAGTCGCCGAGGCTCGTTCCGCATAAAATCAGTCTGCAAAACGGCAAGACGTTTGACCTCAATCTGCCCGCCGAATACGAAATAATTCCGGCGGTCGAAAACTTAAAGCGCGTCCGTTTTTTCGCCAAATCGCCGGACGGAAGAATTTTCGTGACCGATATGTTCAATTTGCAGGACAACACCAAAGGCACGGTTTATATTCTCGACGGATGGAACGAAAAAACCGGAAAATTCGGCAAAGTAACCGCGTATCTGACAAATTTGCGAAATCCGAACAGCGCGCAGTTTTACACTGACGCGGACGGTCAGGACTGGTTTTATCTGGCCGAAACGGATAAATTGACGCGCCGCAAATTCACGCGCGGCGAGACGAAACCTTCGGACACAAAGCCGCAAGTTTTGGCGACTTTTCCCGATTACGGCTTGAGCTACAAATACGGCGGCTGGCATCTGACGCGAACAATCGCTTTTTCGCCGAACGGAAAGCTTTACATTTCAGTCGGTTCGAGCTGCAACGCGTGCGACGAAAAAGAAGACGTTCGCGCCGGAATTATGGAAATGGACGCGGACGGCAAAAATCTGCGTCATTACGTCAGAGGCCTGCGAAACGCCGTGTCAATAAAATGGATTGGCGAAAATCTATGGGCGACCAATCAGGGCTCAGACCATCTCGGATTATATAAACCGGACGAAACTTTTTACGCCTTAAAAGACGGCGCCGATTACGGCTGGGCTTCGTGCTACCAGGCGGACGGCAAGGTTTTTTTCGACACGACTCCGACCGGACGTATCAAAAAACCGACTACTCGTTTGCAATCTTGCGACAAAGTGCCCGCCTCTTACGCTTATTTTCCGGCGCACAGCTCGGCGCTCGGCTTTGATTATTTCGACGATGCGGACACCGACGGAGCTCTCAAAAACGCTTTTCTCGTGTCGCTTCACGGCTCGTCCAACAAAACCGTCGGTCACGGCTACAAAATCGTGATAATGCGCAAGGGCGAAAAATTGCAGGATTTTATCAACGGATTTTTGGTCGGCAATGCGGTTCTCGGCCGCCCGTGCGATATTATGCGGCTCGACGCCAATTCGTTTTTCTTTACCGATGATTACTCGGGCGTCATTTACTATGTCAGAAAAAAGGGCACAACGACGAAAATCAGCGAAAATATAACCGAAACAAAGGAAAACCCGGCGCCAAACAAAGAAGCCGCGAATCTGACACAGGCCGCTCCGAACAATCAAACGTGTTTCGGCTTGGCGACAATCGTTCTCGGCGCGTGTCTGCGGACTTTTTTCTTTAATTAATTTAAATTGTCGTCTATCAGATAATTTTGCCCGCGAATAAACGCAAATGGACACGAAAAAAGAAAAATAATTAATTTTCGCGCCGTTTCGCGTTTATTCGCGGGCAAAGCTTCTTTATTTCTTATGGCTGATAGAGTGGAAGTTTTACAAAACGGCGTGATACGATACTTTTAATTTATGAACATCGGAATCACGGTTTATCCAACTTACGGCGGAAGCGGCATCGTCGGCTCGGAGCTCGGGCGCGAGCTCGGACTGCGCGGGCATAACGTTCATTTTATCTCGTCGATGCTGCCGACGCGCCTGACCGAGCTCAACGAGCGCGTCCATTTTCACGAAGTCGAGATGATGAGCTACCCGCTTTTCGAGCACCAGCCGTATGATTTGGCGCTGGCGACCAAAATGGCGACGGTCGCGCGCTCGGAAAAACTCGATTTGCTGCACGTTCACTACGCGATTCCGCATTCAATCAGCGCAATTCTGGCGCGCGAATCAATCAAGCAAAAACGCTACGTTCCGGTCATCACGACGCTGCACGGCACGGACATCACGCTCGTCGGCGCCGACCGCAGCTACCTGCCGATTACGCGCTACGGCTTGCAGCAGTCGGACGGCGTCACGGCCGTCTCGAAATTTCTGCAAAAAGCGACGATTGAAACCTTCGATTTTGACGAAATCGAAGTCATCCCGAATTTTATCTGCGGCTGTCATTACAAGCGTATAGCCGAATCGCCGCTACGCGACGAATTAGCGCCGAACGGCGAAAAACTGCTCGTTCACGTTTCCAATTTCCGCGCCGTCAAGCGTCCCGTCGATTGCGTCGAAATTCTCGCGAAAGTCAGGAAAAAAGGCCAAAACGCGCGCCTCGTGATGGTCGGCGACGGGCCGGAGCGCTCGGCCTGCGTCTATCGCGCCGAGCAATTAGGTGTTAAAGACGACGTGATATTTGTCGGGAAACAGGCGAATATTCCCGATTATCTCGGCATCGCGGACGTATTTCTGCTTCCGTCCGAGCTCGAATCCTTCGGGCTTGCCGCGCTCGAAGCCGAAGCCTGCGAAGTTCCCGTCATCGCGACGCGCATCGGCGGCATACCGGAAGTCGTCGTCGATGGCGAAACCGGATTTTTAAGCGATATCGGCGACACGGAAAAAATGTCCGACGACGTGTTGAAACTTTTAAAAGACGAAGAAATGCGCGCCGCTTTCGGCGAAAAAGCGCGCGAATCTGCCGTCACGCGCTACGGCTCGGAGCTAATCATCCCGCAGTATATAAATTTTTACGAAAAAATTCTGGCGCAAAGCGACAAAATGCGGATGCAGAACGCTTAAAAACAGTGAGAAATGAATAGTGAAAAGTGAATAACTTAAGAATATTTCCTTAATTTTTCACTTTTCACTATTCACTTTTCACTAATAAAGTTTATGGCCGAAGATGAAAAACCCGAATTGATTCGCGCGGTCGGTGTTTCGGGCGCGACGACGCTGAACATGATTGACATGATCGGCGTCGGGCCGTTTATCACGATGCCGCTGATTATCGCGGCGATGGGCGGGCCGCAGGCGATGCTCGGCTGGATTCTCGGCGCGTTTCTGGTCATCTGCGACGGTCTGGTCTGGGCCGAGCTCGGCGCGGCGATGCCGAAATCGGGCGGGCCTTACAATTATCTGCAGGAAATTTACGGCAAACGAAGGCTCGGACGACTGATGTCGTTTTTGTTTATCTGGCAGTTGCAGTTCAGCGCGCCGCTTTCGATTGCTTCGGGCTGCGTCGGCTTTGCGCTTTACGCGACTTACGTCTTTCCGGGTCTTAAAGAAACGTTTCTCTCGCAGGATTTTCATCTGCAAATTCCTTTGCTCGGCGATTTGAGCACGAGCGTCGTCGGCGCTTATTCGACTTTTGTCGCCATCGGCGTTTGTTTGTTCTGCGTTTTTCTGCTCTATCGAAAAATCACGGTCATCGAAAAATTTTCAAAATTTTTATGGATTGGCGTGATGCTGACGATTGTCTGGATAATTTTCGCCGGCGTGACGAATTTCAATCCGCACATAGCGTTTGATTTTCCGCCCGGCGCTTTTGCTCTCAAACCGGAGTTTTTTCTCGGTTTGGGCTCGGCCCTGCTCGTTGCGGTTTATGATTATTTCGGTTATTACAACGTCTGTTTTTTTGCGGGCGAAGTCAAAGAGCCGGAGAAAACGATACCGCGCTCGATTATTTTTTCGATTTTGGTTGTCGCCGCGATTTATATCGTGATGAATATTTCCATTCTCGGCGTGATTCCATGGAGCGAATTTGTCGAAACCGCAAAACCGGAAAACGAAGCGGTGCGGCAATACGTAATTTCGAGTTTTATCGAAAGGCTTTACGGACACACGGCCGGCGTGATTGCGACTTTGCTGATTATGTGGACGGCCTTTTCGTCCGTCTTTTCGCTTCTTCTCGGCTATTCGCGGATTCCTTTTGCGGCCGCTCTGGACGGAAATTATTTTAAAATCTTTTCAAAACTGCACCCGAAACATCGTTTTCCATACGTTTCGCTTTTGATAATGGGCGGAATCGGCGCGCTTTTTTGCTTTCTGAAATTAAAAGATATTATCTACGCGCTTATCGTGATTCGTCTCATCGTTCAATTTTTAGCGCAAATCGTCGGCTTGATTATTTTGCGCCAGACCCGCAAAGATTTTCCCAGACCTTTTCGGATGTGGCTTTATCCGATTCCGGCGCTCGTTGCGATTGTCGGATTTTTGTACGTGCTTTTTATGCGCCCGAATTTTCAAAAGGAAATAAAATACGCCGCCGTTTTGATTGTTCTCGGTTTGATAATTTATCTCGTCCGCTCATATAAACGCGGCGAATTTCCGTTTGATAACTCAAAATGAAAAATTCAAAATTCAAATTCTCAATCGCTCTTTTTCTTAATTTTGCATTTTTAATTTTGCATTTGCCGGCGCGGGCGCAGACGCGGCCGACTTACGATTACGGCGCGCTCGGTCTGGCGCAGATTCTCAAACGCCTGAACACGACGGCGAGCGTGATGCACATCGGCGCTCACCCGGACGACGAAGATTCGGGTTTGCTTGCTTTCCTGGCGCGCGGCGAAAACGCGCGGACGGCGTATCTTTCCTTGACGCGCGGCGACGGCGGGCAAAATATTATCGGCCCGGAATTGTTTGAATCGCTCGGCGTCATTCGCACCGAAGAATTACAGCAGGCGCGCCGGCTTGACGGTGCTGAACAGTATTTTACGCGCGCTTTCGATTACGGTTTTTCCAAAACCCTTTCGGAAGCAAAGGAAAAATGGGACGAAAAAGTTATCTTGTGCGACGCGGTTCGCGCGATTCGCACTTTTCGCCCGCTGGTCGTCATTTCGCGTTTTACCGGAACACCGGCTGATGGTCACGGGCATCATCAATTCGCCGGTTACATCGCGCCGCTGGCGGTCAAAGCCGCCGCCGACCCGAAGCAATGCACGGACGCGGGCGCGGCGTGGCAGGTTTTGAAATTCTATGTCGAGCAAGGCTTCGGCGATTCGACGCAGCCGACTTTGCGAATCGACACGGGCAAGTACGATTCTCTGCTCGGACGCTCGTATTTTGAAATTGCGATGGAAGGCAGAAGCCAGCACAAATCGCAGGGCGAAGGACGCCTTGAATTAAAAGGCGAGCAGTTTTCGGGTTTAAATCTGGTGGACAGCAAAGTTCCGAAAGTCGAAAAGGAAACGAGCGTTTTTGACGGCATCGACACGACGATTTCAGGAATTTCGAAAGTCCTTCCGGCGGGAAATCCTTTGACCCAAAAGTCAAACGAAGTTCAGAAATCGGCCGAACTGGTATTAAAAAATTACGAGCCGTATAGTCCGCAAAATATTTTGCCGGACTTAATTCAAGGCTTAAATCGAATAACAGCGGCCAGAGCGATAATTGCCGTTCTCGGCAACGCCTCGGATATCAGCCGTGAAACAGCTCGCAAAATTTTTGAAGCAGATAAAACTTTAGAGCAAAAGCATTTTGAGTTTTCCGAAGCAATCCGGCTTGCCGCAGGCATTCAAATCGATGCTTTATCCGATAAGGAAACAATCGCGCCGGGCGAAGATTTCAAAACGACCGTCAAAGTTTTTTTTCCAAACGCGGAAAACGTTAAGGTCGGAGAAATCGTTTTGGACGCGCCGAAAGATTGGCAGGTCGTGCGAGCGCAATCTGCGCAGGCGGAAACTCAAAATGCTTTCCGCCGCGAAAACGCGGACGAAACGGTGCTTTTTAATGTCAAAACTTCCGACTCAGCAAAACTGACCGAGCCTTACTGGCTGACAAATGAGCGAGACGAAAATCTTTATCGCTGGGAAAACGGCGAAAACCAAAATCTGCCGTTTCAGCCGCCCGTAGTTTCAGCCGCCGTCAAAATTGCAATCGGCGGAACTGAAATCGTTCTTAGGCAGTCCGTCCAATATCGCTACGCCGACGACGTTCGCGGCGAGATTCGTCGTGATTTAGACGTTGTTCCGTCGCTTTCAATCAGCGTCGACCATAAACTTCTTATCGCGCCTTACAGCGAAAAAGACCAGAAACAGCGTCTGACGATGAGCGTCACCAAATTTTCCGAAAAACCGCTTGAGCCGTCCTGGGCAAGTCTCAATCTCGGCTCGTTCGGCGATTGGACGGTTGTTCCGACGCAGAAAATCTTAAACTTAAAAAACAAAGCCGAAAAAGAATCGATTCCGTTCGAATTTACGATTCCGGCGCGAACGAAACCGGGAACTTATTACATCAGCCCGAACGTCGCTTTTCGCGAAGGCCTGACGAGCACGGAAATGCACACGATTGCTTACCCGCACATTCAAACCAGACGTTTTTACAGCCGCGCGCAGACAAAGCTTTTAGTTCTGGATTTGAAAATCGCGCCGGTCAAAGTCGGCTACATAATGGGCAGCGGCGACGAAGTTCCGGAAGCGATTCGACAGATGGGATTGAGCGTCGAGCTTTTGAATGAAACGGATTTGTCGAGCGGCGATTTATCGCGTTTCGACGTAATTGTCGCCGGAATCCGCGCTTATCAGATTCGTCAGGATTTGATTTCAAACAATCAGCGAATTCTTGATTTTGTCACGAACGGCGGAACGTTTATCGCGCAGTATCAGCGGCCGAGTTACGTCTCGCAAAATTTGCAGCCGTTCGCCGCGAGTATGACGGACAATCAAAAAACGACCGCCGGAACGGTCGCGCGCGTCGTCGACGAAAACGCGCGCGTTACGATTTTGCAGCCCGCGCACGCCGTTTTTAATTTCCCGAACAAAATTTCGGACACGGATTTTGGCGGTTGGGTTCAGGAGCGAAATCTTTATAATTTCACGACGTTTGACGCCAAATACACCGCGCTGCTCGAATCGCACGATGCGGGCGAGCAGGAAAATAAAGGCGGAATGGTCTACGCCGAAATCGGCAAGGGCAGATACGTTTACACTTCCTACTCGTTTTTCCGACAGCTTCCCGCCGGAGTTCCCGGCGCGTATCGACTTTTTGCAAATCTTTTGAGTTTGCCGAAAGCGCAGAAATAAAGCAAAGAGAAGTTTAAAAGAAGAATCAGCCGCGAAGTACACAAATATTAATTGATTTATAATTCGTGTTATTCGCGACTGATTCTTCTTTTGCGTCTTATTTCCGCTTTCTCCTTTTGCCTTTTTACTTTTTACTTTTTACTTTAAAACTTATGCTCAAGCGTTATATGCACAAGCGCGAACGCCATTTTGCGATGCTCAACGATAACCGCATCGTGCGCGAATTCGGCTGGGGACTGGAATTCGTCGGCGCGAAACCGAACGGCGATGACCCGCGCCGGATTTTTCGGGAATACTCAAAAGAAGTTTTAGCCGACAGCGATAAATTTTTCTTTCCGCCCGCTGTTTCGGACTACGAACTGGACGGCGACCATCTGACGTGGACGAGCGGAATCGAAACTTTTTCAGCCGAAAATAATACGGTTCACGCCAAATTTTTTCCACATGCGGAAAACAAAAAATCGGCCGTTCTGGTTCTCCCGCACTGGAACGCTAAAGAAGGAAGCTATTTCGATTTGTGCAAAATGTTCAACCGCGTCGGGCTTTCGGCGCTGCGCCTGACTTTGCCGTATCACGAGGAACGGATGCCGCCCGAGCTTGAAAGAGCCGATTATATGGTCGCGCCGAACGTCGGGCAGACTTTGCAATCCTTACGGCAGGCCGTCGTCGATACGCGCGCCGCCGTCCGGTGGCTTAAAGCGCAAGGTTTTGAAAAAGTCGGGATTGTCGGAACGAGCATCGGCTCTTGCGTCGGATTTTTCGCCTTTGCGCACGACGCGTCGATTGACGCCGCCGTTTTTAATCACGTTTCCGGCTATGTGGCCGACGTCGTCTGGCAGGGACTTTCGACTTATCACGTCAAGGAAGGCTTAAAAAATAACGTCAGTTTGGACGAGCTGCGCGAATACTGGCTGCCGATTTCGCCGCTCGCATATATGAAAAAGCTCGCCGCGATGCCCGCGCGGCCGCAGCGATATATCTACACGCTTTACGATTTGACGTTTCCGCTTGACCTTTCGCGCAACACGATAAAAGCTCTGCGCGAGCATCGGATAAAACACAGCGAAGTCGCAATTCCGTGCGGTCATTACACGCTCGGCGAAAAGCCGTGGGTTTATATCGACGGCTACAAGATTGTTTCTTTTTTGCGAAAGCATTTGAAATAACTGAAAACTGAAAGCGGAGAGCGGAGAGTTTTTTTACTTTCCACTCTCAGTTATCAACTATCAACTAAATTTTATGGACGCTGAAATACTGGCAAAAGTTTATCGCGGCGAAACGGTCGAATCGATTCATCGCGGTCATTTGATTGTTTTGGACGGCGAAGAACGCGAGATTGCGCGGCTCGGCAACCCGGAAATGCTGGCGTTTATACGCTCGTCGGCCAAACCTTTTCAGGCGATTCCGTTTATTATGAGCGGCGCGGCCGAAAGATTCGGCTTTCTGGAAAACGAGATTGCACTCGCCTGCGCTTCGCATTCGGGCGAAAAGATTCACACCGCGATTGCCGAAAAGATGCTGCGAAAAATCGATTTGACCGAGAGCGATTTAAGATGCGGCGCGCACATGCCGTTTAGCGAAGCGCGCGCCGCGGAAATGATGCGCTCGGGCGAAAAACCGACGCAGCTCCACAATAACTGTTCGGGCAAACACTCGGCGATGCTCGCTTTTGCAAAACACATCGGCGCCGACACGAAAACTTACGATTTGCTCGAACATCCGGTTCAGCAGCGTATTCTGGAAATCGTTTCCGAGTTTACCGGAACGCCGAAGACGGAAATTCCAATCGGCATCGACGGCTGCGCCGCGCCGAATTTTGCGCTGTCCGTTTCGGCGATGGCAAAAAGCTTTGCCAGATTGATTTTTCCGCCCGTAAGCTTTTCGGCCGAGCTGCGCGAAGCATGCCGGCGCATCGTCACGGCGATGATGAGTTATCCCGAGCTCGTCGGCGGAACGGAGCGTCTCGACACGATTCTGATGCAGGCGGCGCGCGGGCGATTCGTCTCGAAAATCGGTGCTGACGGCGTCTGGCTGTGCGGCGTTTTGCCAAATCCGCGATGGAAAAAAGGTTTGGGCATCGCCTTAAAAATCGAAGACGGCGACGACCGGCGCGCGCGTCCCGCCGTCGTCATCGAAGTTTTGCGGCAGCTCGGCGTTTTCGAGACGGAAACTCTGCGGGATTATTCGCCTCTGCCGATAAAAAACCGGCGCGGCGATGCGGTCGGCAGAGTCGAGGCGAGCTTTAATTTAAGATTGAGCGCGTAGATGACTTTTACCGACGCGTGAATTTCGTTTGCCGAGCTGTTGAGATGATTTGCCGGCGTGTGCAGACTGTTTACCGATACGTGTAAAATAAAAAATTATTATGAACGAAGCGACAGGACAGGAAAATTACCCGCCAAAGCTGCAAAAAACGGCAGCGGGCGATATCGATATCAATTCTCTGGCTAATCTGCTCGAATGGTTTTTGAAATTCGACCGGAGAGTTTCGATTGTGCGTCACCCGCACGTCGAAGAATTGTTCCAGTGGAAACAGGCGGACGACGCGGCCAACGGCATCGAGATTTACCCGTTTGAAAACGCCGAAGCTCGTTTTGCCATCGGCGCGTTTCGGGCGCTCGGCGAAAACAATACCGAAGACAAATTGCAAAATTGGATAACCGAAATTTTGCAGGCGCTCGGCGAATCGAAACAAACGAACGAAGACATCGCCGCGAGCTATAAACTCGATTCCGCCGAATCGCACGTCGCGCAGGCCGAAAAGATTCCGAACAACGTCGAAAGACGCTTATATCTGACGAGCAGCTGGTACGAAGCTCTCCATACGGCGGAAGTCAGATTTTTAGGCTGGGTTTATCAGGAGCTTTACGGAAAGACTTTTCAGCCTGTCGGCTAAGACATTTTTGCCACGAATTGCACAAAAACTATCAAAACGATGAAAATAGAACCGCGACGATTTGAGCCGCGCGAGCAGCACATTGAAATTAACCGTGCGTTGAAACGCACGGATTGTGGTTTGATTCGTCGCGCGAGCGACGCGTGCGCGTTTCGTTACGAATAGACCGTGCTTAAACACGGCTAATTTCAAATGCCGCTTGCGCGGCTCAAATCGACTTTGGCGTCGATTGATAGTTTTTGTGCAAAGCCCAATTCGCGGCTGATTTTCCCAAAACTATTTGCTGAAGGTATCGCATTGGCGAATGTCGCCGCCCTGGAAGCCGCGCGTAAACCAGCTCATTCGGTCGCGCGAAGAGCCGTGCGTGAACGAATCCGGAACGACATAGCCCTGCGCGCGTTTTTGAATCGTATCGTCGCCGACCGCCTGCGCCGCCCGAATCGCTTCTTCGGCGTCGCCCGCTTCGACCAATCCCTGTTTATTGGCGTAATAAGCCCAGACTCCGGCGTAGCAATCGGCTTGCAGCTCGAGCCGTACGGAAAGCTGATTCGAGTTTCCGGCGCTGTTTACCTTCTGCATCGTGCCGAGGATTTTCTGGACGTGATGCCCGACTTCGTGCGCGATGACGTAGGCCTGCGCAAAATCTCCGTCGGCCTTAAATTCTGTTTTCAGCTCGCGGAAAAACGCGAAATCGAGATAAAGCTTTTCGTCGCCGCCACAGTAAAAAGGCCCGGTCGAAGAACCGGCGACGCCGCACGCCGACTGCACCTGGTCGGTAAAAAGAACGAGCGTCGGGTTGCGATAACGCGCCCGCGACTGCTGCGGCAGAATCTTGTTCCAGACGTCCTCGGTGCTTCCCAAAACCGACGCGACAAAGCGTTTCTGGTCGTCGTTCGTGTTTTGCGGGTTCGTCTGCGGCTGTTGCTGTTGGACTTGCGTCGTATCTCCACCGCCGCCGATTTGATTGAGCAAAGTGCTCGGGTCGCCGCCGCATAGATAAATGACGAGCGCTAAAATCAAAACGCCGATTCCGCCGCCGCCCGCGGCCAGTCCGCCCATTCCGCGCCGGTCTTCGATATTTGTGCTTTCACGTCCTCTTAACATTTTCAATTCCCCTTATCCGTTCAATTTTATAGATTTTATCATTTTGCCAGGCGGCGCGAAAACTTTTATTTTAAAAGAATGAATCTAAACGATTGGCAGGCGAGCGGAAATTATTTCGATTATAAAAATTTGCCGATTTTTTATCGAACAAGCGAAAACGCAAAGGAAACGCTGCTCGCGCTTCACGGCTTTCCGACTTCGTCGCACGATTATCACAAAATCTGGGACAAGCTGGCCGAAAAATTTTCCGTTCTCTCTTTTGATATGCTCGGCTACGGCTTTTCCGCTAAGCCTTTAGATTTCGATTATACGACTTTTAATCAGGTTGACTTGCTGCAAACTTTAATCAAGCATCTGCGCATCGAAAAGCTTCATATTCTGGCGCACGACTACGGCAATACAATCACGCAGGAATTGCTCGCGCGAGCGGAAGAAAATCGTCTGAACTTTGAAATAAAAAGCATCTGTTTCCTAAACGGCGCGCTTTTCCCCGAAACTCACCGGCCGATTCTGGCGCAGAAGAT
The DNA here is from genome assembly GCA_036403235.1 of Pyrinomonadaceae bacterium. GTDB lineage: Bacteria > Acidobacteriota > Blastocatellia > Pyrinomonadales > Pyrinomonadaceae > JBGTFE01. Next base: position 91,531 of record DASWRI010000065.1, on the reverse strand, counting down.
TTTGATAAGCCCGGTCGGTTTTTTGTTCGGCAGATTGATTTCGGACGCGAAATTCAAAAAAAGCTTAGCTTCGATTTTTGGTCGAAACACGCAGCCGACCGATGGGGAATTAAACGAATTTCTGCAAATTTTCAAATATAACGACGGGCGGCGCATCGCTCATAAACTTATTCGCTACATGTCGGAACGCCGGACGCACCGCGAGCGCTGGGTCGGAGCTTTGCAAAGAATGAATCAGCCGTTTCGGTTTATCGACGGTCTGGCCGACAAAGTCTCGGGCCGTCATCTGGTCGAAAGGTTTCGCCAGCTCGTGCCGCATCAAACGGACATTATCGAACTCGAAGAAATCGGGCATTTCCCGCATTTTGAAGCGCCGGAAGTCGTGATGGAAAAGTTTTTTGCGTTTCACCGAAAACCATAATGCTTTGTTTTCCGGCGTAAATGCACAAATTATTGATTTTAGCCGATTAATTTAGTACGAAAAATCTTGACACTTGCCGCGCAAGATTTTATCATTGAAAGAAGCCTTAAAGTTTTCTTTTCCAACGTTTTCGAAAGAGGGTAAGTCGAGATGATTAAACTTGATATTGTCAATCAGGTAGCAGACAAAACGGGCGTTCCGAAACAAAAAGCCGAGCAGGTCGTCGATGCGCTTTTTAACGCGATGAAGGACGCTCTGGCAAAGGGAAAACGCATCGAACTTCGCGGTTTCGGCGTTTTTGTCGTCAAACCAAGAAAACGCGGCATCGGGCGCAATCCGCGCACGGGCAAGGAAGTTCCGATTCCGGCCGGCAAAACGATTCGTTTTAAGCCGGGAAAAGACTTGCAAGCCAAAGCAGTTAAATAGCTTGGAGTTAGCAAAACTGAATTTTTTACAAATTGTGAATCGTAAATCGCAGGATAATAAAGCTGTATCTTCCGCGATTTACGATTTGCGTTTTTACCTCGCAGATGTCGGATTTAAATCAAATTACAAACCAAATATTTGACCGCCGCGAAGCGATGCGCCCGTCGCCGCGCACGTGGGCCAAACACGCTCTTTTTTTTCTCATAACTTTTGCAACCGTAACAATTGCCGGCGTTCTTCAACCGTTCGGGATTCTTGAGATTTTTCCCGACGTCGACCCGCAAAGCTGGAACGAGATTTATCAATTTTTTCTTTCGCTGCCCGCCCGTTATGTCGGACTTATTTCCGAGACGATTTATCGTCTTTACACCGATTTCGGTACTTTACAGTACGGCTTAAAATTTTCCTGCTCGCTGCTTTTTATTTTAACCTGCCACGAATTCGGGCATTACATCGCCTGCCGGATTTACGGCGTCGACGCGACTTTGCCGTATTTTATCCCGACGCCGCCGATGATTGGCCCGGCCGGGACTTTCGGCGCGTTTATCAAAATCGTTTCGCCGATGCCTTCGCGACGCGCGACGTTTGACATCGGCGTCGCCGGCCCGATTGCCGGATTCTGTGCGATAATTCCAATCGCGCTCCTCGCATTTTTGACATACACGCAGACTTCGCCCGAGCCTCTGACGGAAATTCCGCCGGGAACTTTGATTTTCTCAAATCCTTTGCTTTTTAAATTGCTGGCGCCGATTTTCGGTGTCAACTTGCAAGCAACGAGGCTGCCGAACCCGTTTTATTTCGCCGCGTGGATTGGACTTTTAGTTACGGCGCTGAATCTGATTCCTTCGGGGCAGCTCGACGGCGGGCACGCGATTTACGCCATCACAAACAAAAAATTTCATCGCTGGGCGGGCAGAATCGCTTTTGTCGTCGTCGCGGCGACGGCGATTTCCGGCTGGTTTCTTTACAGCAGCCCGAGCGGATTTCTGTTCGCCGTACTGCTCGGCGTGATGATGCGTGTCCGGCATCCCGAACCGCTCGACGACACGCCGCTCGATTTGAAAAGAAAGCTGATTGCCGCGCTCACGCTTTTGATTTTTATTTTGAGCGTGACGCCTTTCCCGATTCAGATAAAATAAGAAATTAGCCGCGAACAAACACGAAATTTCACGAAAGTTTTCACCACAGAGGCACAGAGAAAATTATTAAAAAATCTCTGTGCCTCTGTGGCTCTGTGGTAAATTTTCTTTTTGTGTTTGTTCGCGGCTAAATTTTCTTAGCTCGCCTGTGGCAGAAGGCCTTTTATTTCCCTGACCATTCGCTGAACTTCTTCCTGGTCTTCGAGCGCAATCATAAAAAAGTCGTAGCTCGTCTTGAAGCAGACCATTCCGTTGCCGAAAAACCAAACGCCTTCGAGCAGCGGATTGCCGCCGATGAGCCATTCGAGCGGCGCGCCGGTGATGGTTTTCGGGTTGAAAATATTGGTCATCATGACCGCGCCCGAAGCAAAACTGAATGCACCGAGAAGCGGCGCTCCGATGCGTTTTGCGATGTCGCGCTCGAACTCGATTTTTTCGGCTTCGGCCTGCGTCAGCTCGCCTTTTTTGATTAAATCTTCCTGATTTTTGAGATATTCGTTAAACTGCTCGCTTAGTTTTTTGACCGACCACGCCGGCAGAGCGGAGTTGAAAAGCCAGTGCGAGCTGATTCCGGTAAAAACGACTCCGAGTCCGGCGCCGACCGCCATCGAAACGCCCGTCGTCGCGGCCTGCAAAGGATTTTCGGCGACCCAGCCGGTCGTTTTCCGTACGGTTTTGATGGCCGAATCAATCGTTCGCGTCCAGTTTGCGCCGAGATTAAAAGCCTTTGAAGCGCGCCGGGCGGTTTTATTGACCGAATCGCGCGCGTCTTCAAAAATCTCGCTCGCTTTTTCGCCCGCGACGCCGAAAACTTCTCCGGCTTTTTTGCCCGCTTCCTTGACGGCTTCGCCCGCTTTTTCGCCCGCGTCTCCGGCGGCGCCGCGCACCGGCGCGCTCGCGTCCCAGGCTTTTTTCGCGGTTTCTTCCGCGGTTTTATAAGTTCCCTCGGCGACCTTGACGGCTTGTTTGCCGACTTCCGATTTTTCGGCTTCGGTTTTGATTTTCTGCGCGCCTTCCTTCAAAGTTTCCGCGCCTTTCTGCGCCGTTTCCTTTAAGGCTTCCGCGCTCTTTTCGATTTTGTCCTTGAGCCCGAGCTGTTTGTCGAAATCGTCAAACCTATTTTTTGCTTCGCGCTGCCATTTTTCAAATTTTTCTTTATAATCGGCCATTGTTTTATCCTCTGTCGTAAAATACGCTTGGCGCAAATATTTTGTTCGCTTTGATGCAAAAGAGCATCTTAAATTTGTATGATTGCACCAAAGCGAAAAACATTCAACTTTTTTCCAATTTTGTGCTAATCTTTTGATTTTGAATATGCCTCAGATAAAATGTCCAACCTGCGGAAAACAGACCGAGTATAGCGGCAACGAATTTCGCCCTTTTTGCTCGGAAAGATGTAAACTACTTGACTTCGGCGCGTGGGCCAACGAAGAATTTGCTCTGCCGGCGGAAAACACGCCCTTAACCGAAGAAGACCTGCAGCAGCTTGAGCAGGCAGCGACCGAAAAGGAAAAGAATCGATGAACTTTTTGATAAATAATTTAGCGTTTTTGTTTGACGTTCGCGTCGAGCCGCGCGTTATCAGCGACGCCACCGGCACCGTCGGACTCATCGCCGGAGCGGCGTTTTTTCTGGTGTTTGCGGCAGTCGCCGTCTTCGCGTTTTTTATCGTCAAACGAACGGTGAAAATGGCAATCAGAATGGCGATTGTCGGCGCGATTCTGCTGATTGCGATTGTCGGCGGAATTTCTTTCTGGATGTTTACTTCTGACTCGAAAACCGCTGTGCGACCGACGAATTCAAGAAATCGTTAAATGTTTCAAAAGGTAAAAAGATACTTTGCCCGCTACAAAAGTCTCTCGGGCAACGTCCTCGCACTCAGCCTCGTCAGCCTGCTCAACGATACTTCGAGCGAAATAATATACCCGCTTCTGCCGGCGTTTCTGGCGCTGACGCTCAACGCGTCGCCGTTCGTCATCGGTTTAATCGAAGGCTTTGCCGAATCGGTCGCCGCGTTTTTGAAGTTATTTTCCGGTTATCTCAGCGATAAATTCGACAAGCGAAAATTTCCCGTTTTTTTCGGCTACGCGCTGGCCAGTTTGACGCGGCCGTTGCTCGCTTTTGCGACGAGCTGGCAGCAGGTTTTGTTCGTACGCGTCACCGACCGCGTCGGCAAAGGCATTCGCGGCGCGCCGCGCGATGCGCTTCTGGCCGAGTCCGTTCCGCCCGAAAAACGCGGGCTGGCTTTCGGGTTTAATCGCGCCGCCGACCATTTCGGCGCGGTTTTAGGCCCAATCTTCGCTTTCGTTCTGCTTTCGTATCTGGCCAACAATCCGGCAAATCCGACGGCGCAGGATTACCGCCAGGTTTTTCTGTTCGCCTCCGTTCCGGTCGTTTTGGGCTTGTTCGTCATCGTTTTTTTCGTCAGGGAAGAAAAGCGGGAAAAGCCGCCGGAAGAAGAATCTCTGACGCCGATAAAATTGTCGCTCGGCGAATTTGACGGCAATTTCAAACGATTTTTACTCGTCGTCGCGCTTTTCACCTTGTCCAATTCGACCGACGCATTTTTGCTTCTGCGCGCCGAGCAATCGGGGATTTCGGTCGCCGTTCTGCCGCTTTTGTGGATGGCCCTGCATTTCTCAAAAGTCGTGTTTTCGCTCATCGGCGGCGATTTGTCCGATAAATTCGGCAGAAAGACTTTGATTTTTTCCGGCTGGATTGTCTATGCGCTCGTTTACGCATGCTTTGCTTTTGTCCAAACGCCCTGGCAGGCGTGGGCTTTGTTTATAATCTACGGCGTTTATTTCGGGTTGACCGAAGGAGTCGAAAAAGCGCTCGTCGCCGATTTGGTCGAGCCGAAAAAACGCGGAACGGCTTTCGGATTTTACAATCTCGCCTTCAGCGTCACGGTTTTTCCCGCATCGCTTATTTTCGGCGGCATCTGGAGTTATTTCGGCGCATCCGCCGCGTTTTTAATCAGCGCCGTCATCTCAATCTGCGCCGCCGCCGCGCTTTTAACGATTCAGACGAAAACGACTGAAAGCTGAAAACCGGTAATTAGCTTTCAGTTTTCAGCTTTCAGCGTTTACTCCTCAACTATTCCACTTTTTCTCTTTCTTAAATCTCGTCACGACCATATCGCGCCGCATTTTTGGCAGGTGGTCGATAAAAAGCTTTCCGTCGCAATGGTCGGTTTCGTGCATAAAGCAGCGCGCCGCGTAGCCTTCGGCGTCCTGCTCAAACCATTCGCCCTTTTCGTTTTGCGCTCTGAGACGCGCTTTTTCGGGACGAATGACGACTGCCGGAACTTTCCCGACCGATAGACAGCCTTCCTGCCCGCTCTGCTCGCCTTCGGTGTGAATTATCTGCGGGTTGGCCGCGACGAGCTTGATGCCCTCGCAATCCATCACGAAAAGCCGCAGATTCAAGCCGATTTGCGGCGCGGCCAGACCGACGCCTTCCGCTTCATACATCGTCTCGAACATATCCGCGCACAATTTTTCGAGCTCCTCGTCAAATTCCGTCACGGGATTTCCGACTTCGGCCAGAACCTTTTCGGGATATTCGGTTATTTTTCTGACTGCCATATCTAAGATTTAACAAAATCGAGTAAAAAACACGAAAGATGGAGCTTTTTGCTCCAACGTTGAGGCTTTTTGCTTCAATATTGAGGCTTTTAACTCCATCGATGCCGTTCCGAACTCCACCAGTGAGGCTTTTTGCTCCAATGTTGGCGCTTTTTACTCCAATGTTGCGGCTTTTTACTGCAAGGTTGCGGTTTTTTGCTCCAACATTGGCGTTTTTTACTCCATCGATGACGTTCGGAACTCCACTAACGGAGCTTTTTGCTTCAGCAACCGGGCAAAAAGCCGCATCGACGGAGTAATTTGCCCCGGGCACGTCTGATTTAACGCGGAATTACGCCGCTTCTGGCGCTGCGCTTGAAGGTGCGCTTGGCGAAAAAACCTTTGTCGTCGCGCTGCATACATTCCCAGCAGACATATTTTTCCTCGTTCGTCGGGCTCACGAAGATGTTGTAATGCTCGGTTTCGCGGTCACATTCGGCGCATCTGACAATCGGTCTTTCCGTTGTTTTCGGGTCGATTTGCTCAATCATTTTTCCGTTCTCCTCAAAAGACGTACCTTTTCCTTGTAAAAATCTTTTTCTTCTACAATAGTGTAATCGGAGCGCACGAAATTTTCCAAAGGCTGGCACGCATCTTTGACGGCGCATTTTTCGTTGGTCAAAAGCCAGATTTCCCTTGCGTCCGCCGGAATTTTTGAAATTAGAAAATCAATCTGACCGCGAAAGCTGTCCGCGCTTCCGGCTTTATCTTCATAATCGAAGGCGAAAAACTTCTCGTCCGGCAAAATCTCGTTTTCGCCCTTGTAATGATACGGCAAAGCAAGCGCGTCGTAGACCTGAAACACGATAATCGGCTGATTCGGCTTTTCGTTTTGCCGGATAAACTCGCCGACACGCGCCCAATCGCCGCGCTTCGCCAGATTCGGATAAAGCGTAAAAAGCGAGTAGGAGAAAAATATCAAGCACAAAACGGCTAAAGAAACGAACAAATAATTTGTCTTCACAGACTCTGCGCCCACGCGTCTCTGAGGCGACAGAATCAATGCGAGAAATAAAACGAACGGCACAAAAAAGACGGCCGCGTGACGAATTTCGATATAGCCGTGACCGAGCTGAAAATAGACGAAAAGCAAAAACGCGACGACGACCGCCGTTATCGCGCCGAAAGCGAAAACGTTTTCGTCCAGATTTTTTCCTTTGTTTTTAAAGGTAAATATCAAAACCGCGAGAAGCAGAATTCTAACTATCCAGAGCCGTACAATCGAAAACGCGGAAACTTCTTCGGACGGAAAAATCTCGGTCGGCAGAGCAAATGTCAGAAAATGATTCCAGAAAACGCTCAAGCCTTCGAGCATCGATTTTTCCGCTTGAAAATGAATGACGCGGACGGAAAACTGGCGGCTGATTATCCAGAAAAGCGGCAGAATCGCCAGCCCGACGACGAGCATTTGCAGAAAATAAATTTTCGCTTCGCGCCAGCGCCGCAACGCGACCAGAGCGGCAAAGCAGCCGACCAGCAAAAAACCGAGATAATAATTGGTGTAAAGCGCGACGACCGAAGTTAAAACAAAATAAATCTGTTCTTTTCGCCGCGTCTCTGAATCCGTGTTGCTTAAATATCCCTGATAAAAAAACTTCAAAAGCAAAACGGAAATCAAAATAATCAGCGAATACAGCCGAATTTCAAGACTCGCCCAGAACAAAAACGGGTGCAGCGCGAAAAACGCCGTCACAAAAAAGGCCGTTTTATCTTTCCAGACGTTTCGCGCCAAATCGAAAAAAAACTTTATCGAAAGAATCGAGCAGATTATCGAAAACGCGCGCGCGAAAAAAATCGAATCGTTTATTTTTCGCCACAAGCTCATCAGCAAAAAATAAAGAGGCGCTTGTTTTTCGTCGTTAAAAAGATTGTTGAAGGCCTGCCCAAATCCGTTCTGCGTCGTGTGCAGCGTCGAGGCCTCGTCCGTCCATATATTGAGATAAAAAGCGAGCGGCAGGGCGACGGCGAGATGCGCGAAAATCAAAATAAAAAGAAATTTTTTCTCGCTCGTTTTCAGCATTTAATTTTATTTTCAACGCAAAGACGCAGAGACGCAAAGGCGCAAAAGATTTTTAAGTAAAAAGCCGGAAACTGTATTTTTGTCTTTAAAACTTTGCGTCTCTGCGTCTCTGCGTTAAAAACTCGAATCGATTAAAGCGCGCACTTTTTTCCGCGTGCGCCAGTAAACGTCTTCCATAAAAATATGCGCGAATTCGCCGTTGCGGCCGACGCTCAGAAGATTGTCGATTCCGGTCGAGCGTTCAAAATCCTTTCGCGCCGTTTCGTATTCGTTGAGAAAAACCGGATAAGCAATCGGCGTCCGCAAAACGTTTGCGCCGAGAAATTTCGCGCGCGCGTCGGGCACGATTCTTTCGAGATTTTCCAGACAAAGCTGCGTCAGTTTTTCCTCGTCCATCGTCCAGAACTCGTCCGTTTTTTCGCAGCCGACATCGACCGTGATGATGGTTTTGCCTTCGGGCGCGAGCCACGGCATCGAAATGGTCGCTTCGGTCAGACGGAAAAACGGGAAATCGTTTTCGGGAAACCAGAGAACCGTGTCGGGCAGAAGGCCGCGGCCTTCGAATTTCATATTGACGAAAATCATCGGGCGATAACGAAAATCCGCGAATTTCTGCAAAGCGTTTGTTCCCCTGACGAGCTTCGCGAGAATGTTGGCGGGCGCGGTGCTGATGACGGCGGCGACTTCCTGCGTTTTGCCTTTCGCTTTGACGGCGACCGCCTTTTCGTTTTCGATTAAAATTTCTTCGACCGGCGACTCCAGACGGATTTTATCTTCCAGACCTTCAGCCAGCTTTTCGCACAAAGTCGAAACGCCACGTTCGGGATAAACGTGCCAGACGCTCGCTTTTTCCGGCATTTCGCGATTGTAGCCGATGGCGACGGCGCGGCGCGTCAGCTTGCTCGCCGCTTTCAAGTATAAAGTTTTCCCGATGCTGCCCGGCAGACTTTCGCCGACGGCGGGCGATAAATTTTCGGCGCGCGCGCCCGACCACGCTTCGATTAAAGGCAAAGCAACTTCGTCGGACAAAGCCGCGCCGTAGCGTTTGCGAAACCATTCGGCGCACGACGCGGGCGCGTGACCGTTATTGAGAGATTTAAGTTTGCTTTTGACGCCGCTCAGGCTCATTCGCGGAATTTTCATCAGGCCGAACGGGTAATTATAAGTTTTCCCGTCGAGAAAAATCGTTTCGCCGTAATGCTTAACCGTCCGGCACTCGGCGCTGACGCCAATGGCGGCGGCGAGCCGGTTTGTAATAAAATGCGCGCCGAAATCGTAGGAAAAGCCTTCCGCGTCCTTAAAGCTCGTCGCCAGTCCGGCGATGCGTTTTCCCGCTTCATACAAAACAAACGGAATGTTCTGACGATGCAGAAAATTCGCCGCCGTCAGTCCCGCCAGCCCCGCGCCGATAATTGCGATTGGTTTTCCGTTTTTCATATTGCTTATAAAGTTTGAATTGAGCGAAATTTGTAGGAAATTTTCATCACATCGACCCAGAGGAGATTAAAACAGGATGGACTTCGATTTACAGGATGATTTATTTTTTCTAATCTGCGTTTATCTGTATTTATCTGCGGTTATTTTCTCTTAAAAACTCTGTGTTCCCTGTGGTTAATTTTTCTCCGGTTTTCTCAAAATTGCCCGCAGAAGCGCGCCTTTTCCGAGTTTTTGCAGAACGATGTCGAGCGACGTGAAAATAGAGAGCGAAACGGTCGATTTGAGCGTGAAACGGTTGATTAAACTCTGCGGCGCGCGCCAATCGACGAGCGAATTGTGAATCGAATAAACCCAGTTGACGGGGCTGACGACGGTCGTCAGTTTCTCGACTTCAAAGCCGGTTTTTTCGGCCAGATTCGCCAGCGATTTTCGATTAAAAAGATTCCAGTGACGCGGAAAATGATAGCCGCCCCAGTAGCTTCCCTTGAAAAACTTGAAATCAAGCGTATCGGTATTGTCAGTCACGACGACGAGCCGCCCGCCCGGTTTTAAAACTTCGAGCGCGGCCGAAAGAACTTTCTCGGGCTTTTCGACGTGCTCGATGGTCTGAATCATAAACGCCAAATCGTATGCGTTTTTCGGCAAATCCAGTTCCTCGATGCTTCCCAGGTAAACTTTCAAGCCCGATTTTTCCGCCATTTGCGCGGCGCGCGCGTCAACGTCGACGCCTTCGAGCGTCCAGCTTTTCGCGCCGTATTTTTTCAAAAGGTTGAGATGAAACCCGTCACCGCAGCCGACGTCTAAAATTCGCGCGTCGGCGGACAATCCGCGGCACAATTCGAGCAGGCGTTTTGCTTCGAGCCGCGAGCGAACTTTGTGAACAAAGCCGAAATCTTCTTCGGAAAAATCGAAGGCGTGATAATTTGCGGGATAAATCCGCTCAAACTCGGAAACACGCGGCCGCGGATTCAGATAAACAAGGCCGCACGAGCGGCACTGCACCGCGAGAAACGTGTCGGCGCTCGTTCGATATTCGAAATCTTCGCCGACGCCGATTGGCTCGGCGTCTTCCGTTTCGCAGACGCAGCATTGCGTGTGAATTAATTCGAGCGAATTGTAGCGTTGATTTTCCATTTATTTTAGCCGCGAATTACACAAATAAGAAATAAAAATAGTTTGTGTTATCCGTGTAATTCGTGGCTGATTTCCGGCTTAAACTTCTCTGTGTTAGCGGCGGTCGATACTTCCCTGACCGGAACCGTGTCGCCGACGCTTTCGGCGTGGCGGCTCATATCGACGATTTCGCATTTGCCGGAAAGCGTCTCTAAAATTTCGCCGACAAATTCGAGTTTACGTTCAATCGGCAGATTCATTCCCGGGAAAAACTTCAATTCCGGCGCGTCTTCACCCGACAGAAAATCGAGCGGATGCAACAGCAGCGAAAGCTCGATTCCCGAAACGCGGCACATTTCGACGGCGGTTTTCCAATATGCGCGCGCCAGATTTTTTGAAAAAGTCGAAAGATAAATAACGTAGCTGGCGTGAATCGGCGTTTTGAAAATCGGCAGCGTCGTCACCGGAATTTCGACCAGAGAGTTTTCGCCGATTTGCCACCGGTAAGGTTTCAGGCTCTGAAAACCGTCGCTGAATTTCCCGAACAGCTTTTTGCGTTTTTCGCGTTCTTCTTCCGACATTTCGGGCGATTTGAAAAAATAATAAGCTCGCGCGAGCGGCGCGATGTAAGTCGGCAGGGTCGAGCAGTCGTACTGGTAGCCGCGCTCGGCCAGCACTTCGAGAACCGTCGGCGACAAGCTGTAGCCCGGCCCGCGAAAGCCTTTCGGAATTTGTCCGGTAACTTTTTCCAGAGCGTCTTCGGTTTTTTGAAATTCTTCGACGAGCTCCGGTTTCGAATACAGGTGAAGCCACGGCTCGTGACGAAAGCTGTGATTGCCGATTTCGTGACTGTCGGCCGCGATTTGCCCGATTGCTTCCCGGTTTTTATCAAGCGCCGCGTCCTGCCCGACGACGAAAAAGGTAATCTTCAGATTTCTTTCCCGCAAAAACTGCAAAGCGCGCGGCACGACCCGGTCGAGATACGTCGGATAGGTTTCCCAGCCCGCGTCGCCGTGCGTTTTCATATACGACCATTTATTGTCGAGGTCGAGCGATAAACTTGCAATCTGTTTCATAATTAAAGAGATATCCAAACGGGATATACAAAATTAGAAACTAATAATTCACGCCGAATTCTTATTTCTATCCTGTCTGTGCTGTTAGTCCCGTTTGAAATTTTCCTTAAAAAAATTCTCCGCCAGCTGGACGGTTTCGTTGACGTTCAGAGTTCCGTTTGTAATCTGCGCCGAATTGACGACGAAAACGTTTTCGAGCGATGTTTTCATCTGCGGCAGATTTTCCGAATAATTCAGGACGGGAAGCGGAAAAACCTGTCGGACGCGCGAAATTTTGAAGGCGAGCGCGTCTTTTCTCGAAAAATGCGGATACATTTTTTCGAGCGCGCTTAAAAATATTTCTTCGATTTCCGCGTCCGTTTTTTCGAACAGCTCGTCGTCGGGCGCGACGTATTTCGGCAGATAAACGAGCGCGTTTCCGCCGAACTCCGCTTTATCGACGAGCGCCGACATCTCGATAATTCCCGTAAACGGCGTTTCGTCCGTGATGTTCGTCACGTAAAAATTCGATAGGGATTTTCTCGACAAAACCGAGGCGCAGACGATGCCCTGATATTTTACGTTTTCGAGCTTCGCCTTTTCGCTCGCCGAAAGCTGCGGGCAGATTTTCGCCGCGACGCTAGAAGGACAGGTTAAAATCGTCGAATCGAATTCCGAAGAAGAAGATTCAGCCACAGCGGGTACAGAGTTTTTCTGATAGCTTTTTGCGTGCAATCCGTTTGCTGTCATCAAAGCCGCTTCTCTCGCAAAAATTTTATTTTTCTCTATCTTCTCGGTGGTGAAAATTTTTACTTTACCGTCATTCGATTTTTCTATTTTTGAAACACGCGTGTTAAGGCAAATCTCGACGCCTTTTGCTCTTAAAACCTCGCCGAAGCGTTCGAGAACGCGTGCGTAGCCGCCGCGCACGTAACCGAACATTTCCCGCTTTAATCCCGAATTTCGCGCCGCGTAAAGCCTTTGAATCGTCGCCCATATAAACGCGGCCGAAGTTTCGCGGTAGGCTTCGCCGAGCTTTGCTTTCAGAAGCGGCTTCCACATTTTTTCAAACGTCCGCCTGCCCGAAAGACGCGTCAGCCAGTCTTCGATTGAAACTTTTTCGAGCGCTTTCCAATTCTTTACTCTTGACGCGTAAAAAATCGTCGCGCCGAGACGAAGCTTGCTGATTAAATCGAGCGGCGGAAAGCGCAGGAATTCGAGCGCGTTCGACATCGAAACGAGCTTGCCGTCGGTGTAAAATCCGGTTTTCGTTTCAACCCATTCGAATTCGTCGCCCAAACCTATTTCTTCGACGATTTTGCGCGTGAAAGCGTCCGACAAAAGCGTCACGTGATAATGTCTGTCCCACGTGACGTCGCCGATTTGCCACGCACTCGCGAGGCCTCCGATTTCCGACGCCGATTCGTAAATCGTAACTTGATTTCCCTGTTCGACAAGACGCAGAGCGAGCGTCAAACCGAGAAAACCGCTTCCGACGATGGCAATATTTTGAGTCATTAAATTTCTTTTACGTTTCGATTTTCGATTTCGTAGCGCAAACCGCAGACGCATTCAAATTCCTTTTGTTCCGAATCGTCGAATTTGTGAAAAAGCTGCCCGCATTTGCAGACCGCGCCGACGGAACGCGCCGGACTTCCGAGAACAAGATGAAAATCGGGAACGCTTTTTGTCACGATTGAGCCCATTCCGACCATTGCCCAGCGTCCGATTTCCAAATCGTTGCCGATTGTGCAGGCCGCGCCGATGGTCGCGCCTTCGCGGACGAGAGTTTTCAGAGTATGTTCGTCAGGCTCTGACGGTCTTAAGCTTCTTAAATCGGGAAAAGTGGCGCGCGGGAAACGGTCGTTGGTAAAGGTCGTCGAAGCGGAAATCATCACGCCGTCTTCGATGCTCACTTCGGCGCAGATGTAAACCATCGCGTTGATTTTGACGCGGTTTCCAATGCGAACGTCGTAAGCGATATAGCTTTTCTCGCCGACGATGCATTCTTCGCCGATACTTGCGCCGTGACGAATATGAACGCTGTCCCAGACGCTCGTGCCTTCGCCGATTGAAACGTCGTCTTCGATAATTGCCGTCGGATGAATTTTTATCATTTGCTATTCAATTTCCGGTCGCTGAAAGCGACAAACAATATAGCGTAGGGCTAAGCGAAACGAAGTTGAGCGCAACCCTGCGACCATTGCGAAAAACATTGCCGACGCTGAAGGCGTCGAACAATTTTGCGTGATTGTTGCTTGCTTTCAGCGAGCCGCTCACGTGATTATCAAATTCACAGGGTTTTATTCGCTTCGCTCATTTAACCCTATGCTATATTGTCGGTCGCCTTTGGCGACAAACGACGAATAATTTATTTATTCGCCTTCCATTCCCTGTATTTTTCCGGCAGACAGCGCGAGCAGGGGCGAAAACCGGCCGCAATCGCCGTTTGCTCGTCGGCGAAAAAGACGCGCTGTTTGACGTAAAAACCTTTTGCAATCCATCGCGCCGCGCCTTTGCAGTCGAGCGCGCCGTAAATTTTGCTTCCGCGATGCCCGCCGAGCGTTCCCTTAGTCGCGCTTTCGTATAATTTGCCGTCAGCACCGATTAGATTGTAAGTTTTGCCGGATTTATCGTTCATGAATTCGAGTTTTGCCGGAGATTTGCTCGATTTTATGTGGAAATAAGTCTTTTGCAAGTTCTGTTATGTCTTTTGCAGAGCGTGCAACGTCCTTTGCACGATGTGTGATGTCTTTTGCGTGACGTGCAATGTCATATAACAAGGCGGTAATGTCTTTTGGCAAGCCGGCGATATAGTATTGCTTGCTTGCCAAAAGACTTAGCTGACCAGTCGAAAAGCTTGTTTTTTATCCGAAACGCTCGGTAAGTCTTTCGAGTCTTCGACGCGCGTCCATAGATTTTGATTCAAAGAGCGATAGGCCGCTTCGATGACTTCGACCGAAGCAAGAGCGTCTTCGGGTTTGGTCAACAACTCTTCCTTGCCGCGAATCGCGCCCGCGAAGTTTTCGATTTTCGAGCGGAAAGCCTGAACTTTATCGTAGCCTTTACCGAAAACCGTCCAGTCGGGCGAAGAGTCGAGCTTGTATTTCGATTCGCGCCAGCCGATGTGGAGCGTTCCGTTCGTACCGTAAACGCTTATGAAGTTCGGCAGCTCCTTGTTGATTCCCCACGTCAAATCGACGCTCGCGGCAACGCCGTTGGCGGTTTTAGCAAGCAATTTCACGTTTTCGTCAACCGATAAATTCTGCGTGCCCGAAGTTTCGAGCGCGAGAATCTCTTCGATTGCGCCGAGAAAATAGCGAATTATATCGACCGAGTGCGTTCCGTTGTCGATAAGCACGCCGCCGCCCGCGATTTCCTTGTTCGAGTTCCACCTTTTCGACATATCGACTTTGGCCGTGAAAGCGTTTTCAAATTGTACGATTTCGCCCAGAATACCCGAAGCGAGAATGGATTTCGCCTTGACGACATCTTCGCAATAGCGAAACTTCGTCGCCATCGTAAACGTGACATTTGTCTGCTCGGCCGTTTCAATCATCTGCTTGGCTTCGGCAACCGAAAGACACAGAGGCTTTTCGCACAAGACGTGAACGCCGCGCTTCATAAAATACATCGCAATTTCCGGGTGCGAAACGGGCGGCGTCGAAACGATAACGGCATCAATTTCCGTATTTTCGGCCAGAGACTTGTAATCTTTAAAAGATTTCGCGCCGAACGGCTCGGCGAAAGCGTTGGCCGATTCTTTGCGCACGTCGGCAACGGCGACCAGCTCGCAAGCCTTGCTCGCCTGAAACGCCTGGGCGTAGGTTTGAGCGATTCCGCCCGTTCCGATTAATGCAAATTTGAGTTTTTCCATAATAAATTTTTCATCGCAGAGACACAGAGTTTTTTATTATTTCTTTTCTCTCCGTGCCTCTGCGGTTTATTTCACTTTTGCCTGCTCGACGGCTTCGCGAATCGATGCGGCTAAGAATTCGATGTGTTTTTCCTCGTAGCGTTCGTTTATCGGCAGAACGAGAACGTCGTGCAATCCTTTGATTGTTCCCTGAAAATTGTCGTCGTTGTAATCGACCGCTTCGGGACGCGCGAGATTGAACGGATAATGCGAATCGCCAAACGTATTCTGCTCGGTGAAAACGCGGCATTTGTAGGCCGGTTTGACGACATATCGCGGCGCCGAAGCGACATCGTAAACTTTCAAGGCTTTTGCCAGACCGACCGCGCCGTCTTCGATTTTCGTATCGTCAACGCGCAGACAATATTTCCAGTAGGTCATCGTCGAGCCTTCGACAGGCTTGTAAGATTCGATTCCGTCGATACCGGCAATCAATTCATCAAGAATCTTCGCCATTCTTTGACGCTGCTCGACCGAATAATCGAGCTTTTTCAACTGTTCATAAGCAACGGCGGCCTGCAATTCGGTCATTCGATAATTCAATGAAGCGAAATAATGGTCGGGATTCTGGTCGCCGTAGCCCCACGCCTTGTTGATAAAAAGATACATCCGGCGCGCAATTGCTTCGTCGTTGGTAACAACGATTCCGCCTTCGCCGGTCGTCATCTGTTTGCCCTGCTGAAACGAAAATGCGCCGATTTTCCCGATTGTGCCGACGTATTTTCCGT
Source organism: Pyrinomonadaceae bacterium (assembly GCA_036403235.1). GTDB lineage: Bacteria > Acidobacteriota > Blastocatellia > Pyrinomonadales > Pyrinomonadaceae > JBGTFE01. Next base: position 75,650 of record DASWRI010000065.1, on the reverse strand, counting down.
CAACCGTCGCCAGAAATGACTGCGCCGTGTCTTCGATAACGGGAATTCCGCGCGCGTCGGCGAGTTCCATAATCGCTTTCATCTCACACGGGTTGCCGAAAAGATGCGTGACGATAATCGCTTTCGTCTTTTCGCTTAAAACTTTTTCGATGGTTTCCGCCGTCACGTTTAAGGTTTTCGGGTCGACGTCAGCGAAAACGGGAATCGCGCCCTGAAAGATAATCGGCGTCAGCGCGCCCATATCGGTGATTGACGTGGTCACGATTTCGTCGCCCGGATTCGGGTTTATCGCGGCAACGGCGACGTGAACCGCCGCCGAGCCCGAGTTACACGCATACGCGTATTTGACGCCCAAACGTCTGGCAAAGCTTTCTTCGAGCATTTTGCCGTACTTGCCTTTGGTCGTGATTAAAATGCCGCTTTCGAGAACTTCCGTTAACGCGGCGATTTCTTCCGCGCCGAAGGTTCTGCCCGAAGCGTCCTGGTCAGATGGTAATTTCAATAATTTTTCCGGTTGTGCAATTGTTGTCATAATATTTTAGGGACAAGTGATGAGTTACGAGTGACAAGTGGAAGTAAAGATTTGTTTTCTCTCGTCACTCGTCGCTTATCACATATCACTTTCTTTCGTTAATTTTTTTCTCTTGAAATAATCTCAAGATTTTCTTTAGGTAAAGAAGTTTCAATCGCTTCGGATTTCCGAAACACGCGCTCTTTTGTTAAATGAGAAAGCAGTTTGAGATGCCCGAAAATCGTCCGCGCCGTTTTCATTTTTGAAAAGCCGAAAAGCCGTACTTCAAGCACGGCCGGATATTCGATTATTTTTCCGCCTTTCAAATCGAGTTTTCCGAGAATTTCGGCGACGCCCAAAAATCCCGTCTCCTTTAATTTCAAATCGACGACCGAGCTGCGCCGGTAGACGCGAAAACAGCTCGTGTAAGTCGAAAGTTTCGAGCGCAGTGCGCGCCGGTAAAGAAACGATGCGCCTTTCGACAGAAACAAGCGCCATCCGGGAACGTTGCGCACGCCGCCTTTTTCGTGATACGGCGAAGCGGTCACCATATCGACGTCTTCCGCTAAAAGCGGCAGCATATTTTCAAGCTCGTGCGGGTCGTATGTGCAGTCGCAGTCCATCGAGCAGACGATTTCCGTTTTCGACGCCTTGAGACCGGTCATAATTCCGGCGGCGACGCCTTTATTCGTTTCGTGCCGCACGATTTGGACGTTTTCGCGCGCGCCGAACAGCTCGTTCAATTTTTCCAGAGTTTTGTCCTTGCTGCAATCGTCGACGAAAATATAATTGGCTTCATATCCCTTTTCCGCTAAATTTGCCTCGACGCTTCGCAAAGTGTTGGCCAGATACGGCAAACTCGGCTCTTCGTTGTAACACGGAATAACGATGGACACCGGATTTTTGTCGGAATCGTCTGCGGTAGCGGGCGGGCTTACAGTTGATAATGAGACATTTTCGCTGACACTGAACCCGTCCGCCACCGCAGACGGTTCTGACTTGATTCCCAAAAAATCCGCGCCGGAAGCGAAATCATATTTCTTTAGATATTCCTTCAAAACCCATTCCATTTTGTCGAGCTTGCGGTAATGGCGAATCCGATTGTAGCGCGAAGCCGCCGAGATACGCGGCTGTTCGGGGTCTAGCTCCCAGACGTGAAAATAAAGAACAAACGGCTCGTCGTAGCGCTCGTGCCAATCTTCGACGGCGTGGCGCATCATCGTGTATGGAATCTGCCGAAAATAATTGCCGCCCGAAATCGGCAAAAGCCCGACGCCAAGATTTCTGGTCGAATACGGAAATTCCCAGATTGCTTTGCCGTTTGTGTGAACCTGATGCGCCAGACGCTTATTTTTAGCGTCTTTTTTGGCGGGCAGAAACGATGCGTCGTAAACAAAATTTTCTTCGGCCAGAATGTCGAAAATCCAATCGTCTTTCTCAAATGAAAGCTTTTCCGCCGAGCGATAACCGATAACTTTCTGCCCGCTCGCGTCTTCGAGAACGCGGTTCGTTTTGCGCACGTCTTCGCGAAATTCTTCGGGCGTCAGATGACGCAGACTTCGGTGATAAAAACCGCGGCTGGCGACTTCGTGGCCGCGCGCGACGATTTCGCGGACGAGTCCTGGATTTTGCTGCGCAATCCAGCCGAGCACGAAAAACGTCGCTTTTGTATTGAAATCGTCGAGTAAATCGAGCGTTTTCAAAGTATTCTGCTCGTAACGCGGCTCGAAATGCGACCAGTTGCGCTGCTGAATCAAATTTTCAAACGCGCCGACGTGGAAATAATCTTCCACCAGAACGGTCAGCAGGTGCTTTTTGTTTGAAGTATTCGGATTCATTTTGATTTTAAAACAGAGATTTTTGCACGGATTTGGCTTTCGCGATTAATTTTTCCTCGATAATACCGACAATTCGCTTGGCCGCGCGCCCGTCGCCGAACGGATTTTTTATTTCCTTGACCGATTTTATCCACGTTTCGACCGCATAGTTTTCTTCGAGCATCAATTTTAATGCGCGCGGATTTCCGCCGACGAGCTTGGCGATTCTGGCTTCGACGGCTTCCGGCCGCTCGGTATTTTCACGCAGCACGAGCAGCGGTTTTCCCAGGCTCGGCGCTTCTTCCTGAACGCCGCCCGAATCCGACACAATCAGCCAGGATTTTTTCATCAGCGCGATAAAATCGATGTAATCGAGCGGCGGGAGCAGAAAAATTCTTTCCTGATTTTCCATAATCCTTTTCGTCACTTTCTGCACGTTCGGGTTCGGGTGCACCGGGAAAAAGAGACAGACGTTTTTTTTCTGCTCGACGAATTGCCGCAAAACTTCCAGATTTCCGCCCATCACCTCGCCGAAGCTTTCGCGGCGGTGCGTCGTCAGCAAAATTCTTTTCATTCCGCGCGTTTCTTCGATTAAATTCTGGATGCCCGCGCCCGGCGAAAAATTTTTCAAAATGTATTGCAAAGAGTCGACGACCGTATTTCCCGTGATGAAAACCTTTTCGCTCGGCACGTGCTCGGCAAACAAATTGCGGCGATTTTTCTCGGTCGCGGCAAAGTGAAACGCCGCAAGCTGCGAAATTAGCCGGCGGTTCATTTCTTCTGGAAAAGGACTTTGCAGATTTCCCGAGCGCAGGCCCGCTTCGACGTGTCCGACCGGAATTTTTCGGTTAAATCCGGCGAGCGCGCCCGCCAGAGCCGTCGTCGTATCGCCCTGCACGAGAATCAAATCCGGCCGCTCGACGTTTAAAATCCGGTCGAGTTTTGACAGAATACGCGAGCAAACCTGATTCGGCGTTTGATTTGCAGTCATCACCTTCAGATTGTAATCCGTCTCGATTTTGAGAATTTCGAGAAACGGCGCGAGCAATTCTTTATGCTGGCTCGACGAGACGACGATGGTTTGAAAATCTTTTTTTCCGAGCTCGTGAATCACCGGCGCGAGTTTTATCGCCTCGGGACGCGTGCCGAAAAGAACGAGAATTCGCGGTCGCCCGTCTCGCGCGGAAAAATCGCTTGCGCGCGTCGATGTTGAAATTTTATCTAGCGTGTCGTGCATCTTACGTCTGAATTTGACAATCCAAATCGTTATAGTAAATTCGTAAATCGAGTTTTATTCCGCTTTAATTTAAAGAATCAATGAAAACACTAACGACAGCAATCATCGTTTTCGCCTGTATTTTCTATGTCTCGGCGCAGCCGGGCGATAAACGAATTCTTCGCGGAAAAGTAACTGATGAAGCGGGCTTGCCAGTTGACCAAGCCGAGATTCGCGCGGTCTCGGAGGCGGGCCAAACGGTTGTTTGTCAAAATGAATCGGAAGGAAAATTTACTTGCGCGATAGATTTTGCCGAAGATTTCCGGCTCGAAGTAAAAGCCGTCGGCTTCTCTATTTTACGTCAAAATATAAAAAATACACAAGATTTTTCTCAAGCGATAATTTTGCGGCTCTCGCCTGAGTCCGTGCGCGAGGAAGTCGTCGTCACGGCCAACCGCACGGAAACGCGCATCGGCGATACGGCGGCGAGCATCGTGACGCTCTCGAAAGAAGAAATTCAGACGACGGCCGCGCCGACCGTCGACGACGCGCTCAGACAGGTTGCCGGATTTTCGCTTTTTCGCCGCTCGGGAAGCCGAAACGCGAATCCGACCTCGCAGGGCGTTTCTCTGCGCGGCGTCGGCGCCAGCGGCGCGAGTCGTTCGCTCGTTTTGTTTGACGGCGTTCCTTTGAACGACGCGTTCGGCGGCTGGATTCAGTGGAATCGCGTGCCGCCGATTGCGGTCGAAAGAATAGAAGTTCTGCGCGGCGGCGCGTCGAGTCTTTACGGGAGCGGCGCTTTGAGCGGTACGATAAACATTCTGCCACGGCGGACGCGCGAAAATTTCGTTTTTTCGGCGGAAATTTACGGCGGAACGCAAAACACGCGCTCGGCCTCGACGTTTTTCGGCGCTTCAAAAAACAATTTCAGCGCCGATTTTGTCGCCTCGATTTTCCAGACGAAAGGCTACGTTCCAATCGACGCGAGCGAACGCGGCGCGGTCGACAGTTTTGCCGGCGCGAAAAGCTCCAATCTTTCGGCACGTTTTTCAAAAGAATTTCCCGACAAATCCTATATCTTTTTCAAACCAACGGTTTTCGGCGAAGCCCGCACAAACGGCACGCCCGCGCAGATAAATCGAACTTACATAAGGCAGTTCGTTCTCGGCGGCGGATGGGAAATCGCCAATCCTCGGATTCGCACTCCGGACACAAAGCCCGACGTTTCGGATTTAAAGTTTACGTGGCGGATTTTCGGCGGCTCGCAGACTTATGACCAGACGTTTTCGGCCGTCAGCGCGGACAGAAACAGCGAAACGCTGAATCGCGTCCAGCGCGTTCCGGCGCAGAATCTCGGATTTTCGAGCCAGTTGACCGGCGTTTTTCTCAAAAATCAAACTTTCATTATCGGTTTCGATGCGCGCGAAGTGCGCGGCGCGAGCGACGAAATCGGTTTGTCGGCGGGCCGCGTAACCTCGTTTTCCGGCGCGGGCGGGCGCGAGCAGACGCTGGCCGTTTTCATACAGGATTTTGCGCGAATCGGCTCAAAATTAATCGTTGCGGGAAGCGTGCGCTACGACGACTGGTCGAATTTTCGCGCTTACAGCTCGACGCGCGCCGTTTCAAATAATCAAACAACGACAATAAATTTTCCCGATAGAAACGAAAGCGCTTTCAGCCCGCAAATTTCCGCGCTTTACCAGGCGACGGAAAATTTATCCGTCTTCGCCCTCGTCTCAAAAAGCTTTCGCGCGCCGACCTTAAACGAGCTTTACCGCAATTTTCGCGTCGGAAACGTCGTCACGCAGGCGAACGAAAATCTACGCGCCGAAGAAGCCTTAAATTTCGAATCGGGATTGAGCTTCAGCCGCAAAAAAATTTACTTTCGCGGAAATTATTTTTTTACGCAAATCTCCGACCCGATTGCGAACGTAACTTTATCGACGACGCCGAATTTGATTACGCGCCAGCGCCGGAACGCCGGAAAGACGCGCGCCAGCGGTCTGGAAATCGAATTTGAAACGCGCATCCAAAATTTTCGATTTTCGCTCGGCTATCTTTTGACTGACTCGCGCGTGACAAAATTCCCGTCAAATCCGGCTCTGGAAAATTTATTTGTCCCGCAGGTCGCGCGCCAGCAGTTTACGTTTCAGGCGAATTATGCGAAAAACACTTGGACGCTCGCCTTTCAGGGCCGGGCTTCAGGCGCGCAGTTCGACGACGATTTAAATGCGTTTCGGCTTGAGCCTTATTTTCAGCTCGACGCTTTCGTGGCAAAAAAACTTCGGGAAAATCTGCAAATTTTCGCAGCCGTCGAAAACGTATTCGATTCGCGCTATTCAATCGGCAGAACGCCGGTCAGAACGGTGAGCTCGCCGATAAATTTTCGTATCGGATTTCGCTGGAAGTGATTTCGGTTCGGTTGGAGCTTTTATTTTTTGCTGTTAATCAGCGCTTTAAAGATAAAAAAGATGAACGATAAAAAGTAAAATTCATCGTTCATCTTAATAAAAATTTTATTGATTTACTCCGGCGGGCCGGAACAGCCCGGGCCGTGAAGCGCCGGAACTTTTGTGCTGATAATCGGATAGCTCTCGGCCTCCGCGTTTTTTTCTATCCAGTCTTCGTATTCGGGCGGATATGACATATCCGAGAAAATCGCCTCGACCGGGCATTCGGGAAGGCAGGCGTCGCAATCGATGCATGTGTCCGGATTGATTAAAAGACGGTCGGGTGTTTCGTGAAACGCTTCGACCGGGCAGACAGCCGCGCAATCGGTGTATTTACATTCGATGCAGGGTGTCGTCACGATATATGTCATTAGGTCTTAAATCTCCTTACAAATCTACAAAGCAAATTAAAAACGTAATATCCGCGAGGCTAACTTGTCAAATCCGCATAGACAAGTGTTAGAATTTCTTCATTATCAAAATTTCAATTTAAAAATTATTTATGAAAAATCTAAAAGCAGAACGAGAATTGTCGCTGGATTTCCTGCGCGTCACCGAAGCGGCGGCAATCGAATCGGCCAAGACGATGGGACAGGGCGACCGTAAATATTCCGACCACGTCGCGGTCGAAGCGATGCGACGGGTGATGGACACGGTTCCGATGCGCGGCCGCATCGTCATCGGCGAGGGCGAGCGCGACGAAGCGCCGATGCTCTATATCGGCGAAGAGCTCGGCGGCGGGATTTTTTCCGACGAAGCGCGCGTCGAGTTTCCCGAAGTCGATATTGCGGTCGACCCGCTCGAAGGCACGAATCTGTGCGCGCTCGGCGCAAACAACGCGATTGCCGTGCTGGCGGCGGCCGAGCGCGGCGGCCTGCTCAACGCGCCCGATATTTACATGGACAAAATCGTCGTCGGCCCGTCGTGCCGCGGCGCGGTCGATATCGACGCGCCGGTCAAGGAAAATCTGAAAAACATCGCGCGGAGGCTCGGGCGCGACATCGACGATTTAACCGTTATTTGTCTTGACCGCTCGCGTCATAAACAGCTCGTGCAGGACGTGCGCGACTCAGGCGCGCGTATTCGCCTGATTTCGGACGGCGACCTTTCGGCGGGAATTTCGGCGGCGGTCGCCGGAACGAACATTCACGCTCTGATGGGCATCGGGGGCGCGCCCGAAGGCGTCATCACGGCGGCGGCGATGAAATGTCTGAACGGCGAGATTCTGGCGAAACTGGTTTTTGACCCCGATAAGTTAGGCGTCGATAAATCGAAAGTTCCGCCCGCCGCTGAAGTGATGAAGCGCCTCAAGAAAATGGGCATCACCGACCCCGATAAAATTTACGACACAAACGATTTGGCACCGGGCAAAAAGATAATTTTTGCGGCGACCGGCGTCACTGACGGCGCACTTCTGCGCGGCGTGCGCTTTTTCGGCGCGGGTAAACGCACGCATTCGGTCGTCATGACGACCGATTCAAAAAGCATCCGCTTTGTCGATACCGTACACGTCGAAGGCGGCCCGGACGCGGTCATTAGATTTTAAGTTTGTAAATTTGGCTTTTGGTTTCGGTTTTTGGTTTTTGCAAAAACCAAAAGCCGAAACCAAAAGCCTTTTTTGTTTTAATGAAACTTTCAGCCGAAAATTACACGCCTCAAATCACCTTGAAAGACATAAAAAAACAGGCGATAAAAGCCTGGACTGTGGGTTTTTCGATTGTTTTCGTCTGGGTTTGTTTGATTCTGCTCGCGCCGATTGCCGAGGCGAGCGGCCTGAATTCAATTTCCGGCCCGATTTATAAATTCTTCAGCGTTCTCTGCCATCAGATTCCCGAACGCTCGTTTCACGTCGAAAATCACGCTTTTGCGGTCTGCACGCGCTGTTTCGGCGTTTATTTCGGCTTGCTTCTCGGATTTATCGTTTATCCTTTTTTCCGCTCGATTGAAGAAATCAAGCCGCTGCCGCGCTTCTGGCTTTTTCTCGCGCTCATACCGATGGGCATCGACTGGTCGCTCGGATTTTTTGAAATCTGGGAAAATACGGCGCTTTCACGCTTTGCGACGGGCTTGATTCTCGGCATTACCTGCGCGATTTTTATAGTTCCGGCAATAGTCGAGCTGGGACGGCTTTTGTCGAGCAAAACGCAAGTAAAAAGGCTGTCTCGCTGACAGCCTCAAGCATCTAAATGGATTTATGATAATAATTTCTGATAAGTTTTTCGCAACACGCCGAAACACAAAAGCGTGTTCCCTGATAGCAAAATCAATTATAGTCGAACTTTGCCGGCTTTGACAAGTTTTGCCGATTTTTTTATCGGGCGTTTTCTTTAATCTATTGAAAAGATAAAGTTTACATCCAATTTTCGCGGTCGTTTCGACAGGCGGAAAGCTTTTCGGAAGGCCTGAATTTATTGACTAATCGGCAAAAAAGGCGCAAAATTATCGTTGTCCTAAAATAACAAAAACAAATTATGAGTTTTAGCAAAGACAGCGCAGTTCAAGAAGCCAAAACTGATTTGGCAAAGCGTCTAGGCGTTTCGGAAAGCGAAATCAGCGAAACATCGGTTGAAGATGCGGATTTTCCCGATATGTCGCTCGGCGCGCCCGTCGAGGGCGAAATGTCGGCGCAGATGATTTCGAGCGGCTGGCGTATAAATTTGAGCGCCGGCGGAAAAAATTACGAATATCGCGCCGATAAATATCAACTGCGCCTGTGCGGATTTGAGGGAACAAATTACATCATAAAATCGTGAATAGTATGTGGAAAACAATTTTCCGCTTTGAATTTTTTGGAGTTTAAAAAATGAATCGAAACAATTTCTGGATACATCTCGGCATCGCCGTCGTTATAATTTCATTAGCCGCCATTGCCGGAAAAATCGCGCGCTGGCAGTCAACCGCGTCGTTCATAACGCAGGAAACGACAAAAACCGCGCCGAAGCCGTTGGCCGTCAAACGCTCGACAGCCGAAAACGAGCCGGAAGTTCTGGTGAAATTTCGCCCCGGCGTAAGCATTTCTGATATCAAAAAAGTTGTTAACAAAAATAACGACCGGATTGAAGATAATATCGAAATCGTCAAAGGTTTAGTCTCGATTGACGACCTCGACAATGCCGACGCCGAAACCGTCGCCGCGCAATACGCTCAATTGACCGATTTGGTCGTTTATGCTCAGCCCAATAATCTGATAAAGCTCGACCCGGCCGAAAACCCGGCTGCCAAATACACTCCTTCCGGCGGCATCAACTCTGCGCCGAACGACCCTTTATTTAAGGAACAGTGGGCGCTCAACAACGACGGGCAAAACGGTGGAAAGGCGAACGCGCATATCGACGCCCTGAAAGCCTGGGCGAAAACGCAGGGCAGCGAAAAAGTCGTCGTCGCCGTTCTCGACACCGGAGTCGATTTCACGCATCCGGATTTGGCTTCGAATATCTGGTTTCGTCCGGCTAACGTTCCGCAGTATAAAGACGAAGAGCTCGGAACTTTTAACGACGAGCACGGATTTAACGCCGCCGACAATCAAAGCGACCCGATGGACGATAACGGACACGGAACGCATTGCGCCGGAATCATCGGCGCGGAAGGCAACAACGATGAAGGCATCGCCGGAATCAACTGGAAAGTCCAGATTATGCCGCTCAAATTTATGGGACGCGGCGGTTTCGGAACGACTAAAGACGCGATTGAAGCGATAAATTATGCGATTGACCGCAAACGCGCGGGCGTAAATGTCCGTGTCATCAGCGCGAGCTGGGGCTCGACCGCTTATTCGAAAGCGCTCGAAGACGCCATTCGCGTGGCGGGCGAGGAAGGAATTTTATTTGTCGCCGCCGCCGGAAACGACGGCACGAGCAACGATAATACCCCGCATTATCCTTCAAACTACGACCTTCCGAACGTTATCAGCGTCGCTGCGGTCGACCGCGCCGACCAGTTGACCTCGTTCTCGAATTTCGGCGCGAAAACGGTTCACATCGCCGCGCCGGGCAAAGACATTCTTTCGACATGGCTCAACGACGAATATCGCGAAGCTTCGGGCACGTCGATGGCGACGCCTTATGTTTCGGGCGTCGGCGCTCTGGTTCTGGCCGGGGAGCCGAATCTCTCGGTCGAAAAACTGCGCGAGCGGCTTTTGAAATCGGTCGATAAGCTCGATTCCTTAAACGGAAAAGTCGAAAGCGGCGGAAGACTTAACGCCGCCAAGGCTCTCGGAGATTAAACCGGATTAATTTTTATAACTCGAAACGGCACGCGTAAAATAAATTTGCGCGTGCCGTTTTGCTTTTTAAATAATCTCTCGACAATCTGCGTCGGGCTACCGACCATTTGGAACATTGGATTTACCGAATTGGTTAATCATTAAACTTAAAAACCGCGCTTCCTATAAATAAATTATTGAATGTAAATGAGTTAGAAGTTTTGTAAATTTTTGCAAAGCAAATGGCACACGCTTTGCTCTAAAGAGAAACAAATGCAGCGCTCAGGCGATGCTTAGAAAGTTTCGATGAGGAGAAAATATTATGACTCGTTTTAGGAATTTGTTCACAGTTTTTGCTTTTTCTTTGTTAATTTTGAGCTTGCCTTTAATCGCTTCGGCACAATGGCGCAACAACCGTAACGATGACGATAATTACGGAAACAACCGCAATAGCCGCAACTTGCAGAGCACAATCAGAAATTTGAAAAATCGCGCCAAGCAGTTTGAAAAACAAGTCGACCGCGAGCTCGACCGGAGCCGCTACGACGACCGCAATCGTGAAGACCGCATCAACAATTTGGCCGACGATTTTAAAGACGCGACCGACCGTCTCGACGACCGGTACGATAATCGCGGCGATTACAACGACAGCGCCAACGAAGTTCAAAATGTTCTGCAGTTAGGCTCGCAGCTCGACCGCGCGCTTTCGCGTTCGAATTTGAGCTACAACCTGGAAGGCTCATGGAATCAGATTCAGCAGGATTTGCGCGTGTTGGCCGACGCCTACAATTACAATTACAATAATAACAATCGTAATAATCAAAACAACCGCAACAATCGCAATAATCGCAACAACGGCGACTGGCGCAGAAACATTCCGTTTCCGCTTCCTTTCTAAGCAAAAATCAGATTTTGCGCGGCTTTCAATTCCAATCCTTTAAAACCCCTAAGTCGCGCGAAACCAAAAGCCCGAGATTAAAAACCTCGGGCTTTTTTGTCTTTGTCCTTTGTTCGTTGTATTTTTCAAGTATGACGGGAACTCTTTTTTTGGTCGCGACGCCGATTGGAAATTTGCAGGACATTTCCCTGCGCGCGCTCGAAACGCTCAAATCGGTCGATTTAATCGCCTGCGAAGACACGCGCCACACCAGAAAGCTTTTAACTCATTTCGGCATCTCCGCGCGGCTCGTAAGCTATCACGAGCACAACGAGACGGAGCGCGCCGAAGAGCTTTCCGAATTGCTCGAACAGGGAAAATCAATCGCCGTCGTCTCCGACGCGGGAACGCCCGCCATCTGCGACCCGAGCTTTAGAATCGTGCAAAAGGCGCAGGAAATCGGCGCGCGCGTTGTCCCCATTCCGGGCGCGGTCGCCTTCGTCAGCGCTCTGATTGCGTCCGGACTGCCGACCGATTCCGTTTTTTTCGGCGGTTTTTTGCCTTCCAAAAAAGGCGAGCGGCAAACGCGCCTGCGCGAAGTGATGGAAATTCCGGCAACGCTCGTTTTTTACGAAACGCCGCATCGCATCGCCAAAGCTCTGGCCGATTGCGCGGAAATTTTAGGAAACAGAAAAGCGGCGGTCGCGCGCGAGCTGACTAAAATTCACGAAGAAATCGTTCGCGGCGATTTGCATGAATTAATCGAGAAATTCACGGTAAAACCGGCGAAAGGCGAGATTGTGCTGGTTATCGAAAGAGGCCGGAAATCAGAGGCGAGAGGTCAGAGTTTGCAATTTTTGACGGAGAGAATCAGCGAGCTTGAAGGCGCGGGCTTCGACTCGAAAACCGCGCTCAAAAAGGCCGCGAAAGAATTTGGCCTGAGCAAATCCGAAGCTTACCGGCAGGTAAAAGTGAAAAGTAAAAAGTAAAGAAGCCGTATATTAAACACTCGAGTGTTTAATATACGGCTTCTTTACTTTTTACTTTTGCCTTAGCTTATCTCGTCGTCAGTTCCGACGGAAGCTGTTTATCGACGACGGGACGCGTTTTGGCGTCGGCCAGTTCCCAGAGCGTCAAAAAAATCGTCCGCGAGATTTTTTCCATTTTGGCGTAATCGATTTTGTCGGGCTCGTCGTCCGGCCCGTGATAATCTTCGTGAACGCCGTCAAACCAGAAAATAATCGGAATTCCCTTCGACGCGTAGTTGAAATGGTCTGAGCGAAAAAAGAAGCGATTCGGGTCTTTCGGGTCGTCGTATTTGTAATTGTAATTTAATTTCAGATACGAATTGTTGATGCTTTCGCTAATGTTTCCAAGCTCGGTGCTCATCATGCGCGAGCCGATGACGTAAATCTCGTTTTCGCCCGAAAGCTCGCCGTTGCAGGGCTTCTGGCCGGGCTGCAGATTTATGTCGCAGGGCGCTTGATAGCCGGGCTTTTTGCTGCGGCCAATCATATCGATGTTGAGCTGGGCAATGACGTTTTTCAAATCAACGGTCGGAAACTTCGTAAAATATTCGCTGCCCCACAGGCCTTTTTCCTCGCCGCAATGCCAGACAAAAAGAATCGAGCGTTTCGGGCGTTTGGCGGATTTGGCGAGCGCTTCGGCAATCGACAGAACGCCGGTCGTTCCCGAACCGTCGTCGTCGGCGCCGTTAAAGATTTTATCGTCGCCTTTGGCGTTCAAATTTATTCCGACGTGGTCGTAATGCGCGCCGATGGCGACCATTTCATTTTTCAGCGTCGGGTCGCTTCCTTCCCAAATCGCCACGACATTCTGCGTCGAAAGCATTTCGGTTTTGCTCGCCGCTCTGAGACTCGCGTTTTGCGCCGTCAGAGTGCCGCTTCCGTCCTTTATGCCGAGCGCGTCGCCGACTTTTTGCGAAACGAGCATTACCGGAAGCGTGTTGGGCGTCGCGCCGGTTTTCGCAAGCAGTTTTTCGGGAAACGTGGTGCCGCGCGCGAAAGAGCCTCTGACCCTCTCCCAGATTGCCTGAAGCTGCGGCGGTGCGATTACGATAGCTCCGGCGGCGCCTTTTTCGAGTGCGTTTGTAATCGGGTCAGCCCAGTCGGTGCCGCGCGTGCCTTTCAAATCGTCTTGCGTTACGCCCGCAGGCATTGCAAGCATATATTGCTGCGAAAAATTGCTGCCCGAAAAAACGACGATTTTGCCTTTGACATCCGATGAGCCGAGCGCGTCAATGTTTTTCGATTTCACCATCCAGCCGTCTTTGCCGAAAACGAGCGGAGCGTCAATCGCCGCGTTGCCGCCGAGGCGATCGCCCCGAAGGAAATCTTCGCCGAAAACAAAGCTTTTGCCGTCGACGCTCAGTTTCATCGCAGCCGGGTCAATTACCTGGTGTTGCAGAGCGATTTTTTGAAAGAAAGTTCCGTTATCGCCCGCCGGTTTAAATCCCCAGCGCGACAGATTCATTTTGATAAATTCGGCGGTCGTGTCGAGTCCGCGCGAAGGCGTATCTCGTCCTTCCATCGCGTCCGAGGCGATAAAATACAGATAATCGCTCATCTGTTTCGCCGTGATATTCGCCGCCGCTTTCATCGCGGGCGAATTCTTTTTCGTCGCTTTCTGCGCCGCGACAAACGACGGAAAGACGAACGTCAAAAGTAGGAATAATGCTAATAAATTTTTTCTCATTTTGTTCTCCAAGGAAATATAGAAAGCTAAAAGGAATAGCCCGCGGAAGAACACTTGATTAAGCGGGATTTGCGCGTATAAATTTTTATAAAAATCTGCGCAAATCCGCCTAATTAGCGTTCTTCCGCGGGCTATTCCTTGAATTCTACTTTGGTTTTACGCTATTTTTTCTAAATTTGTTTCGGATTGAAGGCGACGACGCAGATTTTTTTCGCGTCGGCGAGGGCGAGCATTTCTTCTTTGTCGAACATCAAAGTTTTTCCGGCGGTTAAGCACAAACAAGTCGCGCCGGCGGCAATCATTGTCTGAATCGTCGGGACGCCGACGACGGGCACGTCGAAACGCATATCCTGATTCGGTTTGGCGACTTTGACGATTGTCAGTTTTCCTTTGGCCAGCTCGCCGGCGCGTTTTATCGTCGCGTCGGTGCCTTCCATCGCCTCGATGGCGACGCACGCTTTAGCGCGGACGACAATCGTCTGTCCCAAATCGAGCCGCGCTATTTCGTTTGCGATTTCAAGGCCGTATTCGATGTTTCCCTGCTCGTTCGCGTCCGGCCTTCTTCTCGATAAAACGCCTTCCCGCGCGAGCCGGTCTTGGATAAAATACGTCGAATCAATCAACTCGATTCCTTCTTTCGCCATTTCCGACGCGACGCCGCCAATCAGCGCGTCGGTATTTCTCTGCTTTAAGCCGAAAAGCATCTTGAGCATCCGCAAATCCGGCAGAGCGCCCGAAAAAATCTGCACGTGCCTGACCTGTCCGGCCATCATCGCCTTGGAAACGCCTTCTTTTTTAAAAAAAGAAATCATCTTTCCGAGCTGGCCGATGCCGACCCAGATGACTTTTTCGGCCACTTCCTCGATGCGTTTGTCGGTCTCCTCGCGAATGGCGACGACCGAAAGCTCCGCGCCCTGCCGCCGCGCGCCTTCAAGCACGAGAAAAGGAAAATTTCCGTTTCCGGCAATCAATCCGAATTTCATAATTAAACACTCAAACGCTTAACCTTTAAGCTGAATTTTCACAAAAATCTTGCAAGTCGAATGTAGAATCGGCTATTGTTTTATGTATAGAACATAGTTTCATAAAAGAAATATGCTGCAAGAAAAGGAAACATTAAAAATATACCGCGTTTCTCAGGCAAGGCAAATCGCCCGACCGATGGTTTCTTCGCGCGTCAGCGCCGGATTTCCGTCTCCGGCCGAAGATTACATCGAAGGCTACATCGATTTGAATATGACCGTTATACGCAATCCGCTGGCGACGATTTACGTGCGCGTCAGCGGCGATTCGATGCGCGACATCGGCATTTATCCGGATTGTCTGCTGGTCGTTGACCGCTCGATGGAAACGTATGACGGCGATATTGTCATCGCCCGAATTTTTGATGAATTGTGCGTCAAACGTCTTTCAATCGGCAATGACGGGAGAGTCCGGCTTTTGCCGGAAAACGAAAATTACCAGCCGATTGAAGTGACGGAAAAAATGGATTTTGAAGTTTGGGGGAAAGTTCTGTATTCGATTCAGCCGCACTGAAAACTTTTATGTCGGACGCTTTTGCACTGGTCGACTGCAACAATTTTTACGTTTCGGTCGAAAGAGTTTTTAATCCGAAGCTGCTCGGAAAACCAATCGTCGTGCTTTCAAACAACGACGGCTGCGTGATTTCGCGCAGCGACGAAGCCAAACAAATCGGCATCAGGATGGGCGCGCCGCTCTTTAAGGTGCAAAGTCTGGTGGACGCCGACAAGGTCGAGATTTTTTCGTCCAACTACGAGCTTTACGGCGATATGTCGGCACGCCTGATGGGAACTCTGCGCGAGTTTACGCCCGACATCGAAGTTTATTCGATTGACGAAGCGTTTCTGGGCTTTGACGCAAAGAGCGAAAACTTAAACGAAGTCGGTTTTGCCGTCCAGCAAAAAGTAAAAAAATGGACAGGTCTTCCGACCTCAATCGGCATCGCCGAAACAAAAACGCTGGCGAAGCTCGCCAATCACATCGCGCGAAAATCCGAAAAAGCGAGAGGCGTTTTAAATTTATACAATTCGCCTTACACAAAAGAAGCGCTGAAACGCACCGGGGTCGGCGACGTTTGGGGAATCAGCCGCAAAACGGTCGAAAAACTTTTGCGTCACAACGTCAAAACGGCTTTTGATTTGAGCTCGATGGATTTGCGGCAGGCACGAAAAATTTTATCAGTCGTCGGCGCGCGCATCGTGCTCGAGCTGCGCGGCGTGAGCTGTTTATCGCTCGAGACGATAAAGCCGAAAAAACATTCGATAACCTGTTCGAGAAGCTTCGGACGCGCGATTGAAAATTATGCGCTGCTGCGCGAAGCCGTCGCCGTTTTTGTCGCGCGCGCCGCCGAAAAACTGCGAAAGCAAAATTTGGCGGCCAAAACGGTAACGGTTTTTATCGCCGCCGACCGTTTTCAGTCAGAATATTATTCAAGCCATTTCGCGCACAGCTCGGTTTACCCGTCCGACACGAATTTCGAATTGCAAAAACAGGCGTTTTTATGTCTCGACGAAATTTTTCGGAAAGGAATTTTTTACCGCAAAGCCGGTGTTATTTTAAGCGATTTATCGCCCGCCGACGAGCTCACCGGCAGATTGTTTGACGAGAAAAAATGGGAACGCTTCCGGCGTGTGACAAAAGCCGTCGACGAAATAAATCGCCGGTTCGGTCGCGATAAGATTCACGGCGCGGCGGCAAAGCCGAAAGGCGTCTGGCAGGGAAAATGCGCGCACCGCAGCAATCGCTACACGACTCGTTTTGATGAAATTTTAACGGTTACTTGACGACGCCGCGTTTTGACGTTTCGATAAACCGTACGAGCAAATCGACTTCCGCGCAGTCGCCGATTTCCTGTTTGATTTTATCGACGGCCTGCGTCGTGTTTAGTTTTGCCGAAAGCAGAAGATGAAAGGCGTGATTCAGTTTTTCGATGGTCGCTTTCGAGTAGCCGCGGCGGCGCATTCCGACACGATTTAAGCCGTAGCATCTGGCGTGATTTCCCTGAATTACGGCATATGGCATCGCGTCCTTGACGACGACCGAATAGCCGCCGACAAACGCTTCGTAGCCGATGCGGCAAAATTGGTGAACGCCCGAATACGCGCCGATGTTGGCGCGGTCTGAAATTTCGACGTGACCGGCCAGCGTGGCGGCGTTGGCCATGATGATTTCGTTTCCGATTTGGCAGTCGTGCGCGACGTGCGCCTGCGCCATCAGCAGATTGTCGTCGCCGATTCGGGTGACGCCGCCGCCGCCCTGCGTTCCGCGATGAACGGTGACAAATTCGCGAATTTGATTGCGGCTGCCGATTTCCGTCCGGGTCGGCTCGCCCGCGTATTTCAAATCCTGCGGCGCTAAACCGATTGAGACAAACGGGAAAACGTGCGTCTCGCTGCCGATTGATGTTTTGCCGTCAACAACGACGTGCGAATCGAGCCGCACGCGCGCGTCTAATTTAACTTCGTCGCCGACGACGCAGAATGCTCCGATATGACAGTCTTCGCCGATGGTCGCGTCTGGGCTGACGATTGCGGTTTCGTGAATAAACATTTGAAAAGTGAAAAGTGAAACGTGAAAAGTGAAAAGTGAAAATCAAAACAGCTTTCACTTCTCACTTTTCATTTCTCACTTATTGCTGCGGTCTTTCGGCGATGACGCACATAATTTCGGCTTCGGCGGTAATTTTGCCGTCGACTTTGGCTTCACCGCGCATTTTCTGGACGCGGCTTCCGATTCTTAAAGCGATTACTTCGAGAACGAGCGTGTCGCCCGGCACGACCGGACGGCGAAAGCGCGCCGTCTCGATGCCGCTGAAAAACGGAATCCGGTTATCGCGGTCTGCAAACTCGCGCAGCGCCAGGATAGCGCCGACCTGCGCCAGCGCTTCAATCTGCAAAACGCCGGGCATGACGGGCGCACCGGGAAAATGTCCCTGAAAAAAATGCTCGTTGACGGTTACCTGTTTGATGCCGACGATGCGCGTCCGCGGTTCGAGCTCGATGATTTTATCAACCAGCAGAAACGGGTAGCGGTGCGGCAGAATTTCTTGAATGGCGCGTGAATCCAGAATGGTCATAGCTAATAGAATTTAGCACAAAAAATAAAAAAGTCAGAAGTCAGCGAGATGCGCTCCGCTGACTTCTGATTAAATACTAAATTCGGATTTTATTTGGTCGGCGTGGTGGTCGTTGCCGTGGTTGCCGGGCGCGCGTTGTAAAACGTAATAAAATCTTTGGTGATGTCGATTTTATCGTCGCCGATGGCAATCAAAACTCCGGCTTCTTCGAGCTTCGAGCCGTCGAGAATCATCGAATAACCTTTCGCCTTCGCAAATTCGCTCAACGCTTTGTAGATGTCCGACATAATCGGGCCCATAACGACCTGACGACGACGCTCAAAACGCGCTTTCGCATCGTCCTGCTTGAATTTGAACTCACGATCTAACTTGCCGTATTCGTCGGCTTTCGTGTTATAGCTCGTCTGAAGCGCGGTTTTGTCAACCGGCGCGGTTCCTTCGAGCTGCGATTTGATAGTGGCGAGCTCTTTTTCCAAATTCTGAATTTTGGTGGCCAGCGCCGTCAAAGCATCTCCGTCCGGTTTGAACTCGGCTTCGAGACCATTCATTGCCGTCACATATTTGTTGATGCCTCCTTTGTCCGTATCAAAGGCAAGCGTATTGATTAAACCGACTTTTCCGAGAGCCGTTTGCGTTTGCGTCTGGGCAAAGGTCGATACTGCAAAGATAGCCGCAAAAAATAAACCGGCGGCAATAAGACGAAATGTTTTCATTTTTTTATAATACTCCTTAACTTGTAAAAAAAGGCTGTGTCGCTCTTCTGGATTGTTACCTTCTTAGAATCTTTTATGATTAAAACTGTTGCTTACGATTTCGCTAAATATTGAAGGAAAGCAATAATAATTTATCAAATGCCGGTTGTCAAACTATGCTCCGGACCGGCGCGATTTCCTTTATTTTTCCCGGCGAAATTTTCAGACAATTAAACAAATAATAAATGTCTAATTTACAGACTTTTCTCTTTTTCGCTTAAAAAGTTCTGCCGACCGTAAACCGGAAGCCGCTCCGTTTTCCGGGAATAAACAAATTCGGCAGTTCCTGTGTAAATCCGAATTTTCCGTTCGGATTATAATAATAGATAAGACGGAACGGGACGTTGACGACCGGAACCTGCACGCGCAGCTCGACGCCGAGGCTCGCACGAAAATCGCCGATTTTGTTAAACGCCGCATCATCGACGCGCAAAAGCGTGTTCGTCTGCGCTTCGCCGCGCAGGAAAAGCTGCTGGATGCCGGCCGGAATACTGACCGGGCAGCCGAAGCGATTGCCGCGGCAGAAAATATCGACAAACTGCGTTTTCGTCAAAACCTGATTGTTGTAGAGCAGGACGCTGCCGAAGCTGTTTTCGAGTTCGGGCGCGTTTCTGAGCGCGAGCGCGGTCGTCAGGCCTGCGCCGACAAACGCGTCGTCAGCCAGAAAGTTACTGTTGATGACCTGCGTTCCGGTATTTCTCAGATTAAAGACCGTTCCGATGTCGGCAAACGCGGCGAGCGAAACCGGGCCGAAAATCGGGACGCGGTATTCGAAGTTTCCTAAAAGCTGCGTGTCGCCGCCGATGTACCGGAAATTGTTTGACAGCGAAGCCGAGTTCGAGCCGCTAAAGCCGGTCAAAGTTCCGAGCTGCGCCAACTCGGCGCTCGTTCGGCTGTCGAGCCCCGTCGCGGCCACCGCATTGCCGCTAATATTGTTGGCGACGACGACGTTGCGCGTCGTCAAAAAGCTGTCAAACGGCGCAACCGGCCCGATTGAACGCGTGTTGTAACCGCGAAGGTCAAATTCGCTTCCGAGATAATAACGCTCGTAAACCGGAATTCCGCCGACGAAAGCGAGCGAGTTCGCATTTTTAATTTTATTGCTTATCGCGTAGCTTCCGACCGTTCCCGCAGTAATTCTGTATGCGAAAACTTCCGCGTTTTCCCTTTCTTTCTTACGGCGGACGGGAATAAACTGCGAAAACTGCAACGTCGGCTGGTATGTTCTGACGTCGCCGCCGAGACCGGCGAGCGCGAACGAGATTGCAAGTTGCGTGCCGCGCAAAGTATCGACGCCGTTCGGCGAGGGCTGGCGCGAATCGTAAACAAAGCTTCCGGTAATGCGGCTCGTGATAATGTTCGGCTGCGCGTAAATAACCGGAATCTGCTGCGTAACGTCGGCGAGACTGTTAACCGGCGGGTCGGTAATCGACGTCGCCGAAAATTGATATGTTAAGCCGATGCGCGAAAACTGCGTAAAGCGGCGCTTTTTGAATAAAACTTCGGAAAGCGGCGCGGTGGCGAACATCGTCAAGCCATATGTGCTCTGCGTAAACAGATTGCTCGCGTCGGTCGTCAGCTGTGCGTTCGGGTCGGTCAAAAGGTTGCCGATTAAGTCCTGATTTTGCGAAAGCAGCGTACCTTCGCCAAAGAATTTATAACGCGATGCAAACAGCGAGAATCCGACCGAAATCGGCCTGTCGCGGAAATACGGCTCCTGGAATGAAATGTTGAGCGCCTGCTGGCGGTTTCCGACGCCGAACTGAATCGAGAGAACTTCACCGCGTCCCAGAAGGTTGTTGGTCGAATATTCGAGACCGAACGACGAGCCACCGATGCCGGAAATACCGCCGTTAAGCGAAATCTGCTGGCGGCCTTTCTCGCGCACCTTGATGACCAAATCGACGTCGCCCTGGTCTTGATTCGTGCGGATTTCGACGTCCTGGTCTTTATCAATCGGGTCGAAATACTGCGTTTGATTAAGGCGTATGACCGAAGTTTCGAGCGCAATCTGGTTATAGATGTCGCCTTCGTTCATCAGCACTTCGCGGCGCAGAATCTTGTCGCGCGTAAAAGTATTTCCGGTAAACTCCAGACGGCGCAGACGAAATTGTCGGCCTTCCTCGATGGAAATCGTGATATCGACGATTCCTTCTTTCGGATTGGCCGGATTTTCCTTGTATTCGGGAACAAACTCGGCGTCGTAAAGCACAAATCCCTGCGCGCCGTAAACCTTTTTCAAATCTTCGTAAACCGCTTCCTGCAATCTTTTGCCGTCGGCGATTTCGCCCGTTTTCAAACCGACGTAGCCGAGAATCTGCTGCGAGGAAAAGATTGAATTTCCCTCGACTTTGAGCTCGCCGACGCGGAAAATCTTTCCTTCCGTAACCGGAACGATAATTTTCAGCGTGTCGTCTTTTGAAGTTATAAACGGAATCGGAAGATTTACCAGCGGAAGACCGGTGCGGCGGTAACCGAGACCGACGACCTGCGGCTCGCCGATTCGCGCCTGAAAGTAACCTTTCGAAAACATATACGAGCGAACGTTTTTCTGCAGGTCGTATTGAAGTTTTCTGAGGTCGAGAATGTCCATTCCCTTAAAGCGCGAAATAATTCCGGTTTCTTTGACGAGAAGCAGCGCGCCGCGCAAATCGCCGTCCGAGAAAGCCTGATTACCTTCAAAGTCTATCTCGACGATGCGCGAGCGATTTCCCTGTTCGACTTTAAATGTAACGGCGGTCGAAGTCGCCGAAACTTCTTCGTCATCGACCGTTACGGTCGCGTTCGGAAAACCCTTTCCGGCGAGCAGCTCGCGGATAACGCGGATGCCTTTGGCGGCGTTGACCGGATTGTAAACCGCTTCTTTCGAAATGCCGACGCGCTGTTCGCGAAACGCTTTTAAGACGTCGGATTCGGGAACGGCCTTCAGGCCTTCAAACTGCAAATCGCGAATAATCGGCAATTCCTTGACTTCGAAAATAACGTTGACGCCGCCGCGGACGCCCGGTTCGGTCAGAACGCGGGTTGCGGTTTTGTCGAAAAAATTGAGCGACAAAAGCTCTTTCAAATCGCGTTCGAGCTGCGCCGCGTCGTAAGCGTCGCCGGCGCGTGTCTTGATGTAATAGAGAAGGTCTTCGTCACGCAGACGTCGATTTCCCTGAATGTCAACCGATTCGACTAATTGTTGTTGTGATGTAACCGTTTCAGTTTTCGGATTATCTTTCGCTTTGTCGTCTGAGTTGGGCAGAGCTGGCACGGCCAGAAATATAAAACTCAACAGAACAAGCCCAAAAGCGCGAAGAATTTGCATAAAACCGATTTCCTTATAATTGCAAGTTTTTGGCTTACAAAAAGCCTCTCTATGATAAAAATTCAAACTAAAAATATACCTTTTAAATGCCGTTCAAACAAAGCAGGCTCTTTGCGTTGGGTTGATACGCGAACTTGGATTCGCCCAAAACTCCGTTGGTTGCCTTTACTGCCCGCCCCTGTTTGCCAGTAAACTTACGAATTATACAGACAATCGCGCAAAAAAGAAAAAGCGCAAAAGCAGTAGAGAAAAACTTTCGCGCAAATTTAGATAAATTCCGGCAGCAAAAGCGCAATTTACGAAATTCTCAAAAGTTCCGTCAAGAGCGAAATATTTATAGAAAATGTATTGCAATAAAAATTTGAGTTCCGGAGAAACGGCATAAAAATAAATATGCCGTTTCTCCGGAACTCGTCTAATTTCCGCTCGCAAATTCTATAAATATCACGCTCCTGGCGGAGCTAAAACCGCATTTCCCTAGATTTATAGAATCTTTCGGTTCACGCGATTTACTTTTAATTTTGCACCGTCGGCTCGAAAAGAATATCTTCCAGTTCTTCGAGCGGAATCGGGCGAAACTTCAATTTTTCTTCCTCACGATAAATCTCGACCAGATTTTCATCGCTCAATTCGCCCTGAATCAAGGCTTCGGAAAGCTCGTCCTCGACATATTTCTGCAAAGCGCGTTTAAGCGGGCGCGCGCCGAATTTGCGGTCGTCGCACGTTTTTTCAATCAGCCAGCGTTTTGCTTCTTCGGTCAGGCGCACCTGTAGAGTTCGCTTGGCGAGAATGTCGTTGAGCGCCGCGATTTGCAAATCGACAATCTGCATCAAATCTTCGTCGGCCAACTCGTCGAAAACGATGATTTCGTCGAGACGATTAATAAATTCGGGCGCGAACGTCCTTTTGACTTCGCTCATCACCTGCTCTTCCATTTTCGCCCTTGACGCGTCCGAGCCGGACTGAAATCCCATCGACGCGCGTTTCTGGATAAATCTCGCGCCGATGTTCGAGGTCATTATAAAAATCGCGTTTTTGCAGTCGATGGTGTTCCCTTGCGCGTCGGTCAAAATGCCGTCTTCAAACACCTGCAAAAGCACGTTGAATAAATCGGGGTGAGCTTTTTCGACTTCATCGAAAAGCACGAGCGAATACGGCGCGCGGCGAAGTTTTTCGGTCAACTGCCCGCCTTCTTCGTGGCCGACGTATCCCGGCGGCGAGCCGATAAATTTCGCGACCGTGTGTTTTTCCATAAATTCCGACATATCGAACCGGACGAGTGCGCGTTCCGAGCCGAACAGAAACTGCGCCAGACTTCGGGCGACTTCGGTTTTGCCGACGCCGGTCGGGCCTAAAAACAAAAACGAGCCGACGGGTTTGTTCGGATTTTTAAGACCGGCGCGCGAGCGGCGAATGGCTCTCGCCAGCGCGGAAATCGCCGGACGCTGCGAAATAATGCGTTTATGCAGCTCCTTTTCAATCTGAAGAAGTTTTTTCGCTTCCGCCTGACTTATCGAATTAACCGGAATTCCAGTCCAGCGCGCGATAACTTCCTCGACGTCTTCTTTCGTCACTTCGACGGCGAAAAACGAATCTTCGAGCGTTTCAAGCTCGAGCGAAATAAGCTGCTCCTCGTTCGTCACGCGCTTCCAGTTATCGACCGCTTCTTTCCACGACGGCTCGGAAGTATTTTCCTGCTGGTATCGAAGCTTTGCGCGCGCGCCGGCTTCGTCCAGAACGTCGATGGCTTTATCGGGCAGAAACCGGTCGGAAATATATCGGTTCGATTGATAAACCGCCGCCTGCAGAGCTTCTTTCGAATATCGAATCTGGTGAAACGCTTCGTATCTTTCCGCCAGGCCTTCGATGATTGCCAGAGCTTCCTCTTCGTTCGGCGGCACGATTTTAACGGCTTGAAAACGGCGCTCGAGCGCTTTGTCCTTTTCGATTGATTTGCGAAATTCGTTCGGCGTCGTCGCGCCGATGCATTGAATCTCGCCGCGCGAAAGCGCCGGTTTCAAAATATTCGCCGCGTCCAGAGTTCCTTCGGCCGAGCCCGCGCCGACCAGCGTGTGAAGCTCGTCGATAAAAACGATGTAGCGGTCGTGCTCCTTCAATTCGCTGATGATTTTTTTCAGCCGCTCTTCAAACTGCCCGCGATATTTCGTTCCCGCGACAATCAAAGACAAATCGAGCGATAAAATGCGCTTGTTTTCCAGAAACGACGGGACGTTTTTATCGACGATGCGCTGCGCCAGACCTTCGATTATCGCCGTTTTTCCGACGCCCGACTCGCCGATTAAAACCGGATTGTTTTTTGTCCGGCGGCAGAGAATTTCGATGACTCGCTCGGTTTCGGCTTCGCGCCCGATGAGTGGGTCGAGCTTTCCGTCGGCCGCGTCGGCCGTCAAATCGCGCGTGAATTCCTGCAGATGCGGAACTTCCGTTTTTTCGCGTTCGAGCGAATAAATATTCGGAAAACCGCTCTGCCGGTTTATCTCGTCGCGCACGTCCTGTAGACGCAGGCCGTAATGAAACAGAATCTCCGCCGCAATCGAGCGTTCTTCCCTGACCAGTCCGAGAAGCAGATGCTCGGGCCCGATGTGCCGGTTTTTCAAGCGCTGGCTTTCCTCGTTGGCAAAAGCGAGGATGCGCTTCGTCTCCGGCGCCAGATGCAGCTCCGCCGATTGCGGGATGCGCTCGCGCAAAACAATTCTCTCCTCGACCTCGCGCCGTATCGCCTCGACCGTCAGACCGTTGCGGAACGGGAAAAATCTCGCGGAGATGGTTTTATCCTCGCGCATCAAGCCCAAAAGAATGTGCTCGGGCGAAATGACCTGCGAACCGTATTGCAGCGCTTCGTAGCGGGCAAAAAAGATGACTCGACGCGCTTTTTCAGTGTAGCGTTCAAACATAAAAATAAAAGCTGACTTTCAATGGAAACTTATTATAACCAAAGTCTGA
Source organism: Pyrinomonadaceae bacterium (assembly GCA_036403235.1). Lineage (GTDB taxonomy): Bacteria > Acidobacteriota > Blastocatellia > Pyrinomonadales > Pyrinomonadaceae > JBGTFE01. Next base: position 50,741 of record DASWRI010000065.1, on the reverse strand, counting down.
ACCTTTAGAGCAAATTTTTCAAGATTAAATTTTCCGAGACTTGTTTGAATATAATCATAAAGCGCGGAAAAATCCAAAAGAAAATTTCTGCGACGCCGTAAATTCAGGGTTTTTGTTTATATAATGTTAAAAGCTAGCAAAAAAATACTTGACAGGGAAAACATCTGAGGCGCATAATATTTTCGCTTTACAAACAATTGTCGCTTGTTTGAGATAAAAACTCCCGATTTTATCTATATCCTGCCGAGTTTTTTCCACAAACTCCCGACAAATAAACTTAGAAAACCAGGAGATTACAAGTATGAAAACTTTGAAAGTAGGATTAATGTCCTTTTTCGCGGGTATAGTTTTGTCAATCGTTCCGATTTCAATCTATGCGGCTTGCGATGCCACCATTACGTTTAGGGACGCAAATAACTGTCATATCACTTATACGTGTCATTTAGTAGGAGAAACGGATTGCTCAAACAATGTCTGTGTTTGTGCTTACACCTGCGACGGGTGCGGGCACTGGGACGACTGCGACTTTGAGCCGGATTCCGGAGGCGTGCACTAACGGCCGATTTTGAGGAAGCATGATTCACGAATCATGCTTCCTCACTTACTAATTAATATGAAAAGCTTCTACATCAAACCCTTTGTCACCGTTCCGCTGATACTCGGTGTTTTTCTATCATTTTCCATATTTCTGAATATTTGGAAACAGCATAGACTTAAATCCGAGTTAAACGAAGCCGTAAAAATTTCCAACGTATCTCTTCCGAAAAGCAATCTCGTCAACTACAAAAATAATGTCAACTATTTTGACGATGTCGAAAAGGGAAAGACATTTTTAATTTTTTTATCGAGTAAGTGCGACGCCTGCAAAAAGGAGCTGGGAATGATTTCCGACAATTTGCCGAAAATATCCAATGAATACAAAGTTTACGGTGCTTCGATAGAAGATAAAAGCATCGTTACTGATTTCGTTAAGGAAAACAATATTGCGTTTCCGGTCTTAATCGACAGCGGCGCGGAGATATTCAGAAGTCTCCAGTTAAAATATTTTCCGACGAAAATGATAATTGAAAACGGCGTTATTACGAAAACCTGGTTTGGCAGCTCGCCCAGTCAGGAAACGCTGCTCAAAGAACTTAACTTAGGAGAAATGTAGTATGAAACTTCTTAATTCTTTTTTATTGATTGTCGTGTTTTTTGTGAGCAGCAGTTTTCTTCAAACCAAAGTAGAGCCGTTAAAGAATTCGCCGCAAACCGCCTCGATACAAATAAACTTGGTTAATCTGCCCGGCGTAGATAATGAAAAAACCAAGTGGGAAATCAGCTATGAACTGCGAATTATCAGCCAAAAAGAAGAATATCAGGCGGTCAAAGCGGGCAAATTAAAACAAATGGAAACGGAAGAAAAAATCGGCCTGCTGGTCGGGAAAGGCAGTTTTTCCAAAAATCTTCTGTCGAAAAATGAAAATCGCCAATTTAAGTCAAATCTTTCGCTAACCGATGAAATCCGGGAGCGGTTAAAAAATCAGCCCGCCAGTCAAATAAATCTTGCCGCTGCCGTGATGGATGAAAAAACCATTGCGCTGGTAAAAGAGCAGGAAAACAAAAGTCAGGTTTTCCTGTTATACGCGACGGCGCTGGTTTACGATGCGAAGCTGAAGAAAAATATAATTATTCCGCTGAACCGCGTCATGCCTTTTTCCAATCATCCCGACGCGAATTTTGAAATGTCGCTGAAAATAGAAGATAACGGAACATATTCGGTAAATTTAATTGTGCCGACAAACACAACTTCGGGAATAACCATTAAACAGTAAAGGAAGCAAAATGAAAAAAATCGCCTTAATCATTTTAATTTTACCGCTTCTGGTTTTTGGCCAAAAACCGTCTCCGAAATCAACGCCGAAAGTCTTATCCGAAAAAGAACAAAAACTTCAGATACAAAAAATGCAGGCAATTTCGCTAATCGAAAAAACTGCCGAAGAAGCCGTTTTCTGGGAAGATAAAAAAACGGCGGTCGAAGTAATGGCGGAAGCGGCGGATTTGCTCTGGGAAGAAAATCAGACAATTTCGACAAAATGGCTGGTAAAAGCGTGGAAAATAACCGATGAAGTTTCGGATTTGCCAAAAAATGAAAAAATGGCGCAGTTTTTTTCTTATTCCGACAAAACCGGTCTGCGGACTATTATTTTAAGAGTGGCGCAAAAATACGACGCGGCGCTGGCGGAAAATTTCTTAAAACAGCTGGCCGAAAAAGATTCCGACGAGAAAAAGGCGAAAGGCGCGTTTGACGATAAAACGGCGCGCAGCGAACAGCTTTTGAGATTGGCGCAGCAAGCCGTCGAAAATAATCCGAATCTGGCTTTTACGCTGGCGGAAAGAAGCCTGGCTGACGGAATTTCTTATAATCTGCAAAATGTTTTGACCGATTTGCGAAAAAAAGACGCAAATTTAGCCAATCGATTGTTTGATTTGGCTCTGGCACGTTTTAAAAATTCTCCGCCCGATACTTCCGAAGCGCAGATTTTAGCCGGCTATCTTTTTAAATCGGGCTTTACTTTCGGAACAAATTCGGGCGGCGAAACGATTCTCGTGGTTAATCCGAACCAGCAGAATCTGCCCGCCGTCGCGCAGAGCGAGCCGATTCGCACGAGGAATTTTTTGAGCGCCGTTTACCAATCGTTTTTCACTCGCCCGATTCTGCCGGACACGGATGAAAACAAGAAAAAAGCCGCCGATATATTGGTTTTGGGAAACAGCGTCGCCGGTTATTATGAAAGATTTGCGTCCGAGCTGGCGCAGCCGACTCGCGTTTTTTTAGCTCAACTGCAAATTCTTCTTTATCCGAACAGGCAAAATCAAACTTCCGAAAGCGGCGACGGGCTTGACAGCTTGCCGAAAAACGCGACGAAAGAGGAAATTTACGATGCTTTAATTTCTTATCTGGAAGAAAAGGCCGATAAGGAAAGCGACGCGATTGCCAAAAAAATCGCTTACATCAAAGCCGCGGTCTCGACAAAAGCCGAAGATTACAAACGCGGAGTCAAAATTGCGGAAAAAATCGACGATGAAAATCTGCGCGAAGACGCCGTTTCGTTTTTGCTTTACCGCGCCGCGCTCTATTTCGTCCAAAAAAAGGAAATCGAAACGGCCGAAGAGCTCGCACCGCAAATCAATGAAACTCTGCGCCGTGCGGTCGTTAAAATCGGGATTGCTCAATTTCTGCTCCAGCCTAAAATCGATAAAAAAGCCGTGCAGGCCGAAACGGATTTTGACAGGCAGCGCGCTTTCGGCCTGCTCAGCGATGCCGAGCGAGACTTGAAAAAGGAAGACTCTTCCGCCAATTTAGTAAAAATATTTTTTGGTAAAACAAGCGTTTTGGCTAAATTCGACAAAACTCAGGCGCTTGTTTCGCTCGAAGAAACGATTCAAAAAATCAACAAAATCGAAAATTTTAATTTGAAAGACGCGTCCGCGCCGGCATTAGGCCTCGACGTCTCTTCGGCTTCGAGCGCGACCGTTTTCGCGCCGCGCGTCGGTTTCGGTTTTCAGGACGCGATTGAGCCTTTGATTGAAACGGATTTTGAACAGGCGGCGTCAATCGTCGAGAGACTGGCGGCCAAAGAAATGCGCGGCGTCGGGCGCATCGAAATTGCGAAGCTTTTCTTTCAAAAAAACAATAAATTGCTGAGCCAAAAATAAATTATCGCGTTCGCAAATTCTCCAGCGGCTTTATCCGGCTCGCTTTATAGGCCGGATAAAAGCTCGCCGCCAGACACAACAGAAAGGCGATAAGAATTATCAATAAAATATTAAAAATTTTCGGATGAAACGGGACATAGCTTAAAGAATAAACTTCCGCCGAAAGATTTATAACGCGGAAATAATTGCCCGCCGAGCAGCCCAGGAGTCCTGAAATCACGCCGAGAACGATTCCCCAAAAGCCTAAAAGCAGGCCTTCGAGCAAAAAAACCGAAATTAAATTACGCGCCCGCGCGCCGCACGTTCGCAGGACGGCGATGTCAAGACGACGCTCGTTAACTAAAAGCGCGAGCGTCGTCGTAATATTCAAAACCGCGACAAAAATTATCAGCGAAATTATCGCGAGCGAAACTTTTCTCTCCAAACTAAGCGCGGCGAAAAGCGGCTGATTTGCTTCCTGCCAATCGAGGACTTTAAAATTTTCGCCCGCAACTTCCCTGATTTTCCCGGCCGTCTCGCGCGCTTTGTAGATGTCCGCGACCGAAACGTTCAAAACGGTCGGCGTAAAATTTTTCGCGCCGTCAAGCGCGGCAAAATTTTCGGGCGAGACCAGAATCCACGTCGAATCGTATTCGTAAAGCCCGGTGCGAAAAATGTCTGCGACCAGAGCGTTGACGCGGCGCGGCGCGATTTGATTTTCCAAAACGACGATTTCCGCCTCGTCGCCGATTTTCAGATTTGTTTTTTCGGCGAGTTTTTCGCCGATTGAAATTTCGACGATTTGGTCTTTGGTTTTTTGGTCTCCGGTTTGTGATTTGAAATTTGAAATTTGACTGTCAACTCTTAAAACCGCATAGTTTATCGTTTCCGCGCCGAGCAGCATTGAGCTCCGGTAAGTCGTCGCGGAAACTTCTCTGACGTTTTCGATTTTTTCCAGGTTTTCCTTTATCTCCCGCCAGTTTTCGATTTTCGCGCCGTCGCCCAGAAATACGGAAACGTGCGCCGTGCTCGCCAGAATTTTGTCCTGCATTTCGTCCGAGAAGCCGCGCGCGAGCGCCTGAGCGATAATCAGGCTCGCCACGCCCGCCGCAATCCCGACGACGGCGGCGACGGCCGTAAATCGCGCCAGACTTTTGCGGCGCGCGCGAAAATATTTCCAGGCGAGTTTGAGTTCAAAACGCATCACGTCATTGTAAATGGTTAATTGTTAATTGTTAACTGCCGTTTTTATTCGCCAAAGTCTTTTCTTTTAGCTAAAATTTACTCATAACAAACGATTTGCCAGAAATCGCAAATCAAAAATCTAAAATCCAAAATCGAACCGATGCCTTTTGCCACGATAGAAGAAGCCGCCGCCGATATTGCGGCCGGCAAAATGATAATTATTACCGACGACGAAGACCGCGAAAACGAAGGTGATTTGGTCTGCGCGGCGGAAAAAGTAACGCCGGAAATCATCAATTTTATGGTCACGCACGCGCGCGGCCTGATTTGTCTGCCGCTGACCGAAGAGCGCTGCGACGAGCTGCATCTTCCGCCGCAGACGTCCGAAAACACTTCGAGCATGGGGACGGCTTTTACGATTTCCATCGAAGCCCGGACGGGCGTAACGACCGGAATTTCCGCCGCCGACCGCGCGCACACGATTTTGACCGCCGTCAATCCCGTTTCGAAACCGGCGGATTTGGCGCGTCCCGGACATATTTTCCCGCTGCGCGCGAAAAACGGCGGCGTCCTGGTGCGCGTCGGGCAAACCGAGGCGAGCGTCGATATCGCGCGCATCGCGGGCTGTCGTCCGGCGGGCGTCGTCTGCGAGATTATGAACGACGACGGCACGATGGCGCGTCTGCCCGAACTCGTCAAATTTGCCGAAAAACACGATTTGAAAATCATCTCGGTCGCCAACCTCGTCCGTTACCGGATTCAAAAAGAAACGCTCGTCCGGCGCGTCGTCGAAACTGATTTGCCGACCGATTACGGCGCGTTTCGCGCTTTTATCTATGAAAACGTCGTCAACGGCGAAACGCACATCGCGCTGACGATGGGAAATATTTCCGAAGCAACCGAACCGGTTTTGGTGCGCGTCCAAACCGAGAACGTCACCTTTGCGATGTTCGGCTCGCGTCTCGGCGAAGCCTCGCAGGCGATTCAGACCTCTTTAAAAAAGATAGCCGAAACGGGCAAAGGAGTGATACTCTATTTACGTCAGCGCGAACACAATCTCGACTTGATTCATCAATTGCAGACTTACGCGCTGATGCAGGAAAAAAATCTGAATTTTCAGACGGCGCGGAAAATTACCGGCTACGGAAGTTTTCGTGATTACGGCATCGGAGCGCAGATTTTAAACGATTTGGGCGTGCGGAAAATTCGTCTCCTCTCCAATCACCCGCCGCGCGTTTCCGCAATCGAAGCGTTTGATTTGGAAATTGTGGAAACCGTCAATTTATAAATTTGGAAGTTGAGTCAAAGTGGTGTTATGTCGGAAGAAAACAACAACCAAAACGGAGACATAGAAGAACAACAAGAGGCGGCGGAAACGACACCGGAAGAAGCGGCGACCGAACCTGCGCGCCGTCGATATTTTACCCGCCGCAACGCCGGAATCGGCGCGGGCGGACTGGCCATTCTGGCTGTTCTGTTCGCTATTTTGCTGGTTGTTTCCTATCGCTACGGCGTTTTTGACAATTACGTCAAAACGCAGTTTGTCAACAAAATGGCGGAAATCGGGGTGGTGTTCGACGCCGATGTCTTCCGCGTCACCGTTTCACCGCTCGAATTAGAACTCAAAAACGCGACTTTTACCGACAAAGTTTCCGGCGACAAATTATTTTTTATCCGCGAAGGGCATATCGGCCTAACCGTTCAAAACCTTTACGCGTGGCAGCTGAGTCGCGACATCAAGGTCGATTCGACCGACATTACGGGCGCGGAAGTCTGGGTAAAATTTGACGAAAACGGGAAATCCAATTTCTCGAATCTCCAGTTTGTCGAAGACAAACAAGGCTCGCGCGTCAATTTCAAATACGACTCCATCAAATTCTCGCTCAAAGAAGGCCTGATTCATTTCGGCGACGTGCAGCACAAAATTTCGGCAGACGCAAAAAACGTCGCCTTTCTGCTCGAGCCGACGACCTACGCCGTTCCCGACGAGCAAAAACGCTACAATTTCGACGTGACATCGGCCGATTCGGTTTTTGTTTACGACGAAAAGCCGGTCGAGCCAATCGACGTTCGCGCCAAAGGCATCGCCGACAATACGGGCGCGGAAATCAGCGAATTTAAGCTGACGACGCCGATTGGCGAATCGACCTTAAACGGCCGTCTGACCGACTGGAAAAATCTGCAGTACGATTTGAATATCAGCTCGACCGTCGATTTGACGCAGACGTCAAACATTCTGCCGCTCGGGACGCCGCTTCGCGGAATCGCCAATTTTGCCGGAAAAGTTACGGGCGCGGGCGACAGCTACAAGGTCGAAGGCAAAATCGACTCCGAGGCGCTTTCGGCTTACGGAATTTATCTCAAAGCACTAAACGTCGCCGCGACCGTCGAAGGCACCAACTCGATGTATGAAGCAAACGGAAAAGCAATTGCCGAGCTTTTGACGTTTGAAGATTTCAAGATTGATTTTCCGCAGCTTATCGGCAACGTTCGCGGCACGGGCACTGACTTTCGCTGGGTCGGCGAGCTGCAGGCGGCGGCCGCCAAAGCGCCGTTCGGAACAATCGGCGGGCTTTTTATCTCGGACGCCGTCGCCGAATATAAAGACAAACAGTTTTCCGCAAATTTCGGCAACACGCGGGCGCGCACCTTTACGATTGATAAAACCGAATTTGAAAACTTGCAGGCCGGAAATCTCAAACTTTCTTCGAGCGGCGGCATGACCGACGTCACCGCGCCGAGCGTTCGCGCTTCGAAATTCAAGCTCAACAACATCGAGCTGCAAAACGTGACGGGCAGAAACTTAAAGGTCAAAGACCGGCCGAAAGACACCAGCGTAACGCTCGACAATTTGCAGGCCAACAACGGGCAAATCGATAAAACAAAACTGAAAAACCTTTCGGCAGACGATTTTCGCCTGCGCACGGAAAAAGGTACGACCGATATTACCGCCAAAAATTTCCGCTCCGACCGGGTCGAAGCGAGCGGCGCGCTGATTGCCAATTTGAACGCATCGGACGTAACCATCCGCGACACGCCCGCCGACACCGTAATTTTTTCAAACAATGTGCAAATCGCCAAGCTCGAAACCGACGCGGCCACACTCGGAACTCTGAATGTCGGCGGCGTTCGCCTGACGATTCGGCGCGGCGTGATTGAAGGAAGCTCGGGCGACGTCAACGCCGGAAACGTCGTTTTGACGAAAAACAAGAATTTGCCCGAAGGCGGAAATCTCGAAAACGTAAAAATCTACAAACCCGTTTTTGTGCTCGAGCCTTCGGGACGCTATCGCGCCAGCGCCGATATGAGTCTCGGCGGCGGCACCATCGGCAGCATCAAGCTCGGCGCGGCGACCGCCAACGTCGTCGCCAGCAACGAACAGGTCGCGCTCAACAATCTCAAGGCCGACGTGATGGACGGGCAACTCAACGGCGCGGCGACGATTGCTTTTAATAATCGCAGCCGCTCGAACATCAACGCCGTTTTTTCAAATCTCGATTTGGGAAAACTGCTCGCGCTGCAGGGCGGCCGCGTCGTGCCCATCGAAGGACAAACGACCGGACAGGTCAATCTGACTTTCGCCGGGACGAATTTCAAAACGGCGAGCGGAAACTTGACCGCCGACATCGTCGCCAACGCCGGAACGCAGGACAAAGGCTTGATTCCGGTCACGGGACGCGTCGAAGCGACCGCGACGAACGGGCTTTTCAATCTCGACCTCGCGCGCCTGAACACCGAAAAAAGCGAATTGAACGCGACCGGGCGGCTCGATTTGAACGGCTACGATTCAAATTTGAATGTTTCGCTGGCATCGACCGACGCCGGGGAAATCACGCGCATCGTCAAAGTTTTGGAAATTTCGCCTTCGCTCGAACAGCAAATTGATTCGTATCAGGCGGAATTTGCCGGAAATCTGCAATTTAAAGGAACTCTGACCGGAAACGTTTCCGACCCGTCGATTGACGGGCACGCTTCGGTCGATACGATTGCGCTGCGCGGGCGCACGCTCGGCTCTGTGGCGCTTGACGTCGCCGTTTCGCCCGCCGGAACCGAGCTGAAAAACGGAATTTTGCAGGAACCAAACGGCGGCGGAAATCTCGCCTTCGACGTCAATATTCCAACCGGCGGAGCGGATAATATTTCCGTTCAGGCGACCTTGAACAAGATAAATACCGGAAATCTGCTCGCGGCTCTGCCGGTCGGAACGTTTCCCGACCAGTTTAAGGATTTTCAGGCGCAGACTTCGGGCACGATAAATCTGACGGGTCTGCCGAAAAATATGCAGGGCGAGGCGAATATTTCCTCGACCGCCGGAACGATAAACGGCCAGCCGTTTGACGGTTTCGACGCGAAAGCGACTTTTGCCGGAACGCTGGTCAATCTCGAAAACTTTAACGTGCGTTTCGGCAACGGCTATTTACGGGCAAACGGAACTTATTCGACCGACACGACCGCTTTTGATTTGAATATCGAAAGCAAAGACGTCGAATTCGCACGCGTCAGGCCGTTTATTCCGAAAAATCAAAATCTGCCGAACATTAACGGCGTCATCGATTTGCAGGCGAAAGCGACGGGCATCGTCGATGATTCCCGAACTTATAACATCAATTTCAGCGGCACGGGACGAAACGTCGTCTACAACGAAAGCGGAATCGGCGTCGTGACATTCGTCGGCAAAACCGAAAACGAACAGCTCAACGCGAATCTGACGGTGAATTTTGAAAATCAGCCGCAGACGATTATGGCGACCGTAAATTTTGCCGACGAAAATCTACCGTTTCGCGCCGAGACGACTTTCAATAACACCGAGCTCGCACCGTTTATCGCGCTCGTTCGTCCGGCGACGGGCGAAAATGATGTCGCTGTTTCGGGTCGTGCGACCGGCACGATTTTTATCGCGGGCAATCTTTCCTCGCTCGACGATACCGGCAAGAGAGTTTTCACGACCGACAACTTGAGCGGCTCGGCCGAATTCAGCCAGCTCGCGCTGCAAATCGGCGACACGCCTTTGACCGCCACCGAAGCGGTTTCCGTCCGATTTAACTCGAAAGAAGTCGTGTTTGACAGCGCCCGGTTTAACGGCGGCGGCTCAAACATGGTGGTCAGCGGCACAAAAGCCCTGACCGACGACGGCATCAACAATCTGACGGTCAACGGAACGATAAATTTAAGAATCCTCAACGCGCTCTCGCCGAACACGTTTTTTTCCGGATTGACGCAGGTTGACATTCGCCTGACCGGGCCGAATAAAACGGCGCGTCTGAACGGCGAGGCCATCGCGCAAAACGCTTCGATTTCGACGTTTGTCGGCTCGGAACGCTTGACGTTCGAGCGCGTCAAAGGCCGCGTCCTTTTCACGTCGAATCAAGCGCAGATTGACGAGCTGACCGGATTTCTGGGCGGCGGCAGAGTTTCGATTACGGGCGGCGCGCAGCTTAACGACAGCCTCCAGCTGCAGGCTTTTCGCTTCGGCTTAAACGGCAGCAACATCACCGTTCCGCTGCCGAAAAATTTTATAACGACGGGCGACGCCGAAGTCGAGATTAACGGCCGGCGCATCGGCAGCGATTTGACGACGCGGATTTCGGGAAAAATCAACGCGCGCCGCAGTCTCTACACCGAAGACATCGATTTGGCCGACATTATCGGCGGGCGCAGCGAAGGCTCGCTCGAACAGGGCGGCGGCGCTTCGATTTTCGGGACGACGCAGCTCGATTTGCTGATTGAAGGACGCGACGCGCTCGTCGTCCGCAACAATCTCGCGGATTTGACCGCGTCGCTCAGCTTGCGAGTAACGGGCGAAGTCGATTACCCGCAGATTTCCGGCCGGGTCACGGCCAACGCCGGCGGCACGATTTTATTCCGCAAAGAGCGTTATGAAGTTCAGCGCGGCGTGCTCGAATTTCCGCCGAACGCGACCGGCATCGAGCCGATTATCAATTTGCAGGCCGAATCGGAAATCAACGGCTACCAGGTTTTTGTAAACTTAAGCGGAAATCTGGCCGACACCGAATCCTTAAACGCTTCGGTTCGTTCAAATCCGGCTTTGCCGCAGGCCGACGTCGTTTCGCTGATTACGACGGGCAGCCTCTCAAACAACGAGGGCGGGATTCCGACGCTGGCGCAGTCGGGCATCAACACGGCGACGGAAATTTTAGCCGACGAGATTATCAACAAACCGCTCAGCAAAGCGACCGACAAGCTTTTCGGCTTAAATCGTTTTGAAATCGACCCGATTATTTCCGGCCAGCGGCTTAATCCGACGGCGCGCCTGACGGTCGGGCGGCAGATAAATCGAAATCTTCTGATTACGTATTCGACCAATTTGTCGGAAGACCAGAATCAGGTTTTGGCGCTCGAATATCGCGTCTCGAATCGCCTCTCGTTTGTCGCGCAATACGAGCAACGTTCGCTGAGCAACGTGACGCGCAACAATAATGTATTTAGTTTTGAAGTTCGTTTGAGAAAGAGATTTTAAAGAATTTTCACCACAGAGACACAGAGAAGAACAATGGTAATTTCAAGGCGGGAAGTTAGAAAATTTATCGGAAAGCTCAGCCGTTTTTCGTTCGGCCTTTTTCCAATCTCCGTGTCTCTGTGTCTCTGTGGTTTGCTTTTTGTTTCCAGTCTTTTCGCGCAGAGTAAATACGAAAACCGCCAGATTTCAAAAATCGAAGTGACGTTTACCGAAACCGGGCGCGAGCGGTCGGCGACCGACCAGTTTCTGGCCATCGTGCGCAGCGCGCTCGGCGAAAAATATTCCGCCGTCCAGGTGCGCGACGCGTTGCAGGCGCTTTACGATTCGGGCAGAGTCGTTTCCGCGTCGGTCGAAGCGACCGAAAACGGCGCGGACGGCGTCAACCTGCGTTTTGTCATCAAGCGCAAAACCATCGCCGAAAGAGTCGTCGTCCAGGTCGGCACTTTTGTCGGCGACCCGGTTACCGAGCAGGAATTGCTTTTAAGATTAAATCTTCTCAATCCGGGAACGGCGATTACCGAGCAGACTTTGACCGCCAATGACGATTTGATTTTGGAATACTTACGCGAGCGCGGCTATTTCAGAGCAGAAGTAAAACATTCCGAGCAGGCGCTTCAAGACGCGACGCGCGCCGGCGTGACGTTTCAGGTGACGCCGAACGCGCAGGCGAAAGTCGAAAATTTCAACATCAATATCGCAGGCTTCGACGCCGCCAAAATCGCCAAGGTACGCGAAAAGCTGGAGCTCAAACCGGGCGAGCTTTTTTCGCGCCAGCGGCTCGACAGAGACGTCGTAAAAATCCGTGACGCGTTGCGCGAGGAGAAATTTCTCGCGCCCGCGCTCGACGAGCCGCGCGTCGTTTACGACAGCGATAAAAACACGATAAATGTCGAATTAAACGGTAAGGTCGGCGCGACCGTCAATATCATCGTCGATGCCGGAGACGAAAAAGTCAGCGACAAAACGCAGACCAAGCTTTTTTCAATCAAGCGCGAAGGAACGCTCGATTATTCGGCGATTATCGAAGGCTCGCGCCGTCTGCGAAATTATTTTCAGGAGCAGGGCTATTTCTTCGCCGAGGTTTCGGCCGTTTGCTCGGTAAAACCGGAATTTGCCGAAAACGAAGCGAGCATCACCGAAAACGATACCGAAAGCTTATGCTCGGCTTTGAGCGGTGCGGAACTGAGCGACCGCGTCGTCGACGTTAAATATCGCGCCGATTTGAATCGCAAGTTAAAGCTCGTCGATATTCGCATCGAAGGCACGAACGAGTTTACCGCCGCCGACGTTCAAAGCGTTCTGGAATCGCAGGAAGCGAATATTTTGGGCTTTATTCCGTATTTCGGCTACGGGCGCGGCTACACGAGCAACGAGCTTATCGAGGACGACCGCCGGACGATTAGAAATCTGATGATTGAGCTCGGCTATCGTCAGGCGAAAGTTACGGTTCGGCAGGGCGTTTCGGTGACGGGCGACAATTTAATTCTTACATTCGTCGTCGAAGAAGGCATCAGAACGCGCATCGACGATGTCGAAATTACCGGCAACAAATCGTTTGACGAAGCGACTCTGCTGGCGAAATTGCCGACGTTAATCGGCAAATATCTCTCGCGGGCGCGGGCGCGGAACGGCGTTAAAGAGCTGGCCGCATTTTACTCGCGCGAAGGCTTTTACGACGCCAAAGTTACCTATTCGATTGTCGAGCTCGGCGCTGATGCTGTCGGCGACCGCGTAAAAATTGTCTATAACATCGAGAACGAAGGCAAAAAAGTTTTCGTCAATCGCATTCTGATAAACGGCAACGAGCGGACGAATCGCGACGCGATTTTGAAAGCCATCACTTTGCGAACGGGACAGGTTTTGCGCTCGGCCGATATTTTTACGAGTGAGCAAAATCTTTACGCGACCGACGCCTTCGGTCTGGTGGACATCAAACCCGAGCCCGCCGGCGAAAACGATAACGGCGATCGACTTTCCGACATTATCATCAACGTCGAGGAAAAAGCGCCGCGTCTTATCACCTACGGCGGCGGATTTTCGACCGACAGCGGCGTCAACGCGTTTTTCGACATCCGCCACTTTAATCTTTTCGGACGCCTCCAGCAGGGCGGCGCGCAGATTCGTGTCAGCCGTCTCAAACAGCTCGCGCAGATTGATTTTATCAACCCGCGCTTTATGAAGGACGGCAAAACCGACGACGGCGTTATCCGCTACGCGCCGCTCACCTTTACGGCGATGTACCAGCGCGATTCGACCGTCACGCGTTTTTTCCGCTCGACGTTCGACCGCGGAACGCTCGGAATCGTCCAGCGCGTCGACGAGATGGGCAATCCGATTGACGAATTCGGCAACAATACGGGCGTGCCGACGATTAATCGCCTGACGCTTTCGGCCGAAACGAGCCGCACCATCAGCCAGAAATACAGAAGCATCTTTTTTGCGCGGTATCGCTTTGAGGACGTGCGACTTTACAACATCGAAAGTCTTTTAATCAAGGATTTGCTGCGGCCCGACTCGAAAGTTCGCATTTCCGGTTTCGGCTTTAATTTTGCGCTCGACACGCGCGAAAACTGCAATATCAAATACACGATTCTCGACATCATCTCCAAAGGCGACCCGGGCAACCCGTGCCGGTACAACCCGTCAGACCCGACCAAAGGAATGTATATTACGGCCGAATACAACGTCTCGCTTCCAATCCTGGGCGCAAACATCGGCTTTCATAAATTCCAGGGTTCTTTTTATAATTTTTACACGTTTCCGAAACTGAAAAATACGACGATTGCCGCCCGCGCCATTTTAGGTCTGGCGAGCGTTTTCAAAAGAAATCAAAACTTTTCGTCGTCGCAGTTTCCCGACCTCGAAGGCATTCTGCCCATCAGCGAAAGATTTTTCGCCGGCGGCTCGACATCGCTGAGAGGTTTCGAGTTCGAATCGGCCGGGCCGCGCGTCGCCGTCGTCCCGCAGGGAATTTTTAGAAATTCGGCGGGCGACCCGGTATTTTTGAATCCATTTACGATTCCGTTCGGCGGCAACGGTCTGGCGATTGTCAATCTCGAAGCGCGCATTCCGATTACAAAATCACTCCGCATCGTTCCGTTTTACGACGGCGGCAACGTTTTCCGCCGCGTCGGTGATATTTTCAACCCGCCCGACGTTCCCGCCGGAGACGTTTTCCGCGCCAATCTGCGCGCCATCTGGACAAACACGGTCGGACTCGGCTTGCGACTCAAAACGCCCGTCGGCGGCGAATTCGCGGTCGATTACGGCTTTCTCTTAAACCCGCCGCGTTTTTTGATTCCGCAGCAAAACGGCATCGGCATCTTTCAAGTCCGCCAGACACAGCTTCATTTCCGCTTCGCGCAAGCGTTCTAAATTTAGTGAAAAGTCGAAGAAATATATTTCTTCGACTTTTCACTTTTCACTTTTAGTTTTTCACTAATTTATCGCTGTCGAGATAACGTGGCTTTCGTCGAGCTCGACGATGAAATTGTCTTCGATGCTTTCTTCGGCGCGGGCGACCGGCATCTCTTTTTGCATCGGCAGAGCCGCTTTCAGCAATTTTTCCTGTTTGCGTGCGGCTTTGACGCGGTACATCGCTTTATCGGCGGCGACGATGATTTGGTCGAGCGTTTCGCCGTGATTCGGATAACAGGCCGCGCCGATGCTGATGCCGACACCGGCAAATCTTCCGTCGCCGAGCGGCAGAGTAAATTCGGACACGGACGCCTCGATACGGCGGCACAAATCGTTGATGTCGTCGTTGCCCGTCTCCGGCACGATGGCGACAAATTCATCTCCGGCGTAGCGCGCCAGAAAATCGTAATCGCGCAATTGTCCGAGCATTACTTTTGAAATTCCCTTTAACAGTTCGTCGCCCGCTTTGTGCCCGAACGTGTCGTTAACGGCTTTGAAACCGTCGAGGTCGAGCATCAAAAGGTGGAACGAGCTGCCGTTGCGGCTGGCGCGCGCGAATTCTTTTTCAAACTGCGTCTGCAGACACCGCGCGTTCGGAAGCTGCGTCATCGGGTCGGTCAGCGCGCGCGACTCGGTTTCGGCGTGCTGCAGTGATTTGTAAATCGCGTCCGAAGCAATGCGCGAAACCGTCTCCAAAAGACGCATATGCTCGTCTTCGTAGTTGTCCAGCTCGCACGAGTAAAGCGAAACCGCGCCGATTAATTTTTCGTTGGCAATCAAAGGAAGCGACGCCATCGCCGAATATTCCTGGATAAAATCGAGCTGCGAGAACGAAAAATCGAGACCCGGATTGATGTTGTAAACCGACTGCCGTTTTTTCAAAACGTATCCGGTCGCGCCTTCGCCGACTTTGACGCGTTTGTTTTTTAAGGACGCGCTGTTTTTTCCTTCCACGAAAACGGCGCAGGCGTCATCTCTTTTTTCATCGAGAAGATAAATCGCGCAGGTTTCGAACGGGACGAACTGGCCGATTTTTTCCGAGAAAAGCGCGAGCGTTTCCTGTAGATTAAGCGCCGAGCTGAAAACTTTTGCGAGCTCGTAAAGCGTGAAAACTTCTCGGTTGGCGCGCTTGATTTGCTCGACATAGCTCTGCTCGGAATCGTCCGCCGGATTTTCCGCCCTGAGCTCGTGTGCCTTATCGTGTTTGTAAGCCAATCCCTGCGCCTCGATTTCGGCTTCAAAACGCCGCAGATTACGCAAAAATACATCGACAAGTTTCGGGTCAAACTGCGTTCCCGCGCCGTTAAGTAGAAAGCGGCGGGCTTCGTCGCGCGAAACCGCCGGTCGATATGGGCGCGCGCCGCGCAGCGTGTCGTAAGCGTCGGCGACCGACAAAATTCGCGCCGTCAGCGGAATATTATCCTTCATCAGGCCTTCGGGATAACCGCTTCCGTCCCACATTTCGTGATGATATTTTATCGTCGGGACGACCGGGTACGGGAAATTTATTTTTTCTAAAATCGAAGCTCCGACCGACGAGTGAATTTTTGTTTTTTCCATCTCGGCGGGCGTCAGTCTTCCCGGTTTGTTCAAAATATGGTCGGGAACGGCGAGCTTTCCGATGTCGTGCAGCAGCGCGCCGGTATTCAGCGCCTGAATGTCGCCGCTCGATAAACCTAGAATTTCGCCGATGCCGACGGCGTAAATCTGCGTGCGCCGAACGTGTCCGATGCCGACCTGGTCGCGCGCGTCAATCGCCGTTGCGAGCGCTTCGACCATCGCCAGATGAATACGGCTCGCTTCGCTGATTTCCCTCGTTTTTTGCTCGAGACGGCGAACGTGAATTTTATAAGCGAGATGCGCGACGACGACCGTCGGCAGAATAACCAAACCGAACGCGAGCCCGAATTCGAGAAAGCTGACGTGCAGAAGCATGGCGGCGGCCGCGGCCAGCAGATAGCTCGCGCCCGTCCAGGCAAAATTCTTTCGCCAGAGTCGCGTAAAGGAATAATCGCTCTTGATTTTAAGAAAGCTCGACGTGATGAACGAAAACAAAAGATAATGCGTGGCGACCGCCGCCGCCAATGCTATAAAAAGCCACCGCACTTCGAGCGCGTTTTCAGCAACCGTCACTTTTGTAAATCCGATTTGGTCTCGCAGTATGAGATAAAAAACATTTGCCGCGACAAACGTCGAAAAAGTGTGAACGAAACCGGCAAAGAGCGCTTGTTTTTTCGATTTTTTCGAAATGCTGTATCTCGCCAGCGAAGCGCTCGCCGCCAGCAGCACGCCGCCCGGAATGCCGAGCCACACGATTCCCCAGAAGGCGACAATTTCCTTGGCCGAGATGACCGTCTGCGTTTTCGGAATTTTGAATTGATAATGATTGACCAGTGCCGAGACAATCATCCCGACAATCAAAGTCGTAATCTGCAAGGCGGAAAACCCGAGCAAAGAATAGGCGGAAAAAGCAACAGCGGCAAAACCCAGGAGAAGCATTACGCTCCAATAGATTTTCGCCGGTAAATTGTATTCCGAGAGGCCGGATTTTTCCACGTTTATGCTCACAATTATCTTTGACTAGCTTAAAAATTTAAGTTAAAAAATGGAGTTTCGAGTCGGTGAAATCAATCATCATTATCTTTCAAAAGGTTATACGCTCGAGCCCGCCAAATCATTGTCAACTTTCGTGCCAAAATATAAATTATAAAATTAACAGACAGTTATTGCGTAAAAAATGATGGTTGAAAATTTGTGGTAAAATTTCATTCAAATTGACGCATCATAATGAATGAAATCGTTCAGATTGAATCGCCCGTTTTATTTTCGAGGCAACAAAAAGGCGTTGTAAAAGTTTCATAACAAAGAGAGATTTGCGAATGAATCGAAGAATAACGTCGCAGGTGAAATAAAATCCTTCTCAAATAAATTGTCAGGTAATATAATCAGAAGTTAAGCGGGCGACATGAAAGTTTGTGAAAAGCGAAGCGGCCCGAAACCACTAATTGTTAATAATACAACGGATAGTTTTTAATAAGCAATAAATTTTTTTATGAGCGAAGCAATTTTTTTTTCAGACGGCGGACGAAGATTTAATCTGTATCTGATTAAGTTTGTTTGCGCGATTCTCTTTTTGTGTTTTGCGCCGCATCTTTTCGCGCAGGATTCGGACGACGTTATCAAAATCGAAACCGATTTAATTCCGTTCGAAGTTTCGGTCACGGACAAGGGCGGCAATCCGGTGCGCGGTCTGAAGATGGAAGATTTTAAGATTTTCGAAGACGGCGTCGAGCGCCCGATTGATTTTTTCGAGCCGATAAAAAAAACCGACGAAAGCCGCCCGCTTTCGATTGTTTTCGCATTGGACGTTTCGGGCAGCATGACGCAGGACGAGCTCTCCAAGCTGCGCGACGCGCTGCAGGTTTTCGTTAAACGGCTCGCCGATTACAACTCGTATTTCGCCGTCATGACCTTCGGAATGGAAGTAAAAACGCTGCAGTCTTTTACAAATCGACCGGACAAGCTCGAAAAAACTTTTGAAAAGCTCATGCGCGACCAGGAAGGTCTTTCGACGCACGCTTATGACGCGGTTGACGACGCGATTCGGCTTTTGCGGAAAAAATCGCCGGCGGCGGTCAAACAAAAAATTCCGCGCCGCGCCGTCATCGTCATCACCGACGGATTTCCGGTCGGCGACACGATTTCGCCGAAAACCGTAATCGAGCGTGCAAACGAAGCGGAAACAACCGTTTACACCGTTCTTCTGCCGTCGTTTTCGCGTCTTCAAAGAGATAAAAAACCGCTCATGACGCCAATCGAAGCGAGCGGTTTGATAGAAAAAACCGGCGGGCGCGCGTTTTATGTGACTGAGACAAGCTTTGAGCCGCTTTTTAAGAATTTAGCCGAAGAAATTACCTCGTCCTATGTGCTGGCGTTTTACCCGGACATGACAAAAAACCAGAACGGAAAATTTCATCAAATCAGAATCGAATCCCGAAGCGGTTTCGAAATCAAACAAAATCGCGCTGGTTATCAACAGAAACAATAAAACTTGAGCCCCGAAAGGCCGCGAACAAACACAAAAATTAATTATTTTTTTGTGTTTGTTCGCGGCTAAATTTCTTCTTTTCTAATACTCGAACTCTTCTTCGTCGTCAAAATCGTCGTCGCCGTCCTCATGAATATCCAGTTCTATCGGGTCGAGTCCGACGATTTCCAAATCGGTTCCGCACTCGTCGCATGAAACGACGTCGCCTTGTTCGGAATCGGCGTCAACGTAAACGTCTTCAGAGCATTCGGGGCAGATAGCAGTTGGCATTTTTTTATTTTCTCCAGGTAATTTTGTAAAATTTATGGCGTTTCACTTAAACGGCAAGCGAAAAATATGTATGCTGTCAATCTAACTTTTTTTGAAACATTTTGGCAAGGTTTTAGATTAAAATTTTTCCCCGTCTTTAGTTGTAATCAAGCAGACATTAATAGATTATTATTTACTGAAAAATAAATCTAAAATCAAAGTCTTAAAATGCAATTTCCATTCGAGCTTTCTCAAAATAAAGAATTCGACGTCGTCGGTTTCGGCACAAATGCAGTCGATTTTTTGATTGTCGTTCCCGGATATCCGCCGTTTAACTCAAAAATCAAATTAAACGATTATATTCAGGCCGCCGGCGGCGAAGTGGCGACGACGATGGTCGGTCTGGCGCGTCTGGGCGCGAAAACTTCTTACGTCGGTCGCTTCGGCACAGACCGCGAAGGCGATTTCGGTTTGCAGACGCTGCGCGACGAAGCGGTCGATGTCCGTTTTGCCGAACAAATCGAAGGCGCGCGGACGCAAATCGCTTTTATCGTGATTGACGAGCGAAACGGCGAGCGGACGGTCATCTGGCACCGGGACGAAAAATTGTCCTACAGCGAAACGGAAGTTCCCGCGGAAGCCGCTTCGATGGGCAAAGTTCTGCATTTTACGCCGCACGACGCGCGCGCTTGTCTCAAATTGGCGCGCGCGGCAAAAACGAGCGGCGCGATTGTCTCGATTGACATCGACAACGTTTTTGAAGGAATCACCGAGCTTTTGCCGCACGTTGACATCTTGATTTCCTCGGCTGAATTTCCCGAAAAACTTCTCGGCATTAAAGACAGGAAACAGTCTCTGCGCGAATTAAAGACGCGTTTCGGCTGCCCGATTACGGGCTTGACTCTCGGCGAAAACGGCTCTTTGATTTTGTGCGGCGACCGATTTATCGAAACGCGCGGCTTCCCCGTGCCGGGCGGATGCAAAGACACGACCGGCGCGGGCGACGCCTTTCGAGTCGGTTTTCTCCACGGCCTGCTCGGCGGCGAAATCATCGAAGACGCCGCTCAAAAAGCAAACGCCGTCGCCGCTCTTAAGTGCCGTCGTCTCGGCGCAAGAACAGCTTTGCCGACGACGCGGGAAATCGAGGAGCTGATTAAAAAAGTATAGACAACTTGCGCGGTTTCAGGTTAAACTTTAATTGTCGTGTTATACGACGTTTTCTTCCAAGTCTCCTGTGTTTTCCGGTTCTACCGTTTTCAATCTCTTCAAGTTATGGATTCGATAATAGGGCTAATCATACAATTTGCCGGGATTTTTTTAATCGGCACTTTATTTATTTTTTTAGCCAAATCATTCAAATCGACTGCCCTGAGCTACTGGCAAACGGCCTGGCTGTCGCTTTCCTGCGCCCTTTTAAGTCTTTATATCGCTTTTAATTTTCCGCCCGTTACAAAAGTTTTTCTGGTTTTGTATTACGTCGCCGAATACGTCTTTTCGTATTTGCTGATTGCCGGCTGCCGAAACTACGCATTTGACAAAAAGTCTTCGCCCAAAAGCTATTTATTGCTGATTCCCGCTTGTCTGATTTCAACTTTTCTCGTTTTTCCGGTCAACGATTTTAATAACGTCTTCAATTTTCACGCGTTTATTCTGGCGACCGCTTTTGCCGTCGCGTTTTTTACGCTTTCGGCCAGCGCTCCGCACCGCAAAAATACGGGTTCGCGCATAATGCAGTTTGCGCTTGCTCTGCTGGCACTCGATTTTTATCACTACACGGTTATTTTCAGTCTCAGGCAGGCCGGCTACGATTTGCCTCTGCCGAGCAATTATCTGGCTTATAACTCGATTATCGACCTCGTTTTAGAAATTCTGCTCGGTTTCGGAATGGTCATCGTTTTGATGGAAAGAGTCCGGCGCGAAACCGAAGAAACGAATCACAAGCTCAAGGAAGCGCACGACCAGCTCGAAAAGCTCGCGCATATCGACCCTTTGACGACCGCCTTTACCCGACACGCTTTTTACGGTTTTCTGCGCAAACACGGCAAGGAAAAAAGCGCCGTTGCGGGCTGCGTCGGCGTTTTCGACATCGACAATCTGAAACCGATAAACGACCATCACGGCCATCCGGTCGGCGACGTGGCCATCAGCACCGTGGCGCACGCGATTCGCTCGCTCGTGCGCGCCGACGATTTGATTTTCCGGTGGGGCGGCGACGAATTTTTCGTCGTCATGCTCGGCTTTGACGCTCACCAGGCGCAGCTTCGCATGGAAAATCTGAATCTGCTTTTGGAAGACGTGAAGCTATACGGCCTGACGGAAAAAATAACCATTAAAGTTTCCTTCGGCTTCTCCGTTTTTAACGAAATCGACGAGCTTGAAAAAGCCATCGAAATCGCCGACGGCGAGATGTATAAAGCCAAGCAGCACAATAAAAAAATCGCCGAAGCGGAAAAACCCGATGCCGCCGAAATTCACCAGTCCGCTTCGAAAGTTCCGGCCGAGCTTTTCTAACGTATGTCATCAGTAATCTCGCCTTAAAGAATCTATTACAAAACTCTTGTCAACGTTGTTGCGTTTTCTTCAATGAATTCGGAGTATCTGTATTTTTTGTGTCGTTCCAAAGGTTTTTGTATTGTTTTGTTGTGAGTTTTGAGCAATCTTTTAGTAGTGTCCTAATCTTGTAGTGATATACTTCTAACAGTCTCGAAAACGACCCTTTTTGAGACAAAAAGAATCAAAATAAAATAGAAATGAAAGTTTTAATAACTTTGTTCGTTGTACTGAACTTCATCGGTTGCAATATGCCTTACAACTGGCGGGTGAGTTCAATAATTCATGATGTTCAAAGATTTCGAGATGCAGAACAGATATACAAAGATAAATATGGTAATGGCTCATACGCATCTATGAACGAATTGATAGAAAAAGGATTACTTGAAGAAAGATTTGCCGACCTTGAAGAACATGGATATAAATTTAATCTGAAAGTTGAGGAGGAACGCTATAATTTATCTGTTGTGCCTGAAGCAGAAGAAAATAAAGCAGATTCAGAAGACAGTGATGAATTAAGTTTATATGTTGACGAATCAGGAGTAATTAGAGCATCGACTAAGAGAAACACTCCTGCTACTTCTAAAAGCAGTCCAATATCTCCAAAGTAAATTTATTAACTTTCTGTCAAAATAACAGTGTCAAAAACGCCCGTTTTTGATACTCTTTTTCATCATTACAATTACTAATTATTAGCTCACTTCAAACTGTTTCAAAAGCCATTTCACAATCAAAGTCTCAAAACTAAATCCATTTGTTGACTTATGAGACACTCATTATTCGCTCATTACAATTTCTTACGCTTCAATACATTTGAACTTCTTAAATCACTTTCATTTGTCCCTTCGTTTCTACGGTTTATGTATTGTTCCATAGGCACAATTCTCTCTTTTAGGCTCTCTTTTGATACGTGCGTATATCGGTCTGTCATTGTGAGTTTTGAATGACCGAGTAAAGCTTTTTGAGCAAATGCGCCAACGCTACACTCATCAGTTCTAGTGCTGAATGTATGACGCAAAGAATGGACGGTTAAGCTTTCGATGCCCAAAGCTCTGCAAATTTCCGTAAAATGATTTGAAAATGTATTAGCTTGCGAATCCATCCCAGAAAAGATTATTGTCTCTGGGTGAATTTCTCCAGCTTCGCGCCGAAGATTTTCAAATATGGCTTTGACGTTGGAAAGCATCGGCAAAGGTCGCGCTCTGTTTGTTTTGGTAGTTTCCTTTCGGAGATTTATATATCCTTCTTCCAAATCAACGTCCCGCCATTGAAGTTTAAAAAGTTCGCCACGCCGCATTCCGGTATAAAGCAGAATTTCAACTTGATTGCTGAATCTGACATCATCGCGGATATTATCAAACAAAATCCTTTCTTCGGCTTCGGATAATACGCGCTCGCGTGTAGGTAAATCCGTGTAATATCTTACGTGATTAACCGGATTATCTTTCAATTCGCCAAATTCTTTAGCAAGATTAAAGACCGCCGACAAAACGGCAACATCACGATTGACCGTTGCTTTTGACCTTAATTTTCCAAGTTTAGTTTTTTCGGAAGCTCGCTCGCGTTTAAATCTTTCTATTTCTTCCGGCGTAATATCACAAAGGCGACTTTTACCGAATCTTTTAATCAAAACCTTTAGCGCCGAAAGTTCAACATAATAACCTTTCTTATGTTCCCTCGCGTAAGGCTTATAACTATTTTCGACAAAATCAGTAAAATTCTTTTGACCGCCGATGCCCCAACGATTTTCAAATAATTCAGCTAAAATTACTCTTTCGGCTTTTTCAGCTTCGCGCCTCGTCCGAGCTTCTTTAATTACTTTTCTTATTCGTTTGCCATTGATTTGCAGATGAACATACCAACTGCCTTTTTTCGTCCCTCTTTGATGAACTACCATTTGCGCCTCACTTTAGTTTAATTTTGCCGTTGCTAAGTGTTTTGCGCCTGATTATTTTACTACACGCAATTTATTTTTTCGACTTTCTCCAATTTCCCTTTCTTCCGTCCAGGTCAAAACTTTTTCATAATCAAATAAAACTCGTTTCCGCAGCTTCACCGATGGCAAGCCATCGTTCTGCAAATTGTTCACAGTTCGGACGGAAACGCCCAAACGTCTGGCAAGCTCTGTCTTGTTTAATAATCGCTTTTCAATTGCTACTTTCGGCAATGGATTTTTTGAACTCATTTCTTCATTTTCGACAAATACCGACAAAGCTCTTTCACCAAGTTCTGTAATTTCATCAATTGAACGTTTCACCACATCACGCATTTGACGAACGATAGAACTTAGATTTTTGAATTGTTCAGTTGTCATTCGATTACCGGCAAACATCGGCATTTCTGCCGTTGCTTCAGCTCAAAAGCAAATCCGTTAATAGCGCGGTTTCGCTCCAGTCAATAAAATTGACTTTGAAAAATTACAAATTTAATCAATTAAAAGGTTTCGCCGTTCAATATTTTGAACGAAGCGAAGGCAAACTTTTCCCTTAACTGCCTTCGTCGGTATTCTTGAACTCGTGCAATTTCATTTTCCAGATGCTCTAGCCATTGGTTTCTTGGCAAAATGCGGCATAGCTCGCGCCAAGTCTTCTTTTTCGCGGGCGGTGCGTGCGAGTTTGACGCTTCACCGTTGACAGATATTTTTTCGCCAATAGTTTCGGCATCAAAATTTTGGCAATCGTCCGAATCGGTTTCGCTGTCAGTTATTTTCTTTGTATCAAGATATGTCTCTTTATCTTCGGCTCGTTTGGTGGATGCTGCGCGAATCTGCTTTGCAGTTTCCTTGCAGATACCATAGACCTCAAACATTCGCGGAAAACGCTTTACAGTGGCTATTTCGGCTAATTGCGCCTGTGGTATTTTCGCCCAGTCGGTTGTTTTGGTGATGTATTTGCAGAGTTCGAGTATTGCCCTTTCTTTATTCCAAACCTTTTGGACATTTGAAACAGCGAGACCATCGGAAGTATTACATTGAAATTTTATATTATGTTTGCGAAAAGAAAACTCTAAAGCTCGTGTCCATTCATAGCGTATTTCGTGAAAATTATTCGATTGAATCCGGCTCCGGCAAATTGCTAATAAATGCAAATGATAGTGATATTGCTGATGGTCGCCAACGGTAAATTCTTCGTCCTTCATTCCGCCGCGTGAAATATATTTAAACCATTTTGACCGTGAGAACTTTCGCCAAGCCGTATTTATCACTTTTCGACAGTCCATTAAAGATAAATCAACCAATGACAAATCAGGCATTGTTAGAGTGATGAAATACCAATCTTCACCGACAAGTAATTTTGTATTTTCACGGTCAATAACGTAGCGAGCTATTTTTCTATTGCGTTTAGCGAGTCTGCCTGTGCAGACCGGACAAAGCCGAGAGTTACACGCCCAAAGTTGCCCGCGTCCTTCGTAAAGTTCGCCGTCTTCGGTATGCAAATCGTCTGCGGTGAAAAGATTATTGTATTGACAGCAAGCCCAAATTCTATCCGATAATCCTTGAACTAATCGGCTATCAGATGAAAAGCGCAAAACTCTACTGATAGATTCACCGTCGAGATTTTTACTCTTTTGGCGTTCTACCAATGAAAGTTTTACTTTCGGCTTTGGCAATGAATTTTGCATAAATCCTTACTTTGCCAAGCTGATATTTTTCTTTTTGGTTTTATTTACATTTTGAGTTTGTTTGGTTTCCTTGCGCCTTTTATCACGTAAAACTCTACGGATTTCAAAACTGAATCCTTTAGGAGCTTCGCGCTCAAACTCTTTGCTTTGGATAATTTCACCAACGGAAAACATTTCATCACTATTTTTCATAATTATTTTTCCCTGTGATTCGCTGGCGCATTTTTGCGGTCGAGCAATCACGGTTAAATTTTTATTACCGAAAAATAAAAAACATCGGCATTTTCTCTAGCCGATGCTCCCGAATCTGTGATATAGTTTTCCTCACATCGTCGGGCTAATCGGCGATTTGTCCGAGTTAAATCGGACGGTTCAAGGCGATGCGCTAACATCGCTTTTTTTCTTTAGCTGACTTGCCGTGTGCGTTTTCGCGAACAGGACGCGGCAAGCCTTTTTATTTGCAAATTTTTATCTTGGACAATCCTAGACCAGTTAAGGTCTAAGGCTGTCTTTATGAATCGAAGCAAAGGAACTAATCCTCGTCTTCATCCTCGTCATCTTCAAGGTCGTATCCGAGATGTTTCGCTACATCATCATCAAAATCGTCGCCATAGGCGATGGATGCTATGTTTCTGACGTTATCTAAAGCAGTTAATAATCCAACTCTGCTTTGGTCGGCATTATCAATTTCTTCGACAATATCTAAAACCATTTCTTCAAGTTCCGTAACTCTTTGTTTTGCTAATGTTCCAGTTCCCATACATTTTTTCTCCTTTCAAATTTTAGAGATTATAACTGTTTTATTAAAGAAATTATGACCCCCAATTTTTGCCTTTCGTGGCGTCATTATTTGCGTCGTTTTGTCCAGACTTTTTTAAGTAACTGTTGAAATAATTAAAGAAATTCTCTGAATCATCAAAGCCGAAACGCTTGAAAAAACCATCTTGAATTTCTTTAGCGCGAGTTTCAATCTTCTCTAATTTTTCCTTTTCTAAACGTAAATAATATTTATTAGCAACTTTTTGCTTCTCTCTCTGCCAATGCTTAAAATTCTTTTCTCTCAGGTAATCCGTATCTCCCTTATTTTCTTCAATTTCCCAATCCTTTTTTACGGACGGAACTTCCTTTACACAGAACCAAACTACTTTCCAATCGTATCTCGCTCCGAATAATTTAAATAAGCCCTTTTTAATTTCCCTTATTTTTTTCTTTTGTTCCTTTGAATGAATTTTTCTTGGTTTTAGTAAGCCTCTGTAAATTCCATAGGCGAAGTTAATTACATCTTGAGATATTGTCCAATCTAATTTGCTAAATGAATCAAAAACAATAAAAAGGCTTAAAAGATTTGCAGAAGAATTGAGACTTTCAATAATTTTAGGAATTATCAAATTCCTAAAATTTTCAGATTTTATAATTTCTTCAATAGACTTAGGTTTGCGTAATTGCCAGTCCTCAATTTTTCCAGACTTTGTGATTTCTTCGACTGAAAATTTCTCCACGTCCCGAAAAGGTATTTCACGTTTGGAAAACAATTTAATGACATCATCAACCTGTATATCAGAAAGGCTTAATCCAAACATTGGAAAAAGCAATGCCCCAAAAGCAACTTCAATTTTTACGTCTTTTATCTCTTTATCCTTTTTTTCACTCATAATTTTAAATTATCATTCCAAATTGAATTTTTAAGAAACATCATTTTTCAGATATATTTCAACATTGTTTTCTTGAAGCAAAATTTGTCCGATAAGTCTTTCAAATTCATATGTCGATTTAATGTAAAAAACACATAATCTTTTTGCTAATTGATTTGGTGTAATTCCCTGCATCTGTGCCAATTCAGCAAATTTCTTATATTGTGTGTCATTCAGTGTCGGTGTAAGTCTTAAACTCATAAAAATACCGCATATTTATTTACAAAAGCTCGAACGAACCTAAAATCATTAATAAAAGAGTTATTAATGATGAGTAAATTAAGTGGGAATATTATCTAAGCCTAGCTGTTTTCTTAGTTTTTTCTTAGCTCCTACCTAGTTTTTTCTTAGTTCTCTCTTAGTTACAAGCCTAGATTGTTTCCTGATTATTCAAAATTTTTGCCCAAATAGAAAAATAATTTTTTCGTTTTATATCGCAATCGTTTAAAAAATCTTTCTACTTTGGAATACCTTCTAACGTCAGAATTATGATTAAAACAAATATAATGCTTTGGCTCATTACACTCTTTACAACTATGTCGAGTGATTTTTCTTCTTCTATTTTTTCTTTTGTTAGGTTTTCTTTCTAATCTTCTTTGCTCGATTTTTGAAAGTTCGGTAGCTTGTCCAATCATGCTTTTGCTCCTTAATAAAAATGTGATTGTCCGGGTGAATGATTTACCTGGACAATCACACTTCCAGAACATCTTTTTTTAAGATGGTATTTCGCCTGTGGCTTATTTGTGTCTTTAAAGATTCGTGCTTAGTGATGAATGATTGTGCAAAAGGATTCGCAAAAGACTTAGCAACGGCAATTTTGTCTAAGTAATTGATATTATTTGCACAATCATTCATCACTAAGGCATATTACGAAATTACAAAACTCTTACATTCGTTCTGCCGAAAATTTGTTAGGCTTAAATTAGGCGCGGGAAAGCGGCGTCCGATTTTATATCCAAAGGGGTTTTTTATATGCAGAACGTCATCGAATTTCAAACGGCAAAAGCCGAAAAAATCAACTGGCACACAATCTTTTTTGTTACCACTTTTCATCTTTTCGCAATCTGGGCATTATTTACTTTCAGCTGGCAGAATTTGCTGGCCGCTGTCGCGACCTGGTGGGTTGCCGCCAGCTGGGGAACGGGGCTGGCCTATCACCGGCTTTTGACGCACGGCGGATTTAAAACGCCGAAATGGCTCGAATATTTCATGACCGTCTGCGGAACGCTCGCTTTGCAGTCCGGCGCGATTACGTGGGTGACGACGCACCGCATTCACCACGCCTTCACCGAAACCGACAAAGACCCGCACAGCCCGCGCAACGGCACGTATTGGTCGCATATGGGATGGATTTTTAAGGGAATCGGACAAATCAAGGACGAGGCGTCGATGCGCCGGTATTCGCCCGATTTGATGAAAGACAAAGTTCACGTCTTTTTGAACAATTATTACTGGATAACGCCGATTGCCGCCGCCTTAATTTTACTTGCTATCGGCGGCTGGTCGATGGTTTTATGGGCGATTTTTCTCAGAACGGTTCTCGCGTGGCATTTTACATGGCTGGTTAATTCGGCGACGCACCTCTGGGGAACGCGTCGATTTGAAACGCGCGACGATTCGCGCAACAACGCGCTGGTCGCGCTCGTCACGTTCGGCGAAGGCTGGCACAACAATCACCACGCGCACCCGCGCTCGGCCAAACACGGTCTCGCATGGTATGAATTCGACGTCAACTGGATTCAGCTGAAAGCGCTCGAAAAACTCGGTCTGGCGAAAAAAGTTTACGCTTACAAGATTGAAAAAGAGGCGGAAGAAACCGCTTCTCCGCAGCTGCAAAAAGCGGCCTAAGCCAACGGACAACTAAAAACGGAAAATGAAAAATCAGCTTTGGGTTTTTCATTTTCCGTTTTCCATTTTACACTTTCCATTGAATTATGCGTTTTGCCGGTCGTCGAAAAGCCGCGATTTTCTTTGTTATATTGGGCGTCTGCTTGATAACGCTGGCGGTCGCTCTCAATGTCGGCTGGATTTTGCTCAACTATCAGGAAATCGCGCTGCTGGTTTTCGGCATCGTTTTTTTCGCGCTGATTATCACCGGATTAATCTTGAATACGATTTTTCTCGTTCGCGAAATTCGCCGCAACGAGCAGCACGACGCTTTTCTAAACGCCGTCACGCACGAGCTGAAAACGCCGATTGCTTCTATCAGGCTTTATCTGGAAACCTTAAAATCGCGCGAAGTCACCGAAGAAAAGCGGCAGGAATTCTACAACGTGATGCTGACCGACAGCAACCGGCTTCTAAACACGGTCGAGCAGGTTTTGCAGGCGAGCCGCACGCGCGAAAAAAACCGCCTTCTGAACATTACGGAAATCAATCTCGGCGAGCTTCTGCGCGAGTGCATCGGCATCATCAAAACGCGCTATAATCTGGACGATTCGGCCATTATCTTTAACGAAAAACCCGAACAGGCAAAAATTTCGGGCGATGCGACCGAGCTGCAAATCGTTTTTATAAATCTTCTCGACAACGCCGTCAAATACTCGCAGGAAAAGGTGGAAATTTCCGTCAGATTGAGAAATCCGAACGAAAGAGTCGTCGAGGTACGCGTCAAAGACAGCGGCGTCGGGCTTAACGAAAACGAGTTAAAGCGCGTTTTCAAGCGATTTTACCGCGTCCCGAATTTTTCCACGCAGAAAATAAAAGGAACCGGCCTCGGTTTAAATCTCGTCCGCTCGATTGTCAAAAAACACAACGGAAAAATTTATGCCGAAAGCAAAGGCGAAGAAAAAGGAAGCACGTTTGTCGTGCGTCTGCCTAAAATTAATCCCAAGTCCAAAGTCTTGGGTCTCAAATCTCCAAAAAGCTGACTACAAACTTTTAGATTATGAAAATTCTGATTGTCGAAGACGAATTACACTTGGCGGAAGGGCTCCGGTTTAATCTCGAAGCCGACGGATTTGAGGTCGAAACGGCCGCCGACGGCGACGCGGCGCTCAATCTGCTTTTGACCGAAAATAAAGTTTTTGACGCGATAGTCCTCGACGTCATGCTGCCGAAGACGGACGGCTTTACGGTCGCGCGCCGGTTGCGTCAAACCGGGATTTTTACGCCGATTTTGATGCTGACGGCGCTCGGCAAGCCGGCAGACGTTTTGCAGGGCTTTGAGGCCGGCGCAGACGATTATCTGCCGAAACCTTTTGACCTGAATATTTTTCACGCGCGCCTGAACGGTTTGCTGCGCCGCCGCGAATGGCTGCGGAAAGAGGAAACGCCTTCGCCGGCGGAAACGAACGTTTTTACCGTCAACGGTAAAACGATAGATTTTGACAATCTTGAGCTTAAAAACGGCGACGAAAAAACAATTCACCTGACTTTGATGGAGGCCAAGCTTTTGCGCTATTTGATGGAAAATGAAGGAAAAGCCGTCTCGCGCAAAACGATTCTCGAAGAAGTCTGGGATTTGCACGAAGACACGGACACGCGCGCGATTGACAATTTTATGGTGCGCCTGCGCCGCCTCCTGGAAGACGAGCCGAACAGCCCGAAAATCCTGCAAACCGTCCGCGGCGTCGGCTATCGATTCGTAAAAGAATAAATAAAAGCTTTTTTCACCACAGAAGAGCACAGAGATTTTATTTTAATTTCTCTGTGCTTTTCTGTGGTGAAACTTCCCGACTCTTTTATCGTCTCCGCAAAACGCGTATTTGCTCGCGCCAGTTTTCGTTTAAATCAAAGCGGCAAATCCCGATTTCCGGCGAAATCGTTCGGGTCAGAAACTCGAAATCCGGGTGAAAGCTGAAAGTCGGCGCGACCAGATAAATCAAAGCCGGTTTCTCCGAAATTTCCGCGTCGCCGAAAATCCGCATTTTTTTCAAATTGCCCGTTCGTCTTTGCAGCTCGATTTTTCGCCAGTAATCGGCCGCCTGAAAAATCATCTCGCGGTCAATTGCGGTTTTCAGCTCGATGATGACGAGCCGGCCGTCTCGTCGCAGGGCGAGCAAATCGATTTTATCGCGCTCGGCGCGAAATTGATGATAAACGGGCGATAAAATCAAATTGGCGTCGAGCAGTCTGATATTTCGTCGTAAAATCGCTTCGAGCCACGCTTCGGGCGCGAGCGCGTAAAAAGCGTGTCTTTTGTTCGGCGACGCGTGGCGGCGATATTTTTTCAGATTTTCGATTAGCTCGAGCAAATCCTTTTGCGTTTCTTCCGACAAAATCCGCCGGTTTCGCTCGATACCGAACCAGACTTTTTCCCGTTCGAAAACTTTTCGGACGCGCGCAAAAGGCAACCCCGAAAACCGCAGAGTCTCGCCGTGACGGCTAAAAACGACATCGATTTCCGCAGGTGCAAGCTCGATGATTTTTCGCGCCGCTTCGCTCGTTTGCGCGTCTTCCGTCGGTTTAACGTCTTTCGATTTTGCTTTCCAAAGCGCGGAAATGCGCAGGCTTTCAAGCTCTTTTAATTTAGCTTTACCGTCTTTTTCGCGCGAAATTTCGACGATTTTTATTTTTGCTTTCCAATCGTCTTCCAGCAGAGCGTGAAGCTTTTGCAGATTTTTCGACTGTTTTCGCTCGCTCAAAATCCACAGGCGTCCAATCGGATTTTTCTTTCGATTTTCAAGTTTTGCGAGCCGCAAAATCGCCGCCGACAAAAGCATCTCGGACGTTAGAGCGGCGGAAACATCGGCCAAAACGACTGTTTGCGCGGCTCGCTGATTTTCAAAAATTATCTGCGCAAAGCGCCCGTTTTTCTCGTTTAGACTGACGCGCAGAAGTCGCGCGCCGCGTATATTTTCCTCGATGATTTTGCCGATTTCGTTCGCCTTTTCGAGCCGCGCCAATTCAACCGTGGCGCTTAATTCTTTGACCGAAATGCGCGGAACGAGCTTGATTTTTTCCGTTTCGCGCCCGAAATTGCGCGATAAATCGAGAATAATTTTGCCGCGCTCGATTTTGCAGTCGGCAACGCGCCACGTTTGAAAACCTTTGTCGTCGAGAAACGAGAAAAGCGTCCGTTCGCGCTCAGAGCTGATTTCGATTTCCGCGCTTTCAAGCGAAAATGTCTTCCCGCTCGCGCGAACCAAAAGCCACTCAACCTGCGAATCGAGAAAAGTTCGGATTTCAGCTTGGAGTAGCGACGTGGGATAAGGGACAAACGGCGCGCGGCACGGAAAAATTTTCTTTACTTGTCCCTTGTCACTCATCAATAAACTCACTCCTTACCACTGATATTTTTCCGTGAAAAATTCAATCATCCGTTTTGACCAGACCGTATAACCTTTTTCTGACGGGTGAATGCCGTCGGCGAAAAAATCTTCGGGAACTTCCGTCGGCTGGTGAAAATAAAAGACGTTTTCAAACTCGGTGGTAAATTCTCTGGCGTTAGCATCGTGCAAAGCGGAAAGATGCCCGAGAATAAATTTTATCGGGTGCGGCAAAACGGGCGAGAGACGGACGGCGGGCGCGTTGGTGATAAAAAAAGTCGCGTCCGGATTTTTTTCGCGCAAAATTCCGAGCAGTTTTTTCATATCGCGGCGAAACGTGCGCGGGCTGCGAAGCTTTAGAACCTCGTTCCCGCACAACGCGACCAAAACGTAATCGTAGTTTTCGGCGGGAATTTTCGGCACGAGCTCGTAAATCGTTTCCTTGACGGTAATGCCGCTCCTGCCGATAACGTGCCAGTCGACCGATTTTTCGATTTTTGCGCTCAAAAACCGCGCGAATTGTCCGGCCAGAGCCGTTTCGTGCGTGCGCGCGCCGACGCCGGCGGCGGTCGATTCGCCGATGACGAGCAAGCGGGCAAAAGGCTCGCGTTCCCCGATTTTTCCGGCAGCTTCGCCCTGCGCGTCCGGCAAACGTCCGATTTTGCGACGCACGTATTGACCTTGCATATACAAAAACGGCGCGAACGGAAGAAGCAAAATTCCGCTCAAAACATAAATTGTCTGCCAGATGATTAAATTCATATCTAAAACTTAGATGTATTTTATTTGAACGGGAATTTAACGCAAAGGCGCAAAGACGCAGAGCGGCAAAGATTTTTTCGACAAAAACATAATATCACGGACATTTTTACTTATTTCCCTTTGCGCCTTCGCGTCTCTGCGTCTTTGCGTTAATCTAATTTCGAGATACTTCCAAGTATGTTAAAATTACGCTCGTCGCCAATGTTTTCGTTAAATTTTATCAAATATTTCGGCGTTTTTGCCTTCGCCCTGACGATTTCTTCAGCCTGCCGTTTCTGGCAAAAAAACGCCGGCGAGGGCGCGTCGCCGACGCCTTTCGCAGCCGAAGAATTAATCAGCGAAATTCCGTTTTCGACCAGAGAGCCGGAAATTTTTCAGGTCGAAATAGTGATTACGACGGGCGGCGCGGAAAAGAAGATTTTTGCGGCAAAAAGCGGCGCTCGGCGGCGTTTTGATTACAATGCGGGCGCGAAAAATCAAGTTTCCGCCGTTCAGACGGACAAAAATTATTTGATAATCGAGAGCAAAAAAGTTTACGCCGAAACGGCGACGGGCGGCGCGGCGACGGAAAACTGGACGGATTTTTTGACCGTCGAATGGCTCAACGCCAGACGAGACGCGAAATTTTTTAAGCTCGACGCGGAAAATAATCTGGCAAAATACCGCGTCGTCTTCGGCGACGAGGAAACGGCGAAATCCGAATCGATAATTTTTGTCGACGAAAACGCAGGGCTGCCCGTCCGGCAGGAATTTTACAGTCTCGACAGCGGGCAGCGGGCTTTGACGATGACGGTTGAATTAAAAAATCTACGCCTCGAAGCCGCCGACGATTTGTTCACAATTCCGGCAAATTACCGGAAGGCGTCGCCCGAAGAATTGAGGACGATTTTGAAAAAAGAAAATGAGTAAAGAAATACGAGAAATTGATGAAGCGCAAAAACAGAGAGCTGCGGAAGCGCTGAGAGCGGCTCCGTTTCCGCGATTAGTCGGGCTCGAACTGGTTGACTTAAAATACGGCGAAGCGATTATAAAACTCGAAATGCGCGACGAGCTGCGCCAGCCCTACGGGCTTCTGCATGGCGGCGCGACCGCCACTTTGATTGACACGACAACCGCTTTTGCCGTCATAACCTGTCAGCAAGCGGGCGAGAAATCGACGACGGTCGATTTGACGATTCATTACCTGCGCCCGCACACGGAAGGCGAAATCGTCTGCACGGCGCGTGTTGTGCGCGCGGGAAGAAGAATCACGACCGTTTCGGCAGAAGTCTTTAACGCCGACGGAAAACAAATCGCAACGGCGCTTACGACGTATATGAAAGTTTAGCGAAAATAAACTTTCGCCGACCGGTGAATATCGCCTGCCGGATTGTGCAGATTGTTTGCCGACGCATTGAGAGTGCTTGCCGATGCGTTCAGAACGTTTGCCGACGTGTGCAGGCCTTTTACCGACGATATATAATCATTAAAAGGGCAGTAAATTCCTAAGTTTTATGGACGAACTCAAAAAATTCGCGCGGTATTTCCGGCCATACAAGCTCCACGTTTTTCTCGGCATCTTTTTTATTCTCTGTTCGATGGCGTTCGGGCTTTTGATTCCCTTTCTGGTCGGGCGGGCGATTGATTTTCTGCGCGCCGGATACGAAGCGGGCGATTTGACATGGCAGAAAATAATTTATTACCCGCTCGTCGTTCTGGGCGCAAATCTGGTGAGCGGCGTGTTTTTATTTTGGCAGCGAAGGCTTTTGATAAACGTTTCGCGCCACATCGAATACGATATGCGCCGCGATTTTTACGCCGCGCTCGTCGACCAGCCGCTCGAATTTTTCTCGCACACGCGCGTCGGAGATTTGATGGCGCGCGCGACCAACGATTTGGCCGCCGTCCGTCAAATTGTCGGGCCGATGATTTTATATTCGTTTCAGGCGATTTTCGCGCTCTGCATATCGCTCCCGATAATGCTCAATATTTCGGTCAGGCTGACTTTGCTTCTCTTGATTCCGATGCCGCTCGTCTCTTTGACCGTCAAGTTTTTAGGCCAGCGCATTCACGTCCGGTTTGAAAAGATTCAGGAATTTTTCTCCGACATTACGGCGCGCACGCAGGAAAACTTGACGGGCGTCCGCGTCGTTCGCGCATACGCGCAGGAAGCGCCGGAAATCGAGAAATTTCAGGAGCTGAACACCGAATACGCGCGGCAAAACATCTCGCTCGTCAAATACGGGGCGGCGATGCGCCCGCTGCTTTTCTTTTTTATCGGTCTCGGATTCGTCATCATCGTCGCCGTCGGCGTGCCGATGGCGGTGCGCAGCGAAATCACGGCGGGCGATTTTACGGCGTTTATTCTTTATCTGCAAAGAATGATTTGGTATCTGATTGCGCTCGGCTACGTCGTCAATCTATACCAGCGCGGAACGGCCAGTCTCAAACGCTTTAACGCGATTTTGGAAACCGAGCCGATTATCAAAGATGTGCCCGAAGCCCGACTTCAGCCGGAAATTCAAGGCCGCATCGAGTTCAAAAATTTGACTTTCGCGTATAACGGCAAGGCGGTTCTCGAAGATGTAAATTTGAAAATCGAGCGCGGCAAGACGGTCGCTTTCGTCGGCAAAACCGGAAGCGGAAAATCGACGCTGGTGAGTCTCGTTCCGCGGCTTCTCGACGCGCCCGAAGGAACGATTTTGATTGATAATCTTCCGATTCGGCATTACCCGCTCGAACAGCTCAGAAAATCAGTCGGATTTGTTCCGCAGGAGACTTTTTTGTTCTCGGACACGCTGGCGGAAAATATCGCCTTCGGAGTGGAAAACGAAAACCGGAAAACGGAAAACGGAGATAAAGATTTCGCGCTCAGCCATTTGCAGCCCGCCATCGAGAAATCCGCCGAAATCGCCGGGCTGGCCGACGACATCAGGAATTTCCCGTACCAGTATGAGCAGCTCGTCGGCGAACGCGGCATTACGCTTTCAGGCGGGCAGAAACAGCGAACGGCGATTGCGCGCGCCGTCATGCGCGAGCCGCGAATTTTGATTCTTGACGATTCGCTCTCGGCGGTCGATACTTACACGGAAGAAACGATTCTGCACAATCTGCGCGACGTGCGGGCAAACCGTACGACGCTGATTGTCTCGCATCGCATCTCGACGATTCGCGACGCGGATTTGATTTGCGTCCTGCACGAAGGCCGCATCATCGAGCGCGGCACGCACGAAGAATTGATAAGTTTGGGCGGCGAATACGCCGACCTTTACCAACGTCAGCTTTTGGAAGAAGAATTGGAAGCGACCGATTAAGATGGAAAATCTGGCATTTCAGAGGATTTTGATTGTCATTGTAACCCTTCTGGCGATGCTCATCGCCGCTTACGCCTACGTTTCTCTGAAACTCCCTTACAACGCATTCGTTATCGCAGTCTGCGTCGGCGTCATCGTCGCCGTTTCTTATTTTGCGACGCGCAGGGAAAAAGCGGCGCGGCTCGATATTTTTTACTCGGCGGCGAACGAATTCGGCCGCCCCGTATCTTTTGACAATTACTCCGCGTCGTTTGAAAGAAACGGAACGCAGTTTGATTGCGAATTTCCGCAAGGCGAGGACAACACCACGCTGACCGTTAGTTTTTACATTCCGAACGTTCGTCATAAATTTATCATCGAGCACGGCGGTCTTTTTAGAAAAAATCTGGCTGGCTGCGGAGACGTCAAATCGGAATTCGTCTCCGAAGATTTTCACGTTCAGGGCGAAGCCGACGATTTTCTGGAAAATTTTCTAAAAAACAAAAAAATCACGGGCGAGCTTTATGATTATCCGAAAAGCATTATGACCGCATTTTGGATTGTTTTTGACGACGGCAATTTCGAATTGCAGTGGGCGCCGCCGGTCAGCGAGCAAATCGACGGATTTTATCAAATTTGCCGGACGGCGGTCGTTTTCCACGACGAGCTGAAAAAGTTTTCCGAACCCGGTCGGAGATAAAAATTTATGCAAAATCAAAATATAAGCGTCGAGCAGGCTTATAAAACATTAGTGACAATCTGGGCGGCGCTTTTGATGTCGCAGTTTCTTTTTTTGGTGGTGATTTATTTCGTCCGGCCCGAAGTTTTCAAATTTGATTTTTCCAGGTCGCTGCTCGGAGAAAATCCGGTTTTTGTCATTGCGCTCGCGGCCGCGGCAATCGGCAATTTTATAATGTCGCTTGTTTTAAGACGAAAATATCTTGCTCAGGCGACCGCCGAACAAAACGTCGGCCTCGTCCAGACGGCGATGATTATCGGCTGCGCTTTGTCTGAGGCGATTTCGCTTTTCGGCCTTTTGCTCGTATTTTTACAGGGCTATCAATATTTCTTTCTGTTTTTCGCGCTCGCGATTTTCGGCTTTCTTCTACACTTTCCGCGCCGCGAAAATCTGATTGCCGCAAGCTATAAAAAATAAAATCTTCAAGGAGAAAATTATGCAAAAACTACTGCTTCTCGTCTTTATTTTTGCTTTCTCGACCGTTGCCGCTTCCGCTCAAACAGATGTAATCGGAGAGATTTTGAAACGAATGGAAGTGCATCAGAAAACCGCGAAAAGCTATAAGACACTCGACCTTTGGGTTGACGGAAACGGGATGCCGCTTCAATCAAAAATTACCGAAGACAACGGCGACTGGACAACCGTTCTGCTCGGAAATTTGAAAAAAAACGAGATAATAAACGCGAGTATTTTTACGATAAAGTTGCCGAAAGAAACGAAAATTATCAAAAACTGATTTCGCTCCGTAATTTTTAATCCGGCGTCGGGCGCACGCCGCTCTGCTTGTAAATCGGGCGGCTTTTCCACGTGACGCCTTTTCCGCTCAGAATTTTGATGGTCGAATTGAGCAGAATCAAAAGAAACATCAGCAGCCCGCAAGGCGCGAGCAAAGCGTAGAGCGCGTTTCCCTGCCACTCGCGGTGGAGAAAGACAAAAATCGAAGCCTGCAAAAGATATGCGAGAAAAAACGGCGCGAAAAACGAAAAATTGTCGAAAGCTAAAAAAATGAGCGCAAAAAAGGCGGGCAAAACGCCAAAAAGAAAAATCGAAAGCGTGCCGAGAACAGTTTTTGTAACGGAAAACTTCATTCCCGAAAAGAGATTTTTCGTAAAGCCTTCCCAGATTTCACGAAAAGACGTGTACATTCGCGTCGTGATGAGCGCGGGCGCGTAGTCGATTCGCAGATTAAATTTTTGTTTTTTTAAGATTTCCGCCAGCCGCAAATCTTCCGCGATTTCGTGTCTGACCGAAGCAAAACCGCCGATTTTTTCCAAGCACGCGCGCCGGAACATAAAAAAATTGCCGACGCCCATCGATTCCCGCCGGTTCGGATTATTAACCCGGTGCGGCGGCATCGCGATAATGCAAAACCAGCCGAAAACCGGCATAAAAAACTTTTCCCAGAACGAGCCGAAAATTTGTTTCGGAATCAAAGTCAGCGCGTCGAATCGATTTTCTTCGGCGTAGCGCGCAACTGTTTGCAAAGCTTCGGGCGCAAAAATTATGTCGGCGTCGGTCGCCAGAATCCAATCGCCTTTTGCCGCTCGAAACGCCTGCTCAAGCGCGTGCGGCTTTCCGAGCCAGTCTTTTGTCGGTTCAACGCCGTCGATAATACGGAAGACAGATTGCGGAAGGCAAAATTTTAAGTTTTCCAGAATTTCTTTCGTGTTGTCGGTCGAGCGGTCGTTTAAAACTATGAGCTCATAGTTTTTGTAAGTTTGAGCGAGCATCGAGCGGATGCTTTTTTCCAAAACGCGGTCGGCTTCGTTTCTCGCCGGGACGATAATCGAAACGAAAGGCGCGCCGCGCCGGCTGCCCGGATTTTTATCAAGACCGAGCGGCTTTTGTTTTTTCACGCAATAAATCGTCCAGACAAAGGCGACGAGCCAGAGACCGGCAATCGACCACGCGTAGACGAGAAAAACGTTTGAAAACATAGACCTTTCTAAAAGTTAAGCACAAAAAAGAAACCGCCTCAATCGAGAAGCGGTTTCCGTAGAATATAAAATTAAATATAAATGTTGGGGAAAATTAGTCTTTGCCCAAAATGCTGACCGTCACGGTTCTGCGCCCGAAGCGATTGGCCTCGGAACAGCTCGGAACCCATATATCGAGGACGTTTCCTTTGACCGCGCCGCCCGTGTCGGCAACCGTGTATGTGCCGCTGTATGCGCCCGCGCTGACCTGAATGCGCGTGCCGAGCGGGAGAACTCTCCGGTCGGCGGCGACAATTCCGCGTCGCACGCTTCCGCCCGTCGCGGTTCTGCCTTTTAAGCAATAAGCCGTCGCCCGGAAGGATTTCCCGTCAAACGGCGTAAAATTATTGTATTTTAAGTTAATTAAAGTCGATTCTATCGTCTGGTTTTGCTGATTATTTTGTTGATTTATTTGATTATTTTGTTGTATTTCTTCCAGTTGAATGTTTCCTTTAGAATCATTCGCTATACTGAATGTGCCTTCAGCTATGACGGTCGATTGAAAATAAAACAAAAATCCAATCAACGCAACCAAACTGAGAAACACGCTTCCTCTAGCTAGATTTTTCATTATTCATTCTCCTATTTTTTTCTTATTTACCCGCTTCGGCGAAATGCGTATATACTTAAACGGAGACATATTCTGTCAAATATCAAGCTCTTAAATTATAGTTTTTACACTTACCGAAGTGGTATGGATTGGGCGACAAAAAGCCGCCGAATTGTAAACTAGGATTTAAAGATAACATTTTTTAGCCGGGCTTGGCAAATCGAGAAAAAACGCTAAAGTCAATCAGCACATATTTTGGCAAATCCGGAGGCTCATAAACTTACCTTTTTATTAGACTTCCGCCGTTTGATTTCGTATGTTTTAAAGAGTAAAAATTTAGGAGAAACTATGTCTATACAAGAACGTCGAAGCGGCGCGCGATACAATATTTCCTTTCCGATTCGCGTTAAATGGAAAGGCGAAAACGGGCAGGAAATAGTCGAGGAAGGGCTGACGGAAAACGTCGGGCCGGCTGGCGCTCTGGTGTTTCTGCCGCGACTTCTGCCGACGGTCGGAAGCAAAGTAAGTTTAACCATCACGGAAAACGCCGACGACGAAGTTTCGGTAACGGCGCAGGTCATCCGGCTTGAGCGCAACGCCGCGCACCCGCAGGCCGCTTTTCAGCTGACCGATTCGCTCCGGCTCTGGAAAAAGAAAGTCTGGGAATACGCGGGCGAAATTCTCGCCGCCACGAAACCCGACGAATTCGACGATTGGTAATTGGATAATGACAAGAAACAAGGGACGAGTGATAAGGTAAGAGATTTTTTCTTCACTCGTCCCTTGTTTCTTGTCATTAATCGGTAATAGAAAACTTATGAAAATTTTAGTTCTCGGCGCGGGACGAATGGGACACGGCGCGGCTTACGATTTAATTCATAACTCGCCCGAAGTCGAAGCGGTCACCATCGCCGATTTTGATTTGGCAAAAGCCGAAGAAGCGGCGCAAAAGATAGGAACCGGCAAAATTTCGGCGAAACAAATCGACGTTTCAAATTACGCGGACGCGGCCAGTTTGATGCGCGAGCACGATTCGGCGATTTCGTGCGTCAACTACTGGTATAACGTCGAATTATCAAAAGCGGCGATTGAAACCGGAACGAATTTTTGCGATTTGGGCGGAAATAATTACATCGTCGACAAACAGCTCGGACTTGACGCCGAAGCTAAAGATGCCGGAATCAACATCATTCCCGATTGCGGCCTTGCGCCCGGAATGGTTTCAATCCTGGCGATGCACGGCGCAAATCGCTTTGACCAGATTGAAGAAATTCACATTCGCGTCGGCGGCCTGCCGCAAAATCCGAAGCCGCCGCTCGATTACCAGCTCGTATTCTCGGTCGAAGGCCTGATAAACGAATATGTCGAAGTCGCGCGCGTGATTCGCGACGGGCGGATTAAGGAAGTCGAGTCGATGACCGAGCTCGAAAGCCTCTCGTTTGACGATTTTCCGGCGCTCGAAGTGTTTCAAACGTCGGGCGGAACTTCGACTCTGCCCGAAACTTTTCTCGGCGAAATTCGTGAGCTGGATTATAAAACGATTCGTTACAGCGGGCACTGCGAGCGGTTTAAGACGATGATTGACTTGGGCTTGTGTTCAAGCGAAGAAATTACGCTCGATGGCGCAAAGCTCTCGCCGCGCAAAATTTTCGGCGCGCTGCTTCAGAAACATCTTCCGGCCGATGAGCCTGATTACGTGCTTGTGCGACTCGAATTTGTCGGAAAATCGGGCGGCGCGCTCAAAAATCTGCGTTACGACATTGTCGATAAATTCGATGCGGAAACCGATTTGAGCGCGATGATGCGGACGACGGCTTTTCCGGCTTCGATTATCGCGCAGATGATGGCGCGCGGCGACGTCCTGATGCGGGGCGCGACGCCGCAGGAAAAGGCGATTGACGCGGAAAAATTTGTCGCCGAGCTGGCGCGCAGAAACATCAAGATTCAGGAAAGCTGGCGATAAAAAGCGGTTTCAAATAAAAATATGAAGTGGTTGCGGCGCATTTTCTTGACTATTTTAGCGGTCGGTCTCATCGGGCTGCTTTCGATTTATCTCGTCAATCGCCACGTTCATTCGGTCAGCGACGCGAAATTGCAGACTTCGATTACCGAAATTCCGCCGGAAGAACCGCCGCGCGTCGCCATCGTTTTCGGCGCAAAAGTCTGGGACAACGGCGAGGCATCGCCCGTTCTTTACGACCGCGTGCTGACGGCCGTCGAGCTTTATCGCGCCGGACGCGTTCGTAAAATTTTGATGAGCGGCGACAATCCGACCGCCGATTACGACGAACCGACGGCGATGAAAAAAACCGCCGTCGAGCTCGGCGTTCCCGAACAGGACATTGTTCTCGATTTTGCCGGACGCAGAACATACGACACGTGTTACCGCGCGAAAGAAATTTTCGAGGTCAAACGGGCGATTCTCGTCACGCAGGAATTTCACCAGGCGCGAGCGCTTTATCTCTGCAACAACATCGGCGTTGACAGCATCGGCATCACGGCCGACCGCCGGCCGTATGAAGGCTCGGGTCACTGGAAGTTTCGCGAATTTTTCTCGGTCGCCAGCGCCTGGTTTGAAATAAATTTTAAGAAGTTCGAGCCGATTGGCGGCCCAAAAGAGCCGATTGAGCCGTAAATTTATGTCGAAAGTTTCAATGCTTTACCGCGAAGCCGCGCCGCCCGATGAGATTTCTCATCTGGTGATGTCGTTCTGGGAATTTGCCGTCGAAGGCGAGAGCATGGAGCCGACAATTCACGAAATTTTTCCCGACGGCTGTTTTTCGCTGATTTATCATCGAAACGCAAATTTTAAGCTGAACACGCTTTTTATTCCCGCCGTCGCTCGCGAAACGACCAAAGCGCCGGTTTTTGGCGGCGACGTTTTCTGGGCGATGAGATTTCTGCCCTCGGCCTGCGCGAAAATCTTAGGCCAAAATCCGTCGAAGTTCGAACTGAAAATTTTGAACGATTCGGCAAATTTGAAACACTTGAGTCTCGGAGTTTTGAAAAAACTTGTCCGCTGCCGGAGCTTTGACGAAGCCATCGAAATTTTCATCGCTCAAATCAAAAAACTTGACTTAAAGCCTGCCGAAACGGACGAAAAAGTGGCTGAGGCCGTCAAGCTTATCGAAGAAAATCCGGGCGAGATAAAAATCTCGGAAATCGCCGCGGCGGTAAACTTGAGCGTGCGCCAGCTCGAACGGCGTTTTAAGAAAAGCTCCGGCTTATCGCCGAAACAATATGCGCGGACGCGCCGGATACGCGCGACGGCCGTCGCCGTCGTCGAAAATATGCGAATCAACTGGGCAAATCACGCCGCCGAAATGGGTTTCACCGACCAATCGCATTTGACGCGCGAATTTTCGTCGATAACCGGGCGCTCGCCGAATTCGTTCGCCGAAAACGTCAAGCGCATCGAACACGGAAACATCGTCAAATAAATTTTTGAAATGTCGGAAATTTACAATACACGCGCGCCGAATTGCTTCATAATCCGATTTGAGAATTTACACGAGGAGATTTTTCAAATTATTATGAAACATATTTTATTAGCTTTTATTTGTTTGGTTTTCGCCGCGCCTTTGGCTTTCGGGCAAATCGACAGGGCGGCAATCGACGCGCAGCGCGGCGAGATGAAAAAGCTCGACGCGATGATTGGAAAATGGCAGGGCGCGGGCTGGATTCAGCAGGGAAAAGAACGCGAAACGTTTACCGGAGCGGAAAACGTCCAGCGCAAAATCGACGGTCTGGCGATTCTGGTCGAAGGCCGGTTCGTCGATAAAAAAGACGTCGTCATCCACGAAACGCTCGCCGTTCTGTCTTATAACTCGACGTCGAAAGATTACGATTTCAACACATTTCTCGCCAACGGAAGAAAAGGTCAATACACCATGAAAGCGACCGAAACCGGCTGGCAATGGGGATTTTCGTTTCCCGGCGGCACTGTTCGCTACGACATAAAACTGACCGGCGACACGTGGCACGAAGCCGGCGAAATGTCGATGGACGAAGGCAAAACGTGGAAACCGTTTTTCGAGATGACGCTCAAGAAAGTTCAATAAAAAAGTTTCAGGTTTCAAGTTAAACGATTTCTTAAAATCTGAAACTTGAAACCTGACGAGAAGCCTTTTTTATAATTTATTTAATGATTGCGTTAGATACCGAAAAGTCTCGGCGGCGCATTTTTTTTCAAAAGCTTTCGCAGTTTCAGACGCGCTTTATGAAGCTGTGATTTACTCGTTCCGACCGAGCAGCCGAGCAGCCGCGCGACTTCTTCGTGCTCGTAGCCTTCGACGTCGTGCAGAACAAAAACGTTGCGGTAACCGTTCGGCAATTGCGCGATGGCGTTTTCCAAAGCGA
This sequence comes from Pyrinomonadaceae bacterium, assembly GCA_036403235.1. Lineage (GTDB taxonomy): Bacteria > Acidobacteriota > Blastocatellia > Pyrinomonadales > Pyrinomonadaceae > JBGTFE01. Next base: position 6,956 of record DASWRI010000065.1, on the reverse strand, counting down.
TTTTATCGACAATCGGCATTTTGCGCGGATTCTCCGTGCCCGAAACGATTTGAACCGGCGTTTCGCCTTCTTCCGTCGTTTTTTCAAATTTGACGTTGCGTTTGCGAAAATGCATCAAGACCTGATTGACCGTTAAGCGATGAAGCCACGTCGTAAAAGCCGAATCGCCGCGGAAACTTCCGATTTTGCGATAAAGCTGGATAAAAACGTCCTGTGTTAAATCTTCGGCTTCGGTCGCGTTCTGAAGCATTCTCAAACAAATCGAATAAACTCGGCGGTGGTGACGGTTGTAGATTTCTTCGAACGCCGCCATATTGCCTCTCGAGGCCGCCTGTGTCAATTGATAATCTTTAGCCGCGCTGATGTCGTCTATTTCCTCAATTTCAGTTTCAAGAAAACCTTTCTTCTCCTTTTTGGGTTCTCCCGTTTCCTGAAAGACCGGATAATTTAATGTTTCTGTTGTTGTCATTTCTTTATTCCCCCGTGCTCTATTATATCAATTGGTGTGCCACAAATCATACGCCAGCCTTTATAAATAGTTCACGCCAAATAAGCCTTGTGGTTGCACTTTTTTAGACATACTTTTTTATTCGTCTTTCATCCAAGTTCAGATTCAACCAAAGCGTGTAGCAGTTGACGCATCTGATACATTTTTGTATCGAATCATTACTAATAGAGACGAAGTTTTTCGGAAAAAATGCTATTATTTTTATTTCAAAAACTACCGGAAAATTTCGCGCGCGGAGCAGTTTTAGCAATGAAAAGGGCTTTTTTTATAAAATTTGTTATCTCAATCTGCGTTTGTCTGGCGGCGTTCGGCGGCGTTTTTGCGCAGACCGGCAACGCGCCGAAAGTTAAGAATCCCGAAGTTCTCGAAGAAGACAAAACGCCGGCAATCATCAAACATTTGCCCGAATGGGAAACTGTGCAAAATCGTGCGGTTTACACGCTCAACACAGACGATTTGCGTAAAGCGCTCGGCGCGCGAAGCGTCTTCGATGTAGTTACGCTCGGCGGCGGAGTCGAAGCCGTCACCGCCGCATATCCGCAGGGAAAACTTTTGATTGTCGAATACCCGACGCCGCAGGCTTCGAGTGACGCCGACGGGCTGATTACCCAGAAATTAAAAGAAAATCCGCCCGTGCCGCCCGTTTATTATCGAAGAATCGGAAATTACAGCGCGTTTGTCTTTGACGCCGGCGACGAGCCGGCCGCAAGCGCTCTGCTCGACCAGATAAAATACGAAAAAACGATTCAATGGCTCGGCGAAGACCCGATTCCCGCGCTTCGTGCCGAGCGCGCATTTGCCATCGGAACGGGCGAGCTTTTTCTCTCGACGCTTATTATGGTCGTCGTCGGGTTCGGCTCGACGATTCTCGCCGGATTAATCATCGGCCTGACGTTTTTTTATATCCGCGAGCAAAAACGCGCGACGACGCATATTTTCACCGACGCCGGCGGCATGACGCGTCTGAATCTGGACGGCCTGACGCCCGACGTTATGAACGACAGACTTTTGAGCGATTAAGAGGAATTAAGCACAGAGACCACAGAGATTTTTAAATTTTCTCTGTGGTGAAATATTTCTTACGGCAAAACTTCTACCAACCTATCAATATCTTCCCGGTTATTAAAAAAATGCGGCGCGATGCGAAGGCGACTGCCGCGCGGCGAGACGATGATATTTTCGTTTTCGAGGCGCCCGGCGATTTCGTTTGAAGTTAGACCGGCGAGATTTTTGATGCAGACGATTTGCGATTTTTCGCCTTTCGCGCGCGAGCTGACGATTTCGTAATTTTTTCCGGCGAGAAGCTCGCACAAATAATCCGACAATTCTTCGAGATAATTTTCGATTTTTTCCGCGCCCGTTTCACTGAGCAGCTTCAGACTTTGCTCCAGACCGTAAAAAAGCGCCGAGCCGCCCGTTCCCGATTCCCACGCCAGCGCATTCGGCTTAAACGGCTGTTCCGGATTTTCAAAATCCCAGGGAACGTCGACGCTTATCCAGCCGACCAGCGTCGGCTCGACTCTCATCCGTGCTCTTTCCGACAGATAGAGCAGCCCGCAGCCTTCGGGCGAGCAAAGCCATTTGTGGCTCGCGCCCGCCGCGATATCGACAAACTGCGCGGGCAAATCAAACGGCATCGCGCCGAAGCCCTGTATAATATCGACCGCAAAAAGCGCGTCAACCATTCGCGCCGCGCGTCCGATTCTTTCCAAATCGGCGCGAAAGCCCGAATCGTACTGGACGGCGCTGATTGAAACGAGCCGCGTATTTTCGTCGATTAAATTGATAAACTCGTCCAAATCGATGCGCCCGTCTCGTTCGGGACAAAGCCGCAGCTCGACGTCGAAATTGTCGCGAACCCTGCGCCAGGCGTAAAAATTTGCCGGAAACTCGCGCGCAAAACTGACGATATTATCACCCTTTTGCCACTTCAAACCATTTGCGACTGAGGCCAGGCCGTCGGAAGTATTGCGCAGAAACGCGATTTGTTCCGCGCTCACATTGAGCATCGAGGCGACGAGTTCGCGCGCGCGCTGTTTGGTCGCAATCCAGTCGGTAAAATTCGCCGAGCCGTTTTCCGAAACGTCTTTTAGCTGACGGTGAACCGCTTCGACCGCCACGGTCGGCAAAGGCGCGACCGCCGCGCTGTTTAGATATGCGTATTTCCCGGCCGCGGGAAAAAGCGAGCGTATATTTTCATTCATAGATTTTGCAGATGTTCGAATATCGAATGTCAGATATCCGCCGGACAGGTTTTTTACTAACATCTGATATCCAACCTCCGGCATCTATTTTACTTTGACAAACAAAATAAAAAACCGATAATTCATAAAGACGAGAGAAATTTCTTCAAACAAAAGTTTTTTCGGCGGCATCGAAATTGTTTTAATTATGTTCGAGTTTCAAAAAAAAGACCAGATTGACTTCGGGCTCGTCGCGGCGGCGGACGACCGCGATATTGAAGTCGTGCGGCTGAAAAACGAATCGCGGCAGGGGCTTTGGACGGAAAGCTTAAAGCTTGTCCGCGATATTATTTTAATCATCGCCGTTTTTATTCTGCTCGGCGTTTTCGTCGCGCAGCCGGTCGTCGTCGAAGGAACTTCGATGCTGCCGCAGCTTCACGACGGCGAGCGCTTGCTTGTCAATAAACTGGTTTATTACAAATTCAAAAGCGTAAGCTGGGGACACATCGAGCGCGGCGACGTCGTCGTTTTCTGGTATCCGAAAGAGCCCGATAAATCTTACGTCAAACGCGTCATCGGACTGCCGGGCGAAGTCGTCGAGGTGCGCAACGGAAAAGTCATCATCAACGGGACGGAGCTCAACGAGCAGTATCTCGACGCCGAACACAACCAAAATCTGCCGAGCTTTCCGGCGCGAAGGGTCGATGAGCATTATTATTTCGTGATGGGCGACAATCGAGACAATTCGTCGGATTCGCGCTACTGGGGACTCGTGCCGGAAAAATATGTTTACGGCAAAGCGTTTTTCCGCTACTGGAAGCCGTCGGAAATCGGTTTTATAAATCACGGCAAATACAACATCGAAGACGAAAAGGAAAAATCCGAGGACGTTCGCGCCGAAGGACAAGAATAAGCAATTTCATCGCAGAGGGCACACAGAGCACAGAGTTTCTAAATACAATTTATTTTCTCTGTGCTCTGTGTGCCCTCTGCGGTAAAAATTAAATGAACGAATCAAAAAAAGCGATTTTAGTGCTCGAAGACGGCCGCACGTTTCGCGGGCGCGCGTTCGGCGCGGAAGGCGAAACGTTTGGAGAGATGGTTTTCAACACCTCGATGACCGGCTATCAGGAAATTTTGACCGACCCTTCTTATGCGGGACAAATCGTCTGTATGACCTACCCGCACATCGGAAATTACGGCGTCAACGAAGAAGACGCGGAATCGCGCCGCCCGTGGGTCGAAGGCTTTGTCGTGCGCGAGGCGAGCCGCATCGCTTCGAACTGGCGCGCCATCGAAACTCTGGATTCTTATCTGAAACGCAATAAAATCGTCGGCATCGAGCATATCGACACGCGCGCGCTCGTCCGGCATATCCGCGACAAAGGCGCGATGCGGGCTGTAATTTCCACTACCGATTCGGACGAAAAAAGCCTGCTCGAAAAAGTTCTGCGCTCGCCGGAAATGAAAAACCGCGAGCTCGCGAGCGCCGTCACAATCGAAGACACCTTCGAGTTTCCAGCCGAGCGCGAAGAAAAATTTCACGTCGTCGCGTTTGATTTCGGCGTCAAGACCAATTCGCTGCGCGAGTTTTCAAAATTCGGCTGCAAAATCACGGTCGTTCCGGCGGAAGCGTCCGCCGCCGAGGTTTTGGCTCTCAAACCCGACGGAATTTTTCTTTCGAACGGCCCAGGCGACCCGTCTTCGATGAAAACGGTCGTCGCCGAAATCAAAAAGTTGACCGAGCACAGCGTGCCGATGTTCGGAATCTGTCTCGGGCATCAAATCCTCGGACAGGTTTTCGGCGGCGCGACTTATAAATTAAAATTCGGCCATCGCGGCGGCAACCAGCCGATAAAGGATTTGACGACCGGAAAAATCGAAATCGCCTCGCACAATCACGGTTTTGCCGTCAAAGCCGAAAGCCTCTCCGCCGACGTCGAGATAACGCACGTCAATCTCAACGACAACACGGTGGCGGGCTTGCGCCACAAATCGCTGCCCGTCTTTTCGGTGCAGTATCACCCCGAATCCGCGCCCGGCCCGCACGATTCCGAATATCTTTTTCGCCGTTTTATCGAATTGATGCAAACAGTGAAAAGTGAAGACTGATTAGTGAATAGCGTCGGAACATTCTTTCACTTTTCACTGTCTTCATTTGAATCTTGCCTATCAAATCAGCGATAATATCGACTTTTGAGTCCTCATAAAACTTTTAACAACAGAGAGGAATAAAATATCGCGGGACTTTGGTTAGTTCTTATCGTTAACTGCCCTGGCAATATTTTTATTATTTATCTCTAAAGACTTTATTCTTTGTTATAGTTTATATAAATAGTTAATGTTCTAGGGCTTTAATACAGTAATTTATTCATAAAAATAGGTGGTTTTTTAATGGAATCTACAATTCTTTATCTAATCCCGGCATTAGGGATTTTGGGGTTAGTTGTGATGGCAGTTCAATCTTCATGGGTTAGCAAGCAGCCGACCGGTGAAGCAAACATGGTCGAACTTTCAACTTATATTGCCGAAGGCGCCATGGCGTTTTTAAAAGCCGAGTGGAAAATTTTAACTTATTTTGCAATCGTTGCGGCAGTCGTTCTCGGGTGGTCCGGAACATTAGTTGAAACTTCTTCCCCCGTAATCGCAATTTCATTTCTTATCGGCGCGGTATTCAGCGCGACTGCCGGATACTTCGGGATGAATATCGCCACAAAAGCGAACGTCAGAACGACGCAGGCCGCGAGAACCAGCCTCAAAGGCGCGCTTAAAGTAGCCTTTACCGGCGGAACGGTGATGGGACTCGGAGTTGCCGGTCTGGCGGTATTGGGTCTCAGCACTTTATTTATCATCTTCTATAAAATCTATGTCGTGAACACCGGCAGTTCGGTAAACGGCGCGGCGATGGAAAAAGCAATCGAAGTTCTTGCCGGTTTTTCTCTGGGTGCTGAGTCAATTGCTCTTTTTGCCAGAGTCGGCGGCGGTATTTATACAAAAGCGGCTGACGTCGGAGCTGACCTGGTCGGTAAAGTCGAAGCGGGAATTCCTGAAGATGATGTTAGAAACCCGGCAACTATTGCAGATAACGTCGGAGATAACGTCGGTGACGTTGCCGGAATGGGAGCTGACCTTTTCGGCTCTTACGTGGCGACAATTCTGGCGACAATGGTTCTCGGACGTGAGATTGTTGTCAGTGATAAATTCGGCGGTCTTTCTCCGATGCTTCTTCCGATGCTGATTGCCGGACTTGGAATTATATTTTCCATTATCGGTTTTACGCTTGTCAGAATTTCCGATGATAAAGGCAACGTTCAAAAAGCGCTGAATATGGGGAACTGGACTTCAGTTATTATTACGACGATTGCCTGTTACTTTATTGTGATGTGGATGATGCCTGCGAATATGACTCTGAGAGGTCATAACTTCACAAATACGGGAGTTTTCATGGCAATCCTGGTCGGCTCGATTGTCGGCGCACTGATGAGTCTTGTGACTGAATTCTACACATCGATGGGGAAACGTCCGGTTAAATCAATCGTTCGACAATCCGATACAGGCGCGGCGACAAATATTATCGGCGGTCTTTCCGTCGGTATGGAATCCACTTTAGTTCCGACACTTGTTCTGGCGTCCGGTATTTATTTATCTCACTACTTTGCCGGTTTATACGGGGTTGCTATTGCGGCGGCCGGAATGATGGCGACGACGGCGATGCAGCTGGCAATCGATGCTTTCGGACCGATTGCCGACAACGCCGGCGGCATTGCCGAAATGAGCAGACTTCCGAAAGAAGTTAGAGCAAGAACAGATATTTTAGATGCTGTCGGAAATACTACCGCCGCAACCGGCAAAGGTTTTGCAATCGCTTCGGCGGCTCTGACGGCGCTCGCATTATTTGCGGCTTATGTCGGTCTTGCCGGAATCAGCTCAATCGATATTTATAAAGCGGATGTGCTGGCAGGTTTATTCGTCGGCGGGATGATTCCTTATATCTTTTCTTCGCTTGCCATCGCAGCAGTCGGCAGAGCGGCAATGGCGATGGTGCAGGAAGTCCGGCGACAGTTTAGAGAAATTCCGGGAATCATGGAGTATAAAGCGAAACCGGAATATGATAAATGCGTCGCTATTTCTACTAAAGCATCTCTTAAAGAAATGATGCTTCCGGGTGCAATTGCCTTAATTACTCCGGTTGTCGTCGGATTTACTTTTGGGCCGGAAGTTCTTGGAGGTTTATTAGCCGGTGTGACCGTTTCAGGCGTGCTGAT
>DASWRI010000064.1:0-7551 GCA_036403235.1 Pyrinomonadaceae bacterium | reverse complement strand
GATTCGCAAAAATCGCCGATGGTTGCATTTTGGCCACACTGAGATTTAATCGTTATTTAGTTTGAATAGTTTTCCCCGCCTTAAAATCCCGGTAATAATCATTGATATAATCTTTCATCCAAACCTGCCACCAGCCGATCTTGTATTTTTTCGCCTCATCGATCGCTTGTTTGGCCGTCCAGTCATCGTGAGTGATGCGGTAAACGGCGACGACCGTTCCGGTGCGGTCTGCGCCGCGCTGGCAATGAACGAAGACGGGCTGATTTTCCGGTTTGTTTATCTCGGCGATAATTTTCTCGATTTCGGCGTCTTTCGGCCTGAACCAGTTGCTCAGATTGTGCGTGATAAAGTTTATTTTCGCATTCTGCGCCCAGAGTGCTTCTTTTTTCGAGTTTTCGTCTTCGCCGCGCAAATCGATAATCGTTTTGACGCCCATCTCGGCAAGCTCTCTGACGCCCGCTTCGGTCGGCTGCGCGCCTCGATAAAATCCGGCGCTGATTTGATAAAAATTCGGCAAATCCTTTGCCGCCGACTGTTTTTGACCGTAAGCCCCGCCGCCGAAACAAAAGGCGATAATTAAAAAAAACGAAAAATATCCGGCTAACTTTTTCATACTTTTATTTTCGCCGCGATTTCTGCCCGCGAAAGAGTTTCCTGCTCGCCCGAGCGCATATTTTTGAGCGTCACCTTGTTTTCCGCAAGCTCGCTCTCGCCCATGACGCAGACAAACGAAACGCCGACTTGCGAAGCGTATTTAAACTGCTTTCCGAGCTTATCGGCCTCGGGATAAACAAGAACGCGCAAACCTTCTTTTCTGAGCTCATTCGCCAGCTTCAAACTCTCGCCCGCCGATTCCTCGTTCCAAATCGTCACCATCACGTCCGCCGAAGTATTTTGCAAATCTTCGGGAAACATTCCGCGTTCTTCCATCACGACCAGAATTCTTTCCAGACCGAGCGAAAAACCGCACGCCGGAATTTGTTCCTTGCCGAACATTCCAATCAATTCATCATATCGCCCGCCGCCGCCGAGACTTCCCGCCAAATCGGGAACGTTGATTTCCATAATCGTTCCGGTGTAATAAGACAGACCGCGAGCGAGAAAAGGATAAATCGCTATTCGAGAATTTCCCACAAGATTGATTATTTTGATAAGTTGCTCTCTAATCTCAAGCTCGCCTCCTAAGATTGTGGATAATAAAATTTCATTGACATCAATTCCTTGATTCCAAACTTGTGCCACTTCTTTATACAAATTCATTACATACGCTGTGGAACTTTCTGTAATTCCTTTGTTGATAAGCTCATTTGAAACTTGCTCAACAGAAAGTTTGTCCAGCTTATCAATAGCGGTTACCGCGTCAGCCTGTTTTTCCGTGGGTATATTTGCTCTTTCTAAAATATCAAATAATAAGTTTCTGTGATTCAACTTAATTACAAAATCATCAAATCCCAACCTTTGTAAAATCTCGCTGACAGCGGAAATCAGCTCGGCTTCGACAATCATCGATTTTGAGCCGATGGCGTCGACGTCGCACTGGTAAAATTCGCGATAACGGCCGCGCGCGGGACGGTCGGCGCGCCAGACGGGCTGGATTTGGTAGCGTTTGAAAAATTTCGGCAAATCATTACGATAATTTGCCACGACTCTGGCGAGCGGGACGGTTAAATCGTAGCGCAGGGCGAGGTCTGACAAGCCCTTTTCGCCCGCCGAGATATCGAGCTTTTCGCCGCGCTTGAGAATTTTGAACATCAGCTGGCCGCCTTCCTCGCCGTATTTGCCCGTTAAAGTTTCGAGATTTTCAATCGCCGGCGTTTCAAGCGGCTCAAAGCCGTAGGATTCGTAAACTTCCCTGATGACGCCGATAACGTATTCGCGTCGTCTGACGTCGATTGGCAGAAAATCTCGCATTCCGCGCGCGGGCTGTGTTTTGTTCATAACTTTTTACTCAATATAAAAGACGCGGGCGACGCACGGTTTTTAAAATAACTTTTATTTTTTTCGGCGTGACCGGCGCGCTCTGCAATTCAAAATAAATTGCAAAAATTGAAAAGGCAGCCAATTTTGACCGCCCTTGAAACTTCAATTCTGATTTTACACGATTTTTATTTCGAGAAAAACGTGTAGCCGACGTAAATCAGGTTGTTGTCAAAGCCCGGGTTTTCGATTCCGCGGTTGCCGTTTGAGATATGAAAATATTTGTAGCCGACCGTGAAGGCGCGTTTTTCCTTTAACTTGAACTCGATGCCGCCGCCGACGTCGGCCGTAAAGGCAAAGCGCGTCCCGACATAATTCGGCGTGCGCTTATTGAAATACAAAAGCCCGCCGGTCGCCTCGATAAACGGCTGGACTTTTTTGCGCGGGCGAAAATTCGCCTGAATTCCGAGCGGCGAAACGCCGAACGCGTAGCGTGTCGGGCGCACGTCGTTAATTTGAAACGTGGACGGCGTCGGCTGGGTTATCTGAAAATCGGGATAATTTAAAAACGCCGCCGGAATAACGTCCGCCGTGTATTTCAGATTTACCGTGTCGCCCGTGTTAAAGCGCCGCGCGTATCGAAAGGCGACGAGGCCGAAACGAGCGTCCGGCGTTCGTCCCGTTCCCTTGATGAGCGTCGAGGAATCGGGCGAAAAGCCGCCCCAGACGGTGAGTTCGTTTTTCCCCGTCTCGTAATCGTCCTGCGCCGAAACGCTCACGGTGAATAAAAACAAAATAAGAGCCGAAAAAATAAAAAATTTCATAGATTATTTCCAGAGAAATGTGGATTAGTTAAAACGAACAAGATTTTAACTTATTTGCAGAGTTAAAGAAAGGGACAGGAAGTGAGAGAAAGTGACAAGTGACGAGAGAAAATACGTTTTAACTTGTCCCTCGTCCCTCTTCGCCTGTGGCTTTTCTCTACTTGCCGTAAAAAAACGAATAGCCGAGCGCGAAAACGTTGGCGTTGTAGCCCGGATTATAGGTGACGTTGGCGTTGGACATATGCAGATACCGATAGCTGAGCGTGATGGCGCGGTCGCGCTTGAGCTGATACATCAGGCCGCCGCCCCAGTAACCGGCGAAGTTAAGTCTGGTCGTGTTCGGCATCGGCATCGGCTTATTCATATAAACAAAACCCGCGCCGATTTGCGTAAACGGTTTGAGACGGCTTTTCGGGAAAAAATAAAAGCGAAACGAGGCGGGCGTCAGACCAAACCCGTAACTCGTCTCGCGCCTGGTCGGCGCAACGTCGGGCGTCGCGGCCGGCGAGACGTAATCGGGATTCGTCACTTCGTTTTTTAGCGAAATTATCAGCGGAACGGCTTCGAACAGATATTGCCAGGTGATGTGTTTCGCCGTCCCGATAACGCGTCCCCAGCGAAAAACGGCGAGGCCGAGCTTTCGTCCGGCCGTGTTGTATTCCTTTTCGCCCGTAAAATGCGTCGGCTCAAGCGGCGAGAAGCCGAACTCGAAATTCCATTCTTTTTCGCCGCGACCGAGCTTGTAGCCGGTCGGCCCGGGCGTGTTTTTTTCGTCCGGCGCGGCCTTTTTATCCGGAAAATTCCGAAACGAGCGGTTTTTAAAAAGCTTTCCGCTCTCGTCTTTTTGCGAAAACGGATTTTTTCCGAAAACACGCGTTTCCAGCCTTTCGGTTTCAGTCTGTAAATTGTCTTTTTCTATTGTCTGGGCTGGATTTGTGTGAATAAAAACGAATAAAACAAAAAATAAAACTCCTGAAAGTTTTAGCATTACCCTTGTTCCCCTTGTTTTACTACAATTATCTAACTCATAAGTTGAGTCTGTAAATTTCGCTCAATGATACATAATTGAGCCAGAATTTTTTCAAATTTTCAACTTCTTCGCCAGTCAGCGCGCGTTTTACCCGTGCCGGAGCGCCCATCACGAGCGATGCGGGCGGAATCACAGTATTCGGCGTCAAAAGACTGCCCGCCGCGACCAGTGAATTTGCGCCGACGCGAACTCCATCTAAGATAATTGAGCCGATGCCGACAAGACAACCTGTTTCGACATAACAGCCGTGCAAAGTGACTCGATGCCCGACCGTCACTTCGTCTTCGAGAACGGTCGGATGCGTCCGGCTCGAAACGTGTATCACACTCGCGTCCTGGATGTTCGTCCGCGCGCCGATGCGTATGTAATTGACGTCGCCACGCAGAATCGAGCCGTACCAGACGCTCGCCTGCTCGCCGATTTCGACGTCGCCGACAACCGTCGCATTTTCGGCGATAAAAGCCGTTTCGTGAATTTTCGGATGCAGATTTTGAAAAGATTTAATCATTTTTTGATTTTTCATTTTAACTTGAAAGACGCTAAGACCAAAAGCGAAAGAAATCGCCTGCCGAGAATTGGAGTTCCGCCCTGATTCGTGGCAAACTTTTCTTTTATAGAGAGAAATAATTTTATGGCGAAAAAACCCAGGATTTTAGCCTTTGCGGGCAGTCTCCGCGAGCATTCGTATAACAAGCGAGTTTTGCGGGCGGCGATTGCGGGCGCGCGGCGGGCGGGCGCGGAAGTAACCGAAATTGATTTGCGCTCGTTGCCGATGCCGGTTTATAACTCGGACGAACATACGGGCGCCGGTTTCGACGCCAACGCCTTGAAATTCCAGCAGCTTTTGAGCGAGCACGACGGGCTTTTGATAGCTTCGCCCGAATATAACGGCTCGATTCCGGGCGGATTGAAAAACGCGATTGACTGGGCTTCGCGCAAAAGCGAAAAGTTCGGCCAGATAGAAGTTTTCAAAGGAAAAGTCGCGGCCATCTGCACCGCTTCGCCCGGCGCTTTCGGCGGGTTGCGGTGTCTCGCGCATCTGCGCGGCGTGCTTTCGATTATGCTCGTCAACGTTTTGCCGTCGGAAATCGCCGTCTCGTTTGTCGCTTCCAAATTTGAAGGCGACGCCGAAGAAATGACGGACGAAAAAACAAGAAATATTCTCGAAGATTTGGGCGCGTCGCTCGCCGACATGCTCAAAAAGACGCACGGCGAAATCGAAGTCGTCGTGAGCGGACAATTATAAATTTATGACAGCGAAATGCGAACATCTAAGCGAAATCAGAGAGGTCGAGCCGAGCGCCGAGGGCTGCGAAGACTGCCTGAAAATCGGCGCGGCCTGGGTTCACCTGCGGCTCTGCGAAACGTGCGGCCACGTCGGTTGCTGCGACTCGAGCCCGAATCGCCACGCGACGAAACATTTTCACGCGAGCGGTCACCCGATTATCAAATCCTTTGAAAAAGGCGAGGACTGGGGCTTTTGCTACCCCGACAATTTATTTTTCGAGACTCTGCCGGACGCGGAAAATTTATGAATCATTTTGAAACGGGCGAAACGTTTCCGCCGCTCCCGCTCGAAGATTGGCGCGCGACGAAAAACACGCTGCATCTTTACCTGCAAATCGTCGGGAAAATTCGGCTCGCGCTTTTTCCGCGGCTTAATCACTGGTGGCACGTCCCGTTTTATGTTTCGACGCGCGGTTTGACGACGCGCCCGATTCCATACAAAAACGGCAATTTCGAAATCGAGTTTGATTTCGTCGAGCACAAGCTCAAAATTTTGACGAGCGCGGGCGCAAGGTGTGAATTCGATTTGCGCGACGGCTTGACGGTGGCGGATTTTTATCGCCAAATTTTTGAAAATTTAAGCGCGCACGGCATCGAAGCGAAAATTTGGGCCGTGCCCTATGAAGCGCCTTCAAAAACGCCGTTTGCCGAAAATACGGAAAACAAATCTTACGACAAAGAATACATCGAGCGTTTCCGCCGAATTTTAGTCGGAGTAAACGACATTTTCGAAGAATTTCGCGGCCGCTTTACCGGAAAATCGACTCCGGTTCATCTTTTCTGGCACAGCTTCGACCTTGCGTTGACGAGATTTTCCGGCAAACCCGCGCCCGTCCGCGCTGAAGCCGGAACGGTCGAGCGCGAAGCTTATTCGCAGGAAGTCATTAGCTTCGGCTTCTGGACGGGCGACGACAACGTAAAAGAACCGGCTTTTTATTCTTACGTCGCGCCCGAACCGGAAAATTTAACCGGCGAGCCGTTGCAACCGGAAAAAGCCTTCTGGAGCGAATCCGGCGGCGGGCATCTCGCGCTTTTGACGTATGACGAAGCCAGAAAAACGGCAAATCCGCGCGAAACGATTCTGAATTTTTTGGAAAGCGCGTATCAGGCGGGCGCGAAAACGGCAAATTGGGACACGGAAAAATTTAAATTAACACCCTTAAAATGATTGATTTAAGAAGCGACACAGTTACAAAACCGACGCCTGAAATGCGGCGCGCGATGGCCGAGGCAGAAGTCGGCGACGACGTTTATTCGGAAGACCCGACCGTCAATCGTTTGCAGGAGCGGGCGGCCGGGATTTTCGGCAAGGAAGCCGCGCTGTTTGTCCCGACCGGCTCGATGGGCAATCAAATTTCGGTCAAGCTGCATACAAAACCCGGCGACGAAATCATCATCGAAGAGCGCGGGCACATTTACAACTACGAGCTTGGCGCGCCCTCGTTCGTTTCGGGCGTTCTCGTTCGTCCGGTCAAAAGCGTGGACGGAAGCGGGATGCTCAAATGGAGCGAAATCGCGTCCGTTCTGCATATCAAACAGCCTTATTACGCCAACCCGACCGGCTTAATTTGTCTCGAAAACACGCACAATTTCGCGGGCGGAAGCGTGATGACGGCGGCGCACTGCGCGGAAATCTGCGCCAGAGCGCACGAGTTAAATTTGCCCGTTCATCTGGACGGCGCGCGAATTTTTAACGCTTCGGCCGCGTCGGGCGAGACGGTCGCAACGCTTTCAAAAGACTGCGATTCCGTCCAGTTTTGTCTTTCAAAAGCGCTCGGCGCGCCGGTCGGCTCGATGATTTTGGGAACGAAAGATTTTATCGCGGAAGCGCGCATCTGGCGCAAGCGTCTCGGCGGCGGAATGCGACAGGTCGGCGTGCTCGCGGCGGCCGGTTTAATCGCTCTCGAAGAGACGCCGAAAATTCTGCACGTCGACCATGAAAACGCGCGCGTTTTGGCCGAAGGCGTGGCTAATCTAAAAGGCGTTCTAGTCGATTTGGCGCGCGTCGTGACCAACATCGTGATTTTCGACGTTTCCGCGACGGGCAAAGACTCGGCGGAAATCTGCACGAAATTAAAGGACGAAGGAATTTTGGCAATCGGTTTCGGCAAAACGATTCGAATGGTGACGCACTACGACGTTTCGCGCGCGGACGTCGAGAAAACCGTCTTGGCGCTGGCAAAAATTCTCGGAGAATAAAATGGATTTAGAGGAGATTCGCAAATTTTGTCTCTCGCTTCCCGCCGTCACCGAAGACGTCAAATGGGGAAACGATTTGACGTTCTGCATCGGCCGGAAAATGTTTGCCGTCACCGGTCTGGAAACCGCCGCGCAGAGCATTTCTTTCAAATGCACGCCCGAAAAATTTGCCGAGCTCGTCGAAAAAGACGGCATCATTCCGGCGCATTATGTGGCGCGCTATCACTGGGTGACGGTCGAGCGGCTCGACGCGCTGGCGACGAGCGAACTAAAGGATTTAATCAAAAATTCGTA
>DASWRI010000063.1:0-53811 GCA_036403235.1 Pyrinomonadaceae bacterium | reverse complement strand
TCATGTAACTTTCGCCTTTTTCCAAAAGCTCAATCGCATCGTTGATAAATCTGAGCGCTTTATCGTATTTGCCTTCGGCGAAGTAAACCTGCGCTTTTGTTTCGAGCGAAAATCCCTCGCGCGTTTTGTCGCCGAGAAGCTCAAATATTTTGCGCGCGTTATTGGCCGAATTATGCGCTTCGGCGAAATTTCCCTCGCTGTGAAAAAATTGCGCGAGATTGTTTTCCGTGACGCCGCAGTAAACATTATGTTCGGCGTTCTGAAAAAAAGTGCGCGCCAGTTTAAGATGTTTTAAGGCGGAATATTTCATTCCCAGATTTTTATAAGCGATTCCGATTTGGTTATGAAAACAGCCTTTCAGTAAATCGTCGCCGTATTTTTCGAACGAATCTTCGAGGATTTCGCTTTTGACGATTATTTCTTCGTATTTCTTTTTATCGAGATTTATCAAGCCTTCGATAACAGAGGAATAAAGGCGTATATTATTGTCTTCGGGCAGGTTGCGCGAGAAAGACTCTCTCAGCCAGTCTTCGGCTTCGATAAATTCGCCGGTGCGCCAGTAGGCCAGCGCCAGATAATTTTCGCAGTCGGCGACTTTTTCAAAGTCGTAAAGCGAGAGAAATTGATGTCTGGCTTCGGTCAGTAAATCTTTGGAAATTTCCTGTGCGTTTGTGATTTGCTTTGAGTTTCCGAGAAAACCGATAATGCCGCCGCAGCGTAAAAAAAGCTCGGCGGATTCGATGGCCGACAATCCGGTCGTTATCGGAAACTGCGAAGTAGTGTTCCAAAAAGGAGAAAGAGAAATAAATGCCTGCTCATATAGACCTTTTTGTTCTGCTTCAAGAACTCTGCTCAGCACTGCCGTCAGGTCTTGGGAGTAATTCATATTCTGGAACCTTCCGTTTATTGATAATGTTTACAAACTACATTTCTACAGAAAAATCTAAAAATAGAAAAATTAGGAGACAAATATGAAACAGCTTATCAGAATCAGCTTTTTGTTTATTGTGTTATTTTTGACAGTTCCCGCGTTTGCCGACGGCGACATGGGCGCGGGCGGCAAGCCGACAACGTCCGGCGACGGCAAAACGACACAAATTACTAAAAGCCTAGATTCGGCAAATCGGGAAGAAGATGCATTGAGCAACGTTTTTTCCTGGATTTATAAACAAATATTTGAATTGATTGATTAAAATCAAATATTAAACTTATTCTCCGGCGGAGCTTGCGGTTGTTTCAGGCGAGCTCCGGCCGGACTTAACTCTAAATACCCGAAAAGATAACACGAAAAATCGATTTAGAAAAACTCGCAAAACAAAATTCTCAAATTTCGCTCAAAAATTTTACGTTTCAAAATCGAAAAAGTTTAAGGCAAAAGCTTATAGGTCAGAACTCCGAGACTTTCCTGCAAAAAGAGCGCGAAATCTCCGCGCGAAATCCTACGCTCAAAATTCTCCGTTTTTTTGAAATTCACCGGAACTGTTTCTTCGCCGAAAATCTGCGTCCACAAATCAATTACTTCGTTTAGCGTCAATGCCGCCTTACCGCGAAACTCCGAATTTCCGTCGATTATGGCGATGTCGTAGTTTTGCAGAAGGATTTTAATCGATTCGAAATAAGGCGCGTTTGAGTTGACGTCTTTGATATTTTCGATAAATTTGATTTTCTGCGGGTTAAAGGCGGAAAAAGTTTTGAGCGAGCGCAAATCCTTGTTGGCAAATTTGGCTCTCGTCGAAAGCATATCGAGCGTCAGACGCAGAAAATGCGCAAAATCTCCGCGCGTCAAAGCGGCGTCGGCGTGAAAATTTCCGTCGGCGTAGCCGAACGCAAGATGATAATTTTCGGTTAAATCAAGTATTGCCGGATAAAACGCGGCTTCGCTTTTGACGTCCGCGAATTCTTCGACTCTGGCGACCGTCGAGTAGCTTTCCTGAAGCGCGTTCGGCAGAAAAACATATGTGATAACGCCCGAAACGCGGGTTTTTACGCCGTCGCAGAGCGTCGCCGCAAATTTCGATTTCATCGCCGCGACGATGGCCGCGCCCTGAAAAAGTTTGCCGCCGGTAATTTTTTCGGCGCGCAAAACATCTCCGTTTTCGTCGATTTCAACGGTAATTTCGATTGTCCCGCCGGCGCGCGCCGATTTTGCCTCGGACGGATATTTTGGCGACGGCAAAGTTAAAGCTTTGCCGAGCCGCAAATCGACGCATTTTTTCCGGACGCTTTTGGCATCAATTACTGAAGAAGTCGTAATCGTTTCTTTTTTCTGGGCAAAAACGAGCGGCGCGGCGAAAAGCAAAATTGCGATAAGATAAAATTTTTTTCCTGTCATTTGCGAAATAATTTCAGCTAAATCTTACAACAAAAAGACGATTTGGCAAGAAAAATTAAATTGAACCCGGGATACCCGCGGACAATTTATTTTGAATTGACAAAAGCGCCGGATTTAGCCGAGTATTTTACTGATGAAAATTAAGAGCGGATATTTTTTTATTATTCTCCTCTGCACATTTTTCCTCGCAACCAGCTTTAAAGCACGGCAAATCGAGCCGCCGGCATTGCGTCCAATCCAACTGGACGGCAAATGGGGATACGTCGATAAAACCGGAAAAATTGTTATCAAACCGCAATTCGTCTGGGCGGAAGAATTCTCCGAAGGTTTGGCGTCGTTTGAAAGCGAAAACGGCAAATACGGTTACGTCGATGAAAGAGGCGAAATCGTTATCGAGCCGAAATTTACGAGATGGTCGGAGTTTTCCGAAGGCGTTGCTGCCGTCGCGATAAATTTTAAGTGGGGATTTATCGATAAGAGAGGCGAAATCGTCATTCCGCTTCAATACGCGCACGCTTTTTCGTTTTCGGGCGGCATTGCTCCGGTCAGTTTGTTTCCGCCCGAAGGCGAATCGTGGACGCCCGGCCGTGAAGCAACCGTTTATATAGACAAACCCGGAAAAACGTTGATTGACGCAAAAGAGAATTTTCTCAACGTAAGAGCTTCGTCGGGACTCGCCGTTCTCCAGCTAAACGATAAACAGGAATCCTTTTTGATTGATAAAAACGGAAACAAATTAGTCGAAGCCGAAAACATCGACCTCGCCGGATTCGGCGACGGATTGATTGCGGTAAAAAAGAATAAAAAATGGGGCTATGTCGATAAAAAGGGAAAGTTCGTCATCGAGCCGCAATTCGAAGAAGCTCGAAAATTTTACGAAAACTTGGCTTTGGTGCAGGTCGGAGAACAATGGGGTTTTATAAATCTTCAGGGCAAATTGGCGATTCCGGCAAAATTCGATATCGGATGGGAAGATGAAAATCATAATTTTTCGGAAGGCCTGGCGTTGGTTTATTTCAAAGACCGGTGCGTGTATATCAATCAAACCGGCAAAATCGTTTTCAAGATTGAATGCAGCGAGGCGGGACGATTTATCGGCGGGCTGGCGCTGGTAAAAACCGGTGATAAAAGTGACGAAAAACGCGGCTATATCGACAAAGCGGGCAAATATGTCTGGGGGCCGAGCGTATTCAAATATAAAGATTTGCAAACCCTGATTAAAAAAAATCAGGAAAAACAGGAAAAAGAAGAAAACGAAAAACTGACGCCTCTGAGCGAGGAAGAAAAGCGTCTGAATTTCCGCGAAATCGTCGCCAATCAGCCGGATTTCGCGGCCGACATTTCATTTTTTTACAGCGAAGAATTCGGCGGAACGGGTTTTTCGTATCGTCTTGCCCGCAAAGGGACTAAATATCGTAAAGAAAGTCAATTTTGGATAGTTGTCGGCGAAACCGGAAAATCCAGAATTCGTCTGAATCCTTCCGACAAATCCTACAACGATTTGGAAAGCGTAGACGATGAAACGGCGGGCGGAGCAACGGATTTTAATCCGCAGACGCTCGCCGACGCCGAAAACACGTTCAGCGGCTTGGGCAAAATAGACGTTGACGGCCACGAATGCATAAAAATTGAAGTAAAAAGAAAGCAGCGCGAAAATGAGAAAATTTATCTTTACGCCGCCAAAGACCTTAAAAATTTAATTATCGCTGCCCAAATTCTAACGCCGCCGCGCGCTTTGGTTCAGCGTTTGAGCAATATTTCACTCGGCGTGGCGGAAAATCTGGTCAACGTTCCGCCCGACTACAAACCGATTGAGCGAGACGTTTGGAAAAAGGTCGAGAACGCAAAGGTAAAATTCAACGGGAAATTTTCAAAAAATTTCGCCGTCTTTCGTTCACCGACCGGCGAGCTGTTCGTCTCGGTCGACGAGAGCAATGATAATAACCCGTTTGTTTGGCAATATTTGGTGCGCCCGAAGGAAGCCGTCGTCACCATCGCGTTTCAGGGAATGCTCGTTACGCGTAAAGGAGAATACGTTTGGCGAACAAAGGAAATCGAAGCGTTTAGCGAAGTTTATTATCGAAACGCAGCCGTCATCAAAGAAGATAAAGCTCGCGGAAAATCGGTGCAGGTTCAATCAAATTCAATCAAATTTCCCACACATTTCTCGGACAAAGTTATGATTGAAATCATTTTTTAGATTCAATTAAAACACAAATTTCAGCGCATCGTTGTGATTGATGACGGCGTCGGGATTTTTTTGCAAAGCAATCTGAAATTTGTCGTTAAAGTTTTCATCTTCATCTTCAAAATCGAGCATCGCGCGCGCCTCCTGAAGCAAAGCCAGCGCCGCCTGTTCGGTCGCCGCGCGGCGAATTGAGACGGCTTCGTCAATCAACGCAATCAGCGCCGAAATCTTTCGCAGCCACGCAAAATGCGGGTCATCGATGACAAGCTGAAAATATTGATTGACGCCTTCGATTTTCCCGTTTTCCGCTTCGTATTCGGTTTTTGCCGCATCGAGCAGCGATTTGTGAAGGCGAAGAAGCGATTTGCTCAGGTTTTTTAATTTTCCGCGCGTTTCTTCGGTTAAATTTTCCAGGCCGTTTTCAGATTCGTTGTTCATAGCTTTATTTTATCGAAAAAAACTTATAAGCAGAAATTCCGATTATTTGGCAAACTCGACCAAATCCCAGAGATTTCCGTATAAATCAGCAAAAACCGCGACCGTTCCGTAATCCTCGGTTTTCGGCTCGCGGACGAAACTGACGCCTTTGCTCCGAAAATTTTCATAATCGCGCCAGAAATCGTCGGTTTTCAGAAACAAAAAAACACGCCCGCCGGTTTGGTTTCCGATGCGGCTGCGCTGCTCGTCGCCGACGCCTCTGGCGAGCAGTAGACAGCATTCCTCGGCGCCGGGCGGGGCGATTAGAACCCATCGTTTCGTTTCGCTTTGCGGCGTGTCTTCGATGAGTCGAAAATTCAATTTTTCCGTGTAAAACTCGATGGCCTCGTCATAATCGGCGACCACTAAAGCGATATGCGCAATGCTTTGTTTCATAAAAATTATAACCGAAAATAATTTTATCAAAATACAAATCCAACTGTGCGGCTTTTTCGGTTATAATTTAAAAAAGCAGGAGAGAAAAAAATTGCAAATTGCGGTTTATCTTTATGACGCGAAAGGCAGCGACGCGGAATTAAAAAAGCTCGAAGACGTCAATCTGAAAAAGCTGAACGACAAACAGCTTCTGTGGATTGATATTTTAAAGCGCGACGAAAAAACGATTGAGCCGACAATTTCGGCTTTGCAGATGGAAAACGTGCCTGTAAAGACGATTTTGAACGTTTCAGAGCGACCGAAAATCGATAAATTCGAAGACTTTTATCGTCTTTTTATCGTCTCGGTCGAGGTAGGCAAGGAAGGAAAATTAAAACGGATTCCGATTGATTTTCTGGTCGGGAAAAATTACGTCGTCTCGATTCACGACGGCGAAGTCGATTATTTCAAGGAGTTTCGAGCGCGCGAAAAGGGCGAAACGCAAATCGGCGAGCTCGACGCCGAAAGCTTTATCGCGACGCTGCTTGATTTGCACATCGTTTCATATTTTCGCGCGCTCGAAGACATCGAGATAAGAGTCGACCGTTTTGACGAAAAAGTTTTGAAAGTCGAAATGGAAACGCAGGATTTTTTATCGGAAATGGTTACGCTGCGCCAAAGCGTTTCAAAGCTCCGGCGCTGGTTTCTGCCACACCGGGACGTTTTCTACGCGCTCTCGCGGCCGGATTTTACGCAGATTGCCGATTCGGATTCAATCGAGCATTTCAAAATGCTCAACCAGCATTTCGAATCGGCGGTCGACGCGATTGAAGATTCGCGCGAAACGGTTCTCAGCGTGTTCGATTTATACGCGACAAAATCCGACCGAACCATGAATGTTTTTATTCAAAGACTGACGTTTTTGACGATGATGCTCGGTATTTTGGGCGTCGTTGCCGGAATTTTGGGGATGAATTACGAAGTCGACGTAATTTTCAAATCGCCGTACGGTTTTTGGCTGACGGTCGGCGGAATGGCATCTGTCGCCGTCGGTCTGACGATTTTTGCAAAATTCAGGCGCTGGATATAAAAAGAAATGGCCGAAACAAAAAACCTCTGGGGCGGGCGTTTTGCCGCAAAAACTGACGAAACGTTCGCCGAATTCAATCGCTCTTTCCGGTTCGACAAAAGACTTTTCGTGGCCGACGTGCGTTGCTCAATCGCGCACTGCGACGGGCTTTTTCACGCCGGGGTTTTAACCAGACTCGAATCGGAAAAAATAAAAAACGGGCTTGTCACGCTGCTCAAGCGCGCCGAATACGACAAAAACTATTTTGACGACGACGCGGCCGAAGACATTCACTCGTTTATCGAGACGCGTCTCGTCCAGCTAATCGGCGAAACGGGCCGAAAACTGCACACCGGCCGAAGTCGCAACGACCAGGTGGCGACGGCTTTCCGGCTCTGGCTGCGCGAGGAAATTGAAGAAATCTCCAGCGCCGCACGCGCTTTGCAAAGCGCTTTGATTAATTCGGCGGAAACAAACAGCGACGCGGTTTTGCCCGGCTACACGCATCTCCAGCGCGCGCAGCCGATTCTCTGGGCGCACTGGTGTCTCGCGTATTTTGAAATGCTCGCGCGCGACCGCGAACGCCTCGACGAAGTCTGGCGCAGAACAAACGTTTTGCCGCTCGGCTCGGCGGCGCTGGCCGGGACAAGCTACGAAATCGACCGCGAGAGCGTCGCCCGTGAATTGGGTTTCGAAGGCGTCTCCGCCAACAGTCTCGACGCGGTTTCAGACCGCGATTTCGCCGTCGAATTTGTCGGCGCGTGCGCCTTGATAATGGCTCATCTATCGCGATTTTCGGAAGATTTTATTCTTTACGCTTCGAGCGAGTTTCAATTTATCGAATTGAGCGACGCCGTTTCAACCGGTTCGAGCCTCATGCCGCAAAAAAAAAACCCGGACGCGCTCGAGCTTATACGCGGCAAATCGGGGCGCGTTTTCGGCCATCAAATCGCGCTTTTAACGACGCTCAAAGGTCTGCCGATGGCTTACAACAAGGATTTGCAGGAAGACAAGGAAGCCGTTTTCGATACGGTCGACAGCGCGAAAATCTGTCTTCGGGTGGCGGCCATCGTTTTGCAAAATTTGAATATCAATAAAGATAAAACGTTTCGGGCGGCGACCGAAGGTTATCTGAACGCGACCGAACTGGCCGATTATCTCGTCCATAAAGGCGTCGCTTTTCGCACGGCACACGACACGGTCGGAAAAATCGTTCTTTTTGCGATTGCGCAAAAACGCGAGCTGCACGAATTAAGTCTTCAGGAATTCCGGCAGTTTTCCGCGCAAATCGAAAAAGACGTGTTCGATGCGTTGAATCTCGAACAAACGCTGGCGAGCAAAAATCAAATCGGCGGAACCGCGCCCGAAAGAGTTTTCGAAGCGCTGGCGGCGGCCAAAAGAGATTTGGAAATCGAAGAATGACGTGATTTTAGATTTTGGATTTTAGATTTTCTGAATGGATAAAAAAGAGCTTTTCAAACAAACGGCCGACAACGATTTGATGCGATTTCTCGGCGTCAGCATCAATGTTGCGGAGAAAGAAAGAGTCGTCTTGACGATGGAAGTGACGCCGAAAGTTCATCAATACGTCGGCATTATGAACGGCGGCGTTTCGCTTTATTTATGCGAGACGGCGGCTTCCATCGGCGTTGTCGCCGGCGCGGATTTAAGCCGTGTGACGCCGGTCGGAATCGAGATAAACGCCAATCATCTGCGCGCGGTCAGTCGCGGAATTTTAACCGTCGAAGCCAAGCCGATTTATTCGGGGCGGACGATGAGCGTCTGGAATATCGAGATTACAAACGAAAAAGGCAAGCTGGTTTGCACTTCGCGCTGTTCGATTTTGCTGAAAAAAGGCGCGGCTTTTCAAGGTGAAAATTCACAATAAAAATGGAAAATTTCGTTCGAAATCTTCTGACCGAATGGCGAAAGCTCAAATTGCCGTTTGCGGAGGCGACGTTTGTCGCGGCGGTTTCGGGCGGCGCCGATTCGGTCAGTCTTTTGCTCGCTTTATATGAATTAAAAAAGCTGAAAAAACTGAATCTGCGTTTTGTCGTCGCTCATTACAATCACGATTTGCGCGGCGAAGAAAGCGAAAAGGACGAGGATTTCGTCAAACATCTGGCCGCCGAATTCGGTTACGAATTGGCGCTCGGCAAAGGAAACGTCTCCGAAAAGGGAAATCTTGAGCAAAACGCCCGCCGCGCGCGTTACGAATTTCTCGCGAACACCGCCGCAAGCCTGCACGCCCGTGGGATTTTGACCGCGCACACGCTCAACGACCAAGCCGAAACATTTCTGATGAATCTGATTCGCGGAAGCGGGCTTGAAGGCTTGAGCGGAATGAAAGCGATTAGAAGTCTCAAGTCGGAAGACGAATCGCAAATCCTGCTTGTTCGTCCTTTGCTGAACTGGGCAAAACGGGAAGATACGGAAAATTTCTGCCGCCTGCACGAAATCGAATTTCGATACGATACGATGAACGAGGATTTGGCGTTCAGACGCGTCAGAATCAGAAAAGTTCTGCTTCCTCTGCTCGAAGATTTTAACCCGAAAATCGTCGAAACGCTGGCGAAAACGGCGAGTCTTTTGCGCGACGAAGCGGAATTATTAAGTGCGGCCGCGCGGCGAAGCGATGAGACGGCCGCTTCGCCGCACGGCGACGCGCTTAATCTAAGGGATTTGAGAGAAATGTCAAAACCCTCTCTTTACGTTTTTTTGCGCGAATGGCTAAAAACGAATCGCGGCGATTTGCGTAATCTCGACACAAAGCATATGGAAGCGATTGAAAGCCTAATTTTCAGCCGGAAAAGCGGTAGAATCGTCGAATTGCCGGGCAGGGAATCGATTATTAAACAAGGCGGAAAGCTGTTTTTTCGGAAATAAAGGTTGAAAAAAGAACGCCCGCCAACTACAATCAAAGATTAAGTTCCGAATGCCGTCGCGAGGCGTGGTTTGAGAACAACGAAAAAAGGGAAACTTTCATCATAAGGGACGTATTACAAATTGAAAGCAAGACTTTCAACCGAATTGATGGAAGTTATTTTTTGGAGGCTACAAATTGAGTTCTAAAGCAAAACAAGTTCTTCTCTGGCTGATGATTATTTCCAGCGCGATGCTGTTTGTCTGGTTTTTGCAGGGCAGGCAGGCCAAAAATCCGCAGGAATTGTCGTTTGACCAAGCCTTGACACGAATCAGAAATAAAGAGGTTAGCGAAGTTTTTTTAAAACAGTCGCAAATCGAGCTGGTCGACAAGAGTCAGAACAAATTTTACGCGCAGCTTGACTCGAGCGACGCGCCGCGCGAATCGATCTTAAAAGCGTCGGACGAAAGCGGCACGAAGGTAAATCTCGAACCGGCTTCAAGCGGATATTTCTGGATTTTACTGATAAACGCTTTGCCTTTCCTTCTGCTTATCGGGTTTCTCGCCTTTACCTTGCGACAGATGCAGGCGGGCGGCAACAAGGCTCTCAGCTTTGGCAAATCGCGCGCGAAACTGCTTAACAACCAGCAAAAACGGGTAACATTTAAAGACGTCGCCGGTGTCGAGGAAGCAAAAGAAGAATTGCAGGAAATTATCGAATTTTTGAAAGACCCGCAGAAATTTCAAAAACTCGGTGGAAAAATTCCGAAAGGCGTTTTGATGGTCGGACCTCCCGGAACGGGCAAAACTTTGCTTGCCAAGGCCGTCGCCGGCGAAGCAAACGTTCCGTTTTTCTCGATTTCCGGCTCGGATTTTGTCGAAATGTTTGTCGGCGTCGGCGCTTCGCGCGTTCGTGATTTGTTCGAACAGGGCAAGAAAAACGCGCCGTGTATTATTTTTATCGACGAAATCGACGCGGTCGGCCGTCATCGCGGCGCAGGCCTCGGCGGCGGACACGATGAGCGCGAACAGACCTTAAATCAGCTTCTCGTCGAAATGGACGGTTTTGAATCAAACGACGGGGTTATTTTGATGGCCTCGACCAACCGGCCTGACGTTCTCGACCCGGCGCTTCTTCGTCCCGGACGATTTGACCGCCGCGTTGTCGTCGGTCGTCCCGACGTCAGGGGACGCGAAGGAATCTTAAAAGTTCATACGCGTAAAATTCCGCTCGACGAAGCCGTCGACATCAGCATTATCGCCCGCGGAACGCCCGGCTTTACCGGCGCAGACCTTGCAAATCTGGTCAACGAAGCGGCTTTGAACGCGGCGCGCTACAACAAAAAAGTCGTGACGATGTCCGATTTCGAGCTTTCAAAAGACAAAGTTTTGATGGGCGCGGAACGCAAATCGATGGTTCTTTCCGACGAAGAGAAAAAACTGACGGCTTATCACGAAGCCGGACATACGCTCGTCGGTCTGAAAGTTCCTTCGGCCGACCCGGTTCATAAAGTTTCCATCATTCCGCGCGGAATGGCGCTCGGCGTAACTCAGCAGCTGCCGGAAGGCGACCGCCACAGCTACACGAAGGAATATATTATGAGCCAGATTGCGATTTTGATGGGCGGACGCCTCGCCGAAGAAATTTATTTCGGCGCGGAACAAGTGACGACCGGCGCTTCGAACGACATCGAACGCGCGACCGAACTTGCTCGCTCGATGGTTTGCGAATACGGAATGTCGGATTTAGGTCCGCTCACCTTCGGTAAAAAGGAAGAGCAGATTTTTCTCGGACGCGAAATCTCGCAGCATCGCGATTATTCGGAAGATACGGCGATAAAAATTGACCAGGAAGTCAAGAAAATCATCGCTCTGCAATACGAAAAAGCGAGAGCCATTATCGTCGAAAACGGCGAAGCGATGGTTCGTCTTTCGGAAACTTTGCTCGAAAGGGAAACGCTCGACGGTGTTCAGATTCGCCGCGTCGTTGCGGGACTTCCGCTCGACGGAGACGACAGCTCGCCTTCGACCGACGATGACGGAAACAAATCGCCGACCGGGGAAAAATCGAAAAATCCGTTTAAGAACCCGATAATTCCGCCGATAACCGGAAACAATCCGGCTACGGCCTAGCAGGAAAGTAAAAAGGTAGAAGTAAAAAGGCAAAAGTGAGGTTTCGACTTTACTTTTGTCTTTTTACTTTTTACTTTTGCCTTATGATGTATTGGCTGACTTCGCGCCGGAAAATATTTTTTAATAAAACTCTTGTGATGGCGATTTTGAATGTTACGCCCGACAGTTTTTCCGACGGCGGAGAGTTTTTTTCGACTGAAAAGGCTTTGCGGCACGCGGAAAAATTAATCGCGGAGGGAGCGGATATTCTCGACGTCGGCGGCGAATCGACGCGCCCACACAGCGAAAGAGTTTCGGCTGAAGAAGAGATAAAGCGCGTTTGTCCGATTATTGAAGCGATTGCAAAGCGTTTTAACGTTCCCGTCTCGGTCGATACCAGCAAAGCGGAAGTCGCCGAAAGAGCCGTCGGTGCGGGCGCGGAAGTCATAAACGATGTTTCGGGACTCCGGTTTGACGAGAAAATAGCCGAAGTCGCGTCAAAATATAAAACCGGTTTGATTTTGATGCATCTGCGCGGCACGTTTGAAACGATGCACCGGCAGGCGGCAGTTTCCGATATTTTGCGCGAAGTGTCGGAAGGCTTTCGTCAAAGCGTCGAAAAGGCGAAAAGCTTTGGCATAAATGAAAATCAAATTGTTCTGGATGTCGGACTCGGTTTCGGCAAGACTTTCGAGCAAAATTTGGAATTGATTGGTAAACTGAAAAGGGTAATCGAGGAATTTCCCGATTTTCCGCTGCTCGTCGGCGCTTCGCGCAAATCTTTTATAGGGAAAATTCTGGACGACGCGCCCGTCGAGAATCGTCTCGCGGGGACGCTTGCGGCAAACTCAATTGCCGCTTGGAACGGCGCTAATATCGTCCGCGTTCACGACGTCAGGGAAACAATCGAGACGCTAAAAGTCGTCGATTTTATCAAAAAGCAGTTATGAAATTTATTCGTTTATTGGCAGTTTTTTGTTTGTTCACACTGGTTTCGGGATTTACCGAATGTTATAAACCCGTGACCGAAACGGGTTTGCCGCAAAATATCAAAAGAATCGCCATCCCAGCCTTTCAGTTCGAAGTTCAGGGCGCGCGCTATCAAGTCGAATCGCGTTTTACCGAGGCCGTCACAAAAGAAATCATCAAACGCGGCCGCGGGCTCAAAGTCCAGGGAACGCGCGACGGCGCGGACGCATCGGTCGAAGGCACAATCCGCAATTTTACATTCTCCGGCGTTTTGCTCGACCGCGAAGGCCGCGCGCGCGTCTACGAAGTCACGATTGTCGCGGCGGTGACGATTCGCGATTTGCGCGAAAATAAAATTTTATACGACAACCAGAATTTCATCTTTCGCGATTCGTTTGAATTTTCGCAGGACCCGCGCTCGTTTTTTAACGAAGAAGACCCGGCCGTCGAGCGAATGTCGCGCGCCTTTGCCGAATCCGTCGTCTCGACGATTGTCAACGGTTTGGGCGTAAAAGAAGAGAAGAAATAGAAATAAAAAACGGAAAGTGAAAAATATAAAATCTGTCTTATAATTTTCCATTTTCCGTTAAAATGTTATGGCGGTTTTAACCAAAGAAGATTTATGGAATCGGCTTAAACACAGAGAATTTGCTCCGGTTTATCTGTTGTTCGGCGCGGAAAGTTATCTGCGCGATTTGGCGGCGAAGACGATTGCCGATTTGCTTCTGGCAAATTCTTCTTTGAGAGAGTTTAACGAAATCGAGCATAGCCTGAACACGAGCAAGATTCAATACGCTTTGTCGGACGCCGAGCAGTTTCCGATGATTGACGCCTACCGCGTTATAAAAATTACGGACGTCGTCGTTTCGGCAGGCGGAAACAAGGACAATTTGAAGGAAGAAGACGAGGAAACTCTCCTGCGATACTTAAATCGTCCGGCGGAGACTTCAATCGTAATCTTTATCGCCAACGAGCTCGACAAGCGCCGCAAAATTTCCAAAATGCTTTTGGAAAATTCGGTCGCCGTCGAATTTACAGCTCTTCAGGGCGAAGAATTAAGGCGCTGGCTGCGCGAAAAGGTAAAAGAATCCGATGCCGACATCGAGGAAAAAGCGCTCAATCATTTAGTCGCAATGACCGGAGACGACGCGCGGAAATTAAAGCTCGAAATCGAAAAACTGGCAATCGCCGCTTTGCCCGATAAATTGATAACTTACAATCTGGTCGAAAATCTCGTCCCGAACACGCGCGAAATTCCCAATTTTGATTTGACCGACCATCTGCTTGCCGGAAACAAGCGGCGCGCTTTGCAGACTTTGAAAAAAATTCTCGACGACGGAGCCGAGCCTTTGATGCTGCTCGGACTTCTCGCCTACAATTTTCGCCGTCTTCTGCAAACCAAGGAATTGATGAATCAAGGCGTCGAGCGAATCGAGGTGGCAAGAGTGATGCGTCTTCACCCGAGCGGTCAGAGAGAATTTTTAGAACTCGCGCGCCGCAATAAAACCGAGAAATTTACCGGCATTATGCAGCGAATTGCCGAAGCGGACTTGGCGATAAAAACTTCAAAAGGCGGCGGCGGAAACGCCGGTTCGCGCATGCAAATCGAGATGCTCGTCTGCGAACTCGTCAATTTGCAGGAAAATTAATTACGAACAAACACGAAAAAAACACGGGAGAAAGATTTTAGCCACGAATAACACGGATAACACGAATAAATGATAATTATTATTTGTGTAATTCGTGTTATTTGCGGCGGATTTCTTGCAAAAAAAAATCGGAAGCAAACCCGGCTTTTGGCTTGCTTCCGTAAATCAAAGGAGAAAACTATGAAGTATGAGGTTTTAGTCCTTTTTTTACTGGGCTAAATCGTTGACGTGACTCGTTAAACGCGATTTGTAACGCGCCGCGGTATTTCTGTGTAAAATTCCTTTGTTGACCGCTTTATCTATCAACGCAATCGTCGGATTAAGCAGCTCGCGGGTTTGATTGTTATCGGTTCCGGTCAAGGCCGTGCGAAGTTTTTTGATTTGCGTGCGCAGCGCGCTGCGGTTGTTGCGGTTTACGGCGCGGCGTTTTTCATTTTGTCGGTCGCGCTTTTCGGCTGATTTATGATTTGGCATTAAAACTCTCCGTATCTCTCCAGATAATAAAGTGAAAAATTTCTCAAAATTGAGAAACTACAGAGTATAGCTATTAGAAAAAAGGATGTCAAGAAAGGTTGCTTTAATATTCAAAATGCGATGCAATCGAGTGCATCAAATCGACGAGCAAAACGGCAATCGGCGGGTAGAAGATTATTTCCGGCCGAAAGGCGGAAGTAAAAAGCGAGGGCATCGTTTCGTCGATTGAGACGCTGAACACGTTGCCGATTAAAAGCCCGACGCCGAGACTCAAACAAAGTCCCAGAAGCAAAAACGTAATCGCCTTAAAGCGCGTAAAAGGTTTTGTTTCTGGCTCGTTTTCTTCGAGAATCGAATCGTGCAGATTTTCGCTGTAAGTATAGCGGTCGAGCCCGGAGCGAATCCGGTTGATAAGATGCAGAACTCCGGCGATAAACAAGGAGAGCAAAATAATTTTGCCGACCAGCTCGGATTTCGTCCAAATCAGCGGTTTGAAAATCGCGACAAAACAGGTCGAAAGAAAAAGCGCGACCAGCGGAAAAATTACTCTCTGCAAGGCAATCGTCTCGCGGCGTTCGTCGGCAATCATCCGGTCGATAATTTCGTTATAGCGTCGCTCGTAAGCCATCTGCCGCCAGCGGCGCGCGTGCTGGTTGTCGGACGAGAAAACCGAGCTGCCGCCGTTTGAATTGTTGTACTGTGATTTAAGAGTTTGCCGGTCGTATTCGGCGCGCGTCTTCGGATTTCCCAAAACCTCGTAAGCTTTGGCGATTTCGGCAAATTCGTGACGGTTTTTTTGCGAGTTTCCGTTGACGTCGGGATGCAGCTTTCTTGCAAGGCGACGATAAGCCGATTTTATCTCGGCGTTTGAGGCCTTCGGTGAAACTTTCAATACTTTGTAGTGATTCACCATCGCAAAAAAATGTTGTTTGGAGTGCAGATAAGCAAAAGTGCGAAACCAAGCTTTCAGGCAAGAAAATTATACCACAAAATACTTTTTTTAGAGAAGGGTTTTTGGGCGAAAGATAAAAGGTGAAAGCTGTTTTTTACATTTCAGTTTTCACCTTTCATCTTTCAGTTTATTCGAGCGCGTCGATTTGCAGGCTGATTGGATTTGCGCCCGACATTTTAACGGCGTCGATGACTTTCGCGACGCTTCCGTAATCCAGAGAACGCGGCGCTTTGATAAATACGGTTTTTTCGATTTTTTCTGCTTCGGGAAGGTCTTCGCGCGTCGCCAAACCTTCCGTATAGACGTGATTTTCCGTGCGGTCGGCAAAAACTTCCGAAAGCTTTTTAATCAGCGGTTGAGGCTCGCCGACTGTTCCCAGATTTTTTATTTGATTCAGGCGCAGGCTCGCATTTCCGACAATCGCCACGACCAGAGTGTACGGATTCGGTTTCTCGCTCATTTGTTTTGCTTCCTGCGGAATCTTCGTCTTAAAATCGGTCGGCTTTTGCGGCGCGGCAATCATAAAGATAATCAAAAGCACGAGCAGAACGTCAATCAAAGGCGTCACGTTTATAACAGGCTTAGACATAATTTTTTCTCCTTTAAGGTTTTCTAAATTAGACACCGCCGGTCGGAAAAAGTTCCGCAAAAACAGCAAAAAAAGAGGACTAAATCGAATTTCTTCAAATCAGTCCTCGAAAATAGAGATTAGCAAAATACCTAGCCCAATTTTATATACGTAAAAATCAGCAAAATTTTGCGTAAAAAACTTTATTCGTAAACAATTGCCTCGCTTTTCGCTTCATCTAATTTTGCTTTGGGACAATGTTGAATATCGACTCACTTTATAATTTCGCGTTAATTGATTGAAGTAAAGCCTTTGCTTTTATGAGCGTTTCTTCGTATTCCTGTTCGGGAATGCTGTCAATCACGATGCCGCCGCCGACGTTAAAAATGGCTTCAGAATTTCTGACGACCATCGTCCGAATGGCGACGGACAAGTCCAGTAAAAAGGGAATAGTGAATAGTGAAAAATTGTTTTTTTCTGAATTTTTAATTTTTAATTTTTCACTATTGACTGAATATCCGATTGCGCCCATCGAAAGACCTCGGTTGGCGGTTTCGAGCTCGTCGATTATCCGCATTGTGCGGATTTTCGGCGCGCCGGTGATTGAGCCGCAGGGAAAAAGGGCGCGAATTATGTCGGAAAATCGAAGTTTTTCGCGCAGAGTTCCGTTGATGGTCGAGACGAGATGAAAAAGCGTCGGATGCTCGGCTAAATCGCAAAGCCTTTCGACGCGGACGCTGCCGAATTCGCAGATGCGGCCGATGTCGTTGCGCAAAAGGTCGACAATCATAATGTTTTCGGCGCGGTCTTTGGCTGAATTTAATAATTCGTTTTTTAACTGAAAATCTTCCTCAAAAGTTTTTCCGCGCGGCCTCGTTCCTTTTATCGGCGAAACGGAAATAAGGGATGAAGGATGAAAGATGAGGGATGAATCGGAAAAAACTCCATTTTCCGCTTTCCGCTTTCCGCTTTCCACTTTAAAAAATCTTTCGGGCGAAGCGGAAATGACAAAGTCGTCGCGTCTTTTCAGAAAGGCGGCAAACGGGGCGGGATGATTTTTTCTTAAATTCCAGAAGATTTGCTGCGGCGCGAGATTTTCGGGCAATTTGGCGCGAATCTGCTGCGTTAAATTTGTCTGGTATGTATCGCCGCGACGGATAAGCTCCTTTATTTTTTCGATGGTTTCGAGATATTCGCCGCGTGTAAAGTTTGAAATTACGGAAGAGCTGCAGAAAGTTTCAGAGTTGCGGAAAGTTGCCGAGCTTTGGAGTATTTTTTCGATTCTGTCAAAATTATTTTTGTTTCCAATGAGAAAAGTTTCGCTCGTGTCGTAATCGTGAATTACTAAACAATCGAAAAGCGCGAGAAAAACGTCGGGTTCTTTGAAAGCCTTAAATTTTTTTCGGCGCGGATTGATTTTTTCAAGTTTCAAACCGAAATCATAAGAGATTGTAAAAATTGAGGCGAAGCTTTGCGCGAGCTTCCGGTCAAAAACTTCGAGCGTTTCTTCCGCCGTTTTATTTTCAATTTCCAGAGT
Organism: Pyrinomonadaceae bacterium; assembly: GCA_036403235.1. Taxonomy (GTDB): domain Bacteria; phylum Acidobacteriota; class Blastocatellia; order Pyrinomonadales; family Pyrinomonadaceae; genus JBGTFE01. The sequence continues at coordinate 36,246 of DASWRI010000063.1, read as the reverse complement.
TTCGATTGGCTCGATTCCGGCAATCAAAAGATGCGAGCCTTGATGCGAAACGCCGCCGCTGTCCAGCAGGCAGACAGTTTCGGTTTTGGAAATTTCGAGCAAAGATTTGACTAAATCGTCGGCGGACAGATTTATTTTGCGCACGTTTGAGATTTTAACACGACAATTTAGCTTTTCTTTACGCGGTTTTTTGTCGTAAGATTCAAAACGAGTCAAATCTTTTCTAAACACAAAAATCTATGGCTGAAAATTTGTCGAGTAAAGTTACTTTGTTACGCGGTTTGGGACTTGTTGCGGCGATTTCGATAATTATCGGAAACGTCATCGGGACGGGCGTGTTTTTGAAAGCGCGCGTGATGACGTGCAACGTCGGCGACCCGGTCTGGGTAATTATCGTCTGGATTGCGGCGGGAATTTTATCGCTCGCGGGCGCGCTGACATACGCCGAGCTTTCGGCGATGAAACCCGAAGCGGGCGGCGAATACGTCTTTCTGCGCGACGCCTACGGGCGCGTTTCGAGCTTTTTATACGGCTGGATGCTTATATTCGTCGGAAAAACCGGCGCGCAGGCCGCCGTCGCCGTTACGTTTGCGATTGGGCTGAACGATTTTTTCGGCGGGAAATTGAAACAGACGATTGTCAACACAAACGTTTTCGGCTATCAACTTGAAATAACTTCGCTGCAAATCGTCGGCATCATGCTGATTGTAATTTTTACGACGATAAACTGCGCCTCGGTCGTTTTGAGCGGAAAAATCGCGACCGTTTTGACGTTTGTCAAAGTCGCTCTGATTGCGTTTGTCGGAATCGGCGCGTTCGTCTGGGTGACGGGCGGAACTTTCGAGCATTTGTCGATGATAAGCGACGGCGGAAAGTGCGAGGGCGTAGCGGATTCGGTCAGATACGGCTCGGCAAATTATTCGTTTGTCGCCGGTTTCGGCGCGGCGATGCTCGGCGCGCTCTGGGGCTACGACGGCTGGAACAATCTGTCGCTCGTCGCGGGCGAAATAAAAAATCCTGGAAAAAATATCCCGATTGCTTTAATCGGCGGCACAATCGTGATTATGATTCTTTACGTTTTTGTGCATTTCGCCTATTTTCATGTGCTCGACCCGACTTCGATTGCTTCGGTTTCAAAAGATTCATCGGTTGCAAGGGAAGTCGTTTCGAAATTTTTCAGCGGCAATATCGCGAGTTACGCGTCCGGCGTCTGCGTCTCGATTTTTACCATCGGTTTAATGCTTTCGTCAATCGGAACGCTGCACACATCGATTTTAACCGGCGCGCGCGTGCCGTATGCGATGGCGAAAGACGGTTTGATGTTCGAGCCGATGGGCCGGCTTTCGAGCGGAACGCGCGTTCCGGTCATCGCTTTAATCGTGCAGGGCGTCTGGGCCTGCGTTCTCGCGCTTTCCGGTTCGTTCGACACTCTGACCGACTACGTTATTTTCGGCTCTTGGATATTTTACGCGCTGGTAACGTCTTCGATTTTCGTCTTCCGTCGCAAATACCCCGATTTGAACCGGCCGTATAAAGCGTTCGGTTATCCGGTCGTCCCGATTTTATTTTTGCTGGTCGCCGCGTTTCTTTTGATAAATACGATGATTAACGCGCCGTTTCAGGCGTTTACGGGAATTATCTTGATTCTCATCGGATTGCCCGTTTATTATTATTTGACGAGCAGAAATCGCGGGGAAACGATTGAAGAATAGAAACGGAAAACGGAAAATGGAAAATGGAAAATTTAAGAGCTTCTTTTATTTTTCGTTTTCCGTTTTCAACTTTCCATTTAAATAAATGGCAATAAAAGACAGAAGAAGCGGTAAAGACCGGCGGATAATCGAGCGGTTTCCGGTTAATATCGACATCGAGTGGGAAGGCCTAATCGGCCGCAAAACGGGCACAATCAGCGACATCAGCGTGCTCGGCTGTTTCGTTTTGTGTTCGGGCGAGGTCGAAGACGGCGAAAACGTCAAAGTGTTTTTTCCGCTGACCGACGGCAGAAAAATTCAATTCTGGGGCGAAGTCGTCAATCACTTTTTCGAAATCGGCTTCGCCATTCGCTTTATCGAGCTTTCGGAAGCGCAAAGGGATTTTCTCGAAAAATTTACCGACACCCTTCGAGAAGACTGATTTAATATGATTTACAAGGGCGACTCACAGGAACTCCTGACCCGGCTTAAGCCCGAGAGCTTTCAGGCGATAATCGCCGACCCGCCGTATTTTCAGGTTTTGCTCGATGAAAACTGGGACAATCAATGGCAGACCGAAGAAGAATATCTCGGCTGGACTGAAAACTGGATTAGAAAAGCGGGCGGATTATTAAAAGATGACGGTTTGTTTTTTATTTTCGGCCAGCTCGGCAAACGCGAGCACCTGTGGCTTCACGTCTGCTCGATGGCGACCAGAATTCTGCAGTTTCACGATATGCTCATCTGGGACCGCGCCGTCGGCTACAACGAGCGTTACGACAGCTTCACGCCCTGCTACGAAATGATTCTCGTCCTTCGCAAGACGAAAGACGCGAAAGCATATTTTGATAAGGACGCCGTGCGGATAGCTTATGACGACGAAACGCGCGCGCAGTATTTGAAGGACAAGCGTTATAAAAATCTCGACGCGCGGCGCGAGCATCTCGAAAAGGGAAAATACGCGACCAATATTCTGCGCGTTCCGTCGCTGAAAGGAAGCTCGAAGGAAAAAGCCGGACATCCTTCGCAAAAGCCTCTGAAATTAATCGAAATGCTCGTCTTGAGCGCGACGCGCGAAAACGATTCGGTGCTCGACCCGTTTCTCGGCTCGGGAACGACGGCGGTCGTCTGTCAAAATTTAACGAGAAAATTCACCGGAATCGAGATTGACGAAAAATATATCGAAATCGCCGAAAAGCGTCTGAGAGAAAAACAGGATGATCTATTTGCGAGAAGCGCGGTTTGAGCAATTTAAATGATTTTAGATTTTAGACCTTTGAGCTTTGATATTTTTTCAAAGCTCAAAGGTCTTTTTCAATCTTCTTTCAATTTTTCCAATGCCCAGCGCGCGACTTCGCGGTCGTCGAAGTGAAATTTGTCGTTGCCGATGATTTGATATGTTTCGTGTCCTTTTCCGGCAATCAGCACGACGTCGTTTGTTTTGGCGCGCGCAATGGCGCGGTAAATCGCTTCGCGGCGGTCGGAAATCGAAAGATATTCGCAACCGGTTTTCTTTAGCCCGACTTCGATTTCCTCGATAATCTGCAGAGGATTTTCCGTGCGCGGATTATCCGAGGTGACGATTACCAAATCGCTGTAGCGTCCGGCGGCCTCGCCCATCGGCGCGCGTTTTGTTTTGTCGCGGTCGCCGCCGCAGCCGAAAACGGTGATAATTCTTCCCGCGGTTAAATCTCTCGCGGTTTGCAGCGTGTTGAGAAGCGCGTCGTCCGAATGCGCGTAATCGACGACGACGGCGAAATCGCCGTCATGCTGAACCCTCTCGAAACGTCCGGGCGCGCCGACGCACGTTTCCAGTCCTTTTTGAATTTGATCTAAATCGTAGCCGAGCTCGAGCGCGGCGGCCGTGGCCGCGAGCATATTGTAAACGTGGGGTTTTCCGACCAGCGGCGACGTGATTTGTCTTTCGCCCTGCGGCGTCTTTAAAAGAAAAGACGTTCCTTTGATTAATGAAACTTCGGTGTTCTCGGAGGTCAAATCCGCCGGATTGTTTTGCGCGAAAGTTACCGTTTTTTGATTATTGGCCTTTAATTCTTCGGCCAAACGCGCTCCCCAATCGTCGTCAATATTGATGACGGACGAAGCGGGCGGCGCGCCAAGACGCCCGTCGAACAATTTCTTTTTGGCGTCGAAATAATTTTCCATCGTGTGATGATAATCGAGGTGGTCGCGCGTTAAATTCGTAAAAATCGCAACTTTGAATTCGAGCCAGTCGCAGCGATGCAGGTCAATCGCCTGTGATGAAGTTTCCATCACCGCCATTTGGCAGCTTTCGTCAATCGCCTCGCGCAGAAATTTGTTTGTATCCGATGCTTCGGGCGTCGTGCGGACGGCGGGCTCCGACTTTTCGCCGATTTTGTATTCGACCGTCGTTATCATCGCGGCCTTTTCGCCGTTTGCTTCCGCCAGAGCGAAACACAAATAAGTCGTCGTCGTTTTGCCGTTGGTGCCGGTTATCCCGACGAGCTTCAGCGCGTGCGAAGGATTTCCGTAAATAACCGAAGCGGCGCGGGCGAGCGCCGAGCGCGCGTTTTCGACTTTCAGCCAGACGCCTTTGAAATCTGCGGGCGCATCGAGCTCGGAAATAATTCCGGTTGCGCCGCGCCGCATCACGTCCGAAACGAAGCGATGGCCGTCCATCGTCAGACCGCGAACGGCGACGAACAGCGAGCCCGTCCCGGCCTGCCGCGAGTCGTGCGTGACGCTCGCCACAAGTTTTTCTCTTGCGCCGTAAAATTCGGCGTTTAATGCGTCTGAAACTTCACCCGCGGTTACGTTTTGAAAACTCAATTTCGATTCCTCAAATTATTAAAATTTTTCAAAATGGATTATACAAAAGTTCGTAAAAATCCACGAACCGCAATTTTGGAATGAGAGCGGAAAATGAGTTATCATAAAAGAGATGGATTGGATAAAAATCATTTTAGCGGCGCTCGGGTTGTTTTTTGCAATCGCGATAATTTTCTGGCTTATCGGAATAGTTTCGGCGCTTTTGTGGTATGTTTTCTGGATTGCCGTTCTCGGCGCAATCGGCTACGGCGGTTATAAACTGTTTCTCGACAAAGAAAAGGAAACCGCGCGGCTCGAAGAAAAAACGCCGGTCGGCATTTCCGAAATGAAAAACGTCGACCGCGAATTGGAAGAATACAAACGCAAATATCTGCCGAAATAATTTTTCGAAAATATTGCGGCGACAAGTTCTTTTCCTAATCCGATAAGTTCAATTTGCTTTTGCGATAAAAAAGCCGAGATGGTGTAATTGGTAGCCACGCAGGTCTTAGAAGCCTGTGCCGAAAGGCGTGCGAGTTCGAGTCTCGCTCTCGGCACCAAAAAGTTTGTTGTTATCAAGGTAAAATTAAGGGAGGTTAAACTAAATGAAAAAATTAGCTTTTGCAGCTGCCGTTTTGACGGCGATTATCTTGTTCGGAGGTTCTGAAAACGCGCGCGCGCAGTCGGGCACGATGGAATGGCGCGGCTCGGTCGACGATACGGTTCAGGTCATAGTTCGCGGCAGAAACGCGACGACGAACACGCTCAGCGGCAGCGAGACAAACGATGACCGCGCAAGCTTTAACGGTCGTCTGCCGCGAGACAATACGAGAGTCTGGGTAAACAAAACGAACGGGCGCGGACGGGTTTATATCGTTCAGCAGCCGAACCGCCGAAACAATTTTACGGCAATCATCCAGATTGTCGACAATAAGGGCGGCCGCGACAGATATTCCTTTACGCTTTCCTGGGAGTAACAATCATCTATTTTCGCGCAAAGCAGGTTTTTCGGGTTTTGAGCCGAAAAACCTGCTTTGTTTTCCCGAATTTTATTTTTTATTCGAGTGTTAGAGCTCTCTGTTGCAATCGTTTTGTCGTCCGAAATTCTAAATTTCGCGCGGGAAAGCCTATTCGACATTTATTCCGAAGTTAGTTATGCTTTTTTTAGCAATTATTGTATTAAAAGGAAAACAATCGGTGCCGCGTTTTATCAAAAATGGCACTAATTTTATTAAATGAAAACAGAATTAATCGAAGTTTCCCCGACGCGCCGAGAACTCAAAATCGAGATTGAAGCGGAAACGGTCAAGGAAGTTTACAACAAGGTTTGTCAAAAATACGCGCGCTCCGTGACCGTTCCCGGATTTCGCAAAGGGCTGGCGCCGGTCGACGTCATCAAGCTGCGCTATAAAAATGAAATTCAGCAGGAAGTTATGCAGGAGCTTTTGTCGAAAAGAGTAACCGAAGCGATTCAGGAAAACGATTTGCGTCCGCTCACCGACCCCGAGCTCCACTTAGAAAACGCCGAGAATTTGAAATTAAACGGCTCCGCGCCGCTCGCCCTGCACGTTCACATGGAAGTGATGCCGGAGATTCCTTCGCCCGAATACAAAAATCTGGAAATTACGCGCCGCGTCCGGCCGCTCGCTGAAGGCGAACTCGAAGGAATTTTAGAAGAGCGCCGCGAGCAGTTTTCGACGCTCATTCCGGTCGAAGACCGCGCGTCGGAAAACGGCGATACGGTAATCGTCGATTTGGAAGGAACTTTTGAAGGTGAACCGGAAGCCGAGCCGATAAAGGCTGACGATTTGGAAATAAATTTAGGCGACGAGCTGATTGAAAAATCATTTACCGAAAATCTGGTCGACGTGCGCGAAGACGAGGAAAAGGAATTTACGGTTTCATATCCGGAAGATTTTTCTTCGCCCGCTCTGGCCGGAAAAACGGTGAATTACAAAGCGAAAATTAAATCTGTCGGAAAAGTCGAGCTTCCCGAGTTCGACGACGATTGGGCGCAAAGTCTCGATGAAGGTTTCGAATCGATGAAGGATTTGCGCGAAAAACTCGAAAAAGATTTGGAAGCGGTGGCGAAAAACGACGCCGACGCGCGCGTCAGAAACGAGCTGATGGCAAAACTTATCGAAAATCACGAGTTTGAAGTGCCGGAAACGCTGGTTGAAAATCAGTCGCGGAATCTTTTAAATAATTTCGCGCAGGATTTGGCCGGGCGCGGAGTTGATTTGAACAATGTCGAGCAGGATTTCGTTCAAATGGCATATAACCAGATGCGCTCGCAGGCGGAGAGAGACATTCGCGGCGCGCTTTTGCTGGAAAAAATAGCCGAGCAGGAAAATATCGAGATAAGCAAAGAGGAAGTTGACGAGGAAATTATGCGTATGGCGCATTACTACCGAACAACGCCCGACGAGATTCGCGCATCTTTAGCCCAACAGGGCGGCGAAACGAATGTCTCGAACAGTTTGCGCACACGCAAGGCTGTCGAGGTGATTGTCGATAATGCCAAAATCACCGACGGCGAGTGGATAAACGAAACTCAGGCCGCGGCTGCAGCCGGGGAAAGTTCGGAAGAAGATTCGGAAGATAAAGGCGAAAAGACAAAGGCCAAAAAAGCCGAAAAGGAAAAAAAGCCGAAAAAGAAATCGGCTAAAAAAGAAAAGAAATCATAAAGGCTGTTTGAAATCCCCGAAAGTTTGCTTTCGTCTGTTCGACGCGAACGCGCCGGACGCTCGAAAGCAAACTTTTCGTTTTTTCGGACAAATTCACAAATTTTAGATTAAATAAACGATTTGGGCGTTTTCGGAGTTTGCAATTCGGAAGATAATATGTAAAATCAAAACGACTGGCAATAGCCGTCATTTCAACATTTATCTCAATCAAGTTAAAGCAGCTTCTCAAACTCGAATTCGTTTGAAAAATAAATAAAGAGAGAAAATTATGCTAGTTCCAATGGTTGTCGAGCAAACTTCGCGTGGCGAACGTGCATTCGACATTTATTCAAGACTTCTGAAAGACAGTATTATTTTTATCGGAACGCCGATTGACGATACTGTAGCTAATTTAATCGTCGCGCAGCTGCTTTTTCTGGAAGCGGAAGACCCGGAACGCGACATCAATTTATATATCAATAGCCCGGGCGGCTCAATCACCGCCGGAATGGCGATTTACGACACGATGCAGTTTATCAAAAACGACGTGACGACCATCTGCGTCGGCCAGTGCGCGTCGATGGGCGCGCTGCTTTTAACTGCCGGAACAAAAGGAAAGCGCTTTGCTTTGCCGCACTCGCGTATCCTGATTCACCAGCCTTCGGGCGGCGCGTCCGGACAGGCGACCGACGTTCGTATTATGGCCGAAGAAATTTTGCGTATGCGCGAAATGACTTCGAGACTTATTTCGCAGCACAGCGGACAATCCTACGACCAGGTCGAGCTCGACGTCGAGCGCGACCGCATTATGTCGCCCGTTCAAGCCAAAGAATACGGCTTGATTGACGAAGTGATTGAACACAGAGAAAAATAGTCAGCTGTCAGTTGTCAGTAGTCCGTTGCAAGTTGAATTTAATTTGCCAACACGATTTAAGCTCAAGTGCGCAACTGACCACTGACAACTGACCGCCGACCACCGATTATGATAAGACGACCCGAAGAAATTTTACGCTGTTCGTTTTGCGGCAAATCGCAGAATGAGGTTAAAAAGCTCATTGCCGGCCCGAGTGTCTACATTTGCAATGAATGTATCGACATCTGCAACGAAATCATCAATGACGACGAGCAGGCGGAAGCGGCAACGACCAGTACGGCGCTGCCGAAACCGCAGGAAATCAAGTCTTTTCTTGACGAATACGTTATCGGTCAGGACGAAACGAAAAAGCGTCTTTCGGTCGCCGTCTACCAGCACTACAAGCGCATCGAGATGGCGAAACGCCGCACCGATATCGAGCTGCAAAAATCGAATATAATGCTGATTGGGCCGACCGGAACGGGTAAAACTCTTCTGGCGCAGACGCTCGCACGCATTCTGAGCGTTCCTTTCTGCATCGTCGACGCGACGACTCTGACCGAAGCGGGATACGTCGGCGAAGACGTCGAAAACATCATTCTTCGCCTTTTGCAGTCGGCCGGCGGCGACGTCGAGCGCGCGCAACAGGGAATTATCTACATCGACGAAATCGACAAAATCTGCCGCAAGGACGACAATCCGTCGATTACCCGCGACGTTTCGGGCGAAGGCGTTCAGCAGGCGCTCCTCAAAATTCTCGAAGGAACGGTTGCGAATGTCCCGACACAGGGCGGGCGCAAACATCCGCAGCAGGAATTTATGCCGGTCGATACGACCAATATTTTATTTATCTGCGGCGGCGCGTTTATCGGTTTGGACAGAGTCGTCGAAAAACGTATGCGAAACAAATCGCTCGGTTTTCAGGCCGACATCAAATCGAGCAAGCAACGGCAGAACGAAGCGATTGAAAAGCTCGAACCCGAAGATTTGATTCATTACGGATTGATTCCCGAATTCGTCGGTCGCCTGCCCGTTCTCGGAACTCTGGACGAGCTCGACGAAAACGCTTTGATTCAAATTCTGACCGAGCCGAAAAATTCGCTCGTCAAACAATACCAGCGCAAATTCGAATTTGACAACGTGCGTTTGAAATTTACCGACGACGCTTTGAAAGCCGTCGCGCAGCAGGCGTTCAAGCGAAAAGTCGGCGCGCGCGGGCTGATGATGATTCTCGAAGAAATTTTGTTGCAGCCGATGTATGTTCTGCCGTCGCAAAAGAAAGTTAAAGAGCTGATTGTGACGAAAGAAATGGTCGAACGAAAAGCGCCGCCTCTCGAAGTCATGCGCGAAGTCGAGGAAGCGGCTTAGAATTTTGTATATTTATTAATTTTTAAGTGAGGAGGGAAATGTCCGGAATTTCGATGACGGCATTTTCCAAATCAATCCGCAAGCTGTAAACTCCTTCCTCGATAAAAGGAAAAACAAACTCGCAGTATTCATTCAGAGAAGCCTTTTCGGAGACTTTTGCCGAAGAAATTTCTATCTTTCCGTTGGCGCAGTCGGGAAAAATCTGACCGCTGACCTGGCAGTTTCCGCCGAAAAAATTGACTCGTAAATCGACATCGTAATTTGAAGCCTGAAACAAAATCTGGCGCGTATCGGAAAACGCGAGACGCTCGTTTAGAGCGAATTCGGGCAGCCAATCGTCAAAAGTCAAAATCCCGCGAAGGCGTTCAGCGAAAGAAATTTTCTCAAACGGCTTTTTCGGTTTAAAAACATTCAGGAGATTTGCGGTCGTCGCCTGCGGAACCGTTTCGGCCGATTGTTGTGTCGAATAGGAAAAGAAGTTTTTCAGCTTCTGCAGCTGGCCGGCACACTCAGAGCATTTGAGCAAGTGTTTGTCCATCGATTGAGCTTCATCTTTAGACAGACCGGTTTCCACCCGCCGCACGAGTTTTTCAAATTCGATATGTTGCAAAAGCTGTTTCATAAAAACTTCTTACTTCGTCATTATATATGTCATTTTGAACGACAGAAAAATACATCAATCGATTCAATCGGGAATTAATTTTATTAATTTTTGCAGACAGCGCGAGCGCGTCGGGCCGATGCTGCCGAGAGGAATTTCCAGAATTCGCGCGACGTCGGTGTAGGGAATTTGCTCGGTTTCGAGATAGAGCATCGTAATCAGGCGCCGGCAGCGCTCACCGATTTGCGCGAGCGCGGTTTCGATTTGATTTTCTTTTTCCAGTTGAATCAAAACTTCGTCGGGAAGCATCGCTTTGTCGGGAAACTCGAAATGAGATTCCTCTTCCATATCGTCGAGCGATTTCGGGCGTCCGCGCGTTTCGCGCTGAATCAAATGAATGGTTTTGTGACGCGTCGTCGTCGTCAGCCAGGCGCGCAGAAACTGCGGCTGTTCGAGCGAGTCGAGCTTTTCAAAAAGCGTCTTGAAAACTTCCTGCAAAACGTCGGAAGCCAAATCGCTGCCGAGTCCGGCGCGGCGCGGTATCGAGAAAAGCATATTCTGATACTTGCTGACAATCATTTCCCACGCGAACTCGTCGCCGCGCCGACACGCTTCGACTAATTCTTCATCGGTTAAAAATTTAGTTTCCGGCTTCAAATTTTAATAAATTTGCGAATGCCGGATGAAACTTGTAATTTCATCCGGCATTCGCTCCGTTAGATGATGTTTGTTAGTTTATCGGAAAATTCCGCAAAGTCACAAACATTTTTCCAGTTGTGCCTACGGCGTGTAAACCGTCTGCACGGGTTTATCCGTTCCCAGTCCGAAGCGATAGATGCCGAGACTATTATCCGCACTGCGAAGGATATACCAGTTGCCGTCCGACGGACGGAAGACGGCGATATCAGTCGTGCCGTCGCCGTCGTATTCGCACGCCACCGGAACGTCTCCGCTGATACCGAAATGCACAACCGAAGCGCTGTTGTCGGTCGCGTGGTAGATGTACCAGTTGCCGTCCGACGGGCGGAAGACGCCGATGTCGGTCGTGCCGTCGCCGTTAAAGTCGCCCGCGACGGGTTTGTCTCCGTTGACGCCCCAATGCAAAGCCAGAAGGTTTTGATTCGAGCTCTGGAAAACGTACCAGTTGCCGTTAGACGGACGGAACACGGCGATATCGTTTTGACCGTCGCCGTCGAAATCTCCGGCAATCGGTTTGTCTCCGTTCAAGCCCCAACGCAGAATCGTGTAGCCGCCGTCGGTGCTTCTGGAAACATACCACGTTCCGTTTGACGGTCGGAAGACGACCAAATCGTTGCGTCCGTCGCCGTCGTAATCGCCGACAACCGGGACGTCGCCCTGCTGACCGAAGCGATACGAAGCGGTCGTGCCGGTCGCGCTGCGTCGAATCGTCCACGTTCCCGTGCCCGGTGCGAACATCGCTAAATCGGAAACTCCGTCGCCGTCGTAGTCGCCCTGAACGTTGACGTCGCCGACATTGCCCATTAATTGAACGTTTATCGTGCTGTCGTAGCTGTTCAGGATATACCAGCTGTTAGCCGCATCGGGCGAAATACTGTTGCCCGATGAGCGGAGAACGCCGATGTCGGTTCGACCGTCGCCGTCGTAGTCGTCGCGGCAGTTAAGACTGCGGATTTGCCCGCGGATTTCGCCGCCCGCATTGTTGGCGTCCGAAACGACGAAATACCAAGTTCCGTTGCGGAGCTGTTCGACCTGCTCGGCCGTAACGTCAAACGTCTGCGCATCGATGTGGCCGGTCGTGCCGCCCGCATTGGTCAGCGTAAAGATGACCGCTCCGTTTTCGCCCTGCATGGCCGGGCCGTTGATGGTCACGGTCGTTGCCGCGCTCGAAAGATTAAAGTATCCGAGACGAACCGTAATCTGTGTTTCGGCTTCGTTCAAAGTTACGATACCGAGGCCTTTCGCGGTCGTTGTCACCGGCGGAACGACATCGTTACCGCGCAGCTTGGCGCGGAATGCACGAGCCGGACGCGGCGTGTGATTCGGCGAAGGCGAAACCGACGGCGAAGGATTCGGCGTTCCGTTCGGCGTCGCGGTCGGCGAAGGCGACGGATGCGTGTTCGAGAAAGTTCCCGAAAGAACGGTCGCGTCGCCGTTTTTAATCGCAATCGTCGAGCCGTTTTCGATGGTCGGAACAGTCCCGCCGTTTTCGTTCGAAATTCTCAAAACGCCGCGATGGTCGTGAACCGTGATATTGCCGACGGCCGTATTGTTGACGACGAGCGATAAAACCGTATCGTTCGGCAGATTGATATAGTTAACGTAAACTTCAAATTCGGTATGCGTTCCGCGTGATTCATATTCGCCGAGTCCGCGCGGCACGACGCCGTCGATTGCTTCACCCGTCAGCGACGCATAAAAGCGCACGACAGGGACGGGCGTTCCGTTGGGAGTTCCTGTAGGAGTTCCGGTAGGCGTACCAGTCGGCGTACCGGTCGGTGTGCCGGTCGGCGTTCCCCACGGCGTGTGAGTCGGCGTAGGCGAATGCGTCGGACTGGCACTGGCGCTCGGCGAAGGGCTCGGAGTCGCCGGCGCGGCAAATTGGCCGGACAGAACCGTCGCGTCGCCGTTTTTAACCGTTAAAGTGTCGCCGGCCACAACGTTCGGAACGGTTTGACCGGAATTCGTGGTCGAAAGACCGAGATGCCCGCGATGCTGCGAGCTAACCGTCATCGTTCCGATTTGCGTATCGTTTAAAAATACTTTCAGAACCGTTCCGGCCGCATTTCCGACCGTCACGTCGACGATTAATTCACGGACAGTAGTTGAGCTAGCTGTTCTTTCATCATAAGTCGCAATGCCGCCGACCGTGCTGTTGTTGGCCGGGTTCGGACTCGTCAGATGAGCAATTAAATCCGGGAGATTATTGTTTTCGTCGGCGCTGACAGTAGCGCCGGATTGAAGATAAAAGGGCAAAATCACCCAGAGGGCGAGTGCCGCTAAAATTAGAAAAGAAGAGCGAAGTCTGCTTTTCGATTTGAAAAAATTATTTGCGCGTTGCATACGTTTCTCCTTGATTAAAAAAATTGCGGGACTTCGGCTTAGCCTTTCGGCGTATCGATATAAAAAGAGACCTTCCCGCAGATGTTTCTGTATTAAAAGTCCGTAGAAACGAGCAAAAAATACATCCGGGGAAGGCAAAATCGAATTAAATTTTATGAAAAGGAATTAAAACGGAGGCGGGTTGAGCGTCAAAGCTTTTTCGGCATCGACGCGTCGAATCATTGAGCCGGTCGATTGAACCGAATTCATACGAATCCGGTCAACCACGAGCTCGGATTTTAAGGTCGGATATTTTGCTTCAATCAGCGCCGCGATGCCCGCCACAATCGGGGCTGACATCGAAGTTCCGCGCCACATTCCGTAACGACCGCCGGGAATCGCGCTGACGATTTTTTCGCCCGGCGCGAGAATTTGAACCCACGGGCCGCGCGTCGAAAAATCGGCGAGCGTATCATTAGTCGTGCTTGCGCCGACGGCGATAAGTCCCTGAATTCTTTCAACTTCGACGGCTTGCTCGGCAGCCGGAAAAATCATCGTGCTGTCGCCGGTATTTCCCGCCGCCGCGACAACGACGATGCCGGGACTGTTGATGCCGGGAAAATCGCCGCCGCGATGCTGCGGGGGCGAATGGTCGGTTTCCGCTTCGAGCAGATTTCTGACGAGAGTCGTGCGCTGAGTAGTGCCGAGACTTAAATTTATAACCTGAACACCGTCGTCGGTCGTATCGTCGCCGTCCGGGTTGGCCGCAAAACTGAGCGCCTCGGCCAGCCGCCAGGTATCTCCGACGCCGTTTTGGTCGAGAATTCGAAGCGGCATAATTTTCGCGTCCGGCGCGACCATCGCGACGATTCCGGCGACGTGCGTACCGTGTCCGTACGCGCCCGTGTAGGGCATACCGACTTCGGACGGATTATTATCGTTATCGACGAAATCGTAGCCGGGAAGAAGCTTTCCGGCAAAAAGCGGATGCTCTAAATCGATTCCCGTATCGATGACGGCAACTTTTATATTTTGACCGCGCGATAAGGCCTGAGCCGCCGGCAGATTGATTCTCTGACGCATCCATTGTTTCGAAAAACCTTTGACGCTGCCGCCGATGCTCCAACTTCCGCCGATGCTCCAGCTTCCGCCGAGACTCCACGGAACGCTGCTGGCGATGGGCGAGCTGATAATGTAATTCGGGTCGGCGTAGGCTACTCGCTGGTTCGGGTCGCTGCGGAGCTGGCCGACGATTTGCTCGACGTTCGTAGTGTTTAAGATTCTGAGGCGATAAATCGTCGAATTTCCGAAGCGCGCAATCGGCGTCGGGTCAAGATTATACTGCGCCGCGACGGCGGCTAAATCCGAAGCTTGATTTAGTTTGATAATTACTTCATTTTGCACGAAAGCGGAATTGGTCGTCTGCGCCGCAGCACAAATGACACTCGTCAGAAAAACGAACGTAAAAACACAGATATTAATAATTTTGCCTCGAAGCATTATCGACCTCACAAGTCTTTGCAATTTTGCAAATATAGTTCTTCCCGTGATATTAGTCCAGCCGGAATATTAAAAAATACAATTCGGCAAAAAAAATTACCAATTTCCCATTAAAAAGAAAGGCGACCAGAAGTAGGCGTGAGAACCGGATTCGAGCATTTGGATTTGCGCGCCTCTGAGAGCCTTTGCCGGATTTTCTGCGTTGAGAAGACGCTCGTAAAACGAAGTCATCAAATCCATCGTCGACGCGTCGTTTACCGTCCACAAGCTTAAAATCAGAGACGCCGCCCCGGCCGAGAGAAAGCCGCGCGCGAGCCCGATGACTTCTTCGCCGTTTTCGATTTTGTTGAGCCCGGTTTCGCACGCGCTCAAAACAATTAATTTATTTTTCAGCTCGAGTCGCCGCGCGTCGCGAACCGTCAGATTTTCGCCGTATAAACTGAGCGCCGAAAAAAGCGGATTGTCGGGCCGGAATTTGCCGTGACAGGCGAGATGAACGACGTCCGAAGTTTTCGTGTGACGAAATATGTTTTTAAAAGTCGCCTTTTTGCCTTTGAGCCGCACGGCTTTTGAAAACAACCGGCTGATTTTTTCGATTTCCGTTTCAGCCAGCGGCGTAAATTCGTCGGCACAGGCGACGAGCAGCGCCGACTCGGGTTTCGGACGCTTTTTCTGCAGGGAATTCTGCAAAACCGCCGCGCCCGGCGCGTAAGCTATTTCATAATCCTCGACGAGAAAACGCTCGCCGCCCGAAAGCGCGTGGAACGGGAGATAATGCATCTGGTTGGCCGGAATAAAAACAATTCTTTCCGTCTTGAGACGATTTTTCAAAGGCTCGATTAAATATGTATAAAGTTTTTGCGAATGCCTGAAAAAGCGTCGAAAAGCAATTTCGCGATTCGACGCATTTAATTTTTCGACGAATCTACCGGTTTTAAGCTGAAACAAAAACTGCCTGATTTCCTGATTGACCGCATTCTCGTCGGCGATATTCTCGCAAAACTCGACATTCCGCGCATCAATGACGAAAGCTGAAATTTTGCCGTCCAGAACGACATATTCGACGATTGTCGTATCAGTCAGAAAATTTTGTAACGCGCGTATGTCGAGCGCGTGATTTGTTTGAGAAACTTTGCCGTTTCCGATTTGCAGACGGCGTTCGATTTCGGCGAGCTTTTTTTCGCGTAAGGCGACTTCTTTTTTGAGCGAGCTGATTTCTTTTTTTGCTTTGAGACCGCTCGCCGAATTGCGGTTCAGGCGGCTGTAAAACCAGTTAAGCTCGGCGCGCAAAGTTTCAAATTGAGCGGCAAAACCGTTTTCCTGAGCGTTTTGCGCCGCCGGGAAACCGTTGGATTCGCTTTCGACGGCATCGAGCAAAGTGCGCGAGCGCGAGCGCTCGAGCCAGTTTAAGGCCTCGAAAAAGTCTTTATCGGCGAGTTTTATTTTGGCGATTTCCTGGTAAGGCGCGAGCTTGTCCGAGAGAAAAGCCATCCGAAATTCTTCGGCTTCGAGCGTCGAGCGCGTGTTTTCGATAATTTCAATCGCGCGGCGAAAAAAGTTTTCGGCTTCCGACCGGTTTTTTTCCCGCAAACAGATTTTGCCGAGCGAAACGAGACATAGACATTCGATTGAAGACGAATTTTTTTCCGCCGCCGGAAGCGTTTTTACAAAATATTCGCGCGCTTTTTCCAGATTATCGGTGGCCAGCGAAATTTCGCCGAGCAGCCAGCGCGCAAAAATCTCGTAGCGCAGATTTTTGCCGTCGATACACGTTTTAAGCGCGTCTTCGGCCAAACTTTCGGCGGCGGCGAAATCCTGATTTAAATAAAAGAGCTGCGCTTTAAATAAACGCGTCGCGGCGACGGCAATTTGATTTCCTTCGGTTTGAAAAAGCGTTTCGGCCTGTTCGAGCAAACCGCGAGCCCGCGCGTTTTCTTCGAGAAGAAACAAAGCGCGGGCGTGATTTAGCAGACAGCGCGCGCGCTCGGCCTGCATTCCGAGCGCGGAAAATTTCCGCGACGCCGTTTCGTAAAGCTCCGAAGCTTCGGGCAAAAGATTGAGCTCGAGATAAATATCGGCGATTTCGAGCTCGCAGTTTGCCGTCTGGTGCGGCATCTCCAGCCGGTCGTATTTCCGGCGCGAGCTTTCCATAAATCGGAGCGCGAGGTCGAGCCGTCCCTGAAACAGATAGAGATTGCTCATGCCGATTTCGATTTCGGCTTCGGTGACGACGAACGAATTTTTTTCGGCGCGAGCGAGCGCTTTTTGATAAATTTCCTCGGCCGCGCGGAAATCGTTTTGCAGAGCTTTGACAAACGCCTGGCAATTTTCGACCATCGCCATCTGACGCTGGTCGTCGATTTGCAAAAAATGTTTGTGAGCCGAAGCTAAATACGGCTCGGATTCGGCGTAAAAATCCCTGCGCCAGAAAAGATTTCCGATATTGTGCTCGATTTTTCCGACCGAGAAAAAATCTTTGTACGAGAGAAAAACCGCGCGCGCGCGCAAACCGCAGCTGACGGCTTCGTCGTAGCGCCCGAGCAGGGCGAGCGCGTAAAGCTTGCTGATTTGCGTCGTCGCGGCGGTGTGTTTTTTTCCCAGACGATTAAAAGTGCGCTCGGATTTATCGAGCCGTTCGAGACATTTTTCGAGATTCCCGCCGACCAGAGCTTTTATCGCTTCCGTCCATTCCACATATCCCTTGATTTCCGCATCGTTCGTCGATTTTGCCAGCGCGCGCAAAACGGAAACGACGCGCGCGACTTTTTGCGGCTCGCTCGTCCAGACTTCGTAGCAGACGCTTTGCAGCGATTTGGCAAGCGCAATGTCACACAAGGTAAAATGAGCCGCAAACAGATTTTTTCTTTCTGTCGCAGTAGCGTCAACTAATTTGCGGGCTAATTCGTCTCGGTTCATCAAGTAGTGAAAAGGGTTTTCAAAATTATAGCAATTTTATTTCTTTTAGAGAAAGAAATTCACCGCGGAGACACGGAGATACGGAGAAAATAATAAAAATCTCCGTGTCCCCGTATCTCCGTGGTGAATTCGCTTTTTCGATTTACAAACCCGGAGCGTTTATTATAAGGTTAGAGATACAAAACAAATTCCCCGAAAATCTTTTCAAAAAAACTGGCAAAATTTGATTTAAATGTTCTAAAATTAAAATCTCAGAACTAATAATCATTTATCAAGATACCAAAAGAATTTCAAAATAAGAGTCTTCCAGGATTTATGCAAGAATTTACAGACCAGATGCCCGCAAATATCGCGCGTTTCCCGATGGTGCCGATTCGCGATGTCGTTATTTTCCCGTTTACCAAGGTCGCCTTTAAAATCGGCCGGCCGAGCTCGGTGAAGGCTTTGGAGCAGGCGATGCTGACCGAGAAAAACATATTTCTCGCCACGCAGCACGACGCGACGATTGACGAGCCGAATCCCGAACAAATTTACACGACCGGAACGCTCGGCCGCATTCTGCAGGCGCAGAAACAGGACAACGGGCAAATCAAGGTCGTCGTCGAAGGCCGCGAGCGCGGGCAGGCCGTCCGCTTCGAGCAGGACGACGAGGGAATGTTTTTCGCTCTCGTCCGCAAAGTTTCGTCAGTCGACGAATCGGGTTATCGCACGGACGGACTGTTGCAGAAAATTCACACGCTCGTCGAGCAGTTTTTGCGCGTTTCGCCCGACGCCTACACCGACGCGCTGCACGCTTCATTAAGAGGAATCTCCGCCGCTCAGATTGCCGACGCGATGAGCTCGCATCTGCGCATTCCGGTCGATGAAAAACAGAAGCTTCTCGAAACCTTTTCGGTTCAGGAGCGTCTGCAGAAATTAATCGAGATTCTCGAAGTCGAAATCGACAAAAAACAGCTTGACCGCACCGTCCACGCGCGCACCAAAAAACAGATGGACAAGCACCAGCGCGAATATTACCTGAACGAGCAAATCAAGGCGATTCACAAAGAGCTCGGGCGCAAGGACGACAAGGCCGAGCTCGACGAGCTGAAGAAAAAAATCGAAGAAGCCGGAATGACCGAGGAAGCTAAAGATAAGGCCTTGCAGGAGTTTGCCAGGCTCGAAGCGATGCCGCCGATGTCGGCCGAATCGACCGTTTCGCGGACGTATCTCGATTGGCTCATCAATGTTCCGTGGCAGCAGCGTTCGGAAGAAATCAACGATTTGACCGAAGCCGAAAGAGTTTTGAATGAAGACCATTACGGACTCGAAAAAATAAAGGAACGCATTCTCGAATATCTGGCCGTTCGCCAACTCGTCAAAACCCCGAAAGGAACGATTCTTTGTTTTGTCGGCGCTCCGGGCGTCGGAAAAACGAGTTTGGGGAAATCAATCGCCAACGCGACGGGCCGAAAATTCGTCCGTTTATCACTCGGCGGCGTTCACGACGAAGCCGAGATTCGCGGTCATCGCCGGACTTATATCGGCGCGCTGCCCGGCCAAATCGTCCAGTTGATGAAACGCGCCGGAACGATAAATCCGGTGATTCTGCTCGATGAAGTCGATAAACTCGGAAAGGATTTTCGCGGCGACCCGTCGTCGGCGCTGCTCGAAGTTTTAGACCCCGAGCAGAACAACACGTTCCGCGACCATTATCTCGACGTCGATTACGATTTGTCGCAGGTTTTCTTTATCGCGACGGCCAACGTTTTGCACACGATTCCGCCCGCACTCCAAGACCGTCTCGAAATTTTGCAGCTTTCGGGCTACACCGAGCGCGAAAAAGCCGAAATCGCCAGGCGTCATTTGATTTTGAAACAGGCCGAAGGCAACGGTCTCGACTCGGAAAAAGTCCAGTTTACCGAAGACGGAATTCTCGAAGTCATCCGTCATTACACGCGCGAGGCCGGAGTCAGAAATCTCGAGCGCGAAATTTCCTCGTGCGTCCGAAAGGTCGCGAAAAAATACATCGTTTCCGCGCAGACCGAAGATTTCAAGGAAGTCATCGACGCCGAAAAAGTTCGTGAGCTTTTGGGAACGATTCGTTTCCGCAAACAGGATATCGCGCGCAAATCCGAAATCGGCCTCGTCAACGGTTTGGCGTGGACGGAAGTCGGCGGCGACGTGCTTCAGGTCGAAGCGACCATCGTCAAAGGCAAAGGCGAAGTGACGCTGACCGGAAAGCTCGGCGAAGTGATGCAGGAATCGGCGCGCGCCGCCCTGACCTGCGTCCGCACGCGCGCCGAAAAACTCGGCATCAGCCACGATTTGTTCCGCGAAAAAGATTTGCACATACACGTGCCCGAAGGCGCGATTCCGAAAGACGGCCCGAGCGCCGGAATAACGATGGCGACCGCGATGGTTTCGGCTCTGACCGGCAAGCGCGCGCGTCACGACGTTGCAATGACCGGCGAAATCACTTTGCGCGGAAAAGTCCTGCCCATCGGCGGCGTCAAGGAAAAACTGCTGGCCGCGCACCGTTTCGGCTTAAAAACAATCATAATGTCGAAGGAAAACGAAAAGGATTTGGCCGACATTCCCGAAGAAGTCCGCGAAGATTTGACCATTCACACGGTCGATATGATTGATGAAGTCTTAAAATTCGCGCTCGAACCGGACAAATCGGAAGACATCTTGGAAATGCCGCCGATTTTCGCCGACAATCAAACTTCGACGACCGATATTTCGACGGCGATTGAGTAAAATGCTCGATTTTAATTTATAATCGGTTCTGGTTCGTTTATTGCGCCTAAGCTGTTGATGAATTCTTCCCGTGCTATCGAATCGTCTTCTAAAAGAATATTTTTTCGCTGGTAGAAAAATCTTCGCTTCCAGTTTCGCTCATTTTTTCTAAGCGCTTTTTCAAGAGAGCTGACCTGAATTTTTCGGGCGGATTCTCCGGCTTGCGAGAAAAACCACCAAATAAAGGTCGCGAGTATGTTTAAGCCGACTCCGGCCCCGAGAACCTGCCCGATATTGTTGGTTGTGAAAAATTTTGTTTCCGACTCTATTTGCAGGACGACGGCACCTATCCATAAAAGAAAAAAACATATAAAAAAAGATTTTATATGACAGGAAAATTTCCATAAAAGCTTGTAATTTCCCGTATCCATATACTTCCCGGCAAGATTGTGAGAATTAAAAATGGCTAGCGTAATTACAAGCAAATGCAGAATCGAAATAATAAAAATTACGGTTAATATCATTACGCTTTCACACAGTGCATCGGCGTCCGCGAACAACAGTAATGAGAAACGCCGTTAAGTGATACAACACGAAGTACCGAGCCGTCGTCCGGACAGTTTCCGAGAACGGCCAGCGGCAGCCACGCCACAGCTTCCGGTATCGAATTTTTTATAATATTGTATTTCTCCCATATTTCATCCGGGGAGCCCTCGATTTCTATCTGTATTGTAAATTGCTGTTTGATTGACGGTTCTTTAACTCCAAAATTATCCATTTTCAAATTCCTCCAAAAATTTATAAGTTCATTCTCAATTCATAATCACCATTAAAAATTTTGTTTGGCCCGTATGCAGTTAAAAACTGCGTCGTTGGAGCAAAAAGCACCATTGTTGCGGTTAAAAGCATCAACGTTGGCGTTCCGAACAGCAAAGTTGGAGCAAAAAGCCGCAAAGTTGCAGTTAAAAGCCTCAATGTTGAGGCAAAAAACTCCAACTTTGCAGTTAAAAGCCCCAACTTTGCCGTTAAAAGCACCAACTATGGAGCAAAAAGCCCCAACATTGGAGTAAAAAGCCGCAACATTGGAGTAAAAAGCCCCAACCGTCGAGCAAAAAGCCGCAATCGCGCGAAAGACGTTTGAAAACTCTATATTTTGTCTTGTCGTCAAAGACGACGAACAATATAGCCCGGTGAGAATCGCCGGGAACACGGTAAATAATTCAAACGCTCGCTGAAGGCGAACAACAAACGCTCGCGTATATGCTCGACGCCTTCAGCGTCGGGCGTGTTTTGTTTGTCAATCCTATGGCTGCACCATAGGAGGCGAAGCGGTGCTGTTTGTCGCCTTTGACGACTTAATCCCGAATTGCCGGCAGTCTAATCCGAATTTGACGGCGGCCTGCTTCAATCTTTAAACCGGCAATTTCTAACGTTATTTATGCGGGCAGATTGCTGCCGCCGCCCGGTTTGCTTTTGCGTTTGAAGCGCCGACCGATGAGCGGGACGAGGTTGTCGAGATTTGCGCCCTGCCCGTTGTCTTTGGCGTTTCGATAAACTTCGAGCGCGGCCACTATCAAATCGCTTCCGGCCAGCATCATCGTGTCCGAGACGGACTCGAAAAGTCTGGTCATCTGCACCAGAACGGGCTGCATAGCGGTGTAAAAATCGTTGTCCCGTCGCATTTCGGCCTTGTCGAAAGAGCGGGGCATAAACGAATCGTCCTGCTCGACCAGAGTTAATGTGCCCTCGACAAACGGGCGTCCGCTGTCGCCCATCTTGACGAGAGATTGTCGTTCTTCGGGAGTCAAATCGACTCCAAAAGTCATTAAAGCGAAAATCTGATTGATAAAATCCAGAATTTTATCGCGGTCGGCGGTTGAAATTGACGCGGCAATTTTGTTTTGCATTTTAATTTCTCCTTTCGGTTTGTACGGGCAAAAGGCTTTGTCCGGTGGTTAGATAACAATTGAAGCGGAGAACTTTCTGGGAGCTCAGGGCTTCGGGAAATTGTTTGAACGATTCTAATGGAAAATAGAATAATTCCTGCAAAAATTATAAAAACCCGCTTGATTTATACGATTGGAGGTATATTGCGCCTGTTCGGGAGTTTTGTCAACAGATTTTTTTACTGAAAACCGAAAGCTGAAAACCGAAGAAAAAGCGTCGGATTTGGACTTTTTTATTGTTTGCGAATAAGATGAATAACCGTAGATAGTCTTTATAAAATCAACAAAAACTTCGTAGGAGATAAATAAAATGAGCAAAGCCGAATCGGCGGATTTGATAATGAAGCTTTATGAATTGCGGCGCGAGGACACGATGCGCGAGGCGCGCAAGTGGTTTATATCGTTTTTCCCGGAATCGACGCAGGACGTGATGCAGGTGATGGTCGACGAGCGCTCGAGCGCTTTTTACCGGATGGTCGTGACCTATTGGGATATGGCCGCCGGGTTCGTCAATCACGGCGCGATTGACGAGGAAATGTTTCTCGATTCGAACGGTGAGTGTATCGTCGTTTTTTCAAAAATCGAACCGTTTCTCGAAGAGCTGCGGCAGATTCTCGGAAGCCAGAAATATCTGAGAAATCTCGAAACCCTGATTATGAAAATGCCCGACGCCAAAGAAATGCTCGCCGCCCGCCGCGAACAGATGAAGCGCTGGATGCAGGCACGCGCGGAAATGCAGGAGAAGTGAAAAGTGAATAACGAAAAGTGAAAAGTTTAAGAAATTAGCATTCTTAGCTTTTCACTTTTCACTTTTCACTTTCTTCACGCCTTTCAGACGAATATTGCGGTTACTTTCGTTGAGAAAGTTTTCCTTGAAATTGATTTTTCCGTCTTTAAACAAATGCTTGCCGCCGCTGATGGCGTCGCGCAGCTCGAACGATTTTTTTTCCAGAATCAGAATGTCGGCGTCATATCCTTCTTTTATCGAGCCTTTCGAGCCGAGCTGTAAAACTCGTGCGGTATTTTTCGTGACGAGTCTTAAAATTTCTTCGACGGGGAAGTCGCGGCCGACGAGACACGAGCGGATTTGTTCGAAAAGCGTCTGCGGGCCGGTGATTGAAGAATCCGAAGAAACGGTCAATTTCTGCATATCGCCGCCGTTATCTTTGTAAAATTTGAGCTGTTTCGGCAAATCTTCGTCGACCGTATCGATGTCGACAAACGCGCCGCGCCCGGCGAGCTCGATGGCTTCGAGCATCAATTTCTCGCTCCTCGTGATGTGCGTCGGGTAAAGCCATTCGGGCTTGATGACGTCGAAATCTTCGAGCAGTCTTCTCAGAGGCAGAAGCTTTTCTTTGCCGCTCCCGACGTGAAAATGCGTGACGCCCGCCTTTCTCGAAAGCATTCCGCCGTTGTGCGTGTCGATGACCAGCCGCGCCAGCTCGTGCGGAACGTGGTCGGTCGAGCGCTCGTCGGAAATCGCGATTTCGCCCGTGCCGATAATTTCCTTGATAAACATTATGTCGTTGCGCGCCGTATCGGTAATCGTTTTCGGCGGAACGTCGTAGCCGCCCGTCCACAAAAATGCGTTCAAGCCTTCCTCGTTGAGCGCCTTCGCTTTGGCGAGAAGTCCGGCCATCGTTTTCATCGTCGTATCGACGCCGAGACAACCGACGACCGTCGTAATTCCGGCTTCGATGATTTCGGTCGCCGAGAGCTCGGGCGTCTGCGTCGAAAAGCCTTTCTCGCCGCTGCCGCCCAGCAGATGCTCGTGCGGGTCGATAAATCCGGGCGTCACCAGACAGCCGTGCGCGTCGATGACGTCGCATTCGATGCCGAGCGCTTTAACGACGCGTTTATCGATTTCGCCGACTTTCAGAATATGACTTTCGGCAAGCAGAATCGAGGCTTTGCCCATCTTTTCCGGCGCGTAGATTTCACCGTTCTCGATAATTGTCAGCATAGTCTATTCTTTTACGCGCGAAAGCGAACGCGTTGCCGCGCCCGTCAAAATATAGACGATAAGCGACGTGATGATGATTGTCGCGACGTTTATAACCAGAGACAAAGCTCTCTCGGTAATAAAGCTCTTGCTCACAGTTGCTGGAAACCCGAAAATCGTGCAGATTCCGAACCAGACGGGCACAATCGTAATTTGCGCCGTCGCCGCCAGCCCGATGAGCTCGCGCTTTCCGCCGTCGTCAATTTGCGCGAGACCGGCGGCGACGCCGACGCCCAGAGAAATCAGGAATCCGACAAATAAAGAGCTGAAATCATCCCATTTGATTGGCGGTTTAGCCATTAAAGCAATCAAAACTCCGCCGAGATACAGCAAAATTATGCCGGTCAGAAACGCTTTTACTCCCTGCACTGACAATTTCCAGTTGCTCGTCCAGCCGCCGAAGCCGATTGCCATCAAAAGCGGCAGAACCGGCAGAAAAAGAAGCCCGGCGATGATTAATAAAAGCTGAGATTGAATCAAGCCGTAAGCCAGCAGGCACGCGGCGATAAAAAATCGGCCGACGAAACTACTCGTGATGTGGTTAAACAGCCAGAGCTCTTCGAGAATATCGCTCGCCGGCTCCTGAAGCGGAACGGTCAATTCGCGCACACTGGTGTCGGAAATAATCGAGCGCGCGCCGCGAACGACGATTGAATATTCTTTTAAGTCGAAAAAATCGGCCGCTAAAACCGCATCCACACAGCGTTTTGCTCTCGGCGTCGAGGTTTCAACGTCAACGACGTCTTTTGTCTCCTTTTTTCCGTCAGCGTGATAAACTTCCGATTCCTTGATAGTCAGATTTTCGACTCCGACCGAAAAACAGACTTCCGCAACTGCTTTGCCTTTGCCCTGCGGCGCTGAAAATTTTACCC
Organism: Pyrinomonadaceae bacterium; assembly: GCA_036403235.1. Classification (GTDB taxonomy): domain Bacteria; phylum Acidobacteriota; class Blastocatellia; order Pyrinomonadales; family Pyrinomonadaceae; genus JBGTFE01. The sequence continues at coordinate 11,302 of DASWRI010000063.1, read as the reverse complement.
TGCGCATATTTTATTCCTCGTTATTTGCGCTCGCAAATTTTGTTTGTACGGGGCTTATCGGTTCGCGTTTTTTCAAATCGAATGAATAACCCGCCGGCAAAGTGTGGACGGTAATTCCGAACATTCCGAGCGGCTCGCCGTCTCGCAGATGAATCAGGTTCGAATGTTTCATCTCGCGCGCATCCATTATCGTCGCGACGCCTTCGCCGATAACCTTAAATTCACCGTTGCTCTGGCAAATAGCGGTTCGTTCGTCGAGCCCGATGCCGAGAAGTTGCGGAAAATGCGCGAGCGCCATCATCAGACGCCCGTGCCGGCCGCGCTGCGAAAAATGCGTGTCGATAATTGTTCCTTTGAGCAGATTCATGCCCGGCGCGATTTCGACGCCGCCGCTTTTCGGCGCGATGTCGTTTCTGCCGGAAATAATCATCGAATCGGACATCATCATCGCGCCCGCGCTCGTTCCGGCGATGATGAATCCTCCTTTTTCGACTTTTTCATAAATTATCCGGTTGAGAGGACTTCCGCCCATCAAGCTGGTGACGTGAAGCTGGTCGCCGCCCGAGAAAAACAAGGCGTCCGAAGACGCTATTTTTTTGCCGGCGGCTTCGCTGAAAGAATCAATGCGGTCGGAAACATCGACCACCGAAACGTGCTTGACGCCGCGATTTCTAAACATCGCGCTGTATTTTCTGCCGACTTCCTTCGGTTCGTTGGTCGAAACGGTCATAACGACGATGTGAGCGTCGGGCTTGTCTTTCAAAAGAACTAAAAATTCGTCCAGAATATCGGGCGCGTCGGCTATTTCACCGCCGCCGATAGCAAACAGAGTCGACTTGGGTTTACTCATTTATTCCCCCTTGCTAATATGCTTTTCAATTCTATTAAAACAACCTTAATATGCTAAATTAAAGATGTTATGAAAATTGTATCAGCCGAATTTATTAAAAGTTCGTTCGATAGATTACATTGGACTGACGACAATTTGCCCGAAGTCGCTTTTCTCGGTCGCTCGAATGTCGGAAAATCGAGTTTGATAAATTCTCTGCTGCAACGCAAAGGGTTGGCGCGAACATCAAATACACCGGGAAGAACACAAAGTATTAATTTTTTTTTGATAAACGAGCAATTTTATTTCGTCGATTTGCCCGGCTACGGCTATGCCAAAGTTTCGAAAACGATGCGCGCCGACTGGGGCAAAATGGCGGAAGAGTATCTGGCGGAAAGACAGGAACTGAGGCTGTCGGTGCAGTTAATCGATTCGCGTCACAAGCCGACCGAGCTTGATATGCAGCTTCACGAGTGGTTGGTCTTTCACCGGAAAAATCACGTAATTGTCGCCACCAAAGCCGACAAGCTTTCGAGCAACAAATTAAATAAAAATTTGCGGGAAATTGAAGAATCTTTGCACCCGGCGAGCAAAATTATCCTCTATTCCGCGCACACTGGAAAAGGCCGGGAAGCGCTCTGGCACGAAATTGGGGAAGCGGTGAAAAGCGAAAAGTGAAAAGTGAAAAGTGAAAATTCTCAAACAATCCGCTTTTCACAAAAAAATACATTTTATAGTTGATTTATTAAGCTGTTACGGGTAATAATTAAACATCCGAAAAACTCTTGGGTTTTTGAGAAAGCTGAAAGGCTTAATTTTCAGGAGCATCACGCAGAACTTTCCATAAAATTTTCTACAGGGTTTGGCTTTTTTATCAATTTTGCTGGCTTATTATAAGCAAGACAATAATCTATTAAATTTAAACTCTTGAAAACTGCAAATTTATCCCCTAGAACAAACGGTTAAAAAACATGGCAACCAAGACAACTAGAACAAAGGTTATAAAGAATAACAAATCTGAGGAAAACGGTTTCAGCAGCGGCGGAGATTCGACTGCGGAGACGGAGACGAAAGAGGCGAATCAGACGACCAGTCAACCGGCGGAAACTACCGAGCAGCCCCAACAGCAGCCACAGCAACCGACTCAGAATAAACAAAAAGAAAGAGGAAAATTACCCGAGCAGGCGGCCGATACATTGGATTTGGCCGAGCTCAAGGATATGTCCATCTCGGAACTGACGCATATCGCGAAGGAAATGGGAGTCGAGGGCGCTTCGGGAATGCGCAAGCAGGAGCTTATCTTTAAAGTTCTCGCCGCGCAGACCGAAAAAAGCGGCTTGATTTTCTCGGAAGGCGTGCTCGAAACGCTGCCCGACGGCTTCGGATTTCTGCGCGCGCCCGAATACAATTATCTGCCCGGCCCCGACGATATTTACGTTTCGCCGTCACAGATTCGCAAATTCGATTTGCGCACCGGCGACACCATCAGCGGACAGATTCGCCCGCCAAAAGAAGGCGAACGGTATTTTGCGCTCATCAAGGTCGAGGCAATCAACTTTGAAGCGCCCGAACACTCGCGCGAGAAAGTATTTTTTGATAATTTAACGCCGCTTTATCCGGACGAACAGCTCAAGATGGAGACCGGCCAGCTTGATAATATCTCGGCACGCGTCATCGACCTCGTGACGCCCATCGGCAAAGGCCAGCGCGCTCTAATCGTCGCGCCGCCGCGCACGGGCAAAACGATGCTTCTCCAGACCATCGCCAACTCGATTACCGAAAATCATCCGGAAGTGACGCTGATTGTTCTTTTAATAGACGAGCGACCGGAAGAAGTTACGGACATGCAGCGCTCGGTCAGGGGCGAAGTCATCTCTTCAACCTTCGACGAGCCGCCGACGCGTCACGTGCAGGTGGCTGATATGGTCATCGAAAAAGCGAAACGGCTGGTCGAACATAAACGCGACGTCGTAATTCTGCTCGATTCCATCACGCGTCTCGCACGCGCTCATAACGCCGTCGTTCCGCCGTCGGGCAAAATTCTTTCGGGCGGTATCGATTCGAACGCGCTCCAGCGCCCGAAACGCTTTTTCGGCGCGGCGCGCAACATCGAAGAAGGCGGCTCTCTGACAATCATCGCGACCGCTTTGATTGATACGGGCTCGCGTATGGACGACGTTATCTTTGAAGAATTCAAGGGAACCGGCAACTCGGAAATTCATCTCGACCGGCGTCTTTCCGACAAACGTCTTTTCCCGGCCATCGACCTTCAACGCTCGGGAACGCGTAAGGAAGAGCTGCTCATCAACAAGGAAGATTTAAATCGAATCTGGGTGATGCGCCGCGTTCTGAATCCCTTGTCGCCCGTCGAACAGATGGAAGTTGTGCTCGAACGCTTGAGCAAAACCAAGCAGAACTCGGAATTTCTGGCTTCGATGCAAAGCTAATTCAATTACGAATTACGAAAGACGAATTGCGGAGTTGATTTATTCAACTTCACAATTCGTCTTTTTTTCTTCCAATTCGTAATTTGAAATTACAAACTAAGGCTCACCGTATTGCTCGGCAAGCCTTCGCCCGCGCGGTTGATGGCCGCGACGCGGTAAAATAATTTTTTTCCGGTCGGCTGTTCGAACAAGGCGGCCTCCGAACCAATCGCCGTTCCGACATCCGAAAACTTCGCGCCGTCCTCGCTTCGCTGGATTTTGTAGGAAGCAATATCGCCGCCGTCAATCGGCTCTTTCCAATCGAGTCGCACCCATCCGTCGCCCTGCCCGATTATTTCAAGCACGCGCGTCTGCCCCGGCGACTGAAGACGCTGCGCGTCCGCCCGATTTCCCCAATTGATTAACTCCAGAATCGCCGCATCGCCTTTAGCGACAATCTCGGCGTAATCGACATTATCCCGCGCCGCCTCGCGGATGCGCCCGTAAATCTCGTTTTTCTCCTGAACCTTCAATCTCGTCGCCGCCTCCGAAGCCTGAATATCGCTCAATTTTGCGCGGTAAGCCGCTAAATCCGTCAGCATCAAAGCCGGGTCAACCGCCGGATTCGGGAAAGTCGCTCCATTGCTTTTCATACCGTTGGCGACAAGCTCTGCCAACCTAATCGTCGATGTTTCGTCCTGCGGAAATTTTGCCATAATAGTTACCTCCTGTATTGGGCTACTGGTTGAAACTAAATTGGGATTTGGCGAATCGAAATTTAGTTTGGGATGATAAAAATTTAGATTGGCCCGATTAAAACACGAATCGGTGAAATGTAAATTTAGATTTACCAGATATGAATCTCAATCGGACTTATCTAAATACGAATTTGCTTTATCGAAACACGGATTTGCCAAATATGAATGCGGATTTGGGAAATTGAAACATAAGATTTGCTGAAAATGAATGTAGATTTGCCAAATATGAATTCATATCTGCCTTATCCATGTTTAGATTCGGCTTTTTGAACCACGGATTTCGCGTTTTGAAGTGCTGTTTTAAGCCTTAGATTTTCTCTAAAGGGCAACAAACACGGGCGAAACACGAATTTTTCAACTGTTAATGAAAGGAAAGTTACACTTATTTTATTTATTTTGCAAATTTTTAGAACCTATTTTTTCTTCTATCTTCGTCAATCATATATGAAGCTGTGGGGATAAGCGCCCATCCGCAAAGAATTAAATAATATAAATATAGTAAAAGGAAATACCCAACGCCGTATCTTCCGACAAAGGAATATTCGGGAAACGAAACAAAAGCCAGGGATTGAGCGGTAATTAAAATCGCCGGAGGAAGAAATGCTATCAAAAAACATCCCGCGCCGTCGCTTATTTCAGTGCCTTTAATGTCTAATTTGAAAAGAAACTTCCCGTTAATAATGCTAAAAAATATTGGTGACATCAAAAAAATAAAAAGTTGAGTCAAGCCTTTGTTTTCGATATTGAAGTAAACGGGCAGAAATCCAAATACAAAAGTTACGAGAGCGGCGCTGGCGATTGTTACAATTAACGGGGACGCCCAAATTTTTATCTTTTTAATCCTGTTTTTATTAATTGATTTTTTGATTAAATCATCAATGTCTTTATAATCGGGGGTGTCTTTTTTTACCACTTCGAAGTTTCTCAGGGCATCTTTGAAATCGCCCATTTCGTAATATTTCAATCCATTTTCGTAACGAAATTTAAGCCGGTCAAATAAATCGATACGGTCAGCTGTGACAGGCAGGGAAGACTGTTCACCTGCCTGAGAGCCTAGTAAAACCGGCGGGTTCTCGGCCGAGTTTTCCGGCGTAACATTATTTTGAGGCGGCTGCTCTAAAACAGGTTCACTTGTTCCGACAGCAGGTTCAAAGGGATTTGGGCCGAGCGGCGGCTTTATCAAAGCCGGTGTGCCGTGCAGCTCCCGGAGCAACTCTTCATAATTTTTCTCGAAATCGGCGTCATTGCTAAAGTCAATTGATAAACGCGTGACAAGAAACCGGGGCGCTTTTCTTTTGCCGCTGACATTGCGGACTATCGGAATAAATTTGTCCGTTCCCAGGTCGATAACCAGTTCCGAAGTAATAATCAAACGTTCATACCCGACGCCGCTGCTCTCGCCTTCATCCGCTTTGCGTATGTAATTGTCGGTGCAGACGACCAGCACCCTGGAAGATTTGGCCAGCCCGTCTTCCATAAATCGCGTCACGTCGTGCCCGTATCTCAAATCCCACTGGTCGAGCTGCACATCGACACCGGCTTCGCGAAGACGCGTCGCCAAATCGGCCACCCATTGTTTATGAGTCGGAGAATCGTGTGAATATGAAATAAATACTTTGGGCGCTTCGATCATCGGCTCTGAGTTTAGCACTAAAAATCGATTGGTTTAAGAATTATTCGTCTTAATTTTTACTTTGTTTCGAGGGCTAAGTCAATAAAATACATTTGCGCGCGGCTGTTGCGAAAAGGCTTAAATTAAATATCAAAATAGACGAAGCCGTCGCGGTCTTGTTAAAATCTACAACGGTCGAAAACATTTTTGATTTAAGAAGGGGCGAAACTATTTTGCGCGTTGCGGTTTTATCAGCGGAGGCGGTTCCATATTCGAAGACGGGCGGGCTGGGCGATGTCGCGGGCGCGTTGCCGAAGGCGTTAAAGCAAATCGGCGTCGGTTCGGTTTTGGTGACGCCGCTTCATTCTTCGACGATAAAGGGCGAGCATCTGTGGCACGTCGCCTTTGACGATTTGTGGATTCACTGGCGCGGGCGAAATGTGCAGGCGAAGGCTTTTTACTCGGAAGCGAACGGCTCGCCGACGTTTCTGATTGACGCGCCCGAATATTTCTACCGCGATTCGATTTACGGTTTTCGCGAAGATTACGAGCGTTTCGCGTTTTTTAATCACGCCGCGCTGACGCTTTTGCAGAAAATCGGCGAGCCGCTCGACATCGTTCATCTCAACGACTGGCACTGCGGTTTTGCCGCGGTCGAAATCGCGGCGCGGCGCAGGCGAGACAATTTCTGGGCGAAAACGCGGACGGTTTTTTCGATTCACAACATGGCTTATCAGGGCGTTTTCGGCGAGCACGAGCTGTGGAAGCTCGGCTTCGGCGCGGAATGGGAGCGAAACGCGTTTTTATCGAACGGCGCGGCCTCGGCGATGAAGGCCGGACTCGAAACCTCGGATATGCTCTCGACCGTTTCGCGCCGTTATTCCTACGAAATCCAGATGCCGGAAAACGGTTACGGCCTCGACTGGCTTCTTAGGCAGCGCGCAAATCGCCTCGTCGGAATCACCAACGGCGTCGATTACGATGTCTGGAATCCCGAAACCGACGCGGAATTGCCCGCGCATTTCAGCGCGCAGGATTTGAGCGGGAAATTGGAAAATAAACGCGCGCTTCTGCGTAAGTTTTCTCTGCCGGAAAATCTCGAAAAGCCGGTTTTCTCGTCGGTGACGCGCCTCACGTCGCAGAAAGGCTTTGAATTGATTCAGCAGGTTGCGGGCGAAATCCTTGCGACCGGCGCGTATTTCGTCGCGCTCGGCTCGGGCGAAAAAATCTACGAGGATTTTCTGCAAAAGCTGCGCGACTACGCGCCGCAACAGGTCGGCGTTTTCAAAGGCTACAACGAATCGCTCGCGCACCTGATTGAAGCGGGCGCGGATATGTTTCTGATGCCTTCGCGCTTTGAGCCGTGCGGCTTGAATCAAATGTATTCATTGCGCTACGGGACGATTCCGATTGTCCGCGCCGTCGGCGGGCTTGACGACACGGTCGAGAATTTCGATATGACGAGCGGCTCCGGCAACGGCTTTAAGTTCGCCGAGTTTCGCGCCGATAAGTTTCTGGAAAAAATCTACGAAGCGCTTTTTGCATACGCCGACAAGGACGCGTGGCGACGTCTTCAGCAAAACGGCATGACCGAAGACAATTCGTGGCAAAACGCGGCGCGCAAATACGTGCAGCTTTATCAAATGACAAAATAACCGGGAACTGAAAACTGAAAGCTGAAAAGTAAAAATCAGCTCTCAATTTTCGGCTTTCAGTTTTCAGTTGAAAAAATGTTCAGTTATCAGGTTGATAAAAATTTGAAGCTGGTTTTGCCGCAGCCGCAGCACGCCGAAGACATTACGGCGGTCGTGCGCGAAAATCTGGAACAGCTGCAGCGCTGGGTGCCCTGGGCGACCGCCGATTATTCAGTCGAAACGGCCCGCGAATATATCAATCGGACGTTAAAAGAATTTGCCGAAAACGGAACTTTCGGGATGAACGTAGTTTTCGACGGGAAATTTGTCGGCGCGCTCGGTTTTCATCAGCTCGATATGACCAATAAATCGGCGCACGTCGGCTACTGGCTGGCAAAAGAAGCGCAGGGACGGGGCTTGATGACGCGCTGCTGCCGGATTTTGATTGATTATCTTTTCGACGAAATGAATTTGAACCGGATTCAAATAAACTGTAATGTCGAAAACGTAAAAAGCCGCGCGATTCCCGAAAGACTCGGTTTCAAGCTCGAAGGCATTCATCGCCAGGTCGAGTTTTTCGACAACCGTTTCGGCGATTGGGCAATTTACGCAATGCTGAAAGAAGATTGGAAAAAAATGTAAAGTGAAAAATGACATATTCACTGACCACTAACCACTAATTTATGATTATCGTTATTATCGGCGCTCAGTGGGGCGACGAAGGAAAAGGAAAAGTTGTCGATTTGCTGGCCGACCGGTTTGATATTGTCGCGCGCTATCAGGGCGGTCATAACGCCGGGCACTCCGTCTATGTCGGCGAAAAGGCGTTTGTTTTGAGGCTTTTGCCGTCGGGAATTATTCACGAAGATAAAATTTGCGTACTCGGAAACGGAATGGTCATCGACCCGAAAGCGTTTTTCGAGGAAGTCGACCAGATGAAAGAGCAGGGAATTTCCGTCACGCCCGAACGCCTGAAAGTTTCGAGCCGCGCGCATCTGATTATGCCTTATCACCGCGCGCTCGACCATACCTCGGAAGAGCGTCTCGGCAATGAGAAAATCGGCACGACCCTGCGCGGAATCGGCCCGGCTTACGAAGACAAAGCCGGACGCCGCGGCATTCGCGTCTCGGACGCGCTCTCGCCCGAAGTTCTGCGGATGCGGATTGAAAGAAATCTCGAAGAAGCCAACCGCATCATCGTTCTCTACGGTCAGCCGCCGCTTTACGCCGACGAAATTTACAACGAAATCGAGCCGCTCATCGAAAGGCTTCGCCCGTTTGTCGCGGAAACCTCGCATTTTTTGTCCGAGGCGCGTAAAGAAAATAAAAAAATTCTGCTCGAGGGCGCGCAGGCCACCTTGCTCGACGTCGACCACGGAACTTATCCGTATGTCACTTCTTCGAACCCGACGGCCGGCGGCGCTTCGGTCGGCGCGGGAATCCCGCCGCATCACATCACGGGCGTTCTCGGAATCGTCAGAACATACGCGACGCGCGTCGGCGAAGGCCCATTTCCAACCGAAATGCTCGACGAAGAGGAAGACATCGCCAATTTGATTAGAAAACGCGGCAACGAATACGGCTCGGTCACAAAACGCCCGCGCCGCTGTGGCTGGTTCGATGCGGTTGCGACCAAATACGCGGCCGAGCTGAACGGTTTCGATTCGGTGGCACTAACAAAACTCGACGTGCTCGACGCGCTCGACGAAATAAAAGTTTGCGTCGGATACGAAATCAAGGGCGACAAAGTCGATACGTTTCCGGCCGTCGCCAACGATTTGCAGCAGATAAAACCGATTTACGAAACGCTCGAAGGCTGGAAGACGGAAACGCTCGGCATTACCAAAATCGAAGATTTACCGGAAAATGCCCGAAAATATGTCGAATTTCTTTCAAACTCAATCGGCGTCGAAATCGGTCTCATCTCGACCGGGCCCGAGCGCGACCAGACGATTATTTTGGAGGACTCGGTAATGGAAGGCTGGTTTAAGAGTTAAAAAATCTCCGGCACAGTATTTTTTGCGCCGTGCTTGCCAACTTTCGCCTCAATATGTAAAATCAAAGTTTCGGTCAGGATGAGCACATCATTCCGACCAAAAAGTGGTCCGATAGCTCAGTCGGTAGAGCAAATGGCTTTTAACCATTGGGTCGAAGGTTCGAGTCCTTCTCGGATCACCATTATATTCAATAAGAAAAGGGCAATTTATATGATTGCCCTTTTCTTGTTTGAGTGCCTGCTGAGTGCCAAACTTGTAAATTACTTAGAATAAATCTCTAAATTGTGTCATATAAATGAAATAAAGAATGAAGCGTCTCCAAAACCGCCTTTATTGAGACTGATAGCACGTCTCAATATTTAATAATTAATAAGGGGAAAATCTTTCTTTTAGAGTTATAAATGATTATACTAAAGCAATCCCTTTAACAAATTTTAAGTTTTAACAGTAAACTCGAAAATATTTTAAGCTGCTCGTAGGAGAATTTAGATGCGAAATACAACGAACGCTTTGGATGCGTCGGGCGAATCATTACTATGGAATAAATTACATAGAATCAGGTATTTGCTTGGTTTGATGCTGTGTGTTACCGGCATTAGTTTGAACGTCTCAGCCGCTCCTTCAGACCTTGATCTGACTTTCGGCAACGGAGGCAAGGCGGTTTCGAGTCCGGACGGGTCACAAACGACCTACGGTTACGGGATGGCTCTTCAACCGGACGGAAAAATCGTCATGGCCGGCGGTTATTTTAATAGTCCGGGAAATTTGGGTTTTATTGTTACCAGATACAATGCCGATGGAAGTTTAGACTCCAATTTCGGCAACAACGGATGGACTGCCGTAACCTTCGGATATAGTCGGGAAGCAGGCACTTCAGTAGCGCTTCAGCCGGATGGGAAAATCGTTGTCGGCGGACCTCTTTATAATGGCGGTATCGATATCGGCATTATCAGATTCAATGCGAACGGCTCGCTCGACACTTCATTTGACGGCGACGGCAAAGTTATTATCAATTCCGGTACTGACGATGAAATATTTTCGCTTAAAATAGCGAATGACGGAAAAATTGTCTTTGCCGGAGATGTCAGCCCCACACAGCTAACATTCAGCACACTTTTAGGCAGGTTAAACGCGGACGGCTCGCGTGATACGACTTTCGGCACGAACGGTTTACTGGTCGGCGGGAGCGGACGATGGCGGGATTTAACACTTCTACCGGACGGTTCGATGGCCGTTGCCGGCAACATCTCTTTGCAATTCAGCGGCTTTATAATAGCTGCCAAATACAATAATAACGGCACTACAGCCTGGGGATATTCCCAAGGAGGAGACTTTGTAAGTGCGCGTTTGAACGGGGTTGCGACACAGCCTGACGGAAAAATCGTCATGGCGGGACACTACCAGAGCAAAATCTTTGCGACTCGTCTCAATGCGGATGGTACCGTTGATAATTCATTTAACATCTCTGCCACACCGCCCTCGGGTGAGGCTTTTTCTGTTGCCGTTCAGCCGGACGGAAAAATCGTTGCTAATATTTCCGTCAACGGCGGCGCCAGTTTTTCTCTGGTCAGATATAACACGAACGGTTCGCTCGACCCCGGTTTCGGCACCGGCGGCATTGTCACCACAAACGTTGGCAGCGGCCCAAATTATGGACTAAAACTGCTCATTCAACCGGATGGGAAAATTCTGGTCGGCGGCTGGTCATCATCATCGGGGTCTCCGGCCAGCAACTACTTTTCGATGGTGCGTTATAAAGGAGGAGCTTCTGTTCCTGCTAAAACTTTATTTGACTATGACGGAGACGGAAAGGCAGACATATCGGTATTTCGTCCGTCCGAGAATAAATGGTATATCCAGCGCAGTTCAGACGGACAAGTCACACAACAGATATTTGCTGTATCGGGCGATATTCCCGTTCCATCAGATTACGACGGAGACGGAAAAACAGATATGGCCATTTACCGACCATCATCAAGTGATTGGTGGTCATTAAGCTCTGTCAACGGCAATCAGGTTTACGCTCACTGGGGAGAATCAGGAGTA